>CAZAQN010000012.1:0-98954 GCA_964487345.1 uncultured Occallatibacter sp. | reverse complement strand
AGGCAAGCCGCAACCTGCTCTCGAACTGGAGCATGGGATCGGGCGGCGGGGGCGAAGCGGAAGCTCAGTAGAGACCTACGGAAATTGATTGAAAACTTTTGGGGAGAGGTGTATTTGCGATCTCATAACTTTTTTTGCCTTTTAATGGGATGGATTATCGCGCTGGCTTCGGTGCTTGCGGCGAGCGGACAAACGGCAGCGCCGCCCGCTTCCGCAACCCAGACGCCGACGACGGTGCAGGCACCAGCCACAGTAACAGTGCACGGACATGTGGCCGATCAGACTGGAGCGCTGATCTCCGGCGCGCAAGTGACAATTGCCAACAAAGACGGCGTTCCTGTGAAGACGGTGAAGGCCGACGCGAGCGGCGCCTACGAGGTGCGTGGACTCGCTCCGGGCGGCTATTTTGTCCAGGTTTCGTCTGAAGGCTTTGCGCCGTTTCAATCGCAGATCATTCAGGTGACCGCGGGACAAGTGAAGCGCGTCGACGTGGCGATGGCCATCGAGGCCGCGCAGCAGAATGTAGTGGTCACGGACGACACGCCGACCGTGAACGTGGAAGCGAGTGGCAATGCCAATTCCGTTGTCATCAAGGGCAAGGATCTCGATGCTCTTTCCGATGACCCCGATGAACTATCGAATGAGTTGCAGGCGCTGGCAGGCCCGTCGGCTGGGCCAAACGGCGGGCAGATTTATATCGATGGCTTTACGGGCGGGCAGTTGCCACCGAAGTCAGCGATCCGCGAAATACGCATTAATCAGAACCCGTTTTCAGCGGAGTTCGACAAGCTCGGCTATGGTCGTATCGAGATTCTGACCAAGCCGGGAACGGATAAGCTGCACGGGCAGTTTTTCGCGATGGGCAACGACAAGTCCTTCAACACCGGCAACCCGTTCACGCCGAATGTTCCCGCCTACGACAGTTACCAGTTCAATGGATCGCTGAGCGGAGCATTGTCGAAGTGGGCTTCGTTTTTCTTCAGTGCCCAGCAACGCAACACTTCGGATGCTTATATCTACACGGCCACCCTTCCCTCGGGAACTGAAACTGGAGGTGTGTACAGCCCGCGTGTGCGAACGAACGTGGCGCCACGCATCGATTTGCAGTTGGGACAAAAGAATACGCTGACTCTGCGCTATCAGCTCTGGCGCGACAGCGAAAGTGGTGTGCTGGGCGGGACGACCGACCTGCCGTCTCAAGCCACGGCTTCCACATCGTATGAAAACACTCTGCAGGTAAGCGATGCCGAAGTGATCAACGATCACATCGTGAATGAAACTCGATTCCAATATCTTCGCGATACGGGAACAGACACTTCAATCAGCTCGACACCACAAATACAAGTACCGAGCTACTTCGTCAGCGGAGGTTCCTCCAGCCAATTCTCAGAGGATCATCAAGATCATTATGAGTTGTGGAACGAGACCACCATGACTGCCGGAGCGCAGGCCCTCAAGTTTGGTACCCGGCTGCGCAACAATCGCGATTCCAATTCCACAAATTCGAATTTCAACGGCACTTTCAGTTTTTCGAGCCTCGCCGATTACCAGGCTCAAACGCCGAATAAGCTGACTTACACCACCGGACCACTGCCGGCCATTGCCAACGTTTTCGACGCCGCGCTTTTTCTGCAGGACGACTGGAAGGTGAATCGCTTCCTGACCGTTTCAGGCGGAATTCGCTGGGAATCGCAAAACCATATTGCAGACCACAACGACTGGGCGCCGCGCGCAGCCTTTGCCTATGCCCTCGACGGACACAAAAAAGGCGCACAGCCCAAGACTGTCTTGCGCGGGGGCTACGGCACCTTCTATGACCGTTTTGCACTTTCGAATCTGCTGACGGCCGTGCGGCAGAGCGGCGCCGCGAACAGCCAGTCGCAGATCACGATCACGAACCCAACGTGCTTTACGACAACCGGGTTGAGCAGCATAGACCTGGCAACCTGCGGGACGCCCGCTTCGAGCTCGAACACCACTGTGCAGGTTGCGCCGAGCTTTCGTTCCCCTTACACGGAGCAGCTCGGAGGCAGCATCGAGCGTCAGCTGACGAAGACCATTACACTGACTGCGACCTATCTGCGCTCGTTCGGTGTACACCAGCTAGTTACACGCGACTCAAATGCGTACTTACCGGGCACTTATCAATACGGAAGCACAACTTTGACGGGCGTCCGGCCCAATCCGAATCTCGGCATCGTCGATCAGTTCTACCCGCAAGCTGTGTTCAAGCAAAATCAGTTGATTCTGAATGTGAACGCGCGCATCAGTCCGAAACTCAGCATCTTCGGCTTCTACAACTGGACTGACGCCAACACCGACGGCGGCGGCGGGTCGACGGCCTCGAACTCCTATAACCTCAGCCAGGACTATGGGCGCGCCTCGTTTGCTTCGACCAACATGGTCTTCATGATGGCCAACTACACGGGGCCATGGGCCATCCGCTTCAATCCGTTCTTGATTGCACAGTCGGGCAAGCCGTATAACATCACCACTGCCAACGATCTAACCGGAGATAACTTCTTTAACAATCGCCCTGCTGCGGTGGACAGCTCCGTATGCGCTGGCCAGTCGGCACGCTATGCGCCGACGCAATTCGGCTGCCTTGATACGACGCCAGCGGACAACTACACGCCGATCGGCATGAATCTTGGAAACGGCCCAGCCGCGGTAGCGTTGAATCTGCGCATAAGCCGCGCCTTTGGTGTTGGACCGAAGCTTGAATCGTCGAATTCCGGCAATCCGCAGCAAGGTGGCGGACCAGGCGGTCCTGGTGGACCCGGCGGTGGTGGTCGAGGTGGAGGCGGCGGGCCCGGCGGAGGACTTGGTCCGGGAGGGCTCAGCGGTGGGGGTGGTCCGCCGCGCGGCATGTTCGGCGGAGGAGGGACGGGACGGAAGTACAGCCTGAATTTCAGTGCCCAGGCGCTGAACCTCTTCAACGATATTGATTACGGAACTCCGTCGGGATCGGTAATTCCCACGCCAGACCCGACCACCGATACAACGAGTCCCGGCGCGCGATTCGGGCACTCATTAAGTCTGGCGAAGGGCATCTTTGCTTCTCCCACTAGTTCGGCTGCACGCAGGATCTTCTTTCAGGCGGAGTTTTCTTTCTGAGCTGTGTTGTCGAACGGGATGGGAAGGGCTGGAAAGCATGAAGGGCCGAGGCAATTGCTTCGGCCCTTCATGCTTGAGTTCTAATGTGCAGCCGAGGCTGACGCGGGCACCGAGTTTGCAAAGGCATCAGTGAGCGAGATGACGTGCAACTGCGCTTTGAGCGCATCAATCGATGCCGCACTGGTCGCGGTGATTTCGCGGGTTTCTCCCGGCATCAGGTCAAAGTAATTGTCCGAGACCGATGCATCGAGCAACCCAAAGGAGAGATAGACGCTGCGCGCGAGCACGGGCGACGTGATGCGAATGGTGTACTTCCCGTTCGCGCCGGTTGTGTCGACGGCAAGTTGTGCGGGCTTCAGATGGACTTCCTTTGTGGGCGCGAGGTACGTAAGGTTGCGCGAGAGCTGGATATTTGCCGAAGTGAGGTCGGCGACTACGAAGACACGCGAAGTGTCGGCTGCGCCGGACTGCGCGAGCTTGGCGAAACTCCAATCGAGATAGACCTTGCTCGCTAGCGAATCGATGCTGACATTCTGGTTGCTCTCGAGGAGAACCTTGCCGTCGAAGTCCATAAGGCGTACCCGAAGTGTTGCCGGCTGGGCCCCGATTTTGTCGGAGACGATGTAGACCTTGACTGAGCTTCCTTCGACGTGCGGCGAAACGAGAATTGGCGCATAGAAGCGCCGCGCGTAGTACTGCAGTGCCTTCCAGCGGCCATAGTAGTCGATACTGGACCACGACGCGACCGGCCAGCAGTCATTCAACTGCCAAAATATGGATCCCATGGTTTCCGGGCGCGAGCGGCGGAAGTGTTCCGCGCCGATTTTGATGCCCTCTGCCTGCAGCACCTGACTCACATAAAGAAAGCTCGCGAAGTCCTTCGGCTCGGGATAGTCCTTGAGCAGATAGTCGTGGATAATTGCGTTGCCTTCGTTGTTCTTCTGGTGCGCGAGCATCACTGGTGTAAAAATGCCCGTACGATCTTCAGGCTGCGTGAAAGCTTCGATGGTCTTCATTTCGGGGAACGACTGGAAGCCGTATTCGGTGACAAAGCGCGAGTTGTGCGTTTCATAGGTGGAGAACGGAACGCGCCCGTGCCACACATCCCACAGGTGCGCATCGCCGCTTTGATATTTGCTGCTCAGCTCTTCGTAGTCGGAGCTCGGCGAACTGGGCCAGTAGGGCGTTTCGGCATCGAGGCGCTCGACGACGCGGTTAAGGATGCCGCTGAATTCGGTGAGGTAGTCCTGCCACATTTGGTACTTCACTTCCAGTGACAATTGATCGCGCGGAGCCCAGCCCAGAGCCTCTTCGGTTTCGTTGTTGCCGCACCAGACGACGACGCTGGGATGGTTCCGCAAACGGCGAACTTGATCTTCCGCTTCAGATTCGATGGTGAGCTTGAAATTGTAGGTGCCGGGCTGCCAATCATTACCAAACATGAAGTCCTGCCAGACCATGATCCCGAGCTCGTCGCAGATCTGGTAGAACTCGTCGGTCTCGTAGTAGCCTCCGCCCCAGTGGCGAATCATGTTCATGTTGGCGTCGCGCGCAGACTCCAGGATGCGACGATAATTCGCCGTCGTCACGCGATTGGGAAAGCTGTCGAACGGGATGACGTCCGCGCCTTTGGCGAAAACCGGGATGCCGTTGACGATGAGCTGGAAGCTACGGCCCCATTGGTCCAGATGGCGATCGAGAACAATCGAGCGAAGGCCGATCTTGGCAGTTCGTTTCTCGGCAGTCTGACCGGCGATGGAGACGTTCGCGCTGAATTCGTAGAGCGGCTGATCGCCGTAGCCGGCGGGATACCAAAGTTTGGGCTGACGGATTTCGATCGGAATGTCGATGACGTTCGTTCCGGCGTGAAGAACGACGAGTTTACTCAGGGTTACAGGCGCAGTGCTGCCGGCGTATTCAACGCTGATTTGTGCAGGGCTGTTTGACGATGCCTCGACTTCGACTTCAGCGTCGATGTGGGCGACGGCTTTACTCACATCGCGCTGGCGGATGGCAAAGTCGGCGATGCGTGCTTTGTCCCAGGCTTCAATGCGAACGGGCCGCCAGATGCCGCTGGTGACAAAACGCGGTCCCCAATCCCATCCGTACTCATATGCTGCTTTACGGATGTAGGTCTTTGGCTCAACCTTGGTGCGCGGCTGCCACGGATCCAGGGCCGCGACAAGTTGGGCCGCAGCGATGGGCGATGGAAACACGATGCGCAGCAGATTGCTGCCGGCGTGCAGATAAGTCTTCGCAGACACGCGCCAAACGCGGAACGAGTCGTCAGCGTTGAGTACTTGCGAGCCGTTCAGATAAACCTGCGCCGCGGCGTCGAGACCGTCAAAGACCAGGTCGACATTGGAACGAGCCAATAATGTGGGTGTGACATCGAAGCTGTCGCGGTATTCCCAGCTTGCGTTTTCGATCCATTGAAGCTTTGATTCGTTGTCGCGGTAGAACGGGTCTTCGATTTTTTTGTTGGCCAGCAGATCGAGGTGTACGTCGCCGGGGACGGTGGCGGGCAGCCAGCCAGATTCAGCGTTCTGCGGGGTCGAGGTAATCTGGCGAAACTGCCAACCATGATCGAGAGTCAAAACGGCGTTCTGCGCGCGGGTGGATTGCGCGCGCGCCTTGAAGGAAACAAATCCAAGGGTTGTCGTGGGCAAAACAAAGCACACGACGATTCTGCGAATTGTTCGACGCATCGCGCTTCCTCCAAGCCTTCCGCAAAGACAAGATGAAGGGCGGAGGGCGGCGAAAAAATTCCGTTGATAAGGTTATCACGCGAGATTTCGTCGGCTGTGGCAACGCTCACCCGAGGAGTGAACGGTAGAAGATCTCCCACTTGGGAAACAGGATGCGGGCGTCGAACTGGGTTACGATCCGTTCCCGCGCGGCGCGGCCAGACATGCGGCGCAACTGAACGGAGCTGCGCATGACGTCGAGCATTGCCTTGGCAAGTGCGTCGGGATCTCTTGCGGGAACAACTATGCCGGTGTCACCAAGCAGCTCGCGCACGCCACCCACGTCGGTGGCGACGACTGGTTTCTCCATAGCCATGGCTTCGCCGACTACGAGCGGCATTCCTTCCCATGCCGAAGAGAGAACGAATCCGTCGGCAGCATCGAGCAGAGCAGGCATATCGCGGTTGAGACCGAGTTGGTGAATGCGCTCAGTAGTTCCCTTTGGAACGACGAGGCCGGTGTATTCCGCGCGCGGTGATTTGGGCGTCGGGTGTTCGCCGGCGATCCACAGTTGAGTATGCGGATGTGCGACCCATACTTGAGCGAACGCCTCTAGAAGATTGAGGAACCCTTTGGCGGAGACAATTCGACCGGCGGCGAGCCAGATGAAGTCGCCATTTGTTGTGTGTTGGGCGCGCGTATCGGATCGGCGCGCTGGGTCGGGAGTGAATTCGGAGACGTCAATGGCATTTGGGAGAACGATGCGCTTGCGCGACGGTACAGCTTTGGATTCGAGAGCGTGGCGTGCGACGGCCTCACTTACAGTAGTAGTTCCAAGCGCGAGAAAATCGGTCAGACGATACGCGAGCATACGCGCCCGGCCTCCCTCAAAGACGTTGTGCATCGTTGATAGAACCGGAGGCGACGCACCAAGAAGACGAAGGACGCGAGCGAACAGATTGGCCGGAAAAGCGTGGCTATGCAGAAGATCGGGATGGAAACTACGAAGAAGACGGCGAGCGCGCACCAATCCTCTGAGAATGCTTGCAGGTGTTTTACGCAGGTCGAGATAGGCAACTTCAAGTTGAGTCGGCCACTGTTCCGTTTGGCGCGGGAGCAAAGAGATCAGAAGCACGGAGTGCCCGTGCTGAGCCATCCACTCAGCCAGCGCTATAGTATGGCGCTCCGCTCCACCCATGCCGAGCGAGTTGAGCATATAGGCGATGCGCATCCACGCGATGATATTGCGTGGCGCTCAGCTCTTGATGTGCCCCGCGACACTGCGCAGAAGAAGCGTGTCGACCGCGATGGAGCCCGGGCCGAGGATCAGAATCAACAGTGCGGCAAACCAATACGTGTAGGGTGTTGCGCCATAAAAATCGCTTGGATTAGAGAGGATATGCGAGAGGTTGACACGATCATCCGGCACGCTGAGATAGGCCATCGTCATGTTGACAAAGAGCACCAGCGACGTGAGGCGCGACGCAATGCCAAGCGCGAACAGGATGCCTCCGCCAAATTCCACGGAGGCGCAGGTGAGCGCAGTCAGGTGCGGCGCCGGAAGATTGAGGCTGGTGAAAAAGTTGGTGACTTTATCGAGGTGGGTTAGCTTGCCCCAGCCGTCCTGTGCGAACTGCCAGCCCCAATAGAGGCGGATCGCGAGCAACAAGGGACTATGCAAACGCGCTGCGAGCGTGGCACAGCCAAGGTATGCGTTTTTCAAATCGCTAATGAACTTCATAGATTCCGTTCCTATGCCTTGATCAGCGATTCGAGATCGGGGGCGCAGATCCAGCCCAATTCGGCCCAGGAGCCAAACCACTGTTGAACCAATCCCGCACGTTGGGGCTCCGGAATACGGGAGCCAATGAAACCGGACTCAAGGGCGTCGGCGAGAGCAAGGCCTTGGCGAATAGCTGCGAGGGTGAGGAACTCCTCGCGCTTGAGCCGCAGATAGTAGACAGAATTGTCGACGCGATGCGCTGCAACCCACGTGGGGCGCGGGCGCAGTTTGGGAAGCTTCACTGGCGCGTCGTCCGTTTCTTCATGGCTCACGCCGGCTTCGCTTGTCTGGCGCTTATCGCGCTTGTGCAGGCCGAGTACAAGATCGTCGGCTGGATAGTTGAGGGCGATCAGGATCAAATGCGGTTGGAGAGCAAGGCGCGATCCAGCGTCGAGGGTGGCAATCTCTTCGACTGTCAACTGCGTACGTTCGGCGTTGTCGAACGCTTCAATAAATGCCCATTCAATCCGCGTGATGTCAACTGCGAGGCGATGGCGGCGGCCGGTTGCCTCGGGATTTGCGAGGAGCCACTGCGCTAGATTGGCGCCGAGATTGCGCAATGTGAAGGAGCGGCTGGGATGCGCAGTGAGATAGGCGATGGAGAGCGCTTCAAAGGCACGCGCCCCGACCACCGCTCGAAGTGCGGGGAAATCCTCAGCCAACGCGCCAAGCAAACGATACCAGTACTGACGGTTATAAATCTCGAGCCGCTCGAAGGCGTTGAGCTTGCTGTTGGGGGCGATGAACGACGCGGCAACGGCGTTCATGTCGCGGCCGTCGGCCGAGACTGCATGCATGTCTTCGGTGGCTGTGAGCGGCTGCATCACAGCTTTTGCCATCTCGCGCTGGAGTTCGGCGAGAGACATTGTTGGCGCGGTCATTTCGCTACCTCCGCTAGTTCTCCAGAGTGAGCGAGGAGATAGCGCTCGGCCTTTTTTGCTTCGGCGTGCACCTCATCAAAGCTAGGAATGTGATCGTCCCACTCCAGCAGCGTCGGCGTTGGACCGCAGCGGGCGATTGCTCTTTCATACAACTGCCACACCGGGTCGATGACGGGATGGTCGTGCGTGTCGAGGATGTACTTCTCGTAGCGCGAATGGCCAGCGATATGAATCTGCGCGACGCGATGCGCGGGGACGGCATTCACGTAGTCGATCGGATTGAACTCGTGATTCACGGACGAGACATAGATGTTGTTCACATCCAGAAGAATGCCGCAGTCGGCGCGTTCGACGACTTCATTCAGGAACTCCCATTCGGTCATCTGCGAGCCAGTGAATGCCGCGTAGGAGCTGACATTCTCGACGGCAACGGGGATCTCCAGGTAATCCTGCACGTGACGAACACGCTCCACGGTGCGTTCCACGGCCTCCCACGTGTAAGGCAGCGGGAGCAAGTCATGCGTGTAGGTTCCGTCAACCGAACCCCAGCAGAGATGGTCGCTCAGCCACGGTGTGTTTGTCCGGCGGACGAGCTGTTTCAATCGGCGGAGGTGTTCGGGATCGGGCGCGGTCACCGAGCCGAAGTACATGGAAACCCCATGCTGAACGACGCGATACTGCTCCAGAATCTGATCGAGGACCGCGAGGGGGCGGCCTGCGTCGACCATGAAATTCTCAGAGATGATCTCGAACCAATCGACGATAGGCTGGCGCGAGAAGATGTGCTGGTAATGCGGAATGCGCAGGCCGATGCCGATGCCGTGATTCGAATGCGCGTTGAAGCGATTGCCGGGCATGGATAAAGACTCAGGGAACAGGGATCAGGGAATGGGGAACAGAAGCCGGTGTAAAGTTACGACTCGTCAGGGGTGAAAGTGGGATCGGCCGAGGGAGGATTCAGAAACTTGAATTGGTGAATACGCCCGCGGCCGGTCCTTGTGGAGTTAGACCAGCTTCGGCATCTTGGAGCCGTCGGTTGCGCAGCCGCCCTTGCCTTTGCAGCTGTTCTTGCCTTTGCAGCCGTTGTCGCTCGACTTGCAGCCGCCCTGGCCTTTACAGTCGTTTTTGCCTTTACAGGAGTGCTTGGTGGTGTCCTGGCTGGTGTAGCGCAGGCCGGCCTTGACTGCCTTGGCCGAGGTGCCGTTCGCCGTGGTTCCTGGTGTGGCCGCATGAGCCGCGACAGTTCCGCCAACCAGACCGGAGAGAGCTGCGGAAAGCAGCAGAGCATTGAATTGGTTCTTCATTTGGATTGACCTCGCTTGGGGTTTGGGGCGGAGGATCTCCGCCGTTTGCGGCGATGCGGGACCAAGGGAACGATCCAGCACTTTCCGTGGCACGCACACAAAGAGTGGCTGCACGGGCGAAAGGTTACAGCGAAAAGGGTGCCAGTGAAAATGAATTTCTTCGCTCCGGGCCCTTTGCTGGATGAACGGGCCTCAGCGGCAATTGGATTGGTCGGAAGTTTACCGAGTTGGCCTCAGGTTCTTGAATCGGCCCGAGAGGCCTTAAGCTGATTGAGCCTATCACGCAAAATGCGGGTTGGCGATGGGAGGTTGCCGGTGAATTCAAGAAGTTGGACCGCTATTGGTGGCGCGGGCCTGATTGTCGCGATTGCGCAAAGCCTGTGCACCGCGGTCCTCACTATCAGCGGGATTCGTGTGGCGATTGGATTGTCAGCCCTAGCAGCCGCCAGCGGCATCTATGCGCCGGCGAAAGGCTTTCATCAGGATGCGATTCGCATTCCCATGCTGATTCTGGCAACGGTTGGCGCGATTGTGAATTTGGCGGTGTTGGCTTGGATCCGGCATCTCCGTTCACGGCCCTCGGCACAGTGGCGCAGGCGCGAGTTGAGCGCGAAGGAAAAGCGAAGCGAAAAACTGCAGATAGCGATGGCGATTCTGACCCTGATCCTGGTGGGGCTCGAGACGTGGACTCATCCGATGGTGCATCGGACGGGGCCGCCGCCTGGCGCTGTCTTTCCGCACAATGTTTCGGAGATGCGCGTCCGAGCCGCTTTTTCCCTGGCGAGACATTCTGAGGCAAGCTCGCATGCATTTCAGCTGAAGCAGCGCGAGAGTGGAAGAGATGCAGGGATCGTAGCGGAAAGTGAAAATTCTCTCGCATGAAAGGCGAGGCAAAGAATCGGGCTGAAGAATGTGAAACGCAGAATGGTTTGTTTACCGCTGGTGGAACTTGAAGAGTTTCTTGTGTTGATTAAGTATTAACTATGAGCTGCCACTTTGTAACGCTCTGTCGATGCGTTCATGGAGGCGCTGGCGAAACCCGGCCGGTAGCTCAAAGACGCGGTCGTCGGCCAAGAGGATGACGACATTGCGTGTGGAGTCCAGCACTGCGGAGCAGATCTCGCAGGTCTCGAGATGCTTGTCGATCTCGGCGCGCATAGTTGCGTCTACCTCCCCCTCGATGTAAGCGGAGATGTGCTGCCAGACGTGTTTGCAGTCGATTCTCATGCGCGCCCCCACAAGAGACCTCTGCGCTTGGGTGCAAACGCTTTCAATTGCGGGGCCAGCTCCCTCTGAAGCATTGCGCGAGCCCGATGCAGCCGGACTTTCACTGCTCCCTCGCTGATGCCGAGGGCGGTTGCTGTCTCGCGGATGTCCATCTCTTCGATGTCTCGGAGGAGCACAATGTTACGGTAAATCTCCGGCAACCCCTCGATTGCCTTGCGAAGAAGGGCGCCAAGCTCCTTTTGTTCAAGCGCTGCGGTTGGGACTTCGCGCCAACTAGTGAGGATGGCCGGCGTATAGTCGCCCGACTGATCGTCGCTCGCGGCATCGAGCGATTCCTCGCGGCGGATTCCCTGCTTGCGCAGGCGGCTGAGCGCCTCGTTTCGTGCGATGGATAGCACCCAGGTGCGGAACTGTGCTTCACCTCGAAAAAGATGCAAGTTCAGATAGACCTTGATCGCAGTTTCCTGCGCTGCGTCCTCCGCTTCGGCTTCGTTCTTGAGCAACGAGAGCAGCAGGAGGTAGATGGATCGCTCGCAAGGGCGAATCAGATCGTGGAAGAGATGGCGCTCTCCGGCGATGACCCGGCGGATGCATTCAGCCTCGAGTTCTGGGTTCGCCGGCATATTGCTATTGAAGTAACTGGGCCAATCCTGTGAGCCCGAAACTTACTGAACGAATATAGCGTGCGAGCCACTCCAGACTGTCATGAAACTTAAAGCATCAGATGAGGTCTCGGGGTAAGTTTTACGTTCTAAATACATTCCTTATTCAAAATTGTTCAAATGGGCGGTACAATCTCCGCACGAGGAAACCCCATGGCAGGAGATATTCAGCTCACTTGCAGCGACTGCGGGCAGGACTTTACCTTCACCGCTGCAGATCAGGCGTTCTTTCAGGAACGTGGTTATTCGACACCAAAACGCTGCAAGCCATGCCGAATGGCAAAGAAAAACGACCAGGGGGGTTCCGGCGGCGGCTATCGTTCGGCTCCTGCACAGGGTACGCCTGTGATCTGCTCGGGCTGCGGCCAGCCAACGACTGTTCCTTTTGAGCCGCGCGGCGACCGGCCTGTATTCTGCCGCGATTGCTACCAGGCGCGAAAAGGCAGCAGTGGCGGAGGAGCAGGCAGCGCCCGCGGACGAGGGCGTTACTAAGGCCTCTTCTTTTCGACAAATGGATTCGGATCTGCGTGCAATTGGGCAAATTCATGCGGGGGTTCGAAGCAGCGTAAAACGGATCATGCCTGCGATCCAACAACAGCAGGGGCGGTTTCTCGTCCCTGCATTTCCGTGTGCCATGAAGAGCCTCGCTCGGATTGTTCCCGTATTCCTTTTGACGGGCGGGGCAATGTTCAGCGCTCGTCCGACGGCATGGGCCGCGACAATGGCGCGAGGTTGTACGCCTTCGCATCCATGGGGACAATTTGCGCAACGCGTTTGGCTGGCCGAAGGAGGGTTTCGGCTTTGCCAACAATCCGCCCGTAGGCCTTGGCGCACCCGGATTTAGACAGGCACTTTTGCATGTGGCCTGCCCGGCTACGGAAACTCAAATTCACATCGTTTACAAATGAGTTGCAGTCCCCAACAGGACTCGAAACCCTCCATAGACACCGTGCGCGGGCAGCAGATAAACTGCGTTCACGGTCTTCCCCGCCCAATTCAGAACGAGGACCTAGGGCCTCGGCTGATCTATGGCAGCACAAGGGTGCCTATGAATTTGATCGTATTGTCCGTGGGTTTCGTCTTCGGTCTGGCATTCGTGGGTTTCCTTTATCAATGGTTAGGTGCACGTCGCGATCGCTTGCGCTTTACAGGCGACGGGCGATGGGTGGACATCGGCGGCGGCCGGCGACTTTATCTGATCGAAAAGGGAACAGCCGGCCAGGGCCAAACGGTCATTTTTGAATCGGGCATTGCTGCGACCAACCTGAACTGGTTTCTGATTCAGCAGGCCGTTTCGCGATTTACTGCGACCGCTTCGTATGACCGCGGAGGGCTAGGTTGGAGCAGTCCCTGCCGCAGCGCGCGCACGCCCGCGAACATTGCCTCTGAGCTGCACGCAATGCTCGAGCGGGCAGTGATCAGGCCACCGTACATTCTCGTGGGGCACTCCTTCGGCGGATTAGTGATGCGCCGTTTTGCGCTTTCGTATCCCGACGACGTAGCGAGCCTGGTCCTGGTCGATCCGATGCGTTGCGACGAGTGGCCTCCAGTGAATCCGAGCCGGCAGGCCGAAGTCGATCTGGGAAACAGGCTCTCAGGCTATGCGATTCCGATTGCGCACATGGGCTTGGCGCGGTTGGCTGTGACTTCCCTGCTGCGCCGCTCGGGCCGTGCTTCGCGATTGCTCGCCGGGGCAGGCGGGCATGGCGCCCGGCATGTGCTGGGCCGTGTGCACGAGGAGATCGGAAAAATGCCGCGGGAGGTTTGGCCGGTGGTCGCCGCGCATTGGTCCCGGCCCGATTTTTATGCGGGCATGCGCCATCACGTGAAATCCGTCCCCGACTCGGTGCGGGAGATGCTGAATGCCGAGCCCATTCGCTCGATCCCGGTGCTCGTGCTGACGCCGGACAAATCGAAGCCCCTGTCGGACGAATGCTTGGGTCGGATCGGCGAAAATGTGCGGCAGGTCATCGTGCCCCAGAGCGGGCATTGGATTCACCTCGACCAGCCGGATCGGGTGATCGATTCGCTCCGGACCGTGGTCGAGGAAGCTTGCTCCCAACCTCTGGCTGTGACGACGTAAGCCTATGACGGCCTAACTCAGGGCTTCTCGCCGGCGGAGAACGTGGTCCACGGACCGGCCTTCATGTCGCGCAAGATCGGCTTCTGCCACGCGAACTCAGGATGCGCGGCAAGAAACGGCGCAGCCAGGAAATCATCGCCACATGGATGCCCCGCTCTGCCCGTGAAGCTCAGCTTTGCCGCCATATCCGAGTCCATCACCTTGCCTGTCACCGCACCACCGGGCTCGTGAGGCGCGTCGCCCCAGACCTTCTCGCCCACTGGCGATGTATCTTCGTGCCCGCACAGGCTGCGCTTGCCGGCGTCGATCTTGTGCTCGAAGCTGTCATAGTGATCGGAGAGATAGGCCTCCGCCAGCGCGGTGTCGAGCTTGCCGTAGTGTTCCTTTACAAACTGCTCCGCACGAATATGCCGGGCATTCATCGAGCTCTCGGGGTCGTTCGGATTAAATCCGCGCGTATCGTCGCGAATCAGTGCAGGGTCTGCGGCGAAATTCGACGAAACGAAATAACCATCCTTCTTCTTCGTCAGAGGCGTGTGATGCAGACCCAGTTCCAGGTATCCAATCTCGCCCGTCTTGCGATCGCCAATCAGCCACGAGTTCGCATAGCCCCCGTTGTTGCCTTCGCGCATGATTGCGGCATATTCATCGATCGACGTCGCATACTGCATGGCCTTGCGCGACCGCTCAAACTCCGGAATCCCATTCACATCGAAGCCCCGCATCATGGGCAGCGTGGTCTCCGTGATCATCAGTCCGGCAGCGTTCACACCGAAGTCGTCCTGACTCGTAATTACCCCCGGTAATCCATCCATCAGGATGCGCTGCCCTTTGGCCGGCACAATATCAAACACCACGGTCCAGCGCTCGCCCTCCGCGTAGGAGGACCAGTTGCTGTGCGCGATCACGATCTTTCCATCCCTGGTCGCGGATCCCGTGGCGACAAAGGCACTACATTTTCCCGGCGCTACCGCTGCCGGAGGATTCGGTTTGCCTTCAGCCTTGTTGACCGTCGGCAAGTAGTAGTTGCTCAATTCAATATCGCCATTAAGCGCCACAATGTCCCACAGATCGAGCGTCGAGCCCTGCGCCTGCAGACCCTCAACAATTCCCTTTAACTCCGCCTGGTACTCGGGATCGATGTGCGGCCACAGAACCGTCTCTGCCGCCTCGCGAAAGAAGGTCCACGGGCGCTTGTCCTGGTGCGGCGAAGTCACCGTGTAGACATGGACGTTGTCCTCGATCTCGCGAGCCAGCAGATAGCCGTGCTGGAACCCCACCTGTTCCGGCGTGCCTTCGAGATGAACATACGTCCATCCGCCCTCATTGAATTTGTACGCCTTGTTGAGGCGGGCGTCCGAAGTCTCTCTAGCCGAAACGGCTGGGATGGCCGTGGCTGCGCTTCCCGGATCAGCAGCAGAGGCGGGTAGTGGCGCGGCAACAATCGCCAACGAGAGCAAGCAAACAGAGATATCGCGAGGAAGTCCGACAAACGTCAAGGTTGCCCTCCGGAATGCCCTGAACATATCACGTCAAGGTTGCCCTCCGGAATGCCCTGAACATATCACGTCAGGTTGGCTGCGCGGGATGCACAACTACCTTGCCCACAAAGGCTAGCGTTTCTTCGCTCCCTTGTGCGTAGGTTTCTTCAACGGAGGCTTGGCAGCCTTCGTCGTCTTGGCCGCGGGCGCGGCCTTCTTTTTTACCGGCGCTGCTTTGGAGGCGGCCTTAGCCGGCGCTTTAGCTTTCGCCTTGGTCACAGCTTTTACAGGTGGTTTGGCCGCAGGTTTGGCGGGCGCACTTTTCGGCGCTGCTTTTGGAGCAGGCACGGCCTTGGCGGACTTTGCTGGAGGCAATGGCTTTTTCGCTTGGGGCGGCGGTTGCGGCTTGTTGGCCTTAGCCGCAGGAGTTGTCGGCTTTGTTGCTGGAACCAGATTCGCGGAAACGGGCTTTGCGGCAGGCTTCGACTCGGGCTTTGGTGCAACCTTCTCCGCTTGCGTGGATTTTGGCGTAGCTTGTCTGGCGGTTTGCTTTGCTGGTTTCGCCGCAGGGGTTTGCGTCGCTTTGGCCGCCTTCGGAGCGCCAGATCCCTTCTTGCCGCCTCGAGGAGCGGGTTCGTCTTCGACTTCGTCCTCGGCCTCTTCCTCGTCTTCGTCGGCCTCGACGTCCTCACCAAGTTCCGCTTCCAATTCCAGCTTCGGAATCCCGAGGTCTATCTCTTCTTCGTCCCCGCCGATCTCGTCCAGTTCAGGCTCATCCTCCGACCCTGCCTCCTCCTCGTCTTCGTCAAAGGAGCGCTCCTTCACCTTTGGCTCGGCACCCCGCTTGGCACGTGAACGCTTGATCGTGATCTGCGGCGGCGGCGCCGGCGGAGAATACGGCTCGAGGAAGGTCCGTGTTTCTTCAGGAGTGGTCAAGTGGCCATCAATCAGCTCGAGGAAAACCTTGTGGACGATCTCGCCGTAGGTAGGGAGGTCCGGGGTGATGCGCATCTCCTGCATAAGCGCGTTCGGGATGCGCTGCTTTGCCTCCGGCCAAACTCTCAAGAACTGGTCATAGCGTTCTTTAACGGCTGCCGCAGTCGAAGTAAAACCAAGCCAGAGAACCGCTTCTGGATCATAGCTCGTAAAGAGCTTGAAGCTTGCCGAAGGCGTCAGATTTTGCTTGGCCAGCAACACCTTCGAAAAACCAGCTGCCAAGGCGTCAAGGCTGTTCCATTCCTCCACGAAACCCGGGCGAAGCAATAGCTTCTTCAAAGCCGCTACCTCTTTCGAAGGTAGCTTCGCGGTGAGCAATTGCATCTGCGCCGCAGACATATCCGGATGCACTCCCTGGATCTGCAGTTCAGCCAGGAGATTATGCAGCGCTTTCAGCTTTTCTTCATCGGCTTTGGCGGGCGTCCATGCGGGGAAAAGCACCTTCATCCAACCCTCAGATTCGAAGGCGGTGAGTATTCTCAATCCGTCGTCTTCGTGTCCGATCTGCTCGAGTTCCTGGCTGCGCGCATGCGCCGAAAGATACTCGATTACACCCTCTTCCTTTGCATTCTCAAAGCGGGATTGCGTTCTCGGATCGAGTTCCCATCCGAGGCGCGCGCGATAGCGAGTTGCGCGGATCAGGAGCGCGGGATCTTCGAGAAACCCGTAGTTTGACACCAGCCGCAAGGTCCGAGCTTCGATGTCGGCAGCACCGTTTAGAGGATCCATCAGCAGACCGTACGAGCCCTCATTGAGAGAAATGGCCATCGCATTGACAGTAAAATCGCGGCGTCGCAGGTCTTCCTGAATCGAGGCGGGGTGAAACACGGGTTTGCCGGGCTTGGGGTACTCGAGACGGTGCGTGCTGACGAGGTCAACACGAACTGTGCCAGGAAAACAAAGATAGAGAGAACGAGAGGCTTCGTCCTCGCCCCAAAGCTTCCCGTCAAGTTTCTCAATTGCTTTCTTTAACTTGAGAGCATTGCCATGAACTGCTACTTCAAGATCGCGCACAGCGTGCCCGCTGGTCAGATCGCGGACGGCGTCGCCGGTGAGAAAGAGGATAAGGCCAGCTTCGCGAGCGACTTCACGCAGCTGGTGGAGGGCGTGCTTCTGGTTGGCCGATAGCCTGTTTTCGAGAAGGTAAATAAAGTCGGGCATTCCGTCCTGCTTCTGTCCCCCTCCCCAAACCCACCCAAATGCCTGATGCGGTTACGCTTACAGAGCGCTACGGCAGAGGTTGCAAACCAGTACCTTAACACAAATGACACCTGTTGGCTAGAGAGATCTGCACTGAAACCGCTGCTTTTGGGCTCGCAGCAGGTCCTGGATCATGCGACAATCCAGTGGGATGGCATCGCATCGTAAACCCGTGATTGTGCGGAAGTTCTCGCGGGACTGGATGGCGGGTTATGCGGGCGCGACATTCGCCCCGGATGCGGCGTCGCTTGAGATTCTCGACCCATCTGGGAAAGTGGTCACCTTCGGCTGGGATGCCGTGAAGTGGGTCTGCTACGTACGAGACTTCCCGACTTCCGAACAGGGAAATCCGGAGAGGCTGCTGCAAAAGAGATTCAAAGCCAGACCCCGCGCCGCAGGGCTATGGCTCCGCATGACGTTGACCGATGGGGACGAACTGGAAGGGTTGGCCGCCAACGACCGCTCGCTGGTAGAGGGCGCAGGCCTGCTCTTGACGCCTCCCGACACGCGCTCGAATACGCAGCGCATCTACGTGCCGCGAGGGTCGATCCAGGCCCTGGAGGTGGTGGGCCTGATTGGTGCAGGCCGGGGCAAGCACGAGGCGGCTGACGGTGTGGCCCAGCCGGAGCTGTTTCCTAGCGAACCTGAGTGAATCTAGGCGCGATCAAAACCAAGGCATTCCGTTCCGTTACAATCGCTGCGATGAAACTTGGCGAGCTTGCAAGCCGTTTGGGCGCTGAACTGCGCGGCGACCCTGACATAGAAGTCACTGGCGTCAAAGGGATTGAGGAGGCAGGGTCGACCGAGATCACCTTCGTTGCCAATCCGCGCTACACAGGGCTTGCGCGCACCACGAAAGCCGCAGCCGTGCTGGTTGAGCCGGAATTTCCTGAGATCGCCGCTGCAACGCTGCGCATCAAGAATCCCTATCACGCGTTCTCCCGGGCGTTGGGCATGTTCTATCAGGCTCCCGCGTATCCAGAAGGCATCCATCCGACGGCCGTCATAGATCCATCTGCGGAGGTCGGCCCCGGTGCACATATTGGCGCCTATGTGGTGGTCGGGACGGGAGTGCGGCTAGGTGCGCAGGCTACCCTGTTGCCCCATGTGGTTCTTTACTCGGGCGTGCGCGTTGGGAGTCATTTCTTTGCCCATGCGCATGCCGTGGTGCGCGAGGGATGCATTCTCGGCGATCATGTGACCTTGGAGAACGGGGCGATCATCGGCGCCGATGGCTTCGGCTTCTCCAAAAACGACAAAGGAGAATGGGAGAAGATTCCGCAGTCGGGGCCGGTGCGACTGGGCAACCGAGTCGATGTTCAGGCGAACGCCTGCATCGATCGGGCGACCGTAGGCGCGACTGAGATCGGCGACGGAAGCAAGGTCGATAATCTCGTTCAGGTTGGACATGGCTCAAGAGTCGGAAAAGACACGCTGCTTTGCGCGCAGACCGGATTGGCCGGGTCTTCGGTGGTAGGAAACAACGTAATCTTGGCCGGGCAGACCGGTATTGCGGGGCATTGCACCGTGGGAGATGGAGTGATTCTGACTGCGCAGTCCGCAGTGAGCCACGATGTGCCGGCCGGGAAGATGATCTCCGGCTCGCCGGGATTCGACAATCGGATCTGGCTGCGGGCTGTCGCTATCTTTCAACGCCTGCCGGAGTTGCTGAAGCGTCTGGACCGCGTGGAAAAGAAACTGGCCGCACGGGATTCTGCTGAGCAGACGGATGGAGATCGCGCGTGAGAAGACGCGCTCTGGGTCGATGGACGCTTTTGCTGCTTGGGACCGGATTCATCTCTGGATTTGTTTGCGGATGCCATTCGTATCAAATCGAAACGACTGTTGAGAATCGAACCGGTTCGGCAATCGAACTGTTGGAAGTGGACTATCCGAGCGCCAGCTTTGGTGCCGACAACCTTGCCGCAGGCGCCGATTATCACTATCGCTTTCAAGTACGCGGCAGCGGGTCAGTCAAGGTGCAGTACAGCGAGGCCGGGAGCCACCGGCTGCGGCGGATGATCGGACCGGAAGTCTCTGAACGACAGGAAGGCCACCTGGAAATCATTCTGCAGCCGGAAGGAAAGGCGTCGTTTCAGACAGAGCTCAGTCCCCGTCCGTGAAGCAAGAGTGAATCCACAACTGCAGTCCCGCCGAAGTTCTCAGAATTCCCAGAACCAAAAATCAGATTCTTCTAATTCCCTTTTCAAAACCGCCGATAAGGTTGAAAAGGCGAGAGTGTGGAAGAGCAGCAATCAAAGCGTGGCTGGCCATTCTTGCGCGGCACATGGAGATGCAGCCACGGACTCGCTGTGCGGCTCGCGATCTGCTTTCTGCTCATCGCACTGGCGAGCGCGCTTGTCACCTCTTTGGCAACAAATGAGGAGGGGCCGGGTCTCATTTTGGTGACGAACGGGCTTCTGCTCGGCTATCTGCTGCTGGCCCCTCGATGGAATTGGCCACGTTATCTCGTAGTGAGCTTTGTAGCCCAGATCGTCGGTGGATTGCTAGCGGGCGGCGACTGGAAACTCATGCTGTTCGTTTCGGTTTGGAACATTGTTCAAGTGACCGCCGCTGCCGCGCTGCTGCGCCGGCGTTCCCGCGAGTTGCCTCGTTTCACCGAGCGGAGTTATCTGCTGCGATTTCTCGCAGTCGCCTTTATCGCGATGCCATTCGCAGAAGCGATAGCCTTCCTGCCGTTCGTACACTTTCCCCGCGGCGCCACATCGCTAGTTGCATATCTCGATTGGAGTGTTGCCGACTCGCTGGGGATTGTCGTTGCCACGCCGGCTTTTGTGGCCGTCTTCAAAAGGCACTTTCGCGGACGCGTGAATCTGCGGAGGAATTGGCCATATCTGACACTTGTAGTGGCAACGAGCATCGCCGGATTCTCTCAATCCAGAGCGCCCATTTTTTTCCTTATCTATCCCTGTCTTGTGATGGTGGTTTTTCGCATCGGCCTGGAGTGGGGAGCAGTCTCAACGTTCTTAGTCGCGCTGGTCGGGGGATGCTTCACGCTCCACGGCGATGGACCGTTCACATTCGCAAAATCGTTAACCCCCGTCGCTCCGAGTGTGCTGCTGCAGGTGTTCATCGCATCCGCGATGTTCATGCTCTATTACATTTCCGTAGTTTTGGACCAACAGAAAGCGACGGAACGCGAACTGAAAAAGATCGCGACGCTGCATGCACTGGTGGTTGAGAACTCTCGCGATACGATCCTCATGGTCGATCCGATGGGGCATCCCCTCTATGCTTCCCCGGCCATCGAGAAACTCACAGGATGGAAGCCAGAAGAAGCGGCTCCTCTCGGATTCGGCGAAATGATTCATCTCGAGGATCTTGCGCGGGTGGTGAGGGTTGTAAAACAGCTCCATCCCGGCGCTGACAATGCGGTGGTAGAGCATCGCATTCGCAAGCGAAACGGAGAATATGTTTGGGCCGAAGGCAGTCTCCGCCTCGTTCTGGATCCTGCAAAGAAGACTCCGTCGGGAGTCCTAGCGATCCTCCGCGACGTTTCCGAACGAAAAGCGGCCGAACAGGCCCTTCAGAATGCCTATCGAGCGCTGGAAACACTGGCAGCTACGGATCCACTGACGCACCTGGCCAACCGACGCCGTCTAGACCAATGCCTGAACTCTGAGTGGCGACGCTGCATGCGGGAACGGCAACCTTTGTCCTTGCTGCTGCTGGACGTCGATTTTTTCAAAGCGTTCAACGATGCCTATGGGCACCTGCGTGGCGACAGTTGCTTGAAGAAGATTGCCGAGATGGTGGTCGGCACGGTCTCACGCCCAGGGGATTTGGTGGCGCGGTTCGGGGGGGAGGAGTTTGCAGTGGTTTTGCCTCGAACTCCGAATGCCGGAGCGATCGAAGTGGCCACTCAAATCTGCGAAGTGGTGCGCAGCCGCAAGGTTGTCCACAGCGGCAATCCCCTGGGCTATCTCACAGTCTCCGTCGGCTGCACGACCATGGTTCCTGCGTCAGGCCAGCACGCTTCCGCCCTGGTTCAACATGCCGACGAAGCGCTCTATGCGGCTAAGAGACTCGGGCGGAATCGGGTCGCGAACGCGAATGCTCCCAATGAAATGGATTCCGTGCCGAAAGCCGGATAGCGACTACACCTAGTGCACCATGCTCTGAAACAACGTTGACTTGAGCAGGCTGTTGAATTCCGTGTCGGACGATTGGAAATGGACCGAAAGCAGACCGGAATTCGACGAGATGTCGGTTGCGGTGAGCGCGGACTTTTCCGCATCCGACGCGCTCATCTTGCGATAGAGCACGGCCGCATTCAGGAGCGAGGAAACGGTCGCGGCTGCGAAGTTGTCGCCGGTCGAGATGGTGAGGTCGAACCGAACGCCATGCTGGAAATTCATCGTGTACCACGAGCCCACCAACCGCTTGCGTACCGAATCGTAATCCGTGACCGAACCCGCTTCACCCAGAACCTGGCGCATCATGGTTTCCGTACCCTTCTGGTCAAGAATGCTCCACAACGGTTCGGACTCGACGGAGCGCATCGCTTCCATGATCGGGCTGTTGGTTAACATGCTGGGCGTCAGGCCGTCGCGCACATCCAGTGCCTGCTTGACGGCCTCGGAGCTACCGAAGACCATCGTGGAGGGATCGATAAAGCAGAGCACCATGCCAGTCTTTCCCAGCGGATAGACGCGGTTAGTGCGAATCAGAGAGGAGTGCACCTTCTGCTTGCGAAAATTCGCAACCATGTCCTCCACGGAGAACTGGCCCTGGGCGATGCCTACAGTTTCCAGTTGGTCACCGGAGCCGGCAACACGATAGAGCGCGAAGGCAAGACTGTCGACGTCATGGTTGTCGTTGACGCCGGACTTCTGAAGGGCCTCGTCGAACTGCTTGAGGTCGGGCGGCATGACGCGCTCCTTCAGTTGCATGGCGGAGTCAGAGTTCTGCATGGCCCGGTAGTCGACCATGACCAGCTGTTGCAGGTCGTGCGGAATTGCAGCGCGAGCGTCGCCGGATAATTGGGCCGCGAATACCGGCAATGTGAAGGCTAACGTCGTAGCAGCAATCGAAAGTCTAAAAAGAAATCTGAACAAGAGCATCCTCCAGGAATGTCGAGCGCTAGCTGGGCTAATCGGTTGGGAATCTTGGCCGATCCACGATCTGCAATCGTTCTAAGCCGCCGTATCTATTCCCACAGTCAGACGCGAGGAAACGCGGAATCGTGAGCGGTTCTCGAATGCCCGATGCAGCCTGCCTGCCCCGCCTGATTGGCCAAAGCATTCGCATTCCTTCCTACTCATTTTACTCTCCGGGAAATTGCCGGAGCGCTTTATGAACTGACCAGGGGGTTACTTTTCTCCAGGCCAGCTCAGCGGAGCCTCGAGCCGGCCCTCTAAAACTTTGGTGAGCGGATCGAATCCTATTAACTGACGCATCCATTCGCTTTCGCGCTCGCAGGCAGCTTCAGGCACGAGCCCAATGATCTCTCCCTCCACCGGCACCGCCTTATGACGAAGAGCAATTCGGGACAGTGTGCGAAAGACCTGCGATACGGGCGTGGATTCAAAGTCGGTGATGTTCATCGACAACTGCGCCCGCCCGTGCGCAAGCAGACCCATCGCCTTTACGCCTTTCAGCCCGCCGGAAGCAGCACGAATCTCACGGGCGATGGCGCGCACCATCGTCACGTCAGCCGAATCGAAGTAGACGTTGTAGTCGACAAGGAATTTTCGCGCGCCCACGGCGCAGGCGCCTGCCGTAGGGTGCAGCCCGGGCCCGCCCAGATCGGGCCGGCGAACCGCTTCCTTGCGCACGATATCGCGCAGGCCTTCGAACTGGCCGCGCCGCACGTCGTCAAGATTGGCGCGGTCGGGTCGTGCCGCCGCAGCCTCATAAAAGTAGACGGGGACGCCGTAACGCTGCCAGATCTCGAGGCCCGCCTGGCGTGCGAGCATGACACATTGCTCCAGCTTGATGCCGGAGATGGGGACAAACGGAATCACATCCGCTGCGCCAATGCGCGGATGTACGCCTTCCTGGCGAGTCAGGTCGATGAGCTCGGCTGCCTTCCCTGCCCCGCGCACCGCCGATTCGACGACAGCCGCGGGCTGGCCGGCTATGGTGACGACAGAGCGATTGTGATCGGCATCCATCGACCAGTCGAGGAGATGCACTCCCGCCATGCGCATCGCAGCCAAAATGGCCTCAACGCGCCTGGTATCCCTGCCTTCGGAGAAATTGGGCACGCATTCAACGACGGGCTCTTTCGTGGTCATTTCCAGAACGTATACCCTATCTGTATCTGGATGCTGGCGTTGACTCCTGGGTTACGGTCGCCGAGCGAAGCCGACGAAATGTGCACGCCATTCACACCCAGATCGATCGAACGCCGCGAACGAAGAAAATAGTGCACGCCGCCACCGCCCTGCGGCGAGAAATTCCAGACGGAGGTGCCCCCGGGCGTGCCATGAGGGACAAGCACATCCGGCGGAAATTTGTGCGTCGTGTAGACCAGCCCTCCCGCTGCCTGAAACCACGGCTGAAACCGCCGCGATCTGGTCAGGAAGTTCCAGCGAAAGATCACCGGTGTGATACTCAGGCCAACGTATGTGCCCCCGCCAATCGGCTCGGTATAGACCGTACCCTGATAAAGGAATGTTTGCTCGTGCGCAGCAGGAGTGAAGGCCAGCCAGAGCGGCATGATGTTTCCGCCGTATTCGAACTGGCCGCTGAAGATGCCCGCGCGGAGAACTGGCGTCAAGGGTTTCGCTAACTGAGCGCCGCCCCACAGAAATTTAAAATCAGAACGATTGCCAACACCCGTGCCCCAGTTGACAAACGGGCCATACTCCCAGCTTCGCGCGTCGCGGACTTCAGCGACCGGATTCGCAGCAGCCGGAGACACAGGCACAGCAGCGCCGTCTTCGGATTCAGCGATGGCCGTCATGCAAGGCAAGAGGGCGGCCGCCATCAAAACAGGCAAAAGGAACTTCGTTCTTGAACTCAATTTCTTTCCTTCTCGTACAGTAAGTGTTCAATTCTCACAGAAAAGGCCGACCCAACCGGTCGGCCTCAGATCTTCCGTTGGGAATGAGTCTCAGCCGGCAACCTGTTCCATCTGCTCGGCTGTCATGTCGAAGTTCGAGTAAACGTTCTGGGTATCGTCGAAATCTTCCAGCGCCTCAAGCAGCCGAAGCATCTGGCCCACAGCCGGGCCCTCAAGTTTGGTGTAAGTAGAGGCGACCATGGTGACTTCATTCATCACGGTCGGAATGCCGGCAGCCTTAATCGCGGTGAGCACGGCTTCATACGAAGCCGGGTCGGTGATGATTTCCCATGTTTCACCTTCGTCGTTCAGGTCCTCACCGCCGTGTTCCAGCACGACGTCCATCAGCTTCTCTTCGCTGGCCGCGGACTTTTCGACTGCGATGACACCCTTCTTGGAGAACATATGCAACACCGAACCTGTCGAGCCCAGATTGCCGCCGTTCTTGGAAAAGGTGTGACGGATCTCGCTCACGGTGCGGTTGCGATTGTCCGTGGTCGTTTCGACTATGATGGCGACGCCGCCGGGGCCATAGCCCTCGAAGGTGATTTCCTCGTAGTTGACGCCTTCCAATTCTCCGGTACCGCGCAGAATGGCTCGCTTGATGTTGTCCTGCGGCATGTTCTCGGCCTTTGCCGCCAGAACCGCAGTGCGGAGCCGAGCATTGGTGTCAGGGTTACCACCGCCCTTTGCGGCGACAGCGATTTCCTTGAGCAGGCGGGTGAATATCTTGCCGCGCTTAGCATCCAGCGCGCCCTTCTTATGCTTGATTGTCGCCCATTTCGAGTGGCCGGACATGAGAACCTCAACGTCAGTAAATGCAGGCGTCGCTGGCGCTCCGCCCAAGCGAGTATATCACCGGGAACGAATGGTGATCTCCCTTGCCAACTCTGCTGGAGATAGGCCCGAGCGGCGATTGGGGGCGACGGAAAACCTGCCATTACCTTCTCGCTTTTCTTCGGGCCAGATTTCCTGTTCCTCCTATTACCACACCCGACAGGCATTGACCGGCATCATCGCCTGGCCCGGCTTGCACCCGAAGGCCTCTCCAAACTCCCGCATATTCTGCACGACGCCGTTAATCCGGAACTCGCGCGGAGAATGCGGATCGGTCTGGACCTGCAGCCTGATCTGTTCCGGGCGGATGCTGCCGCACCAGCTTTGTCCGTGAGCCAGGAAAAACTGCTGGATGGGCGTGTACCCGTCCTGTTTCGCGGTCAAGTCGATGTTCTTGCGCTTTGCGTCGGCCAAGAACGCGAGAAACGCCAGCCGCAATCCTCCGTTGTCAGCCGTATTTTCTCCCAGCGTCAGCTTGCCATTCAACTTCACATCGTCGACTGCCGTGAAGCTGCCATACTCTTTCACTTCGCAGTCGGTCATGGCTTCGAACTTCTTCTTGTCGTCCGGAGTCCACCAATCGGACAAATTCCCATTCCCATCGAACTGACTTCCCTGGTCGTCGAAGCCGTGGGTCAGTTCGTGACCAACAATGCCGCCAATATGTCCGTAGTTTTCTGCGTCGGTCGCATGAGGATCATAAAGCGGGGATTGCAGAATACCGGCGGGAAAATTGATGTCGTTCATTGAAGGGTTGTAGTAAGCATTCACAGTCGACGGGCTCATTCCCCATTCGCCGCGGTCGACCGGTTTGCCTATCTTTGCCAGCAGTCGATGATTCTCAAACTCCACCGCCCGCCATGTATTTCCAATTGCGTCGCCACGAACGATCTTCAAGCTCGAATAGTCACGCCATTTGTCGGGATAGCCGATCTTGTCGGCCACCATGTGCAATTTAGCTTTGGCCTTGCCTTTCGTTTCAGGACCCATCCAGGTCAAGGTGTCGATCTCCTTGTCCATCGCGTCTTCAATGTCGAGAACCATCTGCAACGTGAAAGCCTTGCTCGCGGCCGGGAATTGCGAGGCAACGTAGACCTGGCCAACGGCCTCACCCAGCGCACCATCCGTAGCTTCCACGCACCGCTTCCAGCGTGCTTCCTGCACAGGCTGTCCGCGCAGTTTGTGCCGAAAGAAGTCGAAATCCTCTTCATCGATCGCCTTGGGCAGTGCATAGCCGGGGATGGAGTTAATCAGTTGCCAGCGCAGATACGTCTTGATGGTATCGAGGTCGGTTGACACCAACACCGATTGCAATCCTTTGAAGAAATCGGGGTTGGCAATGTTCAAATCGGCAATTCCCGACACATCCGTTTGTGCAAAGAACTGCGGCCAATCGATCGCAGGCGTCAACTCTGCCAACTTGGTTACCGGCAGAAAGTGATACACATTGTTCGGATCGCGCTGCGAGGTCACATCCATCGAAACTTTTGCCAGAGCCGTTTCCAGGTCCATGATCTTCCTGGCATCGGCGGCTGCTGTATCCGCGGGCTCACCCATCAGCTTGAGCATATTTGCTACGTGTTCCACGTATTGCTTGCGCGTCGTTTCAGCTGCGTCCCCGGTGCGCAAATAATAGTCGCGCTCCGGCAGGCCAAGACCGCCTTGATCCACGAGTGCAATCTGTTTTCGCGCATCCTTGAAGTCCTGCTGCTCGCCGTAGCCAAAAAATGCATTCACGTTGATCAACTGATAATGCGCAAGCAGGCCGGTCAATTCCTTTTTGTCTTTGAGGGACGCGATGCGATCCAGTTCCGGCTGCAGGGGTTGCAGGCCCGCGGTGTGAATCGCGTCTTCACTCGTGCAGGTCCCGTAGAAATCGCCGATCTTTTGCTCATTCGCCCCACGTTTGGGATCCTCGACGGACACCGTGTCCAGAAGGTCATGTAAAACCTGCTGGGTGTAGTCGAAGACCATGGCTCCCGTTCCGAAGCCGGACTTGTCCGCAGGAATCGGATGAAGTTTTGTAAAGTTCCCGCAGGCATAGGCAGCGAAGTTGACACAAGGGTCTGCGCTGGTATCGATGAGCCGTTTGTCCAGGCCGGGCAAAAGCTCGACCTTTTCCGGCGCGCCGCTTGCAGCCGCCGCAGAGGCCTGCCCGTAAACAAACGTCGCCTGCGCTGCGATCCCAAATCCAATCGACAGCAAAAGTGCCCCACTTCGACCGTGCAGATGCATCGGATGGCCCTCCTGAAGAAACTATGACAACACCGACACTCTCGAATCGATTGAGTTTGATCGTCTTTGGTGCGACAAAGCGGCGGCAGGAGAATCTTCAAGTATTCATTACTGATTGTCCAGTGTCGCCCGTATGTTTTGTGACAAATCGCGCGACGCAGATGACACGATACAGCCCTCCCGCCGAGTCCCGGGAGGGCTATATGCTCACTGAGTTTACACAGGATGTTTGCACCAACACGAAAGCCTAGAGCACATCGCCACCGCTGTCGAAGTTGCTTGTGTCGTCGAACCCCGACCCGTCGTCTACGTTTGAGTCATCGAGGCCCACGTTGTCGAAGTTCGCCGAATCGCCAGCTCCTGAAGTGTCCGCATTGTTGGCGTCGATCTCGTTGCGGTCGTCGCCTTGTGTGTTGTAGCTGGCATCGGTGAGTTGCGCGCCAGATTGGTCGGCCGACTCGTGGAAATGGCGCTCGCCACCCTGATCGAAACCGCGATGTTCTCCGCCCTGCGCGTTCGGGTCGTCATAGTAGTTATTGATGACGGTCTCCTCGACTGGCCGGCCGAATCCGCCACCAATACCGGGTCCCATACCAAAGCCGCCTCCACCCCAGCCCGGATTCCCCCCGAGCCCATGGAGCACCGACTCAACGCCTTCGAAGGCCAGTGCACCTGCAGCAACTCCGGCAGCCGTCTGCATGGCGCCACGTAGAAAACTGGGCGGCCCCGATGCGATGTATTGCGGCTGCTGATACTGCGGCTGCGCATATTGAGGTTGCGATGCAGGCTGCACGTACTGAGGGTTGACCGGCTGATAGGCCGGTTGTGCCGGCGGAGGGTCTGGATCGCGATGACCGAGCAAGGAGCCGAGAAAGCTTGTGGCGTGCGCTGGTTGCCGTGTCTGCTGCGCCTGCTGCTGTAATTGGGCCATCTGCGCCTTAGCCTGTTCGAGGGCGATGTTCTGAACGAGGACGGTCTGTGCCAGGATGTAAAGCGCATCCGGGTTCGGCCCGAGCGCACGGTTCAACAGCGCCTCTGCGTCCGGGTCTTTTTCCTGCAACTGTGTCTGGTTCACCCGCTCAACGAGCGAGTTAAGGAGCTGTTCTTCCTGGGGTGTCAATGCAATAACCTCCGGCGGCCGGCAATCTCCGAGGCCAATGCCGCTTCTCACAATGAGACGCGATCACGCCCGCAAAGTTGCTCCGCCGAAGTGACAGTACGGTGAAAGCCGAAGCGCGGTTCCCCCCTCAAACAAATCTATGATGAAATCTTGAAGGGAATCGCTTAGCTCACCAGCTCGAATGCCCGCACCGCTTCCTTCCGCACCGTCAGCCGTTCGATGAGGTCGTAGCGGACCTCGTAGCCGCGTCCCGGCGTATCGGGAATGGCGATTTCTCCCCGCGCCGAAACCGTGACTTCCGGCTCGATGATGTCTTCTTTCCAGTAGCGCGCCGAGGCGGAGACATCGCCGGGAAGCGTGAAGTTTTCGAGCGTGGAAAGCGCGATGTTGTGCGACCGGCCAATCCCCGACTCCAGCATGCCGCCGCACCAGACAGGAATGCCGCGCTCCTGCGCCGCGTTGTGCACCGCGATAGCTTCAGAAAATCCGCCCACGCGGCCAAGCTTGATGTTGATGATCCTGCAGGATTCCATGGCAATGGCCGCCAATGCGTCGCGCCGGTTGCGGATCGACTCGTCCAGGCATATTGGTGTGTTCAAACGCTTTTGCAGCATGGAGTGGTAATAAAAATCGTCGTACCAAAGCGGTTGCTCAACCATCAGCAGATCGAAGGCATCGAAGCTGGCGATATGGTCAGCGTCGCGAAGTTTGTAGGCCGAGTTGGCATCGCAGCTCAGGGTGATTCCCGGCCAGCGGTTGCGCACCCGCTCGAAGACCTCAACATCCCAGCCGGGTTTGCATTTGAGCTTGATGCGTTGATAGCCCGCCTCCAACTCTCTCTCGATGATTGCGAGCAACTCGGGGATCGACGACTGAATGCCGAGAGACACACCGCATGCAATCGATTCGCGGACGCCGCCCAGCAATGTTGAAATCGAAAGACCTTCCCGCTGCGCTTCCAGGTCCCAAATGGCATTCTCTAGTGCAGCCTTGGCCATTGGATTGCCGCGAACGCGCTTGAAAATGCGCGGGCAATCGCCGCCATGCTCTGGGGTTTCCGCGGCCAGCATGGGTCCGAGTTCGTTGACCAATATTTGCCAGGCGGTATCCGTGGTTTCGCCGGAAAAAAACGGACGCTCTCCCGCCGTGCATTCGCCCCAGCCAATCAGGCCCTCCGAGCGAACTTCTGCCAAGAGAATTCTGCGATCGGATGTGACACCGAAACTGGTTTCGAAAGGACGCACGAGGGGAAGATGTAACTCGCGAAGAATGATTCCATCGATTCTCATAGTGTGTGAGTTCCTTGGGACATCAACAATGAATTGGAAGTTGTTTCATTCAAGTTCAACGCCTGAGCTCTTATGATTCCTCTTCAATCCATCTCCGTCTGAGTCGGGGAACCCAGTTCGAAGATTCCATTCCCTTCCGCGTCGCGAACGAATCCCAGCACGGCCAATCCGCGGCCAAATGCTTCTTGAAACTTGCGGCGATTCTCCAGCTGTACTTCCATGGCGCGCTCCCGGTGTAGCTCGGATGCCTTCCACTGGTAGATGGATGCCGGAACCTGGATACGTTCCTGAATTGTGAATGGAGCCCTTGGTCTACCTTCAAGAGTTGCAACCACTCGAGGTGAATCGAGATGCCATTCTCCCACCAAACGGTCTGTGGGCAGGCCTCCTTGCAACCGACTAGAGGATACACCATAGAAATTCACGTGGTAGCAACGAACCACGGCTCCCAGCTTGTGGATATTTAAATGGGCATTCTTGATCTCCAGAGGATCGAAGGTCCATTCCATCAAGTTGATGCTGCGGGAAAGCGCCTCAAGTCTTTGCTGCAGCTTGAGTTGTGCGCCAATCCCACGATTGCGGTATGAATCGCGCACAGCCAGCATGTGCGAATGCAAATAAGCGCGCGGTTTTCCACTTTCCGTCTTGACACCCGGCAAAGACATGGCGAATCCAACCAGCGATTCCGGGCTTCCGTCCGGGGCGGCGCCGGGCAGATCGGTGTCAAAAGCGCCGATCACCTGACCGCCGATCTTCTGGCCCACAAGGAACGCCTTGCGCGGAATCACATCGCTGTCGTCATAACCCCAGGTCTCGATCTGGAGCTGGACGCAGGCCTCAAGCTCGTCGAAACCGGAGCAGTTGCGCATCACGATCATGGCTCGAAACCCGGCGTCTTCGTAGGGAACGAGACCCCTTTCGGCAACGCGGCAAGTTTGCGTTTGGCTTCATCCCATAGCGCTTCAAGCTCATTGGGACTCAGCTCTTCGAGGGGACGCGACGACGCTAGTTCCATTTCGCGGAAGCGCTGGCGAAAGCGCAGATTGCAGCCGCGCAAAGCCATCTCAGCATCGACGCCGAGATGCCGGCCAAGATTAACGGCGGTGAACAGCAGATCGCCCAATTCGGCTTCGACAGCTTCGCGATGCGATGGGTCGTCAGGGTCTTGCTCGATCCGCGCGGCTTCGGCTTCCAGTTCCGCTGTTTCTTCGGCAAGCTTGGGAAGAAGATCGCGCCATTGCGGCCAGTCAAATTTGGCTTTCGCAGCCTTTGCTCCCAGCTTTGCGGCCTCGGCCAGCGCGGGCATCGCACGCTGCACCGAATCGAGTCGGGAAGCTACAGGAGAATCCGCTGCATGCAATGCCTCTGCAGCTTTGATCTCGTCCCAATTGCGCAACACGCCAACAGCCGATTCCGCTGCGGAGACATCGACATTGGCTTGATTCCCTGCGGCCCGCGAAGCTTCTTCTCCAAACACGTGAGGGTGGCGGCGAATCAGCTTGCCGTTCAGATGGTCGAGCACATCGGCGATGGTGAAGTGGCCCTCGTTGGCAGCCATTTCTGCGTAGAAGAGAACCTGAAGCAGCAGGTCCCCGAGTTCTTCCGCAAGATGGGAAAAGTCGCGCCGCTCAATGGCATCGAAAACCTCATATGTCTCTTCCAAGGTGTATTTGCGAATAGTATCGAAGGTTTGTTCGCGATCCCAGGGGCAGCCGCCGGGTGCACGCAGCTTCGACATGATGGCCACCGATTGCTCAAAAAGGGCCGCAGCCCGCGCCGGATCGCTTGAACCTGCGACGGCGGGAGGAGGGTCGGAAGGCTGTGGACTGTCTGCGTCTCTTGCAACGTCCATCTTGACTAGTCTAAACCTGCTGCTTGAACGGAAGGTTCGCATGGTGCAATGGCTCATGGACGCAAGTCCTGTAGAGTGCCGTGGTTGATGCGCCTTATGAAACAAGCTGAACTCAGCGTTGCATCTACGCATCTAATAGTTACAGGATCGATGAGCAACTGACTCCCCCCATGATTCGAATTTTAGGAACCGTTTTTTCCGTGCTAGCCGGTCTTGCCTTCGGCAGCTTTATGAACGTCTGTCTCAGCCGCTGGCTTACGAGCCGGACGATGGTCAATCCACGATCGCGTTGCCGTAATTGTGAATCGACATCGGTATGGTGGGAGAATCTACCGTTGGTGAGTTGGCTTGCGCTGCGCGGGCGCTGTCAGCATTGCCACTCACGAACAAGCTGGCGCTACCCTTTGGTGGAATTGTCAGTTGGCGCCATCTGGGGTTTGCTCGCCTGGCGACTGACCGACATGCTCATCAACACGCAATTTGGATTCACACTTCCCTACCTGAATTTGGAATACACCGCCGGCATCATGGTCTTTTGTTGGACCCTCGTGGGAATTGCGACCTTGGACGCCAGGCATTTCAACCTCTCCGATCTTGTGACCTTGCCAGGTGTAGCCATCGGCGTTGTGTTCTACCTTCTCACTTCGGAACAGATGGTCTGGTCTTTTGTCTCGGAATCCACTCCGATCCAGGAAATCGGCAAACGCCTATTCGCGGTGGTCGCAGCGGGCGGGCTGGTCATGCTGATCCGGTGGATCTATTGGCTCATCCGCCGACAGCACATTCTCGGTCTCGGCGAAGCCAACTTGATGGCGATGCTCGCGGCCTGGCTGGGGCTGCCCGGAGCGGTGCTGGCATTCGGAATCGGTGTGCTCCTCGGCACCACGATGACTTTGGCCTACCTGACGGTGCACTCAACGAGGCGGAATCCTGAAGGCTTGCAGATGCCGGAGTTCCCTCTCGGCACATTTGTCTGCACCGGCGGCATCGTCAGTTGTCTGTGGGGACCGCAGATCATCTCCGCAATTATGCGTTTTTCCAGTTAAGCCTCCTCTTTCCGGGCGCCCGATCCTGTCTTCAACCTCCGCCGAATTCGCTTCGCCGTTCCGGGCTCATTCTTCCCGCCAAGCGTTGACTGGCATCTCTGCGTCTGAAGCCTCGTATACTCAAACCCGCACATGATTGGCATCCTGGGCACTGTGTTCGCTGGACTGGTTGGGCTGGCCTTCGGCAGCTTTCTCAACGTGTGCCTCAGCCGCTGGCCGGCGGGCGAGAGCGTGGTCAAGCCGCGCTCGCACTGCCGCACTTGCAAGCGCACGCTGGCCTGGTGGGAGAATGTGCCGCTGCTCAGCTGGTTGGCGCTGCGCGGGAATTGTCGCACGTGCGGGACATGGATTGGTTGGCGCTATCCACTGGTGGAATTGGCCGTGGGCGGGTTATGGGCGATGATCGTTTGGCAATTTCTTGACCGCTTTTCTGGTACTCCCGCGGCCGATATTCCGATCTCTTACAGTCCCCTCTTCCTTCTTCAAACGGCGGTGACCATTGGCGGAAAGATGCTGCTGACATGGCTTCTCGTCGGACTGGCAGCGCTCGACGCGGAGCATCTCTGGCTCCCGAACATCGTGACGCTTCCCGGCATTATCCTGGGCGTCGTTGTGAGTGTGCTTCGGGGATATCCACTCGTCGCGACCACCTATTTATCGCTGTCCGTGCTCAATCAACTTCTCAGGCTTGCGTTTTCAATTCTGATCTCCGGCGGCCTCGTTCTCCTCATCCGCTGGATTTATTGGCTAATTCGCCGCCGTGAAGGCATCGGCCTCGGCGACGCCAAGCTAATGGCCATGCTCGCTGCTTGGCTCGGCCTTCCGGGAGCGCTACTGGCCTTTGCAATCGGCGTCGTGCTCGGGGCGATAGTCGGCCTCATCCTTCTGGCGACACCAAAGCTCCGCCGATCCGAAAGCTCCTGGGCACTCACCAAGCTTCCTCTCGGTACATTCCTCTGCACCGGCGGAATCGTCAGCGCGCTCTGGGGCCAGCCAATCCTCGCGGCATACCTGCGTTGGTCCGGACTTTCCTGACAATCAGGGGTGCGCTTGTGCCGCCGGAGCATTCGCCGAGACCGCCTTGGCATTAGCCACCTCAGGCTCCTTGAGAATCCTCTTTGCTTCTTTGCCGTGCTTGCTGTCGGGGTCGTAGTCGAGCAGCTTGAGGTAGTGCGCCTTCGCCGCGGTGTAATTTCCAAGATGCCGTTCAGCCTCGCCTAATCCCCAATAAACATCGGGGTTTTCCGGATCAAGCACCAGCGCGGACTCAAAACGCGACAGCGCAGCCTTCCAGTTCTTCTGGTCGAGATAATAGCTGCCCACGCTCTCGTCTTCCTTCGCCCCCTCCTGGTGCGTCTGTTCCGGCACGGTCAGCTTGCGATGCTTACTTCCCTGCTCTTCGTCGGGCGGCGGCTTGAGCAGATTGTCCATGCCCTCCGAACTGGAGCTCGAGCCCGACTCCCCCGTCGAAGCGGCGGGGTCGTCTGGGCTGCGCACAGGATCGTTGTCGGCTCCAGGCAACGGAACGGTGGCACCGTAGTCCGCCGCATCCGGTACGGGCGTGCCCGGTGAATTGGCCGAAGGCAACACCGGCACAGTGTTTGTGTCCTCAGGGAAAGGGTTGACTCCCTGCGAGCTCGTCGGCTTCGGATTGTTGGCTGTCGGCGCCGCGCCGCTGGGCGACGACGCAGGATTCGACGGTGCCTGCGCGCCAAGACGCATTGGCGTGACCCAGCAGCACCACGCGAATACCTGCACCGCGAGAATGACCCGTTTCGTTCTTTTTTGTGGATTTTGCAGTCGCTGCTCCATCGCCCCTTCAATGTTAGGATGCGAAGCATAGTGCGCTCAAGTCGCACTCATCTCGTATGGGACTCATTATCCGCTCTTCCGCCATTCATGCCGCCGGCTGCTACGCCACCACATCGATTCGCAAAGGCGCCCGGGTTGCCGAATACACCGGCCCGCGTCTGACAAAAGCGCAAGCCGACACCGCCTATGACGAACAGCCCATCACCTACCTTTTTGGACTCGGCGATGGCTCGATCGTGATCGACGGACATTGCATGGCCATGTTCATCAACCATAGCTGCGACCCGAATTGCGAGACCCATGAAGAAAAGGGCCGGGTCTGGGTCAAGGCCATCCGGAAGATCGAGGCGGGGGAGGAGATTACCTACGATTACTGCCTCTATGATGGCGACGAAGGCGAGGCGGTCTGCAACTGCGGCGCGAAGAAATGCCGTGGGACTATGTATTCGCGCGAAGAAATTCGACGGCGCAAGCGGTCAATCAAGAAGACTGCCTTGCGCAAAACAAAATTCAGCCGAACCAAACGGAAGAAATCAGTATAGGGCGCCAATGCGCGGGACTGACTACGTGGCCGGATCAGGCCACGCGGTCCGAGACGCGCGTCAGTAGATTGCCCAAACGCGAGTGGTAGCTTCGGCTCATGGACAGTTTGTGTCCGTTGACGAGATGCACCACGAAGTCGCCCTGCGATTCCGTCCGCACCTCTTTCACGAACTGCAGATTCACGATGGCCGAACGATGAACGCGCAGAAACATCTGCGGGTCAAGTTTCTGTTCGAGTCCGGTCATCGTTTCGCGCAGCAGATGCGTTTCTTTGTCCGTGCAGATGCGCACATAGTTCTCTTCCGCGCCGATCCAGCGAATGTCGGTCACCGGGAGAAAAAGAATGCGTCCGCGCGACTTGAAGACAATCCGTGCCGAATAGGGTTCCCGGCCGTTTGTCCGCGGTTGCGGGCGGCTTGCACTCTTCGCCGTGGTTACGGCGCGGTCAGGTACGCGCTGCACCGCGGAATGCAAGCGTTCCGCCGTAAAGGGCTTCAACAGGTAGTCGACGGCGCTCAGGTCAAATGCACGGAGTGCGTAATGATCGTAAGCCGTCGTAAAAATGATGTGCGGCATTTTGATCTCAGGATCGGCGGACATTGCCTCAACCAACTCGATGCCATCCACGCCCGGCAAGCGCACATCGAGAAAGAGGAGTTGCGGCGATGTCGCTTTGATGCGCTGAAGCGCTTCGGAAGCCGAGCCCGCCTCGCCGACCACTTGAATCTCCAACTCATCCCGAAGCAGACGGCGGAGTTTACGCCTTGCAAGCCCTTCATCGTCAACTATTAGTGTCTGGATCACCGAGACCTCTCGATTGCATGGGGTTAGAACTTCGTAAAACCTCTAACAGTCGTGGAGACCATCACTCTCTCTATTCGCAAACGCAATGCCATTGAGAGATCGGAGTCCGAGTTGCGGAATCAATGGCTTACGCTCCCGAGATTTGGACATGGACCGATGCGGGTGTTCATTTTCAACTGCGACTGTTCGAATCTGAACACTTATCGATACTCTCCCGGTCTTGTAGACAATCTTGAATTTGTGACGAACTGCTTCGTTCAAAGGACGAAGCGGTCTGTATGCGGGTTGCGCGGACGATTGGTTGCAATGAGGTACGTCTTGGAGCGGGAACTGCGCGATAACCAGTGCGTAGGAAACCGAGTCTAGAGAGATCATCGACGTCTCTTCGGGACATTCTTGAACAGAAATGTGAACGAGCCTTCCACGCAGGGGGAGCCTATGATGACCCTTCCGCACGATTGCTTCAGACGTGCAGCAACTACTGTCTTGTTGAGTGCTGGCTTGGTGTTTGTTGCTGCTGCGACACCCGCTAAAGGCGTCGAACCTGACATTCCTCAGATCCAAACCAGAGCCGAGGGGGGATCGATCCAACAGGAAATCGAACTGGCCTCAGCCTACCTGACGGGTCGTGGCGTAAGGCAGGACGAAAAGCAGGCAGCGTACTGGTACGAGAAGGCTGCCGAATCTGGCGATCCCGAGGCGCAAAAAGAAATCGGCTACTTTTATCAGATTGGAATGGGTGTTCCGTTCGATCCGGTACGCGCCGTGCACTGGTACCAGCTCTCCGCAGCTGGTGGCCTGCTGAGTGCAAAAGTTGATCTAGGCGTGGCCTATGTCTGGGGAGTAGGCGTTTCTAGGAATACGTCCCTCGGCGAGCAGCTCTTCCGAGAATCTGCCGAAAAAGGCAGCGGATTGGGCGCGTGCTATCTGGGTGACATGTATTACTCCGGCATCGGTGTCAAACGGGACTTGGCAGTCGCGAAGCATTGGTTCGAGCTGGGGACGAAGTTGCACGATCCCAGAGCGGCCTTCAGGCTTGGTTCGTTACTCTCGACTGTTGAAGGTCATGCGCAAAATCTTCCCAGAGCTGCCGATGTTTTGCGCAAACCCGCTGAAGAAGGATATGTACCGGCAATGCAGGCACTGGGTCTTCTTTTGGTCAATCACCCGGAACTCGCCAAGTCCCCAGGCGAGGCAGTCGCGTCGCTTGACCAAGCCGCCAATGCCGGCAACTGGAGAGCTTCGGCGACTCTCGGAGTGTTGGCGCGTAAGGGCTCCGGAATGCCGGTGGACAACAGAAGCGCATACTATCATTTTCGCGTCGCGACTCTGCAAGGGGGCGATCCAGCTCGCCAACTGCTCGGGAACGATCTAAGCATCATCGCGGGAAAACTGGGAGCAGCAGACGTGGCACGAATCGAGAACGAGGCCAAGGCGTGGTTTCAGCAACATCATGATCGCCTTCAATTCGTGTACAAAGGTGGCGAGAATTGGAGACGCTTCCCCGCATTCGCTCTTGCCGTTCCGGAGGAAGGTTCCTACGCGGGCAAGTTGATTCCGACCCAAACCTTCTCGCAGAACGAACAACTCCCTGCGCCCGATCCCGATTAGAAGATGGGCCCGCAGTGAGAGAAAGTCGAGAGCAACCTACGAAGCCCTATGGGAAGGGATACGACCCACACTGAGCCGGTCTTCATGCATCCGGCGATCTTTATCGGCACGTTCACGCTCGTAGGAGCTCTATTTTTCCTGCAAGAGTGGATCTTTATGCGCCGATGGGCCTATCAGTCGAACTACCACTTCCAGGCCGCCATTACGTTCGCCGCGTACACGGCTTTCTATTTCCTGTGGGGAGCCACCAGCTGGATTCTCTGGTGCTTCTTGCGGCCGTCTATCCAAGATGCCAGCGTCTTTCGGATCGTCACGCGTTTCGCTCCATTGAGTATCGTCGTCTGCTTGCTGCAGGAGATGTCGTGGTTCTTCATGTTCCCGATGTTTCCTCTCAATCGGCCACAAATGCGTTACTGGCAGCGCCTTGAGTTCAACTTGGAAGGGGATATCTGTAACAGCATGGTGGTCTTCTGGGGTGCTTTCTTTCTCTTCCGGGGCATTGGGTACTACCAGAAATTCCGAGAGCAAGAGAAGGCGGCGGCGCAGCTGGAAGTCCAACTCGTGAATGCAAAGATGGCGGCACTTCGGATGCAGTTGAATCCTCACTTCCTCTTCAACACAATGAATAGCATTTCGTGCCTGATGCGATTCGATATCGACGCCGCCGACACAATGCTGGAACAACTGAGCAGCCTCCTGCGTATTACTCTCGAACGCGGCGATGTTCAGCTCATTCCCCTGCGCGACGAAATCGAATTCATCGAGGTCTACCTGGCTATGCAAGGCCAAAGATATGCCGGGCGTGTGCGGCAAACCATCACAGTCGACCCGGAACTGCATGATGCCCTGGTTCCGGCAATGTTTCTTCAACCCGTCGTCGAGAACGCATTCGCACACGGTTTGTCGAAGGTCGAAACAAACGGGATTCTATCGCTTGACGTGCAGCGGGATGGCAAACAGATGCGCATTCGAGTCCTCAACAGCGGAACAGGCATCACGACTCCGTCAGCGCAGAGAACCGACGGCCGAGGCGTTGGACTCACGAATGTCAGGAGCCGCTTGCAATTGCACTATCGTGATGGTTGGTCGCTTTCGCTCGCCGAAGCCGACCCGGATCACGCGCAAGTCACAATTCGCCTCCCGCTTCAATTTGCGGAGCGTCAAACAGAGACCTTGGCAAGGTATGGTGTGTGATGATCAGCGCCATTCTGGCGGATGACGAAGTGCTGGCCAGGCAAAAGTTGCGACAGCTCCTTCGCGACGAACAGGACATAGAAATCGTAGGCGAATGTGCAACCGCATCTGAAACGATTCAGCTCGTCAGCGCGGCCAATCCCGAGCTGCTCTTTCTCGACATTCGCATGCCCGATATGGACGGATTCGACGTACTCGGGGCCTTATCAGTGCGCCAGGATTTGGCAATGCCCCAGGTTGTGTTCACCACAGCTTACGATCGATATGCGGCCCGCGCTTTCGAGATTCACGCGATCGATTATCTGCTCAAGCCGTTCACCTCTGAGCGGCTGCATTCCGCAGTCCAACGGGTGCGAGAACGGCTCGCCGGTCATTCGCAGGACAACGGCGTGGAACACGCTCTACAGAATGGCGGTTCCTACACCACGCGCGTGGTCTTCAAATCCCGCGGACGTATTCTTTTCTTGCCGGTAAGCGATATACGCTCAATCAGCGCCGAAGAGAACTATGTGCGCATTTGTGCCGGAACGGAATCGCATTTGCTGCGCGAAACGATGGCCGGCCTTGAGAAGCGGCTTGATCCCCAGATGTTCCTGCGCGTACACCGGTCCTCGATCGTGAACCTTCGTTTTGTGAAAGAAGTTCGCAGCGAGGCGGATGGCGATTCAACCGTCGTCTTGACCAGCGGCGAAAGAATTCCCATGAGCCGCAGCTATCGTTCACGGATTCAAAACTGGCTCCATCGCTGATCCATTCCATTTCTTGAATTCCGGCTTTGATCCTATGCGTGTGAATTCAGGCGCTCGGCTTTGTCGGCGCGCACTTCATCCCTTCTCGTTGTTGTCTGTCACGGAATATGAGGATTCATAGCCACCATTCACAGAAATTCCGACTTTCGTAGGAATGCTGGATGAATCGGGCTGCGTGCATTGTGCCTGTCTCGGGTTGCTCATCGCACGCCGCCTTTTCATCCCAGAAAAACCGAGGCCGTCACAAATCCGCGAAGATCCACTCCGTAGGAAAGCAAAATGCACTCCACCCTGTCCATGACCGCCACCGCATTATTCTCTCCCCAGACACGCCTCCCGCGAACTCACGAGCGCAATTCCTGCCTAAATCCCCGGGAAAGGCAGATCGAATTGCGCGTCACAGTCAATGCGAACACGCGCAGAATCTTCGACGCGCTGACTCTGCCCGAATACACCGAGACGTGGCTCTGCCTCCCGTGCAACCACACAGATTGCCACACCATCGCCTCTCAGAGCAGAGACCACCACTTTCGTTTCGACCACTTTATTGCCGGAACGATTGACCTCAGCATCTCCGGCTCTTATCAAGTATGCCGTCGCGGTAAGATGTCCTTCACCTGGCAGAAGAGCATCGCGTTGCAAACGCCCGGAAACTCTCCGGAGACCGCAGTGCTGATTCGTCTCTATGGCGAGTTCTCCTCGAGCACTCTCTACCTGTCTCACTCGGGATTCTTCTCCGCGGACGAGTTCCGCTGGCACCACGACATGTGGCAGCGATCTCTCAAGAAGCTTCAATCACTGTTTTGATTCCCAACCCGCAAGTGCATCTTCTCTTCTGCACAAATTCGTTTGAATGCAGTGATGACGAATTGACCCACTCAATCGCACGATCGACCCCGTCCACGCTTTTGTATGATCGATTGGATTAGATTCGCGTTTGGGGCGCGGTGCATGAGAGTGGGAATCATCGGCACAGGAGCCATTGCGAACAAGCACGCGCAGGCTTATCGCAACATCGGCTACCAGGTCCGTCTGTGCACAGACCGGACCGAAGAGCGCGGTCGGAAGTTTGCCGATGCGGCTGGAGCAGAATTCGTTGCAACGCCAAAGGAAGTTTGCTCTCATCCTGACATCGATTACGTCGATGTATGTACCTTCCCCGCCTATCGACTGGCCGCTGTCGAACATGGCGCCAGGTTTCACAAACACGTCCTCGTACAAAAGCCGATGGCCGTCGATCTCGAAACAGCACGGCGGATGATCTCCCTCGCGCGGAACGCCGGCATTCAATTGGGAGTTGTGAGCCAGCATCGATTTGATGACTCAACCCTCTTTCTGAAAGCCGCTATTGGCGCCGGCAGGCTGGGCAAAATCCTGCAGGCAGACGCCTATATCAAATGGTTTCGCTCCGCCGAGTATTACGCCCGGCCGGTAAAGGGAAGCTGGGCCGTTGAAGGTGGTGGCGCGCTGATCAGCCAGGCGATTCACCAGGTGGACTTGCTGTTGCACTTGGTCGGCCCGGTTCATGAGGTTTCCGGTTATTCGCAACTCGGAGCGCTGCATAAGATCGAATCCGAAGACCTGCTCTGTGCTGTGTTGCGCTATGCTTCCGGAGCGACCGGCGTCTTGCAGGCTTCCACTGCGCTATGGCCTGGATCTCCCGAACGGCTCGAAATTCACGGGACTAAAGGAACGGCAATCGTCACTGGCGATCAGTTGACTACTTGGGACGTGCGGGATGATTCGGGCGATCCCGCGCCAGTCGCGAGTCGAGTTGCCTCCGGCGCGTCCGATCCGATGGCAATTTCGCTGACTCCTTTCGAGCGCCAATTCACTGATTTTGGCGAAGCGTGTAGAACGAACCGGCCTCCTGCCTGCTCGGGAATCGACGGATTCCGTGCCCTTCAACTTGTGCGCGGCATTTACGCGTCGTGCGCCGAAGGACGAAGAGTGCAGATCCCGCCGGAATCGTTTGCACCAGGCGAATAAGTTTGGCTGTCCTAGGAAGCCAGACCTCGCTGAGCCGTTCTACAATCACTGCGAACAGATCGGCCAGAAAGATTCGAGCGGACTTAAAGACTTCTCTTCGAATCGATATTGTGTTGCGTCGATCTCGACTTGTCGATGGAGATGAAAACGGGATGAACAGCAGATTTTTTGACCGGCGTGGCTTTCTGCGCCAAGCCGGAGCCCTTGGTTCGATAGCGATGATGGCAGGCCTTCCCCAAGGGTCATCGGCCTCCAGCCCGGCAAGCGACAGTGTCATCGAAGACGCCGTTCAAGAAGAGACGAGTGAAACACCGAAGTATCACATCAAGTTTGCCGTGTGCGGCATGAGCCACGACCACATCTACGGCATGGTCGGTGCGATCCAGCGTGGCGGCGGCGAGCTAGTGGCGGCGTGGGGCGGCGAGGAAGACAAGCTTGCGCTTTTTTCGAAGCGTTTTCCCAACGTGAAGATGGTGAAGACGCAAGACGAGATCGTGAACGATCCTTCGATCCAGCTTGTGCTGAGCTCGCAAATCGCCAATGAACGCGCGCCCCTCGGCATCCGCGTGATGAAGCAAGGCAAGGATTATTTATCCGACAAGCCCGGCATCACGACGCTCGAACAGCTCGCCGAAGTGCGGAAGACTATTGCCGAGACAAAGCGCATCTACGGCATCATGTACAGCGAGCGGCTCGAGGTAAAGGCCGCGGTCTATGCCGGCAAGCTCGTTCAGCAGGGCGCTATCGGCAAAGTCATTCAAACAATCAACATTGCTCCGCACCAGATCATCCAGGGGCACGGCGACGCGGGCGGTGGTACCGGACGGCCCGAATGGTTCTGGAATCCCGAACAATACGGCGGGATTCTTTGCGATATCGGATCGCATCAGGTGGACCAGTTTCTGTTTTATACCGGGTCAAAGCAGGCGGAGGTGGTTGAATCACAGGTTGCCAACGTGCGCCATCCCGATCGCCCGCGCTTTCAGGATTTCGGCGACATGGTTCTGCGCGGCGACCGCGGGCTGGGCTATGTGCGGCTCGACTGGTTCACGCCCGATGGCTTGGGAACCTGGGGCGATGGCCGTCTTTTTATTTTAGGCACCGATGGCTACATCGAGGTGCGCAAATATACGAATGTGGCCGTCAGCAAGCAAGGAAACAACCTGTTCCTGGTCGACAAGAACCAGGCGCGGTATATCGACTGCAACCAGATGCCGCTGCCTTTCGGAGCGGAGTTTGTCGCCGACATCGTGAACCGAACGCATGTTGCGCAAGATCAGGAGCAATGTTTGCTGGCAGCCGAACTGGTCATCAAGGCGCAGAAGAATGCGAAGATCGTTACGCTGAAGGACTGAATTGAGGGAGTGAGCGCATGGAGATTTCGAGACGAGAAGCGGTGATCGGCTTGTTGGCTTTGCCCGGCGCCTTGAGCGCGATTGCCGAAGCAGAAAAGAGCCAGCCGATTCTTGGTCCCACTGTTTTCAAGTGGGAAGATATGAAACCGGTGAAGACCGCTACCGGCGAGGTGCGCTCGCTCTGCAAAGCGCCCACGGCAACTGTGAATCAGCTTGAGATGCATGTGTCCACGCTGAATCCTGGACTCGCGTCGCATCCGCCGCACCGGCACGTGAACGAAGAACTGATCATTTTGCGCGAAGGCGAATGCGAGACGCTGTCGAACGGAAGCTGGATCAAGGTCAGTCCCGGCTCGGTGGTCTTCAACGCCTCCAACAGCCTGCATGGGTTCCGAAATGTCGGCACTGTGCCGGCCGTCTATCACGTAATCAATTGGAGTCCCAACAAGGACACTGCAGCGAAACAGAAGATCTGACCCGCATCGATTTCCGCATCGGCGCTTCCCCACCCCGGAACGTTACAATCGCGACTAGGCTATCTCACGAAGAGACGCCGCCTAAGGAGCGAACGCAGCATGGGATATCAGGTTCTGGCCAGGAAATACCGCCCCCAGCGGTTTGCCGATGTGGCTGGCCAGGACCATGTTACACGCACCCTTCTGAATGCGCTTACGCAGAACCGCGTCGCGCACGGGTACATTTTTTCCGGTCATCGCGGAATCGGTAAGACTACCATCGCACGCATACTGGCGCAGGCGCTGAACTGCCGCCGCGAGATCGGAAGCGCTGAGCGGTCTTCCCCCGAGCCCTGCGGCACCTGCGACTCCTGTATTGAAATCCGTCAGGGCAATGCTGTTGACGTAATCGAAATCGACGCCGCGACGAATCGTGGCATCGACGAGATTCGTGAACTGCGGGACGCCGCGCGCTACTCCCCTGCGCGCGACCGTTACAAGATCTACATCCTCGACGAGGCGCACCAGATCACCGAGGCTGCTTTCAATGCGCTCCTCAAGACGCTGGAAGAGCCACCGGCGCACGTCATCTTCATGATGGCGACGACCGAGCCCGAGAATATCCCACAGACCATCCGCTCGCGGTGTCAGCACTTCAGCTTTCACGCCGTCAAGTTCGACGACATTCTGGCTCAGTTGAAGATGATCGCCGCGCAGGAGCAAGTCGAGGCCGAAGACGCTGCCCTTGCCTTGCTCGCCGAAGCCGGTGACGGCTCGATGCGCGACGCTTTGTCGATTATGGACCAGGCCATTGCCTCGGCCCCTTGCGATGAGAAGAACCGCTCAATCTTATCGACGGCGCAGATTCGCGAGCTCATGGGTGCAGTGCCCAACGCGGTATTTGAGCGCCTGCTAGAGGCAGTCGCCGCGGGCCAGAGCGCCGAGTTGATGGAACAGCTGAACGTGTTGCTGAACGCGGGACACAGCGCTTCGTCGCTCGCGCGCCAGATGGTGCGCTACCTGCGCAACGCGCTGATGGCGAAGCTCGGCGGCGAGCAAACTGAACTGCTGCAGATTTCCGGCGACGAGCGGGCGCGGGCAGCGCGCACGGCGTTGTTGTTTCCTGAAGAAGACTTGACCCGCAACTTACAAATCGTGCTACGCACCTTCGACGATCTAAATTACCGCCAGGAGCAGCGGTTTCATCTTGAACTCGGCCTGCTCAAGTTGATTCACGCTCAACGCCTGTTACCGCTTGAAGAATTGCTGAGTGGCGTCTCGAGTGGCTCAGGAACGCGAACTGTACCGGCCTCATCTTCGCCGAATCCGCGGTCCACTTCTTCCGCTCCGCGGCAAACTATCCCGGCTGCACCTACGGGTCCTGCGGCGGCTCCCGCAGCCACCTTGTCGCCATTCAGCAGTGCAGACGCGTGGGCCAGCCCGTCAAGCGTCAAGCAAATTGCCGCAGCCGTCGAGCCGGTCGTCGAGACAGTAAGCACAACATCCGCTCCAACGCGCGAAGTCGCGCGGTTCCCAGCCGCATCCAGCCAGAGCCCCGTCGTAGGATTCGTCGAAGAGCTCACAGAAGGCTCGCTCGCGAAAGCGCCGCAGAATGGCGGCGCCCAGAGCGCAGCCCCGTCGTCGCTCTCGGCGGATACTGCTCGAAGGGCGGTCTGCGCTGCGCTCACGGAAGGCGGTTACGAGTCTGCCGCTCTTTTGCTCGGCGCGGGAGAGTGGATCATCGATGGCGCGAGTGTCCGGATCGAAGTTGCCAGTATGGGCAAAAAGATGCTGAGTCTCACCGTGAATGCAGCAGCTGAGAAGATCATCCGCCAGGAGTTGCAACGGCTGGGAGCATCTTCGCGTTTTCTCGTCGTCCCCGGGGCTTCGAATGGGTCGGTGCCCTTGGGGCTGCCTGCTCCGGTCGCGGGCAGCATGCAGGAAGAGGCTCTCAAGAATCCTCTCGTGCAACGGGCAAAGGAGATCTTCAATGCTGAGGTTCGCAGCGTGGTCGATCTGCGCGTCAAATAGCAAGCAGAGTAGCGATCCGCAAGGAGGCACAATGATCAACCCGCTGAAAATCCCTGAGATGCTTTCGCAGGCTAACCAGATGCAGGAAGAGATGCAGCGCAAGCTCGCTCAGACTGTCGTGGAAGGGACAGCGGGTGGCGGCGCGGTGGCCGTGACCATGAACGGAAAGAAAGAACTGCTGAAGCTTCACATTGAGCCATCGGCCGCGCTCAGTCTGACCGGCGGGCAGCCGGATGTGGAAATGCTGGAAGACTTGGTTGTGGCCGCGGTAAACGATGCGGGGCGCAAAGCCGACGCGGCGATTCAATCCAGCGTGCAAGGCATACTGGGCGGCCTCAAATTGCCGGGCCTCGGCTGATTTGTTTCATTTGTAACCTCAGGGAGACGAGACGATGCTCGATACAATCGATCGCAGAAGCTTTCTGCGAATGGGCGCGATAGCAGGCGCCGCGGCCATAATTCCGCGCTGGACGCAAGCCCAGGCCGCGCCCCTTCCTGACCGTGTTCTGCAGGGGCGTGACCTCGCATTGAAAACGCCGATCACGACAACCAAACTCTACGACAACGTCTATCTGCTGCAAGGCTTCGGCGGCAATATGGCTCTCCAGACGGGTGCGGAAGGCAACATCCTCATCGACTCCAGCTTCTCGACCTCCGTCCCCAAAGTGCGGGAGGCCATCGCCGCAGTCAGCCACGACGCTCAGGACGCGCTCATCAACACCCACTGGCATTACGACCACACCGACGGCAACGAGGGCCTGCACGCCGCCGGATTCACTGTCTACGCCCACCGGAACACGCGCGAGCGCATGTCCACGGCCCAAACCATTTCGTTCTTTCACCTCGTCATGCCCGCCTCGCCCTCCGGCGCTCTGCCCTCGATCACCTTCGACGATTCCCTGCATGTCTGGCACAATGGCGACTCGCTCGATCTGGTTCACTTCGACCCGGCGCACACCGATACCGACATCTACATTCACTTCCACAATGCCAATGTTCTGCATGTCGGCGACATCTGGTTCAACGGCATGTATCCCTTCATCGACGAAGCCACCGGAGGCGTCATTGGCGGAATGATCCACGCGTCAGAGAAGGCGCTTGCGGTCGCGGACAACAACACAAAGATCATCCCCGGCCACGGCCCATTGGGTTCAAAAGCCGACCTCCAGAAGTACCACGACATGCTCTCCTCCGTTCGCGACAAGGTGGCCGCTCTCAAAGCCTCCGGGGCGAGTGAGCAGGAAGCCATTGCAAAAAAGCCGACTGCAGACTTCGACCCCGCCTGGGGCAAAGGCGCGTTCGGCGGAGATGCATTCACCGGAATCGTCTATCGCACCTTGTAGCTGCCCGGCGACCCATCCATGTCGAGTGCCGCACCATTGCGGCGACATTCGGCCCCAATGAAGGAACCCAATAAACTTGGAATAGAGTCCGTTCTTCGGGAGGCTGAAACGTGTCACGGTATGCCGAGCCAATGGCGCGGCTGATTGAGGAACTGAAGAAGCTGCCCGGGGTCGGCACAAAATCCGCACAGCGGTTCGCCTTCCACATTCTGCGCTCCACCGACGAAGACGCGGCGGCGCTGGCCGAGGCCGTGCGCGGGCTCAAGGAAAACCTGCGCCTCTGCTCAATCTGCAACAACATTACCGATGTGGATCCGTGTGCGTACTGCGCCAGTCCAACGCGCAATCAGCGCCTGGTGTGCGTGGTCGAGGAACCAACGAACATCGAAGCTGTGGAGCGCACACGCGGCTACAACGGCGTGTATCACGTGCTGCACGGAACGCTGTCGCCGCTGCATGGGGTCGGGCCCGATCAATTACGCACCAAGACGTTGGTGCAGCGGGTGGAGCGCGGCGAAATCGACGAAGTCATCCTTGCCACCAGCCCAACGCTTGAGGGCGAAGCGACTGCCAACTGGCTGGCCGGCACCCTGCGAGGGTCCCCGGTGCGGCTATCGCGCATCGCCACCGGCGTACCCGCGGGCAGCGATATCGAGTATGCCGACGAGGTAACCATGGCGCGTGCGCTCGAAGGCCGTCGCGATCTCTAATCGCGGCAGCCTTTGCCTGCGCAATTTATGCCTGCAGTCTGCTTAGCAGATCCTGGGGATGGACGGGCTTCGCCAGGATTTCGAACTCGTACCCCTTCGCCCGCGCCTTTTCCAGCAGATCGGCCGTTGCAGCCTGTCCGGAAAAGAGGAGGATTTTGATTTTGGGAAGGATCGATCGAATCATGATTGCCGCATCAATGCCATTCAGATCGGCCATGATGACGTCGGTGATGAGCATGTCCGGAGCAAACGTGGACGCCAAGTCCACTGCCTTCTCGCCGGAATAAACAGCGCGTGCATCGAAGCCGCTTTGGTTAAGGATCATCGCCAGCGTATCTGCGATGACACGTTCATCGTCCACAACGAGAACCTTGGGTTTGATGCGATTTTCGTGCATACTCTCCTAGACGCTGAATGCTGCTTTTGCGATTGCGCTGCTTCTTGAGTCGCGGCGACCTACGCGGCTCGGGAGGGGCCAGGGATCGAACCACGTTCGCAACTCTCCTTTTTAGATGATACCCTCTGGCGGGCGCCATCCTTACGGCGTTTCCAGACAGACAAGCGCCATGGGTTCGGAGCAAACGGTGGCACGATTTCGCACCCAGAAGCCGAGACACCCCCCAGGCTCCGGACCTGGGTCGAAAACTACTCCGAAAACGCCGCAACGACTTGAAACCTGTCTCCTCTTGATGTTTGATGCAAACAATCGCCGGATTCATCTGCCAGAAACCCGCCAATCATAAACTTGCAACACAACCAACCCGCATTCGCAGCGCGCGGACCCTGAATCGGAGACCTTTGCATGCAGGAAGTGGCCATCCAGAGCCCCCCGGAAAGCGTGAAAACCGAAGCCATCATCCGCGCCGAACAAATTGAAAAATACTACGCCCAGCCCAGCGAGAATCGGATCCAAGTCATCTCGGCTACCGATCTGAGCATCGTGCCCGGCGAAATTGTCGCTCTTCTGGGACCATCGGGTTCGGGCAAATCGACCATGCTGCGTATGCTCACAGGTCTTTCTGTTCCTTCGGCAGGGCAAGTGTACTGGCACGAGAAACCCATCGCCGATGCGGAGATTAACGTCTCGATCGTCTTCCAGAGCTTTGCGCTCTTCCCGTGGATGACGGTGCTTGAAAACGTCGAGGCCCCTCTGCAGGCGCGCGGCATAGCCCCTGCCGAGCGCCACGAACGCAGCATGAAGATGATCGACACGGTCGGCTTGGACGGATTCGAGTCAGCCTATCCCAAAGAGCTCTCCGGCGGCATGCGGCAACGTGTCGGCTTTGCCCGGGCGCTGGTTGTCGAGCCCGAAGTGCTCTTCATGGACGAACCCTTCTCGGCTCTCGACGTGCTGACCGCAGAGAACCTGCGCAGCGAGCTTCTCGAGCTGTGGGAGAAGAAGACAATGCCCACGAAGTCGGTCTTCATTGTGACCCATAACATCGAAGAAGCCGTCCTGCTCGCCGACCGCATCATCGTCCTCGGCCGCAATCCGGGCCACATCCGCACCGATTTTCGCGTCCAGATCCCGCAGCCCCGCGACCGGAAATCCGAGCCCTTTACGCAGCTCGTCGACTACATCTACAAGGTGTTGACGCGGCCCGACGTCGCTCCAGTCGCAGCTCCCGATCATCAGCACCCCGGCCCGCGCCCGCGCGATCAGCGCCAGATGCACTACCAGATGCTGCCCCATGCGCGACCGGGAGGCATTGCGGGGTTACTCGAACTGCTGCTCGACAAAGGCGGCCGCGACGACATCTACCGCTTGGCCGACGATCTTGCCTTCGAGATCGATGACCTGTTGCCCATCGTGGACGCCGCGCAGTTGCTGGGCTTCTTAAAAATCGAGGAAGGCGACGCGTCCATCACCGAAAAAGGCGCCGAATTCGCCAACTCCGAGATCCTGCGCCAGAAAGAGCTTTTCCGCGACGCGGCCATCGAACATATCTTGCTGCTGCGGCAAATCCGGCGCGCGCTTGAATCAAAGAGCGACCATACCGTGCCGGAAGACTTCTTCCTCGACATGATCGACGAACAATTCAGCGAGGAAGAATCGCGGCGCCAGATGGAGACCGCCATTAACTGGGGCCGTTACGCCGAACTCTTCGATTTCGACGCCGCACGCCGGCGCTTTGTCATGCCCGACGCGCTGGAGGAAACCGCTGCCAACGAGGAAGTCCAGTGAAGCTTCATCCGCTTGCGCGAACCCTGGTCACCGCGCGCACCTGGCCTTTCGTCATCGATGTCGGCGTGGCCGCCTGCGCATTGGCTGTCTTTTTCGCTGTCATTAGCACCGGCACGTACTGGCTGGGCAAGCCCGTCCCCGTCGTACCAATTTCGCACTCCATCGGCGCCCTGCCCGCGTATGCCTTCTACTCCATCGTGCGCATCGGCATTGCTTACCTTCTCAGCCTGACCTTTGCCATCACCTATGGCTACACAGCGGCCTACAATCCGCGCATCGAAGCGTGGATGATCGCCGTTCTCGACATTCTGCAATCGATCCCCGTGCTCAGCTTTTTGCCTCCTGTTGTACTGGCCATGGTCGCGCTCATTCCCAGTCATCAGATGGGTATCGAGATGGGCGTCATCCTGCTCATCTTCACCGGCCAGGTCTGGAATCTCGCCTTCAGTTTCTACTCCTCGCTCAAGAGCATCCCGCGCGAGATGTTGGAGGCGTCGCGCATCTACCGCTACTCGGCCTGGCAGCGCTTCTGGCAGCTCGAGATGCCCTACTCCGCGATCGGTCTGGTCTGGAACTCCATCGTCTCGGTCGCGGGAGGTTGGTTTGCCTTGATGGCCTGCGAGATGTTCACCATGGGCACGCGCAATTTTCAGCTGCCAGGCCTTGGCAGTTATCTGCAAACAGCAGCCGATTCCGGTGACATCCACGCACTCGAGGCAGGATTCGCGGTCGTAATTCTCATCGTGGTTGCCACCGATCAACTGGCGTGGAGGCCGCTGATTGCCTGGAGCGACAAATTCAAGTTTGAGCAGGTTGAGTCGGCCGATCGCGTAACTTCGCCGATCCTGACTTTGCTTCAACGTTCGTCTCTGTTCACTTCCTTGCCGGGCCAGCTTTGGTCCCGCATCGAAGAGCCTATGTATCGCCGATTCGCCCACACAAAGGAAGCCCGAGTCGTGCATCCGCTCGACGAAGGGCCCTCCCGCAATTCAGCGTCACCGGCACTCTGGACGATTGCCATCCTGGCCCTCACCGTCGTGGGCTGGGGGGCCCTGCAAGCGGTCCTTATGCTGCGAACCGTCACCTGGCCCGAATTAAAGCTGCTGCTCGAGGGCGCGGTAGCCACCTTTCTCCGCGTGAACGCCGCCCTGCTCATCTCTGCCCTGTGGACCATCCCCGTCGGCGTCGCCATCGGTTTCAATCCTAAAATCGCGCGCTTCATTCAGCCCCTTGCGCAAATTCTGGCTTCGGTCCCGGCCACGGCTTTCTTCCCCATCCTGCTCATCGGTCTTGTAAAAATCGGCGGCGGCCTCGGCATCGGCTCCATCGCACTGATGCTCCTCGGCACGCAGTGGTACATCCTCTTCAACGTGATTGCTGGAGCCATGTCGATCCCGTCGGACCTGCGCGAAGTCTCTTCGCTCTACCGCTTCACTCGCTGGCAGCGGTGGACCCGGCTGATTCTCCCCGGCATTTTTCCCTATCTCATCACCGGTATGGTCACCGCATCGGGCGGCGCGTGGAACGCCTCGGTCTTCGCCGAGTACTCCCGTATGCCTGGCCGAACCCTTCAAACCATCGGCCTTGGCGCGCAAATCGATGCTGCCACCGACAGCGGCCGCTTTCCCGTCCTGCTACTAGCCACGATTTTTATCTCGCTGATGGTGGTTACCATGAATAGGCTGGTTTGGCGCAGGCTCTATCGGCTCGCGGAAACGCGATATAAACTCGAAGGCTAACGCATTTTAGGAATGCTGTGTCTCGAAGCCTGAACAGCAAAGTCGACGCGACCAGCAGAGAGCGGCGACCCGGTTGTACGCGAAGATTCCTTTTGTATTCCTAAAATGCCGTAATCGCGCCGGACAAATAAATGCCGCGGCTAATACAGGAGAATCAATGATTCGAGTCGGGCTGGTTGGATTTGGCATGGCAGGGCGCGTCTTTCATGCGCCGATCATCTCTTCGGTCGAAGGATTGGAGCTCGCAGCCATCGTTGAGCGCAATTCCGACAATGCCTCGCAACGCTATCCCGGCATCACAACCTACCGCACCCTCGATGAATTGCTGGCTGATTCGTCGATCAAGCTCGTCGTCGTCGCCACGCCGAACGCCACGCATTACGACTTCGCCTTGCAAGCTCTCGAAGCAGCCAAGAATGTCGTGGTCGACAAACCGGCAGCTGTCTCGTCGGCGCAAATCTCCCAGTTGCTGCAGCTAGCCGGCGGTATCGGCATCCAGTACATTCCGTTCCATAATCGCCGCTGGGACAGCGATTTTCAGACAATTCAGAAAGTATTGCATGAGAAATCTCTCGGCCAGCTTGTCCACTTTGAATCCACCTTAGACCGCTGGCGGCCCGGACCGTCAACTCGGGAGTGGAAAGACGACCCGGAACAGGGTGGCATTCTTCTCGACCTTGGTACCCATCTCGTCGATCAAGCGCTCACGCTCTTTGGTCCGCCAGAATCCCTGGGCGCCGAAGTGCTGCGCGAACGCGATGGCGAAGGCGCGAACGACGCGTTCACGCTGCGTCTCCACTACCTTACAGGCGCTTCGGTCACGTTGAGTGCGAACTCGCTTTCATCGCTGGCTCGGCCCCGCTTTCACCTCCGCGGCACCAAAGGAAACTATTGGAAATGGGGCCAGGACTTGCAGGAAGAAGCACTCGGCAAAATCACCCGCATCGAGTCGCCGGAATGGGGTAAGGAACCGCCCGCCCATTGGGGCAAATTCTGTGGCGACACCAACGGCAGCATGGTAACGCAACCCGTGGAACCCGTTCCCGGCGATTATCGGCTCTTCTACACCGGAGTTCGCGATGCCCTGCTTGGCAAAGGGAGCCCGCCCGTGGCCGCCGTCGATGCGTGGCGCACGGCGCGGGTGCTCGAATGGGCTCTCGAAAGCGCGAAGACACATCGCGATATTGAATGCGACTGGAGCGCCGAACCGAGCTAGGCGATTCGCCTGACACCTATTCCCTATTCCCTGTTCCCTGTTCCTCTTTCTCCACCAGCGGCACCCAGAAACGAAACACCGTTCCTTCCGCAGGTGAACTCGTCGCTTCGATGTACCCGCCATGCACGGAAACGATCGCACGCGCGATCGCCAGGCCCATGCCGGTGCCTTTCCCTGCGCTCTTCTTTCCTCGATAGAACTTCTCGAAGATCAGCGGCAAATCGACGGGGTCAATGCCGGGGCCATTATCCTCCACACTGAATTCGAGCCTGTCTCCAACGCGGCGGCTGCGCAAAGCAATGCGGCTTCCAGGCGGGCAATAGCGCGCAGCATTTTCGAGCAGATGCCGAAGCACTCGGCCCAGCAGTTGCGGATCGAACCACGCCGGGGTATCTGGCTCCTCGACGCCGATGACCACATGATGAGAAGCGAGAACTGTCTGCGACTTCTCCACTGCGCGTTCAAGAAGCAAGCGCGCGTGCTGCGGTACTGCGTGTACTTGTAGAACATGGGCGTCGATTTCGGCCATCTCAACTGCCTCGCCGATGAGAGCGTCGAGCCGCGAGCTTTCCTCGTCCACAATTGCCGCCAGTTCCTGCTGGGCCGCCTCATCCAGCCCCTCCCCCTGCAAGAGAGTTGTGGCCGCGGCCCGAATCGAAGTCAGCGGCGTGCGCAATTCGTGGGTGATTGAATCAATGAGTGCAGTCCTCAACCGTTCACCCTCGCGCGCTGCCTCGAGGCGCGCCGATGCTTCAATAGCAACCGCGCGTGTCATCGCTATCGCTGCTTGTGCGGTGACCGCGTTAGCTATCTCGCGAGACAGAATCGCGGGCCGCCATCCCAATGCACCCACGGGCCGCATCCCCATCACCAACGGCATCGCAGTAATTTCTCCCAGCAACGCGTGCGTGGGGCTCAGCCCCATGCTCACTGAGCTCAGGCTTGCCTGAATACTCATAGGCAAATCGGAGGTCGAAGAAAAAAAATGATCCTCATCGCGCGAATATAAGACAACGCCATCCAGCGCGAAAATGCGGTGAATCATTGCCGGCATTTCGGCCATCAGCCCTGCGGCGTCTTCGTAAAGCATCATCTCCTGGCTCAGCGTGTAGAGGCGTTCTACGTCTTCGCGGCGCTGCTCAGCCTCTTGCGTCTTGCGACGCGCACGTTCGGCCAGCCTGCCTGCGACAACGCAACTGGCCAAAAACGAAATCAAAGCGACCCACTGCTGGATGCCGTCAATTCGAAAAGTATGCGTGGGAGGCAGGAAAAAGAAATCGAATGAGGCTGCGAATAGAACCGCCGCATAGAGAGATGTCCAAATCCCCGCCTGGGAAGCAGACCAAACCACAAGAACGAGGAAGACCATCCCCGCAGTCGTCGAGTTGACCCCCGTCGATACCAGGAGAATCGTGGATCCGACCGCGGTTAGAGTAGCCATGAACCAGTGAAAGATCCGCCGTGAATCGGAAAGCAGGTTCATGTTCCTCACTGAGAATAATAACGGCAGAGGCATATGATGTAATTTCTCCCTGAAAGAGGAACGGGTATGCCGGGAAGAATTTTGGTGATCGACGATGAACCGCAAATCACACGCGCCCTGCGCGTTTCGCTCTCTGCACAAAGCTTCGACGTACGCACTGCGAACGACCCCGAAGAGGGCTTGAGAGTTTTTGGCGAGTGGCTGCCCGATCTCGTGATCACGGACCTGATGATGCCGGGTATGAGCGGCGTGGAAGTATGCCGCGCCATCCGCGCCACATCGACGACTCCGATCCTGGTGTTGTCCGTGCGAGATCATGAGCGCTCCAAGGTGGAGGCGCTCGACGCCGGGGCGGACGACTACGTGACCAAGCCGTTCAGCATTCAGGAACTTCTCGCCCGCGTCCGCGCTCACCTGCGCCGTGCACCCGAACGCACAACCGCTGCCCTCGAAGCAGGGGACTTTGTCGTCGACGAAACGGCGCACTCCGTCACCGTGCAAGGCAAGCCTGTCCATCTCACCCCCAAGGAATTCGAACTGCTGCTGCATCTGGCGCGCAATTCAGGCAAAGTCATGACTCACCGCGTGCTCCTTACCTCGGTCTGGGGTGCGCAATCGGCCTATCAGCCCGAATACCTGCGCGTCTTTGTGGGTCAACTTCGCAAGAAGCTCGAGAACGAAACCGGTCGCCAGTACATCCAGACTGAGCCGTGGGTGGGTTACCGGTTCGTTCCTGAGGGCTGGGTCGGCAACGAAGAAAAAAGCTGAAAAAAGACCTCAACCGGACCGTCTTTATGTTTTCTTTATAACTCCCTTCCAATCCCTCAACGCGCCCTCATCCAGAATCTCCTTTGGGGCTGAGAAAATCCGCCAACGACGTCAGTCGTGCGCGATCTCAGCTCGGAACCGAGGTTTCCTCCATGCAAGATTTGGCGATGTTGTTCTTCACGGCGGTTTTCTTTGTCTTGGCGTTTCTCTACGTCAAGGCGTGTCAGAAGTTGAGGTAGCCCAATGGACATGATCACTGCAGTTGCACTCATTCTCTCCATTCTGCTTTTGGCCTACCTTACTGTTTCCCTGCTCTATCCGGAGAAATTCTGATGACCGCCAACGGCTGGCTGCAATTTGTCATCTACTCCATCGTCCTCATCCTGACCGTGCGCCCAGTAGGCCTTTATCTTGCTCGTGTCTTCGAAGGCGAGCGCACGTGGCTCGATCCCCTTCTTCGCCCCATCGAGCGCCTGATCTACAAGCTCTGCGGCGTGAAAGCCGATCACGAGATGAACTGGCGCGAATACGCATTCGCGATGCTCGGCTTCTCAGCTGTCAGCATGTTCCTCACCTATGCCATCGAGCGCCTGCAGGCATTCCTGCCCTGGAACCCGCAAGGCTTGGCAGCGGTGAGCACGGATCTGGCCTGGAATACAGCAGCCAGTTTCACCACCAACACCAACTGGCAGTTCTACACGCCCGAATCCACCATGAGCTATCTCACGGAGATGGCCGGTCTGGCGACGCACAATTTCTTCTCGGCGGCCGTGGGACTCGTCGTTGCCATCGCAGTCATTCGCGGAATCAAGCGGACCAGTTGCGGGACCATCGGCAACTTCTGGGTCGACACGACTCGTTCGATGCTTTACGTTCTGTTGCCCGCTTCGCTGATCTATGCGCTCCTGCTGGTCGCGCAGGGTGTCCCGCAGAACCTGCACGCTTACACGGTCGCTCACACGCTTGAGGGTCAGACGCAGACCATCGGGCAGGGGCCCGTGGCTTCGCAGGAAGCTATCAAGATGCTGGGGACAAATGGCGGCGGATTCTTCAACGCCAACAGCGCGCATCCCTACGAAAATCCCACTCCATTTTCAAACTTCCTTCAGATCATCTCGATCTTCATCATTCCCGCCGGTCTCACTTACACGCTCGGTCGCATGACCGGTTCACCCGGACACGGTTGGGCCGTGTTCGCAGCCATGTTCTTTTTGTTCGCGGCCGGATTCACCACCCTCTACTGGGCCGAAGCTCACCCCCACCCGCTTATTCACGGCGCGCAGCAAACACTCACCGCAACTGCCCCCGGCGGCAATATGGAGGGCAAGGAAGTCCGCAACGGAATCGCAGAGAGCGCGCTATTCGCCACCATTACAACCGACGCCAGTTGCGGCGCGGTCAATGGCATGCATGACAGCTTCACACCATTAGGCGGCCTGGTTCCGCTCACGAATATCATGCTTGGCGAAGTGATCTTCGGCGGGGTTGGAGCGGGCCTTTACGGCATCCTCATCTTTGTTGTGCAAGCAGTCTTCATCGCCGGCCTTATGGTAGGCCGCACGCCCGAATACCTTGGCAAGAAGATTGAATCCTACGACGTGAAAATGGCGATGCTCTATGTGCTCATCTTTCCGCTGGTCATCCTTTCGCTCACCGCAGCCTTCGTGCTCTGGCCCAGTGTTGGACTTACCACGACAAACAATAACGGTCCGCATGGATTCAGTGAGATTCTCTACGCCTTCACTTCAGCGGCGGGCAACAACGGGTCAGCCTTCGCGGGCCTCGGCCCCAACTGGTGGTACAACATCGCGATGGGTTGGGATATGCTGATCGGCCGCTTCCTGATGATGATTCCCGTGCTCGCCCTCGCCGGCAACCTTGCGATGAAGAAAAGTATTCCGCCTTCGCCCGGCACGTTCCCGGTGAATACGCCGCTCTTCACTGTGCTGCTCATCAGCGTGGTACTCATTCTTGGCGCATTGACGTTCTTCCCGGCGCTGTGCCTGGGACCGATCCTGGAACACCTGCAGCTCCAGCATGGCCAGCTTTTCTAACCCGTAGAAGAAAAGGAAGAGACGAACTGTCATGATAGAAAAGAAGAGCCTCTGGAATACGCAAATCATGGTGCAAGCGCTGGCGGACTCCGTCCGCAAGCTCGATCCGCGCTGGATGGTCAAGAATCCGGTCATGTTTGTCGTGGAAGTCGGCAGCGTGCTCACAACGGCATTGCTTGTGGACAACACCATCCACCACCGCGTAGGTTTCGGCTTCAATCTTCAGATCACGCTTTGGCTCTGGTTCACGGTCCTGTTTGCCAATTTTGCCGAGGCCATGGCAGAAGGCCGCGGGAAAGCGCAGGCCGACACCCTCCGCAAAGCCAAGGGCGAAACCATTGCCAAGCGATACACCGCGAGCGGCGGCTTTGAAGACATAGCCAGCGGCCTGCTGCGCGCGGGCGATCTCATTTATGTCGAGGCGGGCAGTTATATTGCCGGAGATGGCGAAGTCATCGAAGGCGTGGCTTCTGTTGACGAATCTGCAATCACCGGCGAGTCCGCTCCTGTCATTCGCGAAGCGGGCGGCGATCGCTCGGCCGTGACCGGGGGGACCAAGGTCCTTTCCGACTGGATCAAAGTCCGAATCACCTCCAATCCGGGAGAGACATTCCTGGATCGAATGATCGCTCTAGTCGAAGGCGCAACCCGTCAAAAGACGCCCAACGAGATCGCGTTAAGCATTCTCCTTTCCGGCCTCACCATCGTATTCCTGCTCGCTGTGGTCACTCTGCAACCCTTCGCCATTTATTCGAAATCGCCGCAAACCATCTTTGTGTTGGTGTCCCTGCTCGTGTGCCTGATTCCGACAACCATCGGCGGCCTGCTTTCGGCCATCGGCATTGCCGGCATGGACCGCCTGGTGCAGTACAACGTGCTTGCCATGAGCGGGCGCGCTGTGGAGGCCGCAGGCGACGTCAACACCCTGCTGCTCGACAAAACCGGCACCATCACTCTCGGCAACCGGCAGGCAACCGAGTTTCGTCCCGCGCCCGATGTATCCGAAGAACGCCTTGCGGATGCGGCTCAATTGTCGTCTCTATCCGACGAGACGCCTGAGGGCCGATCGATCGTCGTTCTGGCAAAGGAAAAGTACAACCTGCGCGGACGTGACCTCGGAGGCATTCACGCCGAGTTCGTTCCTTTCACCGCGCAAACGCGCATGAGCGGCGTGAATCTGCCCGGCGTTCGCATTCGCAAGGGCTCCGTCGACGCCATCGCCCGCTTCCTCGAGGATCAAGGTTCATCGCTGCCCAAAAAAGTACGCGACAACGTGGAAGACATCGCGCGGGCTGGCGGAACTCCTCTCGTCGTCGCTGAAAATGCCTCCGCGCTCGGCGTCATTCATTTGAAGGACATCGTCAAAGGCGGATTGAAGGATCGTCTCGCGCGTCTCCGCGCCATGGGCATTCGCACCATCATGATCACCGGCGACAACCCGCTGACCGCGGCGGTCATTGCGCGCGAAGCCGGCGTCGACGACTTTCTGGCCGAGGCCAAGCCCAAAGATAAAATGGACCTGATCAAACGCGAACAGGGCAAGGGCAAATTGGTCGCGATGACAGGCGACGGCACCAACGACGCACCGGCCCTTGCACAGGCCGATGTGGGCGTCGCGATGAACTCCGGGACACAGGCCGCCAAAGAAGCCGGCAACATGGTCGACCTCGATTCGAATCCAACCAAGCTCATCGAAATCGTCGAGATCGGCAAACAGCTGTTGATGACGCGCGGTGCTTTGACAACCTTCTCTATCGCTAACGACGTGGCGAAGTACTTCGCCATCATTCCCGCCATGTTCGCCGGCGCATTCCCAGTGTTGAACGCGCTCAACATCATGTATCTTCACTCGCCGCAGTCGGCAATTCTGTCAGCGGTCGTCTTCAACGCCATCATTATCGTGGCACTCATCCCGCTCGCGCTTAAGGGTGTGAAATACGCGCCAAAGGCCGCCGAAGCCCTGTTGCGCCAGAACCTGCTGATTTACGGTGTGGGCGGCGTCATTGTGCCCTTTATCGGTATCAAGGCCATCGATATGCTGATCGTCGCTTTGCACCTTGCGTAGAGCCGCTGCGTGCCCTGATAGGAGAATCTCAATGCATTCCACCTCTACATTACCGGTCGTCGCAGTCACGCAAACCGCGGCAGTCAAGCATTCCATCTGGGGAACGTCAATTCGCTTCACCCTCCTCGCCACAGTGCTGTGCGGGCTCGCCTACCCTTTGCTGGTCACAGGAATCGCATCCATCCTCTTTCCGCATCAGGCTGCCGGAAGTTTAATTTTGAAAGACGGCAAGGTCATCGGCTCGGAGCTGCTGGCACAGAGCTTCACGTCCGATCGCTACTTTCATCCCCGGCCTTCGGCCGCAGGCAGCGGATACGACGCTACCTCTTCCGGCGGCTCCAATCTCGCGCAGTCCAATGCCAAGCTCGTGCAGCGAATTCAAGGCGACATCGACAAGCTCACCGCAGCGAATCCAGGCAAACCGGTCCCGATCGACCTAGTCACCACCTCTGGTTCGGGGCTTGACCCAGACATCACGCCCGACGCCGCGTTTTATCAGGCCTCGCGCGTCGCGAAGGCCCGCGGTCTCAGCGAGAACCAAGTGCGCCAGCTCATCCAGCAGCACATCGCGGGCCGCCAACTTGGCCTGCTCGGCGAACCGCGGGTCAACGTGCTCGCGCTGAATATCGACCTCGACAAGCTCGCAAAATAGATCTTCGGTTGACTTTCCCTGGAAATGGGGAGGGGGAACATTCCCTCCCCTCTTTTTTTCAGTCTTCAGCCCGCCGTTATTCACCGGCAACATATGAGAATAGATCAGCGATGTAATCGCTGAGGGGAATGGCACCCACATCCATTGCAATAGACAAAAGATGTTTCTATCGAATACCATACCCTTTTCCGATTCGGTCTCGCGAAATCCAAGGAGCAGTGTCATCGAGCCATAGCGCTCAAGCCGACACGACTAGCGGGAAGCGGTAACCGATGCGAGACTCAAAGGGGCACACAGACCGTAAATTTCGCTTGAACTGGCAGGAGCAATCATGCGGGCGTCCCTCTTCATCACCTGCTACAACGACACACTCTTTCCCGAGACGGGCCGAGCCGTGGTGCACCTTCTCGAGAGGCTTGGCGTCACGCTCGAGTTCAATCCTGGTCAAACCTGCTGCGGCCAGATGCATGCGAACACCGGCTTCCGCGCCGAAGCTTTCTCGCAGGCCAAGCGTTTCGTGCGCCTTTATCAGGACGCGGAAGCGGTCGTGATTCCCTCCACTTCCTGCGTCGCTATGATTCGCGATCAATACCACGGTCTCTTTCAGGAACTCGGAAACGATGCGCTGCGCCAACAGCTCACGTCCCTGCTGCCCCGCGTCTACGAATTGAGCGAATTCCTGATTGACCACCTTGGCGTCGACGATGTCGGCGCTTATTTTCCCCACCGCGTCACCTATCACGCCAGTTGCCACGGGCTGCGGGGATTGCACGTCGGCGACCGGCCATTTCGGTTGTTGAGCAAAGTCCGCGGCCTCGAGCTGATTCCTCTCGATAATCTCGATCGCTGTTGTGGCTTTGGAGGCACCTTTTCCATTAAGAATGCCGAAGTGTCGTCGGCAATGCTGTCAACCAAACTGCAAGACGTGCTCTCCACCCGCGCTGAATACTGTACTGCACTCGATAACAGCTGCCTGATGCATCTGGGGGGCGCCACGCACCGTGAATTCGCGCCTGTGCGCACAGTCCATCTCGCGCAAATCCTGGCCAGCACGCAGTCTGTTCCCGCGGAGAGCCTCGCATGACGCCCGTCGACCTCGATCCGCGGACGGCACCGACGTTCCCGCAAGCAGCTCTTCCGATTCTGCGCAATGCACAACTGCGCAAGAATGTCGCCCACGCCACCGATGTGATCCAGGCCAAGCGGGCGCGCCTCGTTGCTGAGAAGACCGATTGGCAGCAGCTGCGCACCGCAGCAGCCGCCATCAAGGACGACGTTCTCGGTCATCTAGATCAATATCTGGTTGAATTTGAAGAGCGCTGCACGGCTACGGGTGGTCATGTTCATTGGGCCTCCGATGCAGCGGAAGCCCGCAGTATCGCTGTTGAAATTCTCCGTAAGGAGGGCGCAACCGAAGCCATCAAGATCAAAACGATGACTTCGACCGAGATTCAACTGAATCCAGCTCTCGAGGCTGCTGGAATTAAGGCCGTTGAAACCGATCTAGCCGAACTGATTCTGCAACTGGGCGACGACGAACCATCTCACATCGTTGCTCCCGCCCTTCACGTGAATCGCAGCCAGGTGCGCGAAATCTTCGCACGCCGCATGGGCCTCGCAGATCTGACCGACGATCCTGAAGCGCTGACCGCCGCCGCGCGAGCGTACCTGCGCAAGAAATTCCTGAGTGTCGACGCAGCCATCTGCGGCGCCAACTTCCTCGTGGCCGAAACCGGCGCCGTCACCATCGTGGAATCTGAAGGCAATGGCCGCATGTGCCTCACTCTCCCACGCACTCTCATCGCGCTTTCGGGAATTGAAAAAGTCGTACCAACTTTTCGCGATCTCGAAGTAATGCTGCAGGTGCTGGCGCGCTCCGCAACTGGCGAGCGCATGAATCCCTACACGTCTCTCTGGACCGGCGTCACGCCCGGCGATGGGCCGCAGAATTTTCACGTTGTGCTGCTCGACAATAGCCGCTCGTCGATTCTCGCGCGGCATACGGAACGACAGACTCTACGCTGCATCCGCTGCGCGGCATGCCAGAACACCTGCCCGGTATACCGTCAAACCGGCGGTCATGCCTACGGGTCTGTGTATGGCGGCCCCATCGGCGCTATCCTCACGCCGCAGTTAATGCATATGGACCACGCGCAGTCTTTACCCTTCGCATCGTCACTGTGCGCGGCCTGCTACGAAGTGTGCCCGGTAAAAATCAACATTCCCGAGGTGCTCATTGAGCTGCGCGCTCAGGTGGTAGATAGGGAGCGCAAACAAGCAGCCCGTGCTTTCGACCTGATGTACATCGGCATGCGGGTCGCGAATAGCATCTTCGCGAGCGCCTGGCGTTTCCGCCTCGCGCAACGCATGGGCCGTTTGGCGCTTCGGCCATTTACCCACAAGGACGGCTGGATCCATGCACTGCCGAGCCTCGGTTCACGCTGGACCATGACGCGCGACCTGCGTCGCTTGCCGGATCAGACATTTCGCGATTGGTGGGCGGCTCGGCCAAAGGATAAAGTATGAGCGGCGCTCGACAACAGATTCTCGATCGCATTCGGCGCGCGATCAGTGGAGGTTCCGCCGCGCCATATTCTGACTTGCCGCGCAACTACGTCCGGCACGGGAACCTCGACGAAGCCGCGCGTTTGAGCTTAATGGTCGAGCGCCTGCAAGAATACGACGCAGATGTCGTAGAGTGCACACCAGACGATCTTCCCGCCTGCATTGCCGACCGTCTTCAATCAAGCGGCAAGCACACATTTGTCGCCCCGCCCGGTCTGCCTGTCGAATGGCTCGCCGCCGGCTTTGATTGGAAGCTCGACCACGGCCTCACTCACGCTGAAGTTGAAGCCTGCGATGGAGTCGTCACAGCGTGTTTTGCGGGAGTGGCCGACTCTGGCACGATCGTGCTTCACCACTCCGCCAGCGAAGGGCGCCGCATACTCACCCTGCTTCCGGATTGGCATCTCTGCGTGGTACGCACGAGCCAGATCGTCGAAACATTGCCTGAATACTTCGCCCGTTGCCCCAAGCCGCCTGCGCTCGCCACCTATATCTCAGGTCCCAGCGCGACTGCCGACATTGAGATGACCCGCATCAAGGGAGTCCACGGTCCGCGGTTTCTGCATGTCATCCTGGTGCACGACGAAGGATTGGCGGAAGTCCGAAACGACAACTAAGCGTCAACTTTCGCGCACGGGGATCCTAGCTCATCACCTGGACAGTTCCCTTGCCCACCAATTCCTCTACCCGCTCCACAAAGCCGCGATCCGCAGCCACATTCATCTGCTCGGGCTCGAGAATTACTTCGTACTCGCCCTTCTTCTGGAGATGCAGCATCACCTTGCCAGGTCCCGGCGCGGCGTCTACGGCCGACTTGAGCGCCGACATCATCCCGTCGGTCGCGCGATCGAGGTTCACGCGAATGCGAATCCCGCTCGGCAGCTTTACTTGCACCTCTTCCAACGCCTGGATAGCGCTGACCGACAGCTTCGGCGCAGAATCTTCATCGCCTGAAAGCGTTCCACGAATCACCACCGGTGCTTCCATTTTCAGCTGCTCCGACAGCCGCTCGTAATCGCGCGGGAACGCGATCAGCTCGATCTTTCCAGTTGCGTCCTCGAGCCCAGCCTGTGCGTAGAGTTTTCCTTCGCGCTTCGTCTTCTGCACGCGCAGCCCGTGCATCATTCCGGCAACCTGGATCTCATCGGCGGGATCCGAATCCTTGCCCCAGCGCCGCTCCGGCGGCTTTCGTTCCAGCGCTTCGGCCACCGAAATCACCCCCGGCAAATTGCGCAGCTTCTCCGCATACTTGTCCAGCGGATGCCCCGACACAAAGAACCCCAGCACCTCTTTCTCGTTCGCCAGCCGCTCGCCTTCTTCCCAATCCGCTGCACGCGGCAATTCATCGCCGCCGTGCCCCTGCGCAGGCGCTTCATTGAAAAGCCCAAACAAGCCGCTCTGTCCGTGCGCCTCATCGCGTTGCGCCTTCTGCGCGCGTTCCATCGCCTTGTCCACCGCGTTGTAGAGCTGTCCGCGCTTGCCTAGCGAATCGAGGGCCCCCGCCTTGATCAGCGACTCAATGACCCGCTTGTTCATCACGCGCAGATCGACCTTCTCGCAAAACTCCCAGAAGCTCGTGAACCGCCCGCCAAGTTCCTCGCGCGCCTTCTTGATTGACTCGATCGCATTGCCGCCGACATTCTTCACCGCAGCGAGCCCGAATCGAATCGCCTGACCTTCCGGCGTGACATGAGGCGTAAACTGCGCGCCCGAGACCTGCACGTCTGGCGGTTCCACGCTGATGCCTATCTCCTTGCATTCCTGAATGTACTTGACGACATTCTCGGGCTTCGACGTTTCCGACGTCAGCAGCGCCGCCATAAACTCCACCGGATAATGCGTCTTCAAATAAGCCGTCTGATAAGCCACCAGCGAGTAGGCCGCAGAATGCGACTTATTGAACCCGTACCCCGAGAACTTCTCCATCTGATCGAAGATCTCGCCGACCGGATTCTTTGGGTGCCCCAGTGCCGCCGCGCCGCTCACAAACCGGTCCCGCTGCTTCGCCATGGCCTCGGCATTCTTCTTTCCCATGGCCCGCCGCAGCAGATCGGCTTCGCCCAGCGAGTAGCTCGCCAGCACATTGGCGATCCGCATCACCTGCTCCTGATAGACAATCACGCCGAGCGAGTCCTTCAGAATCCCCTCAAGCTCCGGCAGCAGGTACTCCACTTTCTTTCGGCCCCACTTGCGCTCGATGAAGTCGTCGATCATGCTCATCGGCCCCGGCCTGTACAGTGCATTCAAGGCCGTCAACTCTTCTACCGAATCCGGTTTGTACCGCCGCAAAATGTCCCTCATCCCGCTCGACTCGAACTGAAAAACTCCCGACGTCAGCGCCGTGTGGAACACCTTCTTGAACGTCTCTGGATCGTCGAGCGGAATCATCTCGATATCCAGCTTCTCCCCGCGCGTCTGTTCAATCAGCTTCACGCAATCGTCAATCACCGTCAGCGTCGTGAGCCCTAGAAAATCCATCTTGAGCAGGCCCATTTTTTCGACTGCCTTCATGTCATACGCAGTCACGATTTCATCGTTCTTCGTCCGGTTCAGCGGAACTAGTTCAGTCAGCGGCCGCGGCGCAATCACCACCGCCGACGCGTGAACTCCGGCTCCGCGCACCAACCCCTCGAGCTTCTTCGCCGTATCAATCAGCTCGCGAATCTGCTTGTCGTTGTCATAGGCCTTGCGCAGATCGGGAACTTCTTCGAGCGCTTTATCAATCGTCATCCCGACCGTCAAAGGCACCAGCTTGGCAATGCGGTCCACGTCGCCGTAGGGCATATCCATCGCCCGTCCGCAATCTTTGATCGACGCCTTCGCCGCCATGGTGTTGAAGGTGATGATCTGCGCCACCTGCTCGCGCCCGTACTTCCGCGTTACGTAGTCGATCACCTCGCCGCGCCGGTTCTGGCAAAAGTCCACGTCGATATCCGGCATCGTCACGCGCTCGGGGTTCAAAAACCGCTCGAACAGAAGCACGTTCTGCATCGGATCGATGTTGGTAATCTCCATCGCATAGGCCACCAGCGATCCCGTCGCCGACCCGCGCCCCGGTCCCACCGGAATCCCATGATCCCGCGCGTACTTGATGAAATCCCACACAATCAGGAAATATCCTGAGTACTTCATCTGCTTGATGATGCCGATCTCAAAGTTCAACCGCGATTCGTATTCATGCAACGGCGTGCGCAGCACTCCGCGCAACTCCAGTTGCCGCACCGCCGTCTCGAACCGCTTCTTCAATCCCTCGCGGCACACCTGCTCGAAGTAGCTGTCGATGGTGTGCTCGGGCGGCACAGCAAACTCCGGAAACGGATTATCGACAGCGTTTAATTTGAGCTTGCAACGCTCCGCAATCTCCATCGTCCGCTGCGCCACGCCCGGAGAATCGGGAAAGATCCGCCCCATTTCCTCCGCGCTCTTCACAAAGAACTGATCGGAGTCGAAGCGGAGCCGATCCGCATCGTGAATCTTCGCGCCCGTCTGCACGCACAGCATGACGTCGTGGGCATGGCTGTCCTCGCCGCACAGGTAGTGCGAGTCATTCGTCAGCACCAGCGGAATCTCCAGCTCCTTTTCCAGCCGAAAAAGGTCCGCCTGAATCTTTTTCTCCTGCTCCAGCCCCTGGTCCTGAATCTCCAGATAGAAATTGCCGCGCCCAAAAATATCCTGGTACTCGCGCGCAACCGCCTTACCCTTCTCATAGCGGCCCGCGCTCAGTTCCTCGCACAACTCGCCACTGAGGCAGCCTGAAAACCCGATCAGGCCCTTCGAGTTCTCCGCCAGATATTTCTTGCTCACGCGCGGCTTGCGATAGAACCCATGCAGGCTCGCCTCGCTCGTCAACCGAATCAGGTTGCGGTAGCCTTCTTCGTTTTCCGCCAGCACCAGCAGATGGTTGTACTGGTCGTGGGGCGTCTCGGCGCGATGGTCCTCGGCCTTGCACACGTAGAGCTCGCACCCAAGAATCGGCTTGATGCCCTTCTCTTTCGCCGCATTGAAGAAGTGCACAGCCCCGTAGATATTTCCGTGGTCCGTCATCGCGACCGAGGTCTGCCCCAGCGCCGCCACCCGGTCCACAAGCTTCTGAACGTCGCACGCCCCATCGAGGAGCGAGTATTCCGTATGCAAATGCAAATGCGTAAATTCAGACATGACTAGATTGATTTTAAGCGGCCAGCGCAATTACCACGGACGAATACAACGTCAGCCAGAGGAATTGCGCGACCATAGTGGATCTTATTGAGTGCGGTGATCTAAGAAAGACGGAATATCCCGCGCGCCTTGAGTTACGCCCACGATTTCCACACGCTTGTTCCGGACACGGTACAGGATCACGTATCCGCCCACAGGCCAGAACAGAATGGCGTGGCTGGTCAATTCCAGTCGCTTGTGCCCCATCCCTGGGTTGCGCGCAAGCGTTGTAAACGTAGTGAAGAGTTTCGAAATCCAGCGATCGGCGGCGTCAATGCTGTCCCGGGCGATGTACTCCCAAATCTCATTCAGGTCCCGTTCGGCCCCTTCGCCGAGGACATACTGCTTCACGCCGCGCGCTTTCTCCGTTCGCGAGACTTTTGCCGCAGCCGCGTCCGAGCCGCCATCGGTTCCACCGTTTCACCGCGCTCCAGCGAAGCCAGGCGTGCCCCGATTTCCCGGTTGAAGGCAGCAAGCTGGGCCGAGCGAGTCTTCTCGTGTTCTTCGAGCAACCGAAGGGCCTCGCGCACCACTTCGCTGGCGGAGGTGTAGCGGCCTGAGTCCACTTTGGCAGCGACAAACTTGTCCAGTGCAGGCGTCAGCGAAACATTCACGGCAGAACTCCTCCTGTCTTCGATGTTGAATAGAATAACAGGCTTTGTCAATCTTTGTTATCCAAGCGGCGAGCCCCAGCGCCGTCACTCGATCCACAAGCTTGTGAACTCCCAGGCACCCTCAAGAACGGAGTATTCGGATGGGTGAATTTGGACATCGCTAAACTGATTTTAGGCGCCTATCGCCAAACTCATGAAAGAAAGGAATTTGCTCCCAGAGTCCGGGGGTGACCCGTCCGGGCTCCAACAGGGGGAGACTGTCTGACATTACCTCCGGGATTCACTGGCCGATTCTTCGTCCGCAATTCCTTCAAGCCCCACGTAGACTCAGAAGAACACCTATATAGAGGCAACGTAGATGAGCAAGCCCAAGGGCACGGGTATAGCTATAGCAATTTGTTGTTTCGCGTGCTGCACCGGCTCGGTCTCCGCGCAGAAATTGGACGCGACCGTGCTCTACCGGCAGAACAGCGACTCGGGGTACAGCGCCTTGATCCCTGGGTATTCCAACCCCGCCAGCCCGGACTGCGCCGCCGACATGGGCAATGCCGATTGCTACAACCCAACCCACGGTCCGGAAACCGGCTCGACCCCGAGTCCAGTCTCCTACAACGTCATTGGCACCACGTTGTCGCTGCTGTTGCCCGACGGAAAAATTGCCGTGCTCAACTGCATCAACAAGTATTCGTCCAGGGGGAATTACATTAGCCGTGGATGCGGCATGCCCCTCGTCGAGCACGTGCAGGCGGAGTTCAAAGGCAAGAGCGCCAGGCTCGAGTGGCCCGTCGGCTCGGACGGCAAGAAAACCGAATCCGAAAAATACACCATCGTGGCCGTGCTCGAAAAACGATAAACAAGGCGGACGCTCGTCCTGAATGTTGCCGCGGATGCGGCCGGCTCATATTGGCTCCTCCAGGCGAGAGTGGCGCATCGTTCCTCTGTATAGTCGGATGAGCGGTTCTGGTTTTGCGAGACCGCTGCGCAAGCGATACAATTCGCGCAAAGCTACACTGAAGAAAGATTTCGGTTACGAGGGATATTGTGTCTGGAACGAAGAAATCGAGTGGGATCTATTGGCGTGGGCGCGAATTCGTAAAACTCTTGATGAATCAATATCAATACCTTAAGGTTGCCATTCTGCGCCTTGTGGGTGTCGTCGATTTTCCCGTACCGCCCAACTCAAATATGCGCCGAACTTCCGGGGCAACCATCAAGAACTACTTCGCCGCCGCGCTCACCACCTACTCTCCGGTTGTGACCATGGCGCGGTTTTACGGCGTCAAATTCGATTCATCGACCAAGGTACTGGATTTTGGATGCGGCGCCGGCACTCAACTTATGCCGATGACCCGTCATTTTCCAGACGCGCAGTTTTTTGCTGTCGACGTAGATCCCTCTTCCATTGAATTTGTTCGCAAAAGCTACCCGAGAGTCGATGCCTACACCAGTAGCTTTATGCCGCCATTGAAATTTGCCGATGGAGAGATGGACCTGGTGTATTCGGCATCCACATTTTCGCATTTCGATTTACCGACTCAGCGTGCTTGGCTCAAGGAGCTCTTTCGTATCACCAAGCCCGGAGGCCTCGTCCTGCCCACGATGGATGGAAGCCGGTCGCTGGCGTTGTACTTTTCAAAAGTAAGCCGCACCGACAAGAAGGAAGTCGAGGAGAAACTGCGCCAGGAAGGGATCTTCTACAAAGAATATGAGTGGCTTAAAGAACTTCAGAAGCGTGGTCCCGCGCTGAATGCCAAGGTCGATATGTCGAGCTATTTTGGCGACTCATACGGAAACACGGTGATGACACCGGAGTTCGTGCGGAAAAATTGGCCGGCAGCTGGGTTCGAAGTACTCGGAATCGCTGAGGGCGTGAGCGGCGGTGTGCAAGACCTCATCGTTCTGCGACGTCCGGCCACCTCGTGACAGGATAGGCGGTGGTCGGGCAACCCATGGTCCCCAAACGCCAACCCAGCAAAAAAACAAAATCGAGTGCGGCAGTTTGTCTCTTCGGACGTTGAAGCACGCAAATTATTTCGGCTGTCTTCCCTCGCGGCGTGCCTCTCAGCAATGCCTCTTCTTCGCGGCTCTTTGCGCGACAGTCAAAACATATCTAGAACATGAGCAGTATTGAACAGCCGCCGCCAATAAATGGGCGTAAGAATGGAACTCCGTGTTCCCCCAAAGGCACACGGAAAGTGCCTGCCAAATTCGGAGGTCTTTATGCCCAAAACGGTTGTCCTCGCCGTTGGCCTCGATTCGTCACTCCTGGCAGTCCGAGACTCTGTCTGGCGGTCTGCCGGTTATCACGTCACTCCGGCAAGGTCGATCCGAGAGGCGATTGCCCACCTTCGAGACGGTGATTTCGATTTGATCCTCCTGGGCAACTCTCTTCCCCGTGAGAGCCGAGAAAGGCTGGCGTATGTAGCGCGAGCCGCCCGATCAAGCCTGCCGGTGGTATCCATTACGGAATCTTCCAACGACCACGACCACTTTGCAGACGCGACAATACGGAATGAGCCGGACGATCTGCTGCACGGCATTGGCGAAGTACTTGCCAAACGGGTTGGAAGGCCTAGGGCAGATATGGCCATCCCGCGCCGCACGAGTTGACACGCAGCTGCACCCTCTCTTGAAAACCGCGCTCACTTTAAGAATCTCGCGCTCCAGGGAATCAAATCAGAACGCCGGAGAACAATCGATGCGGTTCTTGCAACTGATTCACAGCCAAACCAGGAGCAGATTTAGCTTCCATCGCCGCGAACCTGATTTCTCAAAGGGGAAGGTTCAAATCTGCGAAAAGCGCTCCGCAGCCGAATTCCCAATGCTGGTCTCATCGGAATTGAAATGGGACGACGCCCGCTGGCCTAGCGGAACAGGCGAATTTTTCAGGGGTCTGTCATTCGACGCGAGGCGCGACTTTGAGCTGCTGGCGACACACTTCCAATGCCCTCCCACCGAAGTTCTGATTGGGGAGGAACAGATTCCGTTCAGCATTCTCTTCCTGCTTGAAGGGGAAGTGAACCTGTCAATGAATTCACCGGATGGAAGGCGATTTCTCGTGGGAGTCGCAGGCGCCGGAGATATCCTCGGGCTCTCTTCCGCCGTATCCGGTGATTCCTCGGAGATCAGAGCGGAAGCGAGATTTCCTTGCAAAATCGCATCTTTGCAACGTCAAGACTTTCTCGACTTCCTGTTGAATTATCCTGCTGCCTACCAAAACGTCATACGTGAGTTAAGCCTTCTTTACAGGCGATCCTGCGAGAGATTGCGGATACTCGGACTCACAATGTCGGTCCCGGCCAAGATCGCCCGGCTTGTGCTTGATTGGTGCAGAGAGGGCCAAAAGACAAAGAGTGGCACTGAGATTCGGTGCATGCTGACCCATGAAGAAATCGGCGAATGCATTGGTGCATCGCGCGAAACAGTCACCCGCACTCTAACGGACCTGAAGAATCAGGGTCTGATCAGACTGAACGGCTCAACCCTGATCGTTCCCAGTCGCATGGCGCTCGCCGTCTACGCGGGTCTCGACTCAATGCGTTTTCCGAACGAACCGGTCGCCTGACAAGGACCGGGTTCTAACTTCAGATGGCCGGTTGCGCAAGTCCTTCTGGAGACACGGGACAGCAAGCGCCCGGGCTTCGAGCCCCAGCCGAAGCGAACCTATGTATCGCAAAGCGCGAGGCGCGCGGAACGGACTTCGGCAGCGAGCACCTGCAGCACGCCCGGATATAACGATGGTTCAGCGTTGACGAGCTTTTCAAAATCTCCCCGAGTCACGAATCCGACTTCAGAACCCTTGCTTACCATGGCAGTCATGGTATACGGTGCGCTCCCAACCACCCCTGGGAGGCCGAGCAATGAGCCCGAACCAGCATGGAGGCACATCACCGCACGGCCTGCCGGAGACTTCAACACGAGAGCGGCCTCGCCCTGTTCGAGAATGTATAGGCCGCTGGCAATTTCTCCCTGAATGAAGAGCGTGCGTCCTTCTAGGCAAGCGACAGGCTGGGATAATTTCTCCAACGCCTCGATCAATGTGCGATCTGCAGCGAAGGTTTCGGGTTTCACAGGATGTGCTTCTTGTCTGCTGCCAAAATCAGCAGCCGGTCCCACTGTGACAGTGATCACATTCCCGATGCTCGTCCCACTTGAGGCAGATGTCAGTGATGCCCATTACATCTCTCGTGCGCCGGTTCTACGGTCTCGCGTGGACGCCAATGTCGGATTTGTCGATCACCGTGCCGGAGAGCGGTTGACAGCAAGCATATGCCTGAGTAATGTCAATCCACGCGCTACCCTTTCCGCATTTCCACTGGAGCCCTTCGAAGACGAGGGGCTCGCCTCGTACGTTGAGGGATGGCCGCCTTCACTCTAATCTCTTCTGACGAAGCCGTCCTGAGCATTGGTAAAGTGTTTTCATGCTCTCGAATCGTTCCGTGCCTCCCTGCACCGTCATCCCCGTCCTCAAGTATCCCGACCCTAGCGCCGCGGCCGACTGGCTTGGCGCCGCCTTCGGCTTCACGGTCCGCCTCCGGATCGCGAACCACCGCATCCAGATGAGAGCCGGCAACGGATGCATTACGATTGCCGAAGGCAACGTCACCCCCAACAACTCGCACATTATTCAGGTTCGTATAGAAGACGCCGTTGCGCACTGCGAACGGGCCCGTCGGCACGGTGCCCGAATCCTGACAGAGCCCGTCGACCACGTCTATGGCGAGCGCCAATACAACGCCGAGGATTTTGCGGGTCACCTTTGGGATTTCACTCAGACCATCGCCGACATCGCCCCGGAAGAGTGGGGCGGCACTCCAGTCAATCTCTAGCGATCGGCATTGTCCCTAGAGTTGTCCGGCAACCTGACTGGCAAGGTTGCTAAGCTGCGACTCGTCCGCCGAGGCGCCGGCCAGTTGCAGATAAAAACGAACGTTGCCTTTGCGGGCGTGGAGCGCGTGCGCCGGGTCGAAATAGGCCTCGTCTCCGACGCCGGCGATCGGCGTTGGCGGGCTATAAAACATCTTCAACTTTGCAAACAGTCCTGTCGCATCGGACGGCGAGGGATCAAAGTACACCCGGAACAATAGACTGCTTCCGGCCCCCTTCGGTTCATAACGGCAATCCGTGCCCTGAACGGTATTCGCATAAGGCCGGGGAGCAACGCTCGCTTGTGGTGCGCCGTAGGCTTGTCCAAGAGTCCTGCTTACCGTAGCTGCCGGCAGCAGCGCGCAGGGGTCGGCTGGTGCCTCCGCGGCGCTTGCAAGCTGAGCCCCGCATGCAGTTACAAGAAGGAAAGTTGCGGTGATCAGCGACCGATTCTTCAATTTGTCCATACCCAAAGCCTTCCCAAACTCCGAATGCAACATTCCTCCAGCCTGGAAATGTCCGCGATTCTAACCCATCCAACCTTGTTCGGGCCAAGGAAAAATCCGGCCGAGTTTCTCCCCACGGCGTCAGTGCGGCTTGAAGGTCTTCCCTGTCTCAAGCAGCGTCTTCAGGCGTGACAGGATGCGCGGCCATCCGTCCCCGCAGAAGCCGTAGTTGGGATCGTCCTCCTCCCACTCGTCGTGCGTCACCACGACCTTCGTCGCTTCGGTCTCCGGCGTCAACTCCACTGTTGCGCGGGAGTGTCTCTCGCTTTGACTCGTGGCAAATGTGTACTGCAGAACCTTCGGGGGATCGCTGCGCAAAACTTTCCCGTAAACGTAAGGAATGATCTTTCCGTCCTTTCCCGGCCCCAGCCACGCAATTTCTCCTCCGGGCTTAAGATCGGCTTTCAGCTCTGCGCCCATAAAAATCACGCGGTTTGAGTCTTGAGAAGTAAATCCCTCCCACACCTTTTCCGGCGGGGCGGCAATGTAAAACGTGTAGGTTAGCGGTGACCGATCGGCCATTCTTCCTCCTGTTTCCAGTCGATTTTGTGAATGAAACTCCTGAAAAAACTCCAACCAACCTCACAGCCTGCATTATGCAACAAATAAATACAGAGGGCATTCAATGGGTTCCATTCATACAATGAGGAGACTTTCAATGATCGAAGTCGGGCAGGAAGTCACTGTAATTAACGAGAAAGGTGTCGCCTACAACGGCTCCGTCATGGCTACCGCAACCAGTGTTGACGGCACCAAGGCCTATAAGATTGCGATCGACGGCAGCGGTTTACAGCAGCTCGGGCAGTGGCACAAAGCCTGCGACGTATTTGTTATCGATCCGCCTACGCCTCCTCGCGACGAACCGATCCAGATCACACAAATGAAGAGTTTCCTGCGCCACTAGGCGCACCGGCGTCCCCGCGCCAAACTTCCCGACAAATTCTCCACCGCGTCGCGCGAAACGCCGAGTTTTTCAACGCCGGGCGAATTATTCCTCAAACAATTCTCCGTCCTCTTCCCCGCCAGTCCACTCTCCGCATCAAGCTATACTTACGCCAAGCCTATGCAGATCCGCGCCCTGCTCGCCCTGTTCGCGTCCCTCACGTTCGCCTTTCCCCTCGTACAATCCGCGCAGACCCCAGCCAAACCAGGCCCAGTTTCAAACGCCACCAAAATGAATCCCAAAAATCAAACCCCGGAAGGGGTGCAGAAATCCGCCATTGTCATCGATAGCCACGCCGACACACCGCAACGCTTCGTCGATGAGAATTTCGATCTTAGCGATCCGTTGAACGGCGGCAACTTCAACCTCGAGTCAGCGCGTAGGGGGAATTTGGGCGCGGAATTCTTTTCCATCTGGGTCGACCCCGTGGCCAACAAGGGCCACTTCGCACGGCGCACGCTGATCTTGATCGACTCGGTAAAACAGCAGGTGGCCAAACATCCGGATCAGATGATGTTCGTCACCTCGCCTGAAGGCATCGAGGAGGCGCACCGCGAACACAAACTTGCTACGCTGATGGGCATCGAGGGCGGCCACTCCATCGAGGACTCGCTCGCGCTGTTGCGCGATTACTATGCGCTCGGCGTACGTTACATGACGCTCACCTGGGCCAACTCTAATGGCTGGGCAGACAGCTCCGGGGATATCGATGACGCCAGCGTGCCGCATACCAAGGAGGGCCTCAGCGAGTTCGGCAAGGACGTGGTCTATGAGATGAATCGGCTGGGCATGATGATCGATATTTCGCATGTCTCCGATCGCACCTTCTATCGCACCCTGGTTATTACGCGTGCGCCGGTCATCGCCTCGCACTCCTCCGCAAGGGCTCTGTGCGACGTGCCCCGCAACATGACCGACGACATGCTGCGCGCCGTGGCCAACTCCGGCGGCCCCAATTCCAAGGGCGGCGTTGTGCAGGTCAACTTTTACTCAGGGTTTATTTCGCCCGCCTATCGCGACGCGCAGAAAGCCATCAAGCCGGAGATGGACAAAGCCGTTCAGGAGTTGAAAGACAAATACAAGGCCGAGGGCAAAGAAGCTTCCGACGCGGAGATCTCAAAGCTCCAACGGCAATTTGCCGATCGCGTTCCGCGCCCGCCGCTGTCGATGCTGATCGACCACATCGACCACATCGCAAAAGTCGCCGGGGTCGACCACGTCGGGTTGGGTTCGGATTTCGACGGCGTCAGTGGACAACTGCCCGAGGGCCTCGACTCTCCTGCCGACCTGCCGAAGATTACTGCGGCGCTGATGGAGCGTGGCTACTCCGCTGAGGATTGCCGCAAAATTCTAGGCGGAAACCTGCTCCGCGTTTTCCGCGAAGTCGAGCAGGTGAGCAAGGAATTGCAGGCCGAAAGCCGTCCCCGGATCACGGAAAAACAGCCCTTCGACAAGCCGCAGAAGTAGTGTTGCGGCTACCTGCGCGCTGCGCATTGAAATAATTCGGGCCTCAGTTGGGTTCACCAACATCTATACTGACCCTTCGTACTCATCCCCGCTCCTGGAGACCTTCCTTCATGCACACTTCTCGTTGCCTGATGCGCGGCGCCTTGGCCGCGTTCCTTCTCGCCTTGCCGACGGCCGTTCGCGCAATAGACGACTCGCCAACCACCAAGGCGGCGACCGCCGAAAAGACGCCTGAAGCGCCGGCCGCCGACGTCACGACGCAAGGTTCCGTGGATGTGAAGGGACAGCACATTCTCTACACTGCGACTGTGGGAATCATCACCGTCGGTGCCAATGACACGCAGGATGGGCAGCTTGGAATGGACGGGAAGCCGCTGCCCGGCAGTGAATTGGCGCTCTCCGAACCGAAGGAACCGAAAGACGCGCCGCCTGTCGCCCGCATGTCCTACGTAGCGTACTTCAAGAAAGACGCGAAAGCCGAGGAGCGGCCGGTTACGTTCTTTTATAACGGCGGCCCTGGCAGCTCCACTGTCTGGTTGCACATGGGATCGCTCGGTCCAAAGCATGTGGTCACCTCCGGCGATCAGCATTTGCCCGCTGCTCCGTACAAGCTCGTCGACAACGCGAATTCCTTGCTCGACGTCAGTGACCTCGTATTCATTGACGCTCCAGGCACCGGGTTTGGCCGGCTCATCGGCAAGGATGCCCAAAAGGCTTTTTGGGGCGTTGACGAGGATGGTGGCGCCTTTGCCCGATTCATTGCCCGATTCATCACTAAGTACAGCCGTTGGAACTCGCCCAAGTTCGTATTCGGCGAGAGCTACGGGACCACTCGCTCTGCCGTGCTGGCAAAGATATTGGAAGAGAAGAAGTCAATCGATCTCAATGGCGTGATTCTGCTTTCGCAAATTTTTAACTTCAACACCTTCATTGACGCCGCAAAGGCCAATCCCGGCGTTGACCTGCCCTACGCTCTGGCGCTGCCAACGTTCGCGGCTACGGCCTGGTACCACGAGAAACTACCGCAGCAGCCGGCTGCGCTTGAGCCGTTCCTGAAGGAAGTAGAAGAATTCGCGCTGGGCCCTTTCTCGCATGCGCTGGCCCAGGGAACAGACCTCTCCGACGCCGAAAAGCAGTCGGTTGCGGAGAAAATGCATTCGTATACGGGACTCCCGGTCGCGTACCTGCTCAAGGCCAACCTGCGTGTGAGCGGCGGCGAGTTTGAAAAGACCTTCCAAGATGAAACGGACCAGACGATCGGGCGCTACGACACACGCTTCACCGGTCCCAGCATCAATCCCCTGAGCGAAAACGCGGACTACGACCCGCAAAGCGCTGCCATTTCGTCGGCCTACGTTTCGCTTCTGAACGACTACGTGCGGCGCGATCTTAAGTACGGGGAAGGCCAAACCTATTTGCCCGAGATTCCAGAGTCGGACGGTGGAGACTGGAACTTCAAACACGCAGGCAACTTCATCGGCTTGAATGTTTCGAAGGATTTGGCCGATGCAATGACGACAAATCCCCGGCTCAAAGTGATGTTGAACGGCGGGTACTACGACATGGCTACGCCCTTCTTCGGAGCGGAATACGAGGAGAAGCACCTTCCGATCCCGCAGTCTCTGGCGAAGAATATCGAGTACTCGTGGTACGAGGCCGGACACATGGTCTACGTGCGTGACGAGTGTCTCCCGCTGCTGCATGATCGTGTCGCCGCGTTCATCAAGAGTGCTCAGTCCGGCGATTAGTAAAGTTGAATTCTTAGTCCGGCCGGAGACCCAAAATCGCAATCCTTCCTGGCCGGCTGCGCCTTGTAGACTAGCCACCATGAACCGCATCGCCCTGGCCCTGCTCCTCTTTGCCCCCGCTGCTTTCGCCCAGTCATTTTCCGTCAGCTTTCCTGCCCGCCTGAGCGCGCAGCCACTCGACGGCAGGCTGCTGCTGGTTCTTTCAACAGACCCGAGCGATGAACCACGCAATCAGATTGACGATTCGCCGAGGTCCCAAATTGTCTTCGGCGTTACGGTCGATGGCTGGAAGCCCGATCATCCACAAATCGTCGATAGCACGGCATGGGGCTATCCAATTCGCAGCCTGAAAGACATGCCGCCGGGGGACTACTTCGTGCAGGCCGTTCTCAACAAGTACGAGACGTTTCATCGCGCCGACGGAAAGACAATCAAACTGCACATGGACCAAGGCGAAGGCCAGCATTGGAACAGCTCTCCAGGCAATCTCTATTCAAAGCCGGTGAAGGTGCACGTCGGAGCGGAGGATGAAGGCTATCCACTCGTGCTCAGTGAAGTCATTCCGCCGATCGCAACACCCGCCGACACGAAGTACGTTCGCCACATCCGCATTCAAAGCGACGTGCTGACGAAGTTCTGGGGACGACCCATGTTTGTGAGCGCCGTTGTTCTTGTTCCCGAGGGGTTCGACGACCACCCCAACGCGCATTTTCCGCTCATGATCTTTCACGATCACTTTGTCACGGACTTCGACGACTTCCGGACCACACCACCCGATCCAAATCTGAAGCCCGACTACAGCCAGCGCTTTCATCTGGCAGGCTACAACCGCATTCAGCAGGAAGAGGCGTACAAGTTCTATCAGAAATGGATCTCACCAGGGTTTCCGCGTGTGTTGATCGTAAAAATCCAGCACGCCAATCCCTACTATGACGACTCGTATGCGGTAAACTCGGTCAACGTCGGCCCCTACGGCGATGCGATCGAAAACGAACTCATTCCCGCCATCGAAAAGCAGTTTCGGGGAATCGGCCAAGGCTGGGCTCGGTTCGTCTATGGCGGTTCGACAGGCGGCTGGGAGGCATTGGCTGTCCAGGTTCTCTATCCCGACCACTACAATGGCGCGTTCGCCGCGTGTCCCGATCCCATCGATTTTCACGCCTTCACGAACATCGATCTCTACGAAGACGAGAATGCGTTTTACCTTGCCGGAGCTCACAAACGCGTGGCGCAGCCTGCCATGCGCGACTACATGGGTCACACGTTCATCACCACAGAAGAGATTAACGCTTACGAACTTGCGCTCGGCGACCATGGGCGCAGCGGCGAACAATTCGACATCTGGCAGGCGGTGTATGGTCCGGTGGGCGAAGACGGATATCCGCAGCCGATCTTCGACAAGGTCACGGGGCAGATCGATCATTCCGTCGCCGCGTATTGGCGGCAGCACTACGATCTGGAAGCGATCCTGGAACGGGATTGGCCAAAGCTCGGCTCAGAGCTAACGGGCAAGATCCACATCTACGTTGGCTCCGACGATACATACTTTCTGAACGACGCCGTCTATCGCATGCAGGATTTTCTCGATTCGACGAAGAACCCGCCCTACGACGGCGAAGTGACGTATGGTCCTCGTGCGGAGCATTGCTGGAACGGCGATCCAACGCTGCCGAATGCCTATTCACGCTTGCACTATAACACGCAGTATTTGCCGAAGATCCTCGATCGCATCCAGAAGACTGCGCCGCCGGGAGCAGACTTGACCAGTTGGCGCTATTGATATTGGAGGGCACTCCACCTGTTCGTGCGTTGCGTCTCAGCTGGCAAGCGCGCCATGGTGCAACGCATCCAACGCCTGAGCTCGATCGAGAGCGGCCTGGATGTTGAGCACAATATTTTCGCTACCCACGCGGGCGATGAAGCGAGGCTGCTGAAGAAGCCGGGAGGGCTGTTCCATCGCGCCGCAGAGGATCAGGCTGCGGCCGGAGTCGCTGAGACGCTGGGCAAACGTCTCGATGGCATGAACGCCGGTGGCATCAACTGCCGTCATGTTGCGCAGGCGCAGGATGACCACTGGCATGAATGCCTCGAGATTCGCGGTAGCTTCGACGAGCTTCTCGGTCGTGCCAAAGAGAAATGGGCCATGGATGCGCAGCAGGGTAACGTAGGGGGGTATGATGCGGCCCTGCAAAGTATGCGGCAGGCCGTCGCGAATGTATTCTTCCGTGACCGGCGAGACCGTTGTCGTTTCAGCAATTCGGTAAATGTAGACGAGCGCAGCCAGCGCCATACCTACGCTGACGGCAACCGTCAAATCGGCAAAGACCGTGAGCGCAAAGGTGACCAGCCAGACCGCAATGGCCGTGAAGCCCATCTGCAAGATGCCGCCTATTTCGCGCCACTCGCCCATGTTGTAGGCGACCACGAAGAGCACCGCCGCAAGCACGGTGAGCGGAATATAGCTAGCCAGTGGCGCGGCCACCAGCAGAATCACGAGCAAGGTGAGCGCATGCACCATGCCGGAGACAGGCGAGCGCGCGCCGGAGCGAATATTGGTTGCGGTGCGGGCGATGGCGCCCGTGGCGGGAATGCCGCCGAAGAGCGGCGAGACCATGTTGGCGATGCCCTGCGCAACCAACTCCACGTTGGGGTTGTGGCGGTCGCCGGTCATGCCGTCCGCAACGACCGCAGAGAGCATGCTCTCCAGAGCCGCCAGCAGGGCGACAGTGAATGCCGAGGGAATCAGCGGCAGAATATGTTCGGCGTGAAAGTCGGGGATCGCGAATGGCGGCAGGCCCCGAGGAATTCCACCGAATCGAGAGCCAATGGTCTCTACATGTAGATGAAACAGGACGCTGACGCCGGTGCAAAACAAAACGGCAACGATCGAGCCCGGCACACGTTTTGTAAGCCGCGGCATCCCAAGCATAATTGCCAATGTTCCCGCGCCCAGCAGCAACGCCGGCATATTGAGGCTGGCAGCATGGGCGATCAGCATCTTCATGCGCAGCAGAAACTCGCTGGGAACTGCCCCGATGCGAAGCCCGAAAAAGTCCTTAATCTGCGTAGACGCGATCAGCACTGCGATGCCGTTGGTGAATCCGATAACAACCGGTCGCGGAATGAAACGCACCGCGGAGCCGAGGCCGGTAAGCCCCATCGCCAGCAGAATGACTCCAGCCATCAGCGTGACCATGGCCAGGCCGCTCATTCCGAAGCGCGCTACGATACCGGCAACAATCACCACGAATGCGCCGGTGGGTCCACCGATCTGCGTGCGCGAGCCTCCGAGTGCAGAGATCAGAAATCCGGCCACGACCGCGGTATAGAGCCCGGCCTGCGGAGTAACCCCCGAAGCGATGCCGAAGGCCATGGCAAGTGGAAGTGCAACGAGGCCCACGGTGATGCCAGCAAGCAAATCGTGAAGAAAGGCCTGACGGGAATACGCGCGGAGGGCAAGAAATGCCTTGGGAAGGTTTGGATTGCTGAGGGACATTGAGTCTTGTGTCTATTTTACTTCCATTGGAGCATCTGCCGACGATTTGCGCCCGAGCGATCAGCCGGAGGTACTGTTCAACAATGACTTTCGATAGAGATACGCTCCGCGGCCGGGTGCATAGTAGTTTTCCTCGCTGCCGGCGCGAACGAAAGCATGCGTCTCGTAAAGCCGAATCGCGGCCGCATTCTCAACATCGACATGCAACCAGATGGACGAAGCCCCTACATCGTGCGCAGAGCCTTCCATGTGCCGCAAAAGCTCACGCCCCACGCCCCGCCTGTGAAAATCCGGGAGAACCTCGATGGTCTGGATGTACGCAGTCACTTCCGAGATCGCCTGCGTCCATTCAATAATGGCGAAGCCCACCAAGTTCCCGCTGTCTTCGGCGACCCAGGTGGCTGCATTTTGCGCCTGCACGAGCCACCGCATGTAGCGCCGGCCAAACGTCAGCGGCGGTTGAAAGCAGACTTCCTCGATACCATAAACGGCCTCGAAGTCTTCGGGCTTGTAGAGGCGGTAGTTCATTTCGTTCTTGCGAACCGAATCCCTGTTTGCGAGATGTGGCACAAGAAAGCCACCCTCGGTGACTCAGTGCGAGGATGGCTCCGATTGTACGAAATGCGTCCGGCCCTCTAAACTTTGGCTTCCAGATCGCGAATCACGCTGAAGAAGCGCTCGTCAAGACGGCGATTGCTGGCGATGGCTTCCTTGATGGTGATGTCGGTGATGTCCAGACCCTTCAAAACCGCAATCCGGCCCCACTTTTTTTCGTGGACCATATCAATTGCATGCAGGCCATAACGCTGGCCGAGCAATCGATCGTAGGCAGTGGGTACGCCGCCACGCTGGGTGTGGCCCAAATTAACGGACCGCGTCTCGAAGCCCGTCTTCTTTTCGATCAGGTCGGCGAGCGCTTCACCGATACCTGAAAGGCGTGCATGGCCAAAGGAATCGACTTCAGTCGAACCCGTCACTTGTCCCACCTCAGGCAAATGGCAGCCCTCGGCCACAACAACAACGCCGTAGTGCTTGCCATGGTCGTAGTTGTACTTCAGCAGCGCGCAGACATGATCGATGTCGATCTCGAGCTCGGGAACCAGGACAACATGAGCTCCGCCCGCGATTCCGGAAGCGTAGGCAATCCACCCGGCGTCACGGCCCATCACTTCCACCACGATCACGCGATTGTGCGAATCGGCCGTGGTGTGAATTCTATCGATAGCTTCAGTGGCAATCGATACGGCGGTGTCGAACCCGAAGGTCGCATCGGTGCCGCTGATATCGTTGTCGATGGTCTTGGGAACACCCACGCTGGGCACGCCGTTCTCACTCAAAAACAGAGTGACTGACTGCGTGTCGTCGCCGCCAAGAGCAATCAGCGCGTCAATCTCGTTGGCTTTCAGAACCTCTTGCACCTTCTCGATGCCGCCCGGAATCTTCTTCACATTGGTGCGTGAAGAATGAAGGATGGTGCCGCCCTTCAGCTGGATGCCATCCGTATTTTCGAGGGTGAGCGGAATCCAATTGTTATCGAGTACGCCACGCCAGCCATTGAGAAATCCGATGAACTCGTCGCCGTAAGTTTGTATTCCTTTTCGAACGGCAGCGTAGATCACCGCATTCAAGCCGGGGCAATCGCCGCCACCGGTCAACAAAGCAACTCGCATGCAAATTCTCCTGATCGAATTGGCCCGGCCGCAATGGCCACCGGGAGTCACTTTTCCGATTGCGAATTACGTCAGCTACTGCCCCCGGACCCGCGACCTTAACCAGTGTACTCCGCGGTGTAAAGCGGAATCGTGACAGCGCTCACTTCAAAGGACCTCGTTCAAAGAACGATTTCGTTTTTGAAATGGCGCATCGAAATGTTTCAATAAGGCATGCCCGGCACCGGAGCGTTGTTATTGCTGGTTTTCGCCAGCTTCGTTGTAGTTCTGCTCCTGGTGCTTCTTCAGCTAACGCGACTGGGTTTTCTCATCCGCTCCACAATCCCCGACCGCCCCAGGCAGCGAATGTTCATTGCCTCGGTCTCGTTTCTCATCACCTTCATTGGTGTGCGTGTCCTGGTCAGTCTCATCACCCATCAGCATGGGCCGTTCGGGTGGGTCATGGTGCGCGGGCGACATATTCACCACCTGGTCTGGGGCATTCTCATCCTGCTCCTCGTGGGCTATGGCTGGCTGCTGGACCTAGGCCGCTCGCACTCACCCATGTCAATTTTTCTCAGCCGCCTCATGTCCGTAAGCTACGGTGTCGGTGCTGCTCTCACCCTCGATGAATTTGCACTGTGGCTCAATCTGGAACCCGATGCCTATTGGTCCAGCTCGGGTCGTCTCAGCATCGACGCGGTCATCCTCTTTGGAGGAATCCTCGGGGTGGGCGCGTGGGGTGCGCCCTTTTTTCGCGGCATGCAGATCATGTGGACCAAGCGCGTGCTGCTACGCCGCGACCTGACGCACACCAACCCGCCTATTCGGCGCGTGCGGTTGCTTCGTCGGCGTAGAGTGCGGCGACCACCGCCGCGTATTTCTGAGTAAGCACACGGCGTTTCAGCTTCATTGACGGAGTAAGCTCGCCCGACTCCTGCGACCACTCATCTGCCACCACCCGGAACCGCTTAATGGTTTCAAAGTTGGCAAGGCTGCCGTTCACGCCCCGGACAATCTCGCTATAAATTGCGACGATGCGATTATCGGCGACAAGCTGGGCGCGATCTCCAGCAGCAATTCCCTCCCTCTTTGCCAGTTCTTCCAAGGCAGGAAAGTTTGGAGAGATAAGCGCTGAGATGAACTTATGTTTGTCGCCCACCAATGCGACTTGGGCCACAAGTACACTGTTTTTCAGCTTATTCTCAATCGGCTGCGGAGCAACCAGTTTGCCTCCGGAAGTCTTCAACAGTTCTTTTTTGCGGTCGGTGATATAGAGAAATCCGTCCACATCCAGATGCGCAATGTCGCCAGTACGGAACCAGCCTTCTTCGTCGAAGCACTCTGCATTGGCCGCCGGTTTTTGCCAATAACCCCGAAAAATCGATGGGCCCCGCACCAGAAGTTCGCCATCGTCCGCAAACTTGAGTTCGATATTCGGCAGCGGCTTTCCCACTGCGCCCATGCGCTGATTCGCGGGAGAGTTGAGTGCAATCACGGGCGAGGTTTCGGTCAGTCCGTAGCCCTCCCACACAGCAATGCCCGCATCGGCAAACCACTTTGCCGTGTCAATTCCCAGAGGCGCTCCGCCCGAAACAAAATATCGAACCCGGCCGCCGAAGGCTTCCCGAACTTTTGCGTAGACCAGTTTGCTGGCCAACTTCCATCGCAACGACGAAGGCTTTCCTCCCGCATACACCGTGGCTCGCTGCCCCGCACCCACATCGAGCGCCCACGCAAGAATCTTCTTCTTCACCGGCGAAACCGAGGACTTCTGCTCTACCGCCTGGCGGATTTTCTCGTACACCCGCGGAACACCCACAATCACTGTTGGCTGCACTTCGCGCATCGCCTGGGGCAGCTTGTCGAACTGCGAGCAGTAAGCGACCTGCGCCCCGCAGCGATACATGACGTAATCAAGTGCGCGCGCCGTGATGTGCGAGAGGGGCAAAAACGAAATGCAGGCATCCGTCGAATTGAAGTCGAATTCAGCCGCGGCATAGTTCTGATTCGCCGCAATGTTGCCGTGCGTCAGCATCACGCCCTTCGGTTCGCCGGTCGTTCCCGATGTGTAAATGAGTGTGGCCAGGTCCTTCGGCTCCGCGGACCGCACCAATGCATCGAAGGTCGGATCGCGCTCGCCACCGCGCGCGTCGGCGTCCGCCAGCACCTCACTAAAAGGGATCGCGCCCTCCGGTGTCGAGGCAGAGTCCATCATCAGAATCCGCTCCAGCGATGTCTGCCCTTTCACCGCATGCAGCTTGTCGAACTGATGACGCGTCGACACCACGGCAATGCGGCAGCCCGCATCCTGCAGCAACTGGGCAATCTGTTCACCCGTCAACGTGGGATAGATAGGAACATCCACGGCGCCGATCGCTAGCGTGGCAAAGTCCGTGATCGCCCACTCCCAGCGGTTCTCGCTAATCAGGGCAATACGCTCGCCCTTTTGTGCGCCCCACTTCAGAAAAGTTTCAGACAGCTGACGCACGCGCTGGTAAATCTGGTTCGACGAAATGGGCTGCCAATGACCAAATTCGTCCTGCCACAGCACAGCGCGGGAGTTAGCCGCTGAGGCAACACAGATAAACAAATCATTCACGGTGGAGAGCGGAGCGGATATTGTCATTGTTTGCTGTAAAGGGACCCGGCGAATCTGAAAATGAGGTCAACCGAGAGTGTAACAGCGCAAAATCCCCAGCGAGCCCCATAATGCGAAAGTAACAGGGCTATTTCTCCTGGCATAAGTACTTTGCCATCACGGCCGTATCACCGGTTGTTGCTATGCAACCCGGAACAAAAGTGGCATAGCCCGGCTCCCCAGTCCCCTGCTATAAAGCATTGACGAGCGAGCGGTCGATTCGCAGACCCACCTGCTTGCCGCCGGGCCCTACGTATGCACTATTCAGCCAAATCCGTGAACCCGAACCAGCCCGATCCCAATCTGCTCCATCGCGTGTTTTTCATCCAGCAGGTCTGTCTCGCTCTCGTGATTCAGATCGCAGTGGTCGCGCTTTGTGCTCACCCCTTTGCGCCCCTCAGCCGGTTGCTGCCCGCGAGCATGACCGAGATGCACTCGTCGTTTGCCTTGGCTGTTCTTTTTTCCGCTTTGAGCCTGTTTCTCTCTGACCTGGATCGGTCGGCGCGCTGGCAACGTCTCAGCCGAGTCTTTGCCGTCCTTGCGGCTGTATCGGCCGCCGGCTCGTTTTTCGAACCCACCCTTTCGCTCTCATCCCCTCCTTTCGTGCCGATCGGAGCGCATCCCCTGGCATTCCACCACGACAGAACTCATGTCGTTATCGGAATTGCTCTGATCCTGCTCTCGATCATCTTGCTCCTGATCCGCGCAGTTTCGCCGATTGCAAGCCGCGTCGCGGACTTGGCGGGAGGGTGCCTGTTTTTGCTGGTATTGGTTCTGGTTTCGGAATTCTTTTTTGGCTTGTTCCACATTCCTGGTTCGTCGCCCAATGGCCTGGCATCCACAGCAACCTTGACCTGTTTGGCGATGTTGACTGTCGTAGCTGTTCTTCGTAGAGCCGAATTCGGAGTATTTTCGATCTTCCTTGGTTCCGGCATCGGCGGCAGAATCGCAAGGGTTCTTGCACCCTTTCTTTTGCTGCTGCCATTTTTGCGTGAGGCGGTCCGGGCGCACCTGGTCAACGCGCGCGTAATTCCCTCACCCTATTCCACGGCGATCTTCGCCTCCGCGGCTACCGTCGTATCGTTCTCCCTTCTGCTGTTTCTTGTAGCGCGCATCAACAAGATGGAGACAGAAATCCACGATTTGACTTTGCGCGACGAATTGACCGGGCTCTATAACGTACGGGGTTTTAATTTGCTGGCCGGGCAATCCCTTCGACTTGCCCAACGAGCTGAAGTTCCGTTCTCGGTCTTGTTCATTGACATGGACAATCTGAAACGGATCAACGATGAGCTAGGCCATACGGTCGGCTCGGCAACCCTTACCGAAACGGCGAGACTTCTCGATTCCACGTTTCGCGAAGCGGACGTGATCGCGCGCATCGGCGGCGACGAATTCGTTGTCGCGGGTCAATTCGATCATGCGGCCGTTTCCGCATCGGCGCAGCGGTTGCAAGAATCCGCCGCGGCACGATTCTCCGACGCCCAAGGACGCTTCCCCCTGAGCCTCAGCATCGGTTACGCTACCTCGTCCGACGTGCGATTCGATTCGCTGAAGGATCTGGTTGCGCAAGCAGACCTGACGATGTACGAGAAGAAGCGCCGGAAAAAATTGGCCGTGAGTTAGTTGGAGTCTGACTCGGTGGATCTAAGAATCTGTTCGGAAACTGTCATCCTTGCGGCGGTTTTGAAAGGGCACGGCTTCAGCCGTGCCGTAAAAAGAAAATAAAAACCTCGGGCTTTAGCCCCTGAGGGATGCTCTCTCGTCCCCACGTGCGACCTTTCTTCGGAGTTTATGGAAAGGTTCTGCACCCGGCTCAGGCCTGCGCGCATGGGGTCATGCGCACGAATTTCGCGGATTCCCTCTCCCAATTCGCAAGCAGCCACTGAGCCCGCGTGCTGGCAGTCTTCGTGGCGTGCAGTTCGACGAGTTCGCGGATCGATTGGCGCGCCGTGTGATCAAGTTCTCCAAAAGATTCCGGCTGCAGAAATCCCTTGTGATAGCGATTCTGGGCAATAAAACTCCCGTCTTCGTCGTAAATCCAAGCCAGACCGCCCGTCATGCCGGCACCAAAATTAATCCCGGTCGCCCCCAGCACCACAGCGAGCCCGCCCGTCATATATTCGCACCCATGATCGCCGACGCCTTCCACGATCGCCAGCGCGCCTGAGTTTCGCACGGCAAATCGCTCGCCTGCGCGGCCTGCGGCAAAAAGCCATCCGCCAGTCGCTCCATAGAGAGCCACATTCCCCAGCAACGTATGCTTTTCGCTCTCGCGCGCGGCGCGTCCCCGTCCACGAAGCGCGAGTTCCCCACCGCACAATCCCTTGCCGACGAAATCGTTCGCCAATCCCTCAAGCTGCAAAGTCATCCCCGAGGTTGCGAATGCTCCAAACGATTGACCCGCAATCCCCGTGAGTGTGAAAGTCAGATTCGAGCCGGTTGTCGTGGGATTCTGCGTACGGAACAGCGCGAGCTGCCCAGCAAGACGGGCGCCCAGGGTGCGATCTTCATTCGAGACATGCGATTCGACGTGGTACGGAATTCCGGCCTTGAATGCATCGAGCGCGGGCGCGACCCAGGCATCGTCGATCGGCTGCTTCTCCTCGGGACGGTCGTTGCGGCCACCCTGCCACCGAACCGGCCCGCCCGTCTGTGCAGCGATGGCCGTCGCGGCGAGCAGCGGTTTCAGATCCAGACTCGCATCCCATCGGATTTGTTCAAGTAAGTCGGTGCGACCCGTAGCCTCAGAGAGCGACGCCAAGCCAAGCGTAGCCAGCAACTGCCGAACCTCCGACGCCAGCTCATCGAAGAAGCGAACCAGGTGCTCCGGCTTGCCGCGAAACTTCGCGCGCAACTCCGGCCGCTGTGTGGCAATTCCCGTGGGGCATGTATTCAAGTGGCACTGCCGCGCCATGTCGCACCCAAGCGCAACCAGAACGGCCGTGCCGAAGGCGAACTCGTCGGCGCCGAGCAGCGCAGCCATTACGATGTCGCGGGCCGTGCGCAGTCCGCCATCGGTTCGCAGCCGTACGCGTCCGCGAAGTCCATTGTGAATCAGCACCTGCTGTGCCTCAGCTAATCCAAGCTCCCACGGATTGCCTGCGTACTTGATGCTCGAGAGGGGCGATGCGCCGGTGCCTCCCGATTGCCCAGCAATCACGATGTAATCCGCGTACGCCTTGGCGACGCCCGCGGCGATGGTGCCAACGCCGCATCCTGAAACCAGCTTCACACCCACGGCTGCGCGGGGGTTCACGCGTTTCAGGTCATAGATGAGCTGCGCCAGATCCTCGATCGAGTAAATATCGTGGTGCGGCGGCGGAGAAATCAGCTGCATGCCGGGTTGCGCGTGGCGCAGGCGCGCGATAAGCTCCGTGACTTTATGTCCAGGCAACTGCCCGCCCTCGCCGGGCTTCGCGCCTTGGGCAATCTTGATTTCCAACTCTTCGGCATGGACGAGGTATTCGGCGGTCACGCCAAATCGGGCGCTCGCGACCTGCTTGATTTTGTTGTTCAGCAGCGAAGGGGCACCGTCAATCGGCGCGTAAACCGCGGGATCCTCTCCGCCTTCTCCAGTATTCGATCGCGCGCCCAGCAGGTTCATCGCCTGCGTGATCGTCTGATGAGCCTCCGGCGAAAGCGACCCGAACGACATGGCGCTGGCGATGAAGCTCTTCGTGATATTGCCCGCAGATTCGACCTGGTCGAGGGAAAGCTCCTGCCCCGCAGGACGAATCTCCAGAAGGTCGCGCAGGTTGAGTGGATTCGCTTCCGTAGCTTGCGTCGCGAAATTCGAAAAGGACGAAAGCGCCAGCGACGCGCCTTGTTTGGTCGAGCCCACAACTGTTTGCAGTGCACGCACCGTTTGCGGCTGCCACAAGTGGGACTCCGCCTCGTCCGCCTTGCGAAAGCGGATGAACCCGTAGTCTGGTAGTTCCCGCACCTGCGTTGCCGAGACGACTGCAGTTTCTCCGTCCGTGGGCTCTTCCATATCGATTTTGCCTAACCAGAGATCGCGAACGTACGCCTCAATCTCCTCGAATCCGAATCCTCCAATCGGCGCAGGAACGCCGGCGAAGCACTTGTCGACCACAGTCTGCGAAATCCCGATCGCATCGAAGAGATGCGCTGCGCAATAGCTGTCCAACACGCTGATGCCCATCTTCGACATCACCTTGGCCAGGCCAAGTTCAAGCGCGTGCAGCAGGTTCTCTTCGCCTTTCTCCGGATTCAGGCCGCGCGCCGTCTCAAGCGCCAGCCACGGACACACTGCGCCGGCGCCCATGCCAAGCAACACAGCCACATGATGAATCTCGCGGCAATCGCCGGCCTCCGCGGCAAGACCGACCTCGGCGCGCACACCGGCACGAGTCAGAGCGATGTGCACCGCGCCCGCCGCCATGGCCATCGGAATTGGAATCGCCTCGGGCGATGCGTCGCGGTCCGAGAGAATCAACAGAGATGCTCCGGTCGCGACCAAGTCGACGGCACGCCGCGCCAGAATGTCGACCGCGATCTCGAGCGTTGTGTCCGGCGAGTAGAGACACTTCAGGACAGCGTGCGGCATTTTGCCGGCCTGCCCGTGGTGCGCATGACGCAGCGCATGCATCTGTCCCAAAGTCAGAATCGGCGAGCGAAGCGAAAGGCCCGGCAATGGTTCGCGAATCTCAAGCAGATGCGGCCACGGACCCAGGCGTGTGTGCATTTGCAGCACGACTGTTTCGCGCAGCGGGTCGATGGGTGGATTGGTGACCTGCGCAAAGCGTTGCCTGAAAAACGCATAAAGCGGACGCGGCGCGCGAGCTAGCGGAGCTATCGCCGTGTCGTCGCCCATCGACCACACAGCATCCTTGCCTTCTGCCGCCATTGGCTGCAAGATCATCCGCACGTCTTCCCGCGTGAAACCGAACCGACGCTGCAGGCTATTGAGCTCCAGCGCATCGAGCGGGGGCGGCGTCTCGTCGGACTCTCCAAGCGGCGTGTCGAGTTGTATCAGATCCTGATAGTGCCGCTTCGTATCGTAGATGCGGAGAATCTCGTCATTCTCAAAAAAGCGGTTGAAATCGAGATCCGCGACGATCATCTGCCCAGGCCCTAGACGGCCGCTGTGCAGAATACGCGACGGGTCCATATCGACCAGTCCCGCTTCAGAACCGGCGACGACGAGCCCCGTGTCATCCAAAGCAAATCGACATGGCCGCAATCCGTTTCGGTCGAGAATTGCACCCACCTGCCTGCCGTCGGTGAAGGCCAACGCTGCGGGCCCGTCCCATGGCTCGATGCAGTCGCCGCAATACTGGAGGAAAGACGACCGGTTCCCAGGATTCGCCGGAGGTACCAACATCCGGATCGCCTCACCCACAGTGCGCCCATTGTGCGCCAGCAGTTCCACAACCTCGTCGAGCGAAGTCGAGTCCGAGCCGCCCGTCGTCAGCACCGGGTGCAGATCGAGCGCCATGGTGGCGGCACGTGCCTCCATATTGGAGCGATTACCCCAGATCGTATTGATCTCGCCGTTGTGGGCGAGAGTCCGAAATGGCTGCGCCCGGTCCCACGATGGCAAAACATTCGTCGCGAACCGCTGATGAAAAAGCGCGATTGCCGTCTTGAATTTCGCGTCCGCCAGGTCGGGATAAAAATCGGCCAGCAGGCGGCCGGCGCATAGCGCCTTGTAAACCATCGTGGCGGAAGAGATGCTCGCGACGTATCCTGGCAGACCGGAGCGCTCAAATTGCTTACGTGCCAAAAAGAGCCGTCGATTAAAGCCCGCAGGTTCGTCGGTGGTGATGAGCAGATGCCACATTGCGGGGCGGGTGGAATTGGCGATTTCGCCCAACACCTCAGGCCGCACCGGAACAGGCCGCCAAATAAGCGCTTCGAGCCCCTGCACGGCCAGAGCCGATTCAATCTCATCCCGCGATGCCGTATCGTCAGCCGGCAGAAAGATCACCCCGACACCCAGCGGCTTCCACTCCGGTAGGATCACGCCTGTCTGCGCGAGGAGCCATTCGCGGGGAACCACCACAGTAACCCCGACACCATCGCTCGATCTTCCGTCTGCCGCCACCGCTCCACGATGCTCTAGTCGAGCCAGAGCCGTGAGAGCGTGCTGCAGAATGCCATGGGAGGCTTCGCCGGAAAGACGCGCAACAAATCCCACGCCGCAGGAATCAAAGTCGAAACGGGGGTCGACAAGGCTGTTCCCGAGATAGGCCGGCACCTGATTCCGGGCATGGCTTCCAGCATGCTCCACGAGAGCAGCACTTTTAGGCGTGAATGAAGTACGAGCGGGGAAGCCCATGAGCCAATATACGACCTTTACGGATAGATTTCCGCTTCCAACGCCGTCTTTTCGAGATTTGCAGGCTGGACTGACCGTCGCCGCAGAGATCTCGGTAACCAGCAGTTCTGGGCTCGCCGGCAGTGTTGAGTTGCCTTGCCGACTGGGAGTTGACGCCTTGATATGTCCTGAAGAAAAGGTGAGGAAGCAGCTTGCATACTTATACACGATGGCTGTATATTTATGCAAGCGCGGCCGCAGACTGCAGCCGCGCTTTCGCTTTGTTCGGAAAAGTTTATGAAGCTGCAAAGACACAATGCGATTCGCGAACTGATCGGCCACGCGCTCGTCGCCAACCAGGACGAGTTGCGCCGCAAATTGCGCCGCCGCGGCTTCGCGGTCACGCAAGCTACGCTCTCCCGCGACATCCATGAGATGCGCTTGTCGAAAGGCCCCGGTGGTTACTCGCTTCCCAATGGGCATACCAACGGAAGCGCCATGGCGGTTGAGGACGACGCCCCGCCATCGGTATCCGAGATGATCGAAAGCTTCGGTCTCCGAGTGCAACAGGCAATGAACCAGGTGGTAGTCGCCACAGTCATGGGTGGCGCACAGCCAGTGGCAGCATCCCTCGACTATGAGGAATGGCCCGAGGTCGTCGGCACAGTAGCCGGCGACGACACCGTTCTCGTGATCTGCCCCGACCCGCGCAAAGCCGCAGAGGTCGAGTCCCGCCTTAGGACGATGTTGGAGTCATGACCGAGAAAGTTCAAACCGCGGTTGTTGGTGTCACTGGCTACGCCGGCGCCGAACTGGCCCGCCTCCTGCTCCACCATCCTCGGCTTAAGGGAACGCCGCCGGTCTTCGCCGGTCGTGTCGAATCTGGGGATGTCGCGCGCGGCGGAATTCCCTTAATCGAAATTCACCCGCAACTCGGCGACAACAACGGCGCCGGCACGCTTAGGCTCCAGCCCTTTTCGTGGGAACTCCTAGCAGAACGCGACGTCAGCGTTTTGTTTCTAGCCACGCCACACGAGCAATCCCGCGCATGGGTTCCCGAGGCCCTCGCGCACGGCCTGCGTGTGATCGACCTCAGCGGCGCATGGCGTTTGAACGATGTCGCCAACCGCGCCGTCTATGCCTTCGAGGACGACGACTCTCCGGTTGCAACATCGATTCAAGCCCAGTCCGTCTACGGATTGCCCGAATTGCATCGCGACCAGATCGCTGACGCACATCTGGTTGCCAACCCCGGCTGCTACGCCACTTCGGTGATTCTGGCTCTGCGTCCACTCGTCGCCGCCGGACTCCTCGACCTGACCCACGGCATCGTGGCCGATTCAAAAAGCGGCGTGAGCGGCGCAGGCAAGGCGCCCTCCGCGAAAACGCACTACATGTATGCGGCCGACAATCTTTCCGCCTACAGTGTCTTCTCCCATCGCCACACGGGCGAGCTTCTGGAGCAGATCGGCATCAGCGGCGACCAGATCGTCTTTACCCCGCATCTGCTGCCCATTCCACGCGGGATCCTCTCAACGATCTATGTGCAGTTCCGCGAGCCGCAGTCGCGCGAAACCGTTGCACAAACCTATCACCAGTTCTTTGCCGGCAGTCCGATGGTGCGGATCTACGACGCAACGCTGCCGCAGATTCAATATTCCGTGCGAACGAATTACGCCGACATCGGATTTCAATTATCCGCAGACGGACGCCGCGCGGTCATCGTAAGTTGTCTCGACAATCTGCTGAAAGGCGCATCCGGACAGGCCGTGCAAAATTTCAATGTGATGCTGGGCTTTGGCGAAGCGGAGGGGCTCGAATGAAGTACGTGGTCAAACTTGGCGGAGCAGGCCTCGAAAATCCGTCACTATACAACGCCTGCGTGCACGCCATCGCCGATCTTGTACGCGACGGCAACCAGGTCGTCGTTGTGCACGGCGGCGGCGTGCAGCTCACGCGAGTTCTGAAGCAACTCGGCAAGCAGAGCGAGTTCATCGCCGGCCTGCGTGTCACCGACGCAGAGACGCGCGACGTGGCTTTGATGGTCCTTGCCGGAAAAGTGAACAAGGGTCTCGTGGCGGCGCTCGGGGCGCTGGGTCAGCCAGCTGTCGGCATGTCCGGCGGAGATGGCCTCTTGTTTCGCGCGCGGAAGAAACGCACCGCACCCGACCTCGGCTACGTCGGCGAAATCGTATCGAGCGATCCGCGCTGGATTGAAGCCATCTGGCAACTCAATGGCGTGCCCGTCATTTCGTCCCTGGCACTCGGCTTCGACGGCGAGTATTACAACATCAACGCGGACGAGATGGCCGCGGCCTGCGCCACAGCCTGCCACGCCGATGCGCTTGTCTTCCTAACAGACGTTCCCGGCGTCAAAGGCTCTGACGGCGAAGTGCTGCGCTGGCTCTCGATCGACCAAATTGCCGAAATGACCAAAAGCGCGATCATTACCGGCGGCATGTTGCCAAAGCTCAACGCTTGCCGTGAAGCTCTATTGAATGGCGTCAAACGCGTAAGGATTCTCCCCGCCGAAGCCGCCGCTTCCCTACCCGATCTGTGCAGTTCCCGCGTAGTCCACGGCACTGAAGTGATGGTGGCCTGAGAAGGAGTCGAAGTGACAAAACTTGATCAAATACGTGCCGCGGAAGGCCGGCTACTGCTCTCCACCTACGAGCGCAACCCGATTCTCTTTGTCCGCGGTGAAGGCGTTCACCTCATCGACGAGAACGGCGACCGCTATCTCGACCTGCTGAGCGGCATCGGCGTCAATGCCCTCGGCTATTCACATCCTGCCATCGAAGCGGCGATTGCGCGTCAGTGCCGCGCGCTCATTCACACATCGAACCTCTTTTATCACGAGGGCCAGGCCGAACTGGCGCTGCGCCTCACCGAGCGCACGGGCCTCGACCGCGTCTTCTTCGCCAACACCGGCACCGAAGCCTGGGAGGGCGCGCTGAAGCTGGCTCGCGCGCACGCGGGGCTGTTGCGGAGCGAGGGAAAGAACATCGGAACGAAGTTTCTTGCCCTCGAGCAAAGCTTTCACGGCCGCACCTTCGGATCGGTCTCGACCACCTATAAGGCGAAGTATCGTGAGCCCTTCGGTCCCGTTGTTCCGGGCGTTGAATTTGTCCGCTTCAACGACGTTGCCGACCTGCGCGCGAAGTTTTCGAGCGAAGTGTGCGCCATTCTCGTCGAATCGATTCAAGGCGAAGGAGGCATACGTCCGCTGTCACCAGAGTTCTTCTCCGAAGCGCGCGCCCTCGCAAGTTCCACCGGCGCATTACTCATTGTCGACGAAATTCAGGCCGGCATGGGTCGCACCGGTAAATGGTGTGGCTATCAGCATTACGGCATTCAGCCTGACGTCACCACTCTCGCCAAGCCCCTCGCCGGCGGCATTCCCCTCGGCGCGATCCTCTGCACGGAAGAAGCAGCGCGCGCGATTCACGCCGGTATGCACGGTACCACCTTTGGCGGAGGACCGCTTGCCTGTGCCGTGGCAATCGCCGTGATCGACGCGATCGAAAAAGAGGATCTGCTGCAAAATGCCACCGAGGTGGGCGACTACTTCCGGGCGCAACTTCGCACTCTCGCTTCGCGGCATGACGCCATCAAGGATGTGCGCGGCAAGGGTCTCATGATCGCAGCCGAGCTTGATTCAGCTGATCTCGCCAAGCTCACCGTAGCCGAAATGCTCAAGCGGCGCATCGTGATTAACTGCACCAGCGACACCGTGCTGCGCTTCTTACCTCCCTTCATCCTCAAACGCGAGCATGTTGATCATGCCATCGCCGCGCTCGACGAAATCTTCACCGAACACGCAGCGCAAGCCGCAACTCAATCCGCAGCCCCATTCGTAGGAGGACACGCCCGTGGCTAGCAGAGCAACCATCGAACATCGCGAGCCAGCGATTCCAGTTGAAAATGACCCCGACATTCTTGCCGCTGCCGCGCGCATGGCCGGCGAGGATATGTGCTCCATTTCGGATCTCTCCAGCGGTGAAGTGCGCGCCATTCTCAAGCTCGGTCATGACGTCAAGCACAATCCGCGCGAATACCGCCGTGCCCTCGACGCAAAGCAGATGGTGATGATGTTCGAGAAGGCGAGCCTGCGTACGCGCATGAGCTTCGAAGCCGGCATCAACACCATGGGCGGCAACGCGATTTTTGTCGATCACACCAATTCGCCGCTTGGCGAGCGGGAGTCGATTTCCGATGTCGCTCGCAATGTGGAGCGTTGGGTCGACATCATTGTGCTGCGCACTTACGCGCACGATACCATCACCGAGATGGCCGCGAATGCACGCGTTCCGGTGGTGAATGCCCTGTCCGATTTTGAGCATCCGTGTCAGGCTCTAGCCGATTTCATGACCCTCGAAGAGCACTTCGGTTCTCTTTCGGGGTTGAATTTTACGTATGTCGGCGACGGCAACAATGTCTGTCACTCGCTCATGCTCACTGGCGCACAACTGGGCGCGAATGTCACCATCGCCACACCACGCGGCTATTCGCCGGACATCGAAATTGTCACTATTGCACGGGACATTGCACAGGCAAATAGCTGCGAACTGCGCCTGCTGCAAGATCCGCAAGTTGCCGCAGACAATGCCGACGCGATCTACACCGATGTGTGCGTCAGCATGGGCTTCGAACATGAATCGACGAAACGCGCCCCAATCTTTCGCCCGTTCCAGGTGAACGAGGCGCTGATGCAGAAGGCCGCGTCGCGTGCGGTGTTTATGCATTGCCTGCCGGCGCGCCGCAATGACGAAGTGACCGACGCCGTTATCGACGGCCCGCAATCCATCGTCTTCGATCAGGCTGAAAACAGGCTCCACGTGCAGAAGGCTTTGCTGCTGTTGCTGCTCGGCGGCCTGGCCAACGTTACCAGCTTTCAGCAGAACTGAATTGCATCAGGCGCGGGGGAACCGACCCCGCCCCCTTTGAGGTTCCCAAGGATGTCCGTAATTCTCGAATCCCTGCCCGTCGGCAAAAAGGTTGGCATTGCCTTCTCCGGTGGGCTCGACACCTCCGCCGCCCTGCACTGGATGAAGCAGAAGGGCGCCATCCCCTACGCCTACACTGCCAACCTCGGGCAACCCGACGAGACCGATTACGAGGCTATCCCGCGGGCGGCCATCGAGTATGGCGCCGAAAAGGCACGCCTCATCGACTGCCGCGGCCCGCTCGTGCGCGAAGGCATCGCCGCGCTCCAGGCCGGCGCCTTCCACATCACCACCGCAGGCGTCCCCTACTTCAACACCACGCCCATCGGCCGCGCCGTCACCGGCACCATGCTGGTCGCCGCTATGCAGGAAGACGATGTACACATTTGGGGCGACGGTTCCACTTTCAAAGGCAATGACATCGAGCGCTTTTACCGCTACGGCCTGCTCGTCAATCCCGGTCTCAAGATCTATAAGCCCTGGCTCGATGCCGCATTCATCGACGAGCTCGGCGGCCGCGCCGAGATGTCCGCGTTCATGCAACGCTCCGGTTTCGCCTACAAGATGTCCGCCGAGAAAGCTTACTCCACCGACTCCAACCTCCTCGGCGCGACCCACGAGGCGAAAGACCTGGAGCATCTTTCTTCCTCCGTCAAGATCGTCGTTCCCATCATGGGTACCGCCTCGTGGCGCGATGACGTCGAAATCCAGCGCGAGCAGGTCTCCGTCCGCTTTGAAGAAGGCTTTCCCGTTGCCCTCAACGGCCGTCATTTCGACGACCTCGTCGAACTTCTTCTCGAAGCCAATCGCATCGGTGGCCGCCACGGACTCGGCATGTCCGATCAGATTGAAAACCGCATTATTGAAGCCAAGAGCCGAGGTATTTACGAAGCGCCAGGTCTCGCCTTGCTCTTCGTCGCCTACGAGCGCCTCATCACCGGCATTCACAACGAAGACACCATCGAGCAGTACCGGGATAATGGCCGCAAGCTCGGCCGCCTGCTCTACCAGGGCCGCTGGTTTGACTCGCAGGCCATCATGCTCCGCGAATCTGCGCAGCGCTGGGTCGCCAAGCCCATCACCGGCGAAGTCACACTCGAACTGCGCCGCGGCAACGACTACTCGATCCTCAATACGGAGTCACCGAACCTCACCTTCCATCCCGAGCGCCTCAGCATGGAGAAGACCGAATCCACCTTTTCCCCGCGCGACCGCATCGGCCAACTCACCATGCGCAATCTCGACATCACCGACACCCGCGATAAGCTCCTCACCTATGCCAAAACCGGCCTCCTCACGTTGAGCAACGGCAGTGAAATGCCCCAACTCAATAGCGGCAAGGAGAAGAATTAGCATGAGGTGCACTTAGCAATGTCCAACGAACAACAATCCGTCAAGATGTGGTCGGGGCGGTTCCGCGAGCCGCTTGATCCACAATTCGAAAGCTGGCAGCGGTCCATCGTCTTTGACTTTCGACTTCTAGAAGAAGAGGTCGCCGCCAGCAAGGCGCATGCGTCCGCCCTTCACAAGGCCGCTATTCTTACGGCCGAAGAGACGGACCTCCTGCGCAAATCGCTGGACGCAATAGCTGCCGCTCATGGAACGGACGCTGGCAAAGAACAGGTGCGCACGCACCCGACTGCCGAAGACATTCATCACTTCGTCGAACTGTCGTTGGTCGAACGCGTTGGATCCCTGGGACTCAAGCTCCACACGGGCCGCAGTCGCAATGAGCAAATTGCCACGGACCTGCGCTTATACGTGAGGCAGCAAATCGAAGATGTTGTCGAATCGCTTGCCGCTTGGGCCGAGTCGCTGATCGCACAAGCTCGCGCCGCAGACGAGGCGGTGATGCCGAGCTATACGCATCTCCAACGCGCCGAGCCAGTCCTCGTCGCACATTGGCTTCTCGCTTACGTTGAGATGATTTTGCGCGATGCTACTCGTTTGCGCGATTGCTCCACGCGATTGAACTATTGTCCGCTAGGCTCCGGAGCTGTCGCCGGAGCAACGCTCAAGCTCGATCGCACCATTGCGGCGCGCGAGCTTCATTTCGCTGCGCCGACAGCGAACAGCATGGATGCAACCAGCGATCGCGATTTCATTCTTGAGTATTTGCAGGTGTTGACGTTCGTGGGATTGCATCTGAGCCGATTTGCCGAAGAGATGACTTTGTTTGCGACTGCGGAATTCGGATTCGTTGTTTTGCCCGAGGCGTTTTCGACGGGATCGAGCGCAATGCCGCAGAAGAAGAACCCTGATCTTACGGAGTTGATTCGAGCCAAGGTGGGACGTATCAACGGAGCTGCGCAAGCTGTCACATTGCAGCTGAAAGGCCTGCCGCTGGCCTACAATAAGGACATGCAGGAGACGCAGGAGCCGGCATTTTCAGTGGATTTCGTGCCGCAGATGCTCGCGCTTGTGGCGCGCTTTACGGCCGCGCTCAACTTCAATTTCAGTCGCATGCGCGAAGCATCGGAATCCGGCTATCTGAACGCGATGGCCGCTGCGACTTACCTTGTCCACAAGGGAGTTCCCTTCCGCACGGCGCACGAGAAGATCGGAAACGCAGTTCGGTTTGCCATCGAAAAAGGCGTCGAACTCGGCAATCTCACACTGGATGAATTGCGGCAATTTGGTGCGGAGTTCGACGAAGACTTCTATGCTGCAGTCACGCTGCAGGCGACACTCGATTGCCACGATGTGATCGGCGGGACTGCGCAAAGGCGCGTAAAACAGGCGCTCGACGACGCGTTGACGCGTGTTCATTCGCTGACGCAGGAGGCTGTTCATGCTGGTGCGTAAGGCTCTCTTGCACGATGCGTCGAACGTCTACGACCTTGTGAATTCTCTCTCAGGCGACGGAACTTTGCTTAAGCGGCCGTTCGCGGAGATCTGCGAAAACATTCGCGATTTCACGGTAGCGGAATCGGATGGCGGTGTTTTCCTGGGCTGCGGCGCGCTGCATCTTTACGGTCCGCATCTCTCGGAAGTGCGCTCGATTGTAGTGAAGCCGGAAGCCAAGGGGCAGGGCGCTGGCGGGCGCATCCTTGGCGCGCTGATTGAAGAAGCCGAGGAGCACGGCATTCAGTCGGTATGCCTCTTTACGCGGATTCCCGACTTTTTCTTCAAGTTTGGTTTTCGCGTCGTTGAAGATAAATCGGAGTTGCCGGACAAGATCTTCAAGGACTGTCAGAGTTGCCCTCGACTTCATCGTTGCGACGAAGTAGCGATGGTCCGCGGCCGGCTTCCGCGCATTTCGATTCTTGGGCCGCGGCACGAGGCTCAAGAGCTGGTGCGTCTGTCCGGCTGAGGGGACTGGCCGTCCACGCAATGGCTTCGCGTGGCCAGGATTCATTCATCGGGACCGCATCGGTTAATTCGGAGCTCCGAAATTGTTCCACGTGGAACAATTGTGCGAGTTGACACACTTCATTTCCACATT
>CAZAQN010000011.1:0-103384 GCA_964487345.1 uncultured Occallatibacter sp. | reverse complement strand
TTTGGGCCGGAAGACTCGATCCTTTACAACACGCTGCATCTCTCTTGCGAGCGGCCTTAAAAAGCGCCTGAACCCCTCGATCCAAGGCCGCTGCTTATGATTGCGATCGAATAGGTGAGCACATCGTAGTCAAGAGCCCATGCAGCGTTTTAAAACCACGCAATGACGCCAAGAGATGCAGTTCGGTTTGGGAAAAAGCAACAAACCGACAAGACGCCGCTTTGCAGCCGGCATCTTGGCACGGACAAGCTGAGGTGAGGCATCTTTCTCCAGTGACCTCTCAGCCTTGTCGGTCACACCATTGCCAGGGGTCGCTCGGTGCGTTTTTGGCAGGTTTGAATGGGGTCAACGCACGAGTTGACGGACCACGAAAGCATCGCGCGCGCCCCGCCACGTATGCATTCCATGCGCCCATCCTCCGGTTCTAAATCCACACCTTTGACTCGACGGGTGGTTTGGGACGACGCCAACGTTCTGGATCACGGTCGCTGGGATAATCGGGTGGGGCGCCAACGCGATTCATTCGTGCGAAGTTGGGAATCGCAATCATCGGAGAACCATCCTGCCATTCACCCGTGATTACCATGAGTCCGCCGAGCAAGTCCGGCCTCCATTCTGCCTTGAGGGGCGCATCGCTCAGCTTGCGATCGATGTTCCGGTTGTCTGCCGTCTCGACGTTGTAGACCAGCGGCCCATACTGCAGAGCGACCAAATCGGTATCTGCCTTGATGCGATCATCGGCCAGCACCCGCTGCGGCTCCATAGGGAATTCCATTTCGATACGGTCACCGCGCTTCCATTCGCGCGTGATCACGGCGTATCCCTTTTCGAGCTTCGGGGTCTGCTCCTGTCCGTTGACAGCGAAGCGCTTCACGCCTCGGATCGCAGGGCTCTCTTTGTAAAGCTTGCTCGTTGTCCGATCTGGCACACGAACGTAGATCGAGAATGTCTTTGTCTCTTCAGGGTTCACCGTGATCGAAACGGACCCATGCCACGGGTATTCCGTCTTCTGGATCACCTCGAGATTGGTACCCCCTACCTGGCCGACGTGAATTCGACTGCCAACAAACATGTTGACGTAGAGTGCGTCCTTACTCTTCACATAGGTCCAGGTTGGAATCATGAGAAGTGTACGGGACACATTGCCGACGCAGCACGGACATATATGCCACTTGGCGCGTTCCGTATTCACGAGCGGATTGGTGTAGCAGAAGCTTTGACCGTCGAGAGCCACTCCGCCAAGCAGGGCGTTGTACATCGTCTGCTCGTAGAGATCGGCGTACTTCGCGTCGTGATAGGCGAGGTTGAGCTTGTACTGAAAGAAGACCACGCCGCAGCTTGAGCAGGTTTCGCAATAAGCTTCGTTGCGAAGCGAGTAATTGGGCCCGAAGCCTTCTGAAGTCTCGCCGCTGCCAATTCCACCCGTCAGATAGTACTTCTTATTCACCATGTTGTCCCAGAGTGAGATGACCGCACTTTGGTAGTCGCGATCCCGAGTCTCGGCCGCAATATCGGCCATCCCCGAGTAGAAGTACATCGCGCGCACCGCGTGCCCCACCGCCTCATATTGCTGGCCCGGCGGAAGGTGACTCTGGTCGTACTCCGATCCGCCGCGCCGCGAATCGAGGAGGAACTTCGCAAGCGCGATATAGGCGTCTCCGCGGTGATTGCCTTCCTGATCGTTGACGAAACGCCCGAAGCGCACCAGCGCTTGTTCCATCTCCTGGTGCCCGTCGAACCACTCCTTCTTTCCCGGGCCAATATTGGCCACCCAACAATCTCCCAGTTTCTTGGCTGCGTTGTAGAGGCGCAAGTCTTTGCCATCGGTGAGCGTGTAGTGATTGATGGCCGATTCGATGAAGTAGCCGGAGACATAGCCCTCATGGTTGCCACGGTGATCGGGCGACCAGCGCTCGGGCCAGTCCTTCCGGTCGGCCAGAATGTAAGCAGTCTGTAGATAGCCATCGGGCATCTGCGCCGCAAGGATGATCGGGATCCAGCGTGCCAGAGTGGCCCGCATCATCTCCTGCGATTGGATGATTTCCGCATCGCCTTGAGGATCGACCATCGAGGCGATGCACATGGACTCGACGGTCTGATGGACCCAGGCATTTGAAAAAACATAGCCCTTGTGGCGGCCGTGAGCTTCGCCGCGATTGGCTTTGCCAGCCTCAATAAAATTGTCGATGCCGCCGTCCCCGCGCATGGGCGCGATGTCCGTGCGCTCGCACATCGCGATGCAGTGCGGGATCCAATCGACAATCAGGGTCTTAGCCCGCTGCCGCCAAAGCTGGCCGTCGATCGAGCAGCGGCGGGTGTAAACAACGTCCAGACGGTCCGCAGGCGGGGCAGGCTCGACGTGCACATTGATCGAGGGAGACGCGCCTTTTGCATCCGATGCCTGGAGTGCAAGAACATAGTCGCCAGCTTCCGAGAACGAAGCAGTCGTCACGAGCGAGTTCGCCGCAGCAAAGGCAACTGCACCTGGCCCGTCGGTCTTCACCCAGCGCGCGCTGTTTTTAGGAGAGTCCTCCAGCCAGATCGCCTTTCCGGAGAGATAGGTGCTTCCGTCGCTCACGACGGATCGGTCAACGCCCGCATCGACGACTGGGGGAAGCGCCGGAACGGGGCCGTAATTGAAAACCCGCCACTCGAGAATTCCCGCAGGCCGATTCGATTGAGGAACAACCTCCAGGCGCAGTTTGTTGGTTCGCACAGGTTCGAAGACTGTCGCGTTGAAAGTGTCCTGAGCGATCCCCAGGCCTTGCGGCTGACCGACCGGGGTGAAATCGCTGCCATTCCAATAGAGGATCCGATAGCTTTCGGGAGTTTGAATCTGCGGACGCGCGCTGCCGGGTATGGCGGTGGGACGCGAGCGATCGACTGCCCAATAGACCTCCACTTTGTTGACGTTTACCGGTTCACTCCACTCGTATTGAACCCAGCTGGCTTGATCACCCGTCTCGGGCGAGGTCCACAATGCGTAGAGCGCGTGCGAGCGGTCAAATGAGTCTTCGGGCACGAAGCCGTCGTTCAAGGCGGAGATCTTGTTCTCGCTTTGCATGGTTCGGGCAGTCGGAATTGCGACCCGAGCGATATTAAGAGGGCCCTCCGCCGTCTGGGCAGACACTCCTCTTCCCGCCAATGCTGTCAGCACGGCGGCGCCTCCTAGCGCGCTAATAAATTCCCGTCGGCTGGGAGCAACTGACGTCTGTTGATCTCCCGAGAGTCCAGGTCCGCTCTGCGCGTAAAGATCTTGATCCATTGGAGGCATCCTACTCCTAAAGTTCACAGTCCCGTTACTTGCATAGACGCTGCAGACTGGACACAAGAGGAATTCGCAACAGGCGATGCAAACGTGGAATGCAAAAAAGCTTCCCACATTCTCGCACAGCCTCGACGGCCGCCGCGGACTGAATTTGCAGCTAAACTCAAACTCGAGTGCTGTCACCTACCCGGATTAAGCGAGGGGCCAGCTCTGGAAACTCTCGGGGGCGAATCGTAATCAACGCGCACTTCCCTTTCGTCCAAAATCCTTCTCCAAGGCTGTTCCCGAATTCGAGAGCCAGGCCCATTTTTGCACCCGGATAGCATTTTGGCGAGGAACAGGCCGCACTGTTCTACATGGTGAGCAGCCTGGCTTTCACCTTCTCCAAATCGTCATCAGATACGTTCAGCACCTGGCGGCGATAGTTATCGAACGATCCATACTGTTCATCAATCGCGCGGAATGCGCTACGAATCCATTCGGGATCCGCAGCCAACAGGACCTTTGAATTCGATTTTGCAAACGCATCGAGATCGTGATTGTTGCTGGCGATGGCCATTTGTTTGCGGCCTTCCGCGTCGAGGTACTTATCGGTGAGGGTGTAGTCGGAGAGAATGGTTGTCTCCGGAACGCCGAGCGAACGCAACACCAGCGCGCTAAAGATGCCTGTGCGATCCTTACCCGCGGTGCAATGGTAGAGCATGGGCAGAGGACCACTTGCCAGCTGATGAAAGGCGATGGCGAATTCTGGAGCACCATCGATCACCATGTTGCGATAGCTCTCTAACATGCGGGCGCGCAGTTCTTCGGGCGTTGGATTTCCGGCGAGAAAAGCCTGAAGGGAAACAGATTTGTTATTCGTACTTTTGGATCCGATCGGCGCGGCGACGCGCACCACACTCGGGTCATCGATCCATTTTTCGGGGGCAAGGGAATTCTCCTGGGGCGTTCTGAAGTCGCATACTACCTTAACTCCCAGTTGCGAGAGATATTCGAAATCGGATGCCGTGAGTCCGCTGAGCACGCCTGAACGGTAGAGGACGCCCCAACGGACGAAGCGGCCATCTTCGGTCTCGTAGCCGCCGACATCGCGGAAGTTCGGCGTGCCTTGCAGCGCGATGTGACGTATCGAAACCTCGCGCTGCCGGCCGTGATCGGGCTTGAGGAAGAAGTAGACACGTTGCCCCGGTGCACCCGCATGTACCGTAACGGAAGTATCCGATGTGTCGACGATCTTCTGGAGCGCGTTTTCGCCAGTCGCATCCGTCGAAGCCGAGATTCGTACCGTGCGCGTGTCCGACGTAAAGCTGTACGAAAGTTTGTATTCGGTCAGGCCGGTCTGATCGCACTGCAGATTGGTGACCTCGGCTCCCGCCAGGAGCGAGACGCTCAGCACAAGCGCAGTAATCAGGGATATATTCTTGATACTCATATGATCCTCTCCTCTGTTAGGGTTCATCAGCGACAGCCTAGAAGCTGAGTCGCAGACTTCCTTGAATGCTTCTGGGACTATTGAGATTGGTGGGTGAAATATAGCCAAATGTGTTGGGAGCCGAACTGTAGGTGGTATTCACTCCGGTAAGTTGGACACGATTAAAGGCGTTGAAAAACTCCACCCTGAAGTTGAGCGCAATCTTCTCCACAAGCGGAATTTCCTTGGCGGCGAGCATGTCGAAGTTCAGAGAACCTGGAAGCCGGATACTGCTTAGATAGCGAGGAGCGTTGCCAAATTGATAAGCCGGAGTGGCCATGAATGCTGCCGGGTTGAAGTATTCGCTCACCGTTCCCGCCGGACCGCCGATTCTGATATTTCGGCCGCCAGGAATACCGGTGGAGACACCGGATACGGCGTCCGGACGGATCGGCGTGCTACCGCCAAAGACATTCGTGCTGTTCACCGAGTTAGCAGGGGAAGTAACCTGCGTCGGAAGCCCGTCGTCGTAGGTAAAGAAGCTGCCTACACTCCATCCGCCGACAGTCCGGCTGAGGATGCCTTTGTTCGCCCAGGTCTTGCCGGGACCCAAAGGCAACTCATACTGTCCGCTGGCGCGTATAACATCCGGCAGATCCTGTGCCGAAATCGAGCGATCGCACGATGGGCAATAGTTGTCCTGGAATCCGCCACCGGAAAGAAACGAGAAGAAGTCGGCGACATTGTCGATCATTTTGCTGTGGGTATATGCAACCAGCAAAGACAATCCCTGCGAGAAACGATGTTCCAGGGAAAGTTGCAGCGCTTCGTAGGTGGATTGGCCGCGACTGTCGAGGTACGAGGTCATGGTGGTGAACTGTGGGTGGGGGAGGAGGAGTTGGAAGGCGCGCACGGTGGGTTTACTTAGGGCCGATGTTTGCGTCGCGATCGCGCCGTAGAAGGGATTCGGAACTGTGGCAGTGAGCGCCGAGCCCATGGCCAGGTCGCTATCGGGAAGTTGGTTGTAGTTGTACGGAACATAAAGATGAACGGCGCTATTGCCTACATAACCGACGGTCAATACAAAATTACTCGGTAGCTGCCGCTGGATATCGATGGACCATTGCTGACTGTAGCTGTTGATCTGGTTTCGCGGAAAACCAGCGATAGCAAGCCCCGCATTGGTGTCAAGACCGAGCGAGTTTCCGGTGATTGGCTGGAGTCCGTTGGGAAACGGATTGTCCATGTTGTAGAGTGGGGACACGCCATTCGCTTGGGCTGGGATGGAAGTCGTCGGCTCCGAGTATCCCTGCGAGGCGGTGGGTCCAAGCCACAGAAATGAGGGTGCATGGAAGATGCCGAACCCGCCGCGAAGCACCGTTTTCTCATTCCATCTGTACGCGAATCCCACTCGCGGATCCAAGTTCGTGTATTGAGGATTTGAGAGCTCTCTGCCGGCGCCGTTTGTTCCGACGAATCCCGGTCCGCCGGTGAGCGTCCCCAACGAAGTAACTTCGGAATTGAGTGGTGAGGGCGAGGTCAGGTCCAGGTATTGGTACTGGTTGTGTCCCTCGACATCGGGTAGTTCGAGGCTGTAACGGAGGCCGTAAGTCAATGCAAGCTTCGGAGTGACGTGGTACTCGTCCTCGGCGTAAAAGGCATAATACGGATGCACCGTATGGATTCCGGGAATGATGCCGCTCGTGATCGTTCCCGTCCCCAGGAGCAGGTCTGCGATGCCACTGCCAGAGTCAGGCTCGTTCGCGAGGCCCTCCACGTAGGGCCCCCCCGTGAAATTGCTGTTCCCGGTCAGAGATACCAGTTGATTGATGTGATAGTCCTCGGCAAGGGATCGATAGTCGAAGCCAAACTTCAACGAGTGTTTCCCCTTTAAGAAACTCAAGGACGCGGCGTACTCATAGGTGGTGCCGCCATCGGCTTCCAGGCCGCCCTGCGGTCCGAGTGCGCTGAGCCGGTTGGCGGAGGCGACTGAAGGGAAAGTTGTCGACTGCAGGCCAGCGGTCACGCTTGAGGCAAATCCAAGCGTGGTTGGATCGAATCCCAGGGTTTCGGGAATGCGATTCGATTCCTGGTGTGCATACACGAAGTGATGCTCGAAAACTAGGTCAGAACTAAGCACCCAGGTATGATCGAGCATCGTGTTGTCACCCGGAAGACGCTGGTGGTTGCTTGTTGGCGAGAGGCTGTTGCCATAGGGGTCGCCAAAGTAGTTGTAACGCTGAAACCAGTCGTAATGCAGGAAGATCGAATGCTTCTCAGTGAACTTGTGATCGAGGCGAGAGTTCACCGTATCCTGGATGCTGCTGGTCGGTGAGGCAGAGAAGAAGTTGTTGACGGAGCTCAGCCCCGAACCGTGTTGATTAGGCGTGGGGTAGCTATTGATGATCGCTTTGCCCGCTGGATCCAGGTTGGGGATCTTGTTCCCAGGAAATGGACTTCTGCAATAGACGGTTTGACCGGCGGCAACCGGCGTGGCCGTGCAGGCTGTGCTGCCTGCGGGCTGCAACGTAGTGGAACTCGGATCGTAGATCACGATCAAGTTTCCCTTTGTGTCAAATGATTGCGAGAAGTCGCCCTGCCGTTCCAGGGCCGTAGGCACGGTGTAAGTAAAGTTTCCGGCTTGGCTCTGCCGCAGGCCTTCGTACGTCTGGAAAAAGAAAGTACGGTGATTGGCGTCGCGATAGTGGGGTGGAAACGCCGCTGGGCCGCCAATGGCATATCCATATTGATTGCGTTCGAAGTGCGGTTTAGGCGAGCCAGCCAGGTCGGCTGCAAAACTGTTCGCGTCGGTGTCGCTGTTGCGAATGTATTCGAAAACACTGCCATGAAGCTTGTCGGTGCCCGACTTCGTCGAGAAGGTGACCACGCCGCCGCTGGTATGACCCCATTCCGGAGCATAGGCGTCGGTGAGCACCTTGAATTCCTGGATCGAATCCACTTGGGGGACGGCGGCGATCGCGTTGAGGTCGTATTGCGTGGTGTTCACACCGCCGTCGAGCAGGCTTTCGGTTGTCGCGATTTTGCCTCCGTTAATTCGAAACGTATTGGTGTAGGCTTCGCTGGCGTCGTTATTTCCCGAGTCAAGGCTGTACGGCGTTACGCCTTGGGCGAAATTCACCATTTGCAGCGGATTCCTAATATTGAGGGGCATCGTCTGCACGAATTCACTCTCGATCACGTTTCCACGATCCGGGTGATTGACTTCGAGCTCGGGAGCACCGGCTGAAACCAGCACTGTCTCCGCTGCCGTGGCCGGCTGGAGCACTACATCCACGGTTTGTGTTCCACCCACTTCCAATTTCAGATTCGTGACGTTCGCAACCGCGAAGTTGTCCGCAGCTACGCGCACTGAATAGGGGCCTGGCTCGAGAGGCGGAAATTGAAAATAGCCGGAGCTGTTTGTGTTTGTGGTCCAGCGGATCCCGGTTCCCGTGTTTTGAATGTCAACTGTCGCTTTGACAACGGACGCCCCTGTCGAATCCGCGATGTGCCCGCTGACAAGCCCGCTTTGAGCGCTCGCGAGAATCGGAGCGATAAGAATCAGAAAACATTGAGCTATGAAAGTCGAGACGCGCTTTTTCCGGGGCCGGAAGAAGCAGGCTGCGGCGAGATTCCCCAGCTTTTTCATGAATTGAGCGTGGACTGCGCGCAGAGCGGCAAGGGAGTGTCAAGGCGATACGTGGGTTACACGGCACGTGTAACCTTAAAAACCCCTTCACGCAACGTTAAACTTCGACCGCTACTCTTTTAATGAAATGAGTGCTAATCCCGCGGAGATCCGCGCCGAGCTTGAACGCATTCTCGCTTCGCCGATGTTCTGCGCCTCTGCCCGCTCGGTGCAGTTTCTGAGGTTTTGCGTGGAGCAGAGCCTGTGTGGAAACCAGGATCAGATCAAGGAGACGACGGTTGCTTTGCAGGTTTTCGGTCGGAACGCGGACTACAATCCGCGCACCGACCCCATTGTGCGCGTGCACGCCCGCCGCTTGCGAGACAAGCTTGAGCATTACTACAAGACCGATGGCGTTGACAGTCCAATCCAAATCACGATGCCCAAGGGCACTTATGTTCCGCAGGCCGTTCGTGCTCTTCCCAAATCGAGGACGTTGTCGGTCGAGCTTGGCGTGCCGAGGAGGCATGCACCAGGAACTGATGTCGGGTTCTTCACTGGTGCGGACGCACAGACTGTCCCACAAACACACGCCGCTTCGACAAAGCCGCCTGTCCGGTGGGTTACAGGCTTAGCCGTTGCGTTACTATCGTCCGCACTTCTGATTCTGTTCTTCCTCTGGTTCAAGTCGCGCAGCATTGAACCGCAGGGGATTCCTGTCGCGGGAGAAGCGCTGCCGTTCAATGCGTTGCCTGGCGAGGAACAAAATCCATCGTGGTCTCCAGATGGGAAGGCGCTGGCATTTTCCTGGAGTGCCCGCGCCGGCGCGTCTCCTCGAATCTTTATCCAACGCGCCGGTCAATCGGAACCGTTTCGACTGACCCAGGGGACGCGCGCGGAGTTTCGCCCGGTGTGGTCGCCGAACGGCCGGGAGATTGTGTTCCTTAGTTATGTCAGTCCCAGCAGCTATGAGGTGGTGCGAGCACCCCTCAATGGAGGCACCGAAAGAACCGTTGGTGTGTTTTCGTGCCCTTGGATTTCATCCGACGATCTGCCCGCTCTCGATTGGTCACCAGATGGGAGAAGTCTGTTGGTTGCCGAGCAGCCATCGAGCACTTCGCCGATACGGCTCATCCTCTTCGATCTCAGTACAGGGACCCGCAAACCGCTCACCAATCCGCCAGCGGGGAATTCCGGTGACATCGATGGGAAGTTCTCTCCGGAGGGTTCCGAGGTTGCATTTCGCCGGGGCGGCTTGGGCGATCTCTACTTGGTTTCGACAGAGGGGGAGGCCAACAGTCCCGCTCTTAAATTGACACCCGACAATCCTGGCGTGCGCGGAATTGCTTGGAGCCGCGACGGCCGGCACATTCTCTTCGGTAGTATGAAAGGCGGTCTCGGTTGGGGCATCTGGCAGGTGAATGTCGATGGTTCGGCCCTCACCCGTGTTCTCGGTGGCAGTTTGAACCTCTCTTTTCCTGCTGTTTCCCCCACGGGAAAGACGCTTGCTGCCGAGCAGCAGGACATCGTGACGAATTTGATGGAGGTGGCGCTGCGCAAAACTGGTTCATCGCGTTTGATTGCGCCTTCGAGCCGCCAGGATTACTCGCCAGTGTACTCGCCCGATGGGCGGAAGATCGTCTTCGTAAGCACGCGGAGTGGCGCCATTGAGCTTTGGCTGGCAAATACCGACGGGACGAGCGCGCGACAACTCACTCAGTTGAATGGCAGCGGGTTTCCGGTTACACCATCGTGGTCTCCTGATTCTCACTCGGTCCTCTTTGCGATACGCCGTAATGGTGCAACCAACGTGTGGATGCTGGACGTGAGCGCGGGCGCAAACCAGCAACTGACCTTCAGTCAGAACCGCAATATCAATCCGGTCTTTGGACCCGATGGCAAATACATCTATTTTAATTCGAACGATGGTGGAATGCCGCGCATTTGGCGCATTCCGGCACGCGGCGATCGGCGTGCAGAAGAGATGCTTTGGGACGCTCCCTGGGCTTTCCAGATGTCCTGGACCGACCGGTCGCTATTTTTTGAGAACTCTGGCACCGACTTACAGATTGTGCAGCGAAATGTGATGACGGGCGCTCAGCGTGTCGTCTTCCACTCGAACAATTGGGTCTCTGCGCCTCCCGATCTCTGCGTTCACAAGGGCACGCTCTACGTGATGGTTTCGCCATCGACTTCACCCTCGACCCGGGATCTGCTAGCCGTTGATGCGGCCTCAGGAAAGGCGCGAATCCTCAAGCACTTTGATGTCGCATTGCCCGACTTGGAATTCGGCTGCTCGGTCTCTCCGGATGGGGGCACACTGCTGGTTCCGATGGTTCAGAGAGCCCAAAGCGACATCTACGAAGCTCCTCTGAAATAGGTCACCATTCTTCTTTTTCCCGCGGAGAGCAGGACAAGCCTACTCCTGCGACATTTTGCGAATTATTTACCGGGCTGTCGGTGAGGACTCAGCGCGAGCACCTTCGCAGGCAGCGGGGACGCACGCTCATCGTCCGTATGGGCCAGGACTTCGAACAACCCGTAGACTGAAAGAATGCCGCCGATTCTCAATGCGCAGAACATCTCTAAACGATTCGGCGCCACCCCTTTGTTTCAGGGCATTTTCTTCGCTGTGCACGAGGGAGACAGAATTGGTCTCATTGGACCGAATGGAGCCGGGAAGTCCACCCTGTTGGCCATGCTTGCCGGCGAGCAGGAACCCGACACGGGCGAGGTCGCATTCCGCAAGCGCGCCCGCATTGGCTACGTGCATCAGATTTCGGAGTATCCATCCGGGATCACGGTCCGCAGCTCAATCGAAACGGCGATGGCAAAGGCCGCCGTGCCTGAGAACGAACGCGAGCAGCGTTTACGCGAAACGCTGGGTCGAGCCGGCTTTGCAGACCACCCCGACTCGACCGGCGAGAGTATGGATGCCGAGGCGGCGAGCCTCAGCGGGGGTTGGCGCAAGCGGTTGGCAATCGCCGAGGCCCTGGTACTTAAGCCGGACGTCTTGCTCCTTGACGAACCAACAAATCATCTTGACCTTGAAGGCATTGAGTGGCTGGAAGGCTTGCTCGATGCGGCGAGTTTCGCATTCATCGTGGTCGCACACGATCGCTACTTCCTTGAAAACGTCGCTGCTGAAGTTGTAGAGCTGAACCGCATTTACAGCGACGGACTGATGCGCTTGAAGGGCAGCTATTCAAAGTTTCTCGAAGGCCGTGAGGCGTGGCTTGAGTCCGAGGAGCGTGCGCAGGAAGGACTGCGCAATCGCGTGCGGACTGAGATTGAGTGGCTCCGCCGCGGCCCCAAGGCCCGCGCCACCAAGGCCAAGGCGCGCATCGACAATGCGCATGAGTTGATTGCGCGGCTCGAAGATTCCGAATCCCGCAGCCGCGTAGCCACCGCAGGCATCAGCTTCGATGCTACAAATCGCCAGACCAAGCGCCTCATCGAACTGGATCGAGTCACGATCGAGCTCGGTGGCCGGGAGATTCTGCGCGACGTCAGTTTCAGCCTGAACAACGGCATGAAACTTGGCTTGGTTGGCCCCAATGGATCGGGTAAGACGACTCTCTTGCGTACAATGACGGGTGAACTGCAGGCGAGCGTCGGAACCGTAAGTCGTGCCGCAAAACTGCGCCTTGTCTATTTCTCACAGATGCGTGAGATCGACACCAATCTCACCCTGCGCCGGGCCCTTGCGCCCGATTCCGATTCTGTGATCTATCAGGATCGAGTGGTGCATGTCGCCGGCTATGCGGCCCGATTCCTTTTCACCGGGGAGCAACTCAATCAGCCAGTCGAAAGGCTAAGCGGAGGAGAACGTGCGCGTGTGCTCATCGCGCGGCTGATGCTGGAGCCCGCGGACGTGCTCATTCTTGACGAGCCGACCAACGACCTTGATATTCCGACACTCGAAATTCTCGAAGAAGCGCTTCTCGAGTTCTCCGGAGCGGTAGTGCTGGTCACGCACGACCGCTATCTGCTGGACCGTGTAACCAATGCAGTAGTTGGTTTGGATGGTAGCGGGAATGCAGAGCTGTTCGCGGATTATCGCCAGTGGGAGGAGTGGCGGGCTGAGGGCGGTGAATCGAGAAGCGGAAGCAGCGATGACACCGACACGAAGCAGGCGCGGAAGAGTGCTCCCACGACAGGCTCAAAAAAGAAGCTCTCCTACATCGAACAGCGCGAGTACGATGGCATCGAAGAGCGCGTTGAAGCCGCGGATGCCAGGCTCCAGGCTGCGCGCGAGCGCATCGACGATTCCGAGGTTGCGACGGATGCGAACGCATTGACGGAAGCGCTGGCGGAGTTGGATTCGGCGCAGAAGGAGCATGATGCGATCTATGAACGCTGGGCAATTCTTACGGAAAAGATCGGCGGTTGATGTTAATGCACTTTCAACGAACTCCATTCGCTCGATATTTCTGGACTAGACGAATGTTCTTGCGCGGGGCGGCAGGATCCGCGGCGTCATTGACGCTTGCGCCTGTGGCTAACAGTGCTCTCGCATATTGCGCGGGAGAATCGGCTCTGCAAGGGCGGTTTGTGACCCATGTCTCGATCGTGCGCGTAAACCAGATCGAGGTAACTCCCAACCGTTCGATCGGCGAAGACGAGGCCGCAGACAATAGCCCTGACCACATCCGCTCGCGACGCGAGGCCTTCGCGCAAGGATGTCCAGAAGGCAAGATGACCTGGGCGATCAGTTGGCTGGCGCTGAACGATACTCGGCAGGAGTATAAGGATGCGCGGCGCCTGCTCGCCTCGTATCACGAACAATACGGCGACGAGGTCACTTTCATTCCCGGTGGCTATTTCGCGCCTATGTACGACACCCGTGAACACATTCGCGTGACGATTCACAAGGCGCTTCAATTGATCTCGGAGATGGTGGGCAACGGATATCGTCCGGAGTGCCTTGTCGCCGGCTTCATGGACGCGGAGAACCAGCGCTTTCTCGCCGAAGAGGAAGGCATTCATGTTTGCCAGGGCCAGATCTGGAGCCAGCACGGCATCGACAACGGGGATGGCGATGGCGGCATCTGCTATCCCTACTACCCGAGCCGTGAGCACTACCTGAAACCGGCTCAGGGCTCCGCAGATTTTATTGACTGTGTCTGCCTGGACGGCTGGACGTGCGATTTTCTGACTGCGCGCCGCAATGGGTTTGAGGGCGGATTCAACAGCCGCATGGGCGTTGGGCCTATTGAAACGGTAAGAAATCTGGGTGAAGGAGCTGGCCGCAAGGAGATGATGGCTACCACCGCGATGCACTTCGATCAGGGCCACGCGTTGAATGGTTTTGGCTGGGTGACGGGAATCTGGGAAGTATCGGTTGGACACGATAAGGATTTGGCCTGGTGGCTTCAGGCAGTGAAGGAGAGATGGCCGGACACTCAGGTGATGACCGAAGGAGCATTTGGCATGGAGTGGCGCAAGCATACGCCCAACAACACGTCGCTCAATTACCGCTTCGATGCTAAAGGGACAGGTGCACCCGGCTCGGAGAAGGAGTTGGAGATTCGGTGGTTCATGAACCGGGAGTTTCGGCTGGGATTGCTGAATAACTGGTCAACGGACAGTCCCGTCATGGTGGTCGACTTTACCCGGTATGATTTGCCAGCGCACGAACCCGAGGGCCTGCAGCGGGAATGGAGCTTGATGAACGTGCTCAACCAGAAGGGCACGAGGCCGCAGGACAAGCCGATCCGGTTGGGACAATTGACTCACGAAGATCAGCAGCGCATCTATGCACGGTATCCGGAGTTGAAGAAGCTAGCTTGAGAAAACGCGTCATCCTTCCTTGTCTGGAGCAGCATCGCGACGTCCCGCGTTTTGCTTCAAACGCCTCAACCGGTAGACTCCGGGAGGAACGTTTGAGTCTGGAGATCATCGAGTGAAGGCATTAGTGAAGAGCAAGGCAGAACGTGGGCTGTGGCTGGAAGACGTCGCTGAACCCACGATTGGTATCAACGACGTGCTGATTGGTGTGCGTTATACCGGTATCTGCGGCACGGATGTTCACATCTACGAATGGGATGAATGGGCACAAAAGACGATCAAGGTGCCGATGGCGATTGGCCATGAGTTTGTCGGCGAAATCGTCGCCGTCGGGTCGAACGTAAATGACTTTTTCCCCGGAGATATTGTGAGCGGGGAGGGTCACGTTGTTTGCGGCCGGTGCCGCAATTGTCTGGCAGGGAGGCGGCACCTCTGCGCTTCCTCTGAAGGCGTCGGCGTCAATCGGCCGGGAGCCTTTGCTGAGTTGATCTCGCTTCCGATGACCAACATTTGGCGGCATGATCCTGGCATTAACCAGGAAGTAGCCGCGATCTTCGATCCCTTCGGGAACGCTGTTCACACCGCGCTTTCCTTTCCGGTCCTTGGGGAGGATGTTCTCATCACTGGGGCGGGCCCCATCGGAATCATGGCGGTTGCGGTGGTTCAGCGCGCCGGGGCGCGACACGTGGTGATCACGGACTTGAATCCCTTCCGGCTTGATCTTGCTCGGAAAATGGGTGCGACGTTGGCGGTGAATCCAATCGAGACGCCGCTTCTCGAAGTCCAGAGACGACTCAAAATGACCGAGGGATTCGATGTTGGCTTGGAAATGTCGGGAAGTCCTCAGGCGTTGAGCGACATGATTGGAAATATGAGCCACGGTGGAAAGATTGCCGTGCTCGGAATCCCGGCAAAGAATGCTCCAATGGACTGGCGGCCTGTCATCTTCAACATGCTGACGATCAAGGGCATCTACGGACGCGAGATGTACGAAACCTGGTACAAAATGTCGGCGATGCTGGAATCCGGGCTGGATATCACGCCGGTCATTACGCATCGATTTTCCTTCAACGAGTTTCAGCAGGGCTTTGACGCCATGATCTCGGGGAACACAGGGAAGGTTGTATTGGACTGGACATCCGCGAACTGATGACCGGGAGGTTGGTTTCGGAAGCTCGACAACGGATTGGTAACATCGCCCTTACTTGTCGAGCTCTTTAATTCGAACACGATTCCGATAATAGCGACACGAAGGAAGCAACACAGACTCAAAATCTCGCAACAGAAGGCTCGAAGATTGACGCTGGCGCGAGCTGAATGATATCGTTCCCACCGAACCAGGTGCGGACGCCAAGCTTGCAGAGGAGCGCTGGCTGATCGCAATCGAACGGGGAATTCATTCAATGAACGAGTCATTGCTTGGCCGGCTTTCGGCACAGATTCTTGTCGGATTGCTGGTGTCGATTTCCGTTGCCGTTGCGTTGGCCGAATCGAGGCCAGAGCCGCTCGGCATTTTTCAGGATCACGGCGACGTCGGCACCGTCCTCCATGCTGGCTCCGCGCACTTCGATCGCGCGAAAGGCGAGTACACCGTCACGGGGAGCGGCGAGAACATGTGGTTCGGCGTCGACGACTTTCACTTTATGTGGAAGAAGATGTCGGGCGACGTCGCGATTTCCGCGACTATCGCGATCGCGGGTGACAAAGGCAACAACCATCGCAAAGCTGTCCTCATGATCCGGCAAAGCCTTGAGGGCAATTCGCCGTCGGTGGATGTAGCACGCCACGGCGATGGTTTGGCTTCAATGCAGTTTCGCGATGCTGTTGGCGCGGATACGCGGGAGGTGCAAGCGAACATTGTTGCTCCGCAGCGTGTGCGGCTCGAGAAGCGCGGAGATTATTTCTATGCATTTGTTGCAGGGAAAGACGGGCAGCTTCACCCCGCCGGAACCTCCGCTAAGGTGGCGCTCAGGGGAGACTTCTATGTGGGCATCGGCGTGTCTGCGCACGACAAGGACGATCTGCAAACGGCGGTCTTTTCCGACGTGAGAATGGAAGCGCTTGCGCCTTTGGACAAGACGAAGCTTGTCCTCTACAGCACACTTGAAACGGTGCCGGTTGCGTCCGGAGACAGGCGCGTCACTTACGTGGCGCGGGCGCACTTTGAGGCGCCTAACTGGGCACGCGACGGTTCGTATTTCCTCTTCAATCAGGAGGGTGGAATCTATCGTTTGGCGGTGAACGGCGGGGAGCCCGCGCGCGTCGAAACTGGCCTGCAGAACAAGTGCAACAACGATCATGGTATTTCGCCGGACGCCACCATGTTTGCTATCAGTGACTCGTCGCTGAACGGAAAGTCGATGGTTTATACGTTGCCGATTACAGGAGGGACGCCACACCAGGTGACGATGAACGCGCCATCGTATTGGCATGGGTGGTCTCCTGATGGTTCGGCTCTCGCGTTCACTGGGCAGCGCGGCGACAACTTCGACATTTACACGATCCCAGTGAACGGCGGAGAAGAGAAGCGGTTGACGACTGCGCCGGGGCTCGATGACGGCCCGGAGTATTCGCCCGACGGCGCATGGATCTACTTCAACTCGGAACGCACGGGGCACATGCAGATTTGGCGCATGCATCCAGATGGAAGCGGCCAGGAGCAGGTGATCGCGGACGAGACCAACGACTGGTTTCCGCACATCTCGCCTGACGGCAAATGGATGGTCTTTCTCTCGTATGAGAAGGATGTCACTGGCCATCCTCCAAACAAGGACGTTGCGCTGCACCTGATGTCGATGACCGACAAATCGGTACATGTGCTCGCGAAACTCTTTGGCGGCCAGGGAACGGTCAATGTGCCCTCGTGGTCACCGGACAGCGCCAAGGTTGCATTCGTGAGCTACGAGTATCTGCCGGACGTTCCACGCGACTGAAGCGCCGAGCCGACGCCGCGCGACGGATTCATCGCGTCAGGACGCTAGGGTCGCCGTACAACGTGCGCAGAGCCTGCGTAGTTGCTGGGTCATTTGCAGGCTGCGGTGCGAGCAGAAACCATGCCCAGTTTGTCTCGCGCGAGAAGAAAGCCGGATCGGGCGCGGGACCGTCGATTTCAAGGCCAGTCACTTTATCCACTGCAAAGCCTTGCAGGAATGTATCGCTGCGGAATCTGGATTGCGTGCGATTTACGGCGAGTTCCAAGGCGTCCACATAGAGGAATCCAGGGAAGAATTCGCCGTAGGGTCCATTCGCGCCGGGACCAAAGCCGCCCGGTGCTGCCTGCCAGACCCAGATGAGGTTGTGAACCTCATCGTGGTTCACGAGGCGGTCAAATAGCATTCGATAGAGGGCAGCGCTGCCGTGAATGCCAGCGTGTCCGGCCCACCAGTACTGCTTGCCGTTTGGCTGCGGGTACGGCGCCCAGAGAACCGCGATGTTCCTGTCCTGAAGTCTCTTCAACTCGGTGGCGGCCGTGTCTACCTGCGCACACCAATGCTGATAGAGATGCGTGCCCGGCGACATCAGCTCTTTCCATTCAAAATCTGTGAGCGCGATCTGGCGGGTGTCGTGGCTGGGGGCTTTGTTGCCTGTTGGACCGATGTCCGCAGGGTTCGGCGCCAACCATCGGAGGCTCACCATCGAACCAGCTGCGTTTTGTTGAGTTGCCTCGTCGATAATCTGCTTCGCGGAATCGGCATCTCCGGTCGTGTCGAGGTCCGCTGCGAAAATAGCCGGATGCTTTGTTGTCGTCTGGAAGACCTGTTGCGCGGCGGCGCTGAGCGAACCTGTGGCATTGATCTGGCCGCTCAAAACCTTCGTTCCTTTGATCTGATAGAGCCGGTCGAGAGCGAATTTTACCTGCGGGATTGCCGTGGACGTGACCGGCGCGATGTTGCTTGTCGCCATTGGTGCGGGAGCAGTGAACGGCGCGTCTCCGCGGTTGAGCAGATTCGGCGAATGAAACATGGTTTGCAAGTGCTCGGGAGAATTCGACGATTCCGCCAAGCCGCTCCACATCATGAAGTATGCCCAGCGCGGCTGCTTCGCCAGCACATCGAGAGTCGGCATGGCGCCCACCTCGGCAAGCGCGATGGGCTTGTCGCAGGCGAGGCTCAGCATATCGTCGTAGTAGCTCTGGTTGAATTCGCCGTAAATGTCCATCGTGACGACGTCGGCATATTCAGTGCCCGGGAAATAGGATGTGATGGGTCCGGCGTTCTCGCTGGGGCTGTTCACATTCCACACCCAGACAAGATTGTTCAGGTGGTGCACGTTGACGAAGCGGTTATAAAGCTGGCGGTAAAGTGCTGCGGAGCCGTGTTCACCTGGTCGGCCACCCCACCAGAACCAGTTTCCGTTCATCTCATGATAGGGACGAAAGAGCACGGGTACGCCCGCATCTTGCAATTGGCGCAGGTATCCCGCGATCACGTCGACCTGCTCGACCCAGCGGTTGTAGAGGTCAGTGCCAGGGGTCAGGAGTTCGTTCCACTCGAAGTCGGTCAAGTGGCCCTGGACGCTGTCGTGGAAGGTGACGGGCTCGTCGTCGGTGGGCCGGACGGCGTGCCAGGTCAGCGCGATCACCGCGCCATTGCGATACTGGCGCTTCGCTTCTTCGACCATCGAAGGTCGACCTTCGACAGAGTCCTTGTCCTCTCCCCCGGAAAAGCCGAAATCCTGACCGAAGATCGCTGGGAATTTTCCGGTCAGGTCATAGATTCGATCGGACCAGCGGGAGACGTGATTGGGGAAATTATGTTGACCGGTGAGAGTGAAGTGCCCGGAGATCTGGTCGATCTGCTTGAGAAGCGTGCGCGCCTCGGGGGTTGCATTCGGATTGACGGACGCCGCATGGGGCGCGGCGATTGGAGTGGCTACTGTCTGCGCATTTGCAAGAATCAATGCGGTTGCAACCGTGAGATAAAGTACTGCCGAATTCCTAATGATCTTCATACGATCCTTGACCACCTACTCTGCTCCGTGAAAGATTGAGGGTTACTTGATTCGATTGAAAGGCTGTACGAGACGATGAGCGCCATGAATCGGCCTCCCCGCATGAGCGATGTCGCCAAGCTTGCCGGTGTCGGCACCATGACGGTTTCGCGAGTGCTGAGCGGCAGTGTGAAGGTGAGCGAGGAGACGTCTCGGCGCGTCTTTGATGCCATTGCGACGCTCAACTACCGGCCGAACGAAGTCGCGCGCGCGCTGCGAGACCAGCGGTCGCATCAAATAGGAGTGATTGTCCCGAACCTCGTTGACCCATTCTTCGCGATCTGCGCGCAGACCGTGAGCGTGGTCGCCAAGGAGCATGCTTATTCCGTAATCATTGCCACCGCGGACGAAGACCCCGATAGCGAGTACAACGAAGCCAGCCGTATGCTCCGCCGCCAAGTTGAGGGATTCGTCATTATCCCTGCGGCCGGCGGAGTGTCGCGCATCGCGGGCAGTGAGTTCAGCCGCACTCCAGTGGTGACCCTCGATCGACCCATAGAGAACAGTTCTTTCGATAGCGTTGTCGTCGAGAACAAGTTCGGGTCGCAACTGGGTGTCAATCACCTGATCCAGCATGGGCATCGCCGTATCGCTTTTTTCGGCCTCTCGCGTAATCTGTACACAATCCGCGCGCGTTTCGAGGGTTATCGAGAAGCGTTGAAGAAGGCAAACCTGAAGCCGGAATTCTATTTCGGCAACGGCACGCAAACCGAAATGGTGGCAACCATTCGCAGCGTATTGGATAGCAAAAATGCGCCCACAGCCTTCTATTGCAGCAATAACCTGATCACGCGCAATGCAATTCACGCGCTGGCCTATCTCAAAGTGCGGGTTCCGGAATCTGTTGCTCTCGTTGGGTTCGACGACTTTGAAACAGCCAACATCCTGAACCCTCCGTTAACGGTGGTACGCCAGCCGATTACTGACCTGGCGCGCATGGGAGCGAACATTCTGTTCTCGCGCCTGCTGAACAATGACCGCACGGAACGAGGGAAGCATATCGTGCTGCCCGTCGAGCTTGTTCTCCGCGAATCGTGCGGAACGCACCAGAAGCCAGCCAGCGCAAGAAAGCGGGAGCTCGCGGAGAGTGTGTTGCACACCAGATGATGGTGCAATTCCTTCGTCTGTTCAACGAACGGCAATCGTCTCCTTCTCCAGGTTCCATCCGCGCAAGGCGATCTCCGATCTGGATTCGCCAGCAGGGAAGGCAATGGTGACAGTGCGCGAATCGCCGGGAAGCAGCGAAACATAGTTCTCGCTGTAATAGGCCGGCAGGATCCGCGCGTCCGTGGCGGCGTCTTTGAGCGTCAGTTTTACGAGCAACGCCGGGACAGTTCCGGTGTTTTCGAGTTTGATGGTGGCTTGGCGTTCGCTGCCGCTGGCGGCCAAAGTTGCGGAGGCCTTGAGCCTGACGTCTGCGAGTGAATCAAGCTCGCGGAGACTCGACTCCTGCTTTGACCACCAGTAGAGGTTATCGCTCACCGGAGTGCCGTTCGTATCGGTAACTCGGAGGGCAATCAGGATGGCGTGATCGTTCGCCAGCTTTTCCAGGTCCGGTTTGCCCACTGGCGTGCGCGCATTGGCTGCTGCTTCAACTCGATTGGTCTGGTCGTTCAGAACGTTGCCATCCAGGCCGACGACGCGCGTTTCCACCTTGTACGAATGCGCTTCGCGAAGATTGATCAAGTCGACCGTGCTGTCGGTCAGGTTCAACTGAGCATGCACAGGCTCACAAGCCTTTTGGGTTCCGTAAAAGCTGGACTGCGTGTCGTAATCCCAGCTCAAGAAATTCCATTCCATGCTGGGCCACGCGGGTTGAGTCATCCAGATCATGCGGCCTGAGTTCGGCTCCCACAGGTGTGCGGCGAACCCTTCAAAGATCGCGCGGTGGCCCGCATAATCGAGCATCTGCGCCTTGCGTTCGAAATCTTCGAGGCTGCTTGGTGCGCCGAATTCCGTATCCATGTGGGCGAGAAAAGGCGCCACCGCTCCGTTGCCGCTTTGATGCCAATCGTGATACGCCCAGGTGTCGCTGATGGGCCAACGGTCCGGCTCGGGGATGAACGACTCGAGGCTCTCCAGCGTGGGAACGCTGGGAATGCCGAGCTCAACGCTGAAGCCGCGATTGATGCGGTAGTAGGTTTCGAGCGGCTGGAATTGATACGGGCCCGAGTTACGCAGGTTCACTTGATTGGAACTGCCCGTGTAGTAGCGCGTGTGATCGAGCGTGCGCACCAGTGTGGCCAGACCTTCATTGACGATGGGCTGGGGCACGCCCTCATTGCGGCCGCACCAGACCACAATGGATGGATGATGGCGGAAACGCAAGATTGTATCGCGGGCATTCTCGAGGAAGAGATGCGGATCCTGCGCTTCGACATTGTAGTTTTGCGTAGATTCCCAGAAATCGTTCCACACCATCAAGCCGTACTTGTCGGCGAGCGTGTAGAAGCTCTCCTCGGTATCCTGGCCCATCCAGTTGCGGATCATGTTGACGTGCGCGTCGCGATGCAGGCGGAAATAGGGCTCGAGGTGCTCGATGCTGACGCGCTTACGGCTGTCATCCATGCCCCAGTTGCCGCCGCGCGCCGCAATGCGCACGCCGTTCACCTTGATGACAATGTCCGTTCCGGGCCAACCGCCTTCGACGGGGCGGATTGAGGGTGAATCGAGCGCTCCGGGCGCAATCGAATGGACCCATGCATGGCGGAAGTACTCCGGCAACGGTTGGCCTGGTGGCATCTGGTTAGGTGTTTTGTCGTCGATCTGGCGAATGCCCTCGTGGCCTTCATCGATGAGCGCAAGCCCTGAATCATGAGTCCGTGCCGGCAGTACTTCGACACGGCGCAGATGGCCCGTCGAGTCGAAGAGAGAGGTCTCATAACTCACTTCGCGCATGCCGAAATCGATTTTGCGCTCCGAACTTGTTTTGCCGCCGGTGGTGAAGTTGACCCGCAACGGATGGAGCGCTGGTTCGCCGTAGCCGTTGGGCCACCACAGCTTTGGGTTCTGGACCTTGAGTTGCGCATAATCCGCGGGTTCAAGCCGAACCACAGTCTCGCCGGGAGAGAGATGGACGTGTTTGGTAACGGTCACGTCGTCGAAGCTTGCGGTCAGGTCTCCGTCGATTGCGTCATTCGCGGTATTGGTCAAAGGCGTTTCAATTTCGATGTCGGCTTCGTTGCGGTCAGGCTTGGGCAGTGTCGTGACGACTTGCAGGTCGCCGACTTCAACCGGACCGGTCGCCGTGAGCGTGACATCCTGCCAGATGCCGGTGTTGCGATCGCGAATTCCGGGAATCCAGTCCCAGCCTTCGGCCGCGGAGAATGTCGGACCGTCGAGCACTTCGATGCCGCCGTTTTCACCGGGCCCGGCTTTGATCGACTGCTCATGTGCGATGCCGGGATGCGGCGGCGGACTCACACGGACTGCGAGCACGTTTTCGCCGGACATGGTGACGCGGGAAGTGACATCGAATTTGCCGCGCAGAAATGCGCCTGTGAAGCGGCCCAATTCTTTGCCGTTGAGCCACACTTCGGCGGCATAGTTGACGCCGTTGAAGGTCAGTGTGAGCCGTTGGTCTCGCGCTGCGTTGGGAACTTTGAATGCCACGCGGTACCAGTAATCCTGATGTGCGAGGCTCTCGGGAATTGCGAGGTTGTTTAGACCGTAATCGGGATCGGGATAGACGCCGCGATCGATCATCGTGGTGAGGGCTGTGCCGGGTACGGTGGCGGTCCACCAGTCATTCGCCGCGAAATTGGATTTCGAAATCGCCTCGCCTGTCGCCTTTACAGCCGGCGCGGCGGCCAGCTTCCAGCCGCCCTGAATGGTCCAGGGGTTGTCCCCCACCAAGTCTGTCCGAAGATCTGCCGCACGCGGTGCTTTTGCTGTGGGCTTCTGAATTGCGCCCTTGCCACGTGGGTAAGTGGACGGATATTGTGGGGCGCTGTATCCGGCCTGGGCAAAGGTCTGCATAGGCCAGTGGCGCGATGCTTCTTCGTACGTTGGAAGCGCGAAGTCGGGAGGCGCGGCGTTGATCGCCTCAATCTGCGCGGCGGGCAGCGCTTCTCGGTAGACTCGAAGACCGCAAATCTGCCCGCCAAAATGGCGATCAGTGATGCCTTCGAGCGGAACGGGCCCCATTTCCAGATGACTTGCGACGTCACCCTGCGCGAGCGCGTGGGTGAGAACTGACTTGCCGTCGGCATAGAGAGTCACGTTTTCGCCATTGCCGACGAGCGCAACAAAATGCCATGCCGCGCTGCTGAACGCGCTGTCAGCGGAGAGCAACTTTGCCGATCCATCACCTCGCCCGAGCCAGAGAGCGAGCCGTGCATCGAGCACTCCCACATAACGCGCATCTTCGGCCGCTGGGTCGCCAATGCCTGCCAGCAGCAACGACCCTTGCAGCGGCTCGGAGGAACGAAACCAGAAGGCCAGAGTCCAGGTGGCGCGCCCTTCGAGCAACACGTCGCGCTCATCCGGTTCCTTGTTCAGCCCGAACCTGTCGAGCAATGCTGCGGTGCGGCTGTCGAGGGGCGAAGGGGCGGCCAGTTGTTTCGTCAGTCCAGGGCCATCGGGGAGAAAGACGGCGTTGTAAGGTCCGTAGCTCTCGGCCGGGATCTCCTGCGCGCGAGCGGGAGAAGCTGATAGGTGCAACGAAACGAGCACGCCAACGCTTGCAAAGTGAAGAAGAAAACTGCGGACGGAAAAACTCGAACGGAGATTCAAGGCAGGAACAGATTGAATTGGCATCGCAGGCAATATCCTAGAGGCTTTCCGCTTAACTCGTCATGTTGTGCCGTAGAGTGTGAAGAAAAGTAAAGATCGGGTGGAAAGATGGCCGAGCCTTCCTTCCAACCGATCCGTGCTGCAAATGAGTGGAGTCCGGACCATGCAAAGCCGGACTCCGATTGGTCTAGAAGTAGAACTTACCCGCCAACTGGATTCGACGTGCCGTCCCGTTGAAGCTACTGATCACGCCAAACTGGCCGGAGGTAATACTCTCGTTTGGAGTGCCGAGTGAGGGATGATTGAACGCATTGAACATTTCCAGCCGAAACTGAACGTTATAGTGCTCGTTGTTGCCCCATAACGTGTTCTTCAAGATCGCGAGGTCCAGGTTTTGGAAACTCGGACTGTTGACGCCCCACAGAGCGCGCGGCGCATTGCCGATCGCAAACGACGCCGGCATGCTGAAGACGTTCGGATTGAACCATTGCTTGTAGGTCGGAGACTGCAGTTTTGCGCTCTGGCCTGTCCACGCTGGACGTTGGTTGAATGGATTCTGATCGGTCTCCTTGGTGGTGCCATTGTCGGCAGAGGAGAGCACGATCGGCGTTCCAGTGTACCAGGATTCGATTCCGCTCACTCCCCATCCGCCGACGATCTTTTCGCCAATGCCACCGTTGTTGAGGAACATCTGTCCATGACCGAACGGAAGCTGATACAGAAAGCTCGATGCGATTTGATAGGAGACATTTTGTGCGCCGATCCCCCACTCGGCTCTCGGGTTGTATTGGTCGGCATAAGTCTGGCTTGCAGTTCCCAGGTAGTTGACCGGCGATGCGGCATTGTCATACTCGCGTCCGTCTGTCAACGAGAAGGTGAAGGTCAGGCCATGCGTTAGTTGTTTGTCCGCACGCAGAGTGAAGGCGTTGTACATTGATTGCGATCCCGGTTTGCGGAAGCTGGAAACGCTGGAGTACTGCGGCCAATGCTTCAGGAGTGCAGCCTGCTCGATGGTGGCGCTACTGGTCAGGCTCGAGGATGGAACGGAGTAGATCGATCCAGGACCGATCACGCCGTTAAACGGATTCGGCACCTGATCCAGCAACGCGCACTGGCTTGAAGGCGCGCCCGGCGTGCATCCATATTGCGCCAGCGTAGAGAGCGGCAGCTGGTCATAGGGTCGGCCTGGATCGCCGTCGATGAGGAACAAGCCCTTGTTGGCCAGATAGCCGAGTTCAAGTTTGATGTCGAACGGCATCGCGAACTGCACATTGCTGTTCCACTGGATGGAATACGGGGTGCGGTCGGAGTCAAAATAGGAATTCTGAAGCTGGTTGCCGACGTCGATACCCGCAACGCACGCCGCGGAGGCCAGGCACGAGGCTTGATGCCCTTGCGGAGTGGCATACGAGGGGAATGGTGTGCCCGCGGCAGGATTGGCCGCAAGAATCACCGGATCGGGACTATAAAGAGTAGCGACGGGCAGGTTGTCCTGGTTAGTGAATGACGGATTGAAGTTGGTCTGCGTGGCGAATCCCTCGTTGCCCGGCGAACCGGTAGTTCCAGCGGCCTGAAACGCGGATGCTTGGAAGACGATGCCGGCGCCAGCGCGGAGCACGACCTTGGGAGTGGGATTGTAAGCAAGTCCGAAGCGGGGGCCGAAATCGGTCTTCGGGAACGGCACCTGGCGACGGCCATACTTCGCGCCCGGCGTACCTACAATGGTCATCGCGCCAAGCAGGTTGCTGCACGCCGGGCAAGTGACGCCGGAAGCCGAGGCATTTGTGGGGGCAGCGCTTCCTTGTAATGGCGAGGGCGCGTTGGGGTCCCAATACGTCAGCTGGTTTTTGTATTCCTCGTGAGGAGTATCAAAGTCGTACCGGAGACCGATGTTGAGGGTCAGCTTGGGAGAGACCTTCCAGTCGTCCTGCCCATAGAAGGCCCAGTACTGACTGGTCGAGATGGTCTTTTCGTCTTCCGTAATGTCACCACCGGAAGGCAAACCGAGCAGCAACGAGGCGATTGAGAAGCCGGTCTTATCGGCACTTTGCGGGAACTGACGCGTCCAGCTGTCATCTCCTGTAAAGGTGCCGGAGGGGTAGCTCCACTGATAGAAGTTTTCACGCAGCGCGCGGAATTCGCCGCCAATCTTGATGCTGTGCGCACCAACGATCTTCACGAGACTGGCGTTAATGCTCTGTGCCAGCGGGTCCTCCTGGTACTCCTCATAGCCGAGGGGGCCCAGGTCAGAGAAGCTTCCATTCCCGCCGAAACCGAAGTGCGGGAACATCTGTCCTTCCAGACTCGCCTGCGACACGAAGCCTGCATCGAACCCGAGAGTTCCAGGATTGAAGCTGCCGCCCACCGGTACTCTGTTGTAATTCTGCTTCGAGTAGCCGTAGCGGAACTCGCCCAGGAGCGTCGGAGTGAAAGTGAACGTGTTGTTGAACGAACCGCTGAAGTCCGGTGTGTGGTAGGTGCCACCGTAGTTGCCGGGCGAAGCGGCATCGTTGTAGTCATTCAGCGTGGAGCCCGTCTGGTTCAGCTCAGAATAACGCAGGAACGAGTGCCACTTCTTTGTCACGTCGACGTCGACCCGTGAGTCAAAGTGCCAATAGTCGGTTGGAACGGATCCGGTCTGCTGGTAGTTGTTGTAGGTCCCCGCGCCCGCAACATTGGGCTTGGGGAAGTACGGTAAAGCGGCCGCGGCAACCGGAGAAATCCGAGCCGGGTTAATGACGTTGTATTCGCCGTTGTACATAAGCGGCTGGCGCACGTAGACCCCGCTGGCGTTTTTCGCCACCGTATCGGGATCGAAGAGCATCGGCGTCGTCGAGCCATACAGGCTGGTAAAGTCGCCGCCGAACCAGGCCGGGTTAGGCACGGAGTAAGTGCTCGTCTGGCCTGCGGACGCGCGGGAATCCTCGAAGTCAAAGAAGAAGAAGGCACGGTTGTGAATAATCGGTCCGCCGATCGTGCCACCGGTTTGGTATTGGTGTGCAGCTGGATTTTTTTCGTTGGGATTTGCTACGCCAGGCGCGCCGAAGGGGAGAGCGTCGAGCGATTGATTCTGGATGAACTCAAAGAAGCTGCCGTGGAACTGGTTTCCGCCGCTCTTGGTGACGAGACTGATGGTGCCGCCGGAGAATCGCCCATTCTCGGCCGGAAGAACGCTGGTCTGCACGTTCTCTTCCTGGATCGAGTCCTCGATCGGCTGATAAGCCGACTCGTTGTTGCCAACGTTGTTCTCCGGAAGAATGTTGGTCATGCCGTCGATCTGCTGCTCGTTGTTGCCGTTGCGGCTCCCGCCAATGTGCGGCGTCGAAGCATTACCGGTTGAGTTGTTGCTGACAGTCACACCGGGCACGAGCACAGCAAAGTCGAATGGGTTGCGCCCATTGTCGGGTAGCTCCAACAGGGTCTGGCTCTGGATGGTTTGCCCGAGGCTCGATGTATCTACGTCCAGCGCCTGGGTTGTGGCGTTGACTTCGATCGATTGGGTGACGGTTCCAACATCGAGAACGAAATTGACTGCACGGGTTTCGGTCACCTGCACAAGAACGTTTTGCTGTTCGTCTCTGCGGAATCCAGTCGCGGACGCGGAAACGGTGTAGCTCCCGGGCTCCACAAAGGGGATGTTGAAGCGGCCAGCTCCATCGGTAGTCGATTGGCGCTGTTCGTTCGTCGTCGTCTTGGTGATCGTGATCGTGGCTCCCTGAACCGCCGCACCCGATTTGTCGGTTACTAAACCCTGGATTGTGCCGGTGGGCGTCTGTGCATGCGCGAAGACACCCAGAAAGGCTAGGACGATCAGGCTGTTGAACCAATGTTGTATTCGCATACTGCCTCCTGAATGTCGATGGATGACGGACGCAATTGCGGGAGCCGTGAACGGATTCCCTGGAATCTGCGATCCGATATCGCTATCATTCGCGACGCTATGATAGCGTTATCATCGACGAACAGAAGAAATAAGGCCTCGGAAGTACATTTGTCAAGAGGATTCTTCGTAATTCGACAGGTTTGGGGAAATGTGTGCTAGAAATGATATCGAAATCATTGGAGCAGCCCGTGGCGGTGGATCTTTCAGAAGCTCGTTCTGTTCTCGCCTATGACGTTGGTGGCAGTCATATCTCCGTTGCACGTTGTACCCTCAGTGACTTCCGGATCGTGGGGACTGCCAGGGCTCCCCTTCCGCCGGACCTGAGCAGTGATCGTTTTCTCAACCTGCTCCACGGTCTCGGTCGCGACATGGGAATCCATCGATCACCGGCGGCCGGGGCAGCTTTCGCGGTTCCTGGTCCCTTTGATCTGGTCGCGGGCGTCAGCCATATGCGCCACAAACTGAAATCGCTGTACGGTGTGAACCTGCGAGCCGCACTGGCAGAGCGGTTTGGCTGGCATCCAGCTCAGTTCTGCTTTGTCAACGATGCCGTTGCGTTCCTTCTTGGGGAGGTTCAGTGCGGGACTGCGTGCGGCGCCAGAAGAGCCATCGCCATCGTTCTTGGAACTGGAATCGGTTCCGCCTTTGCGCGCGACGGGGAATGGGTCGCAGAAGGCGAAGGCGTACCTCCTGGTGGCGAAATTTGGGATCTTCCTTACGAAAGTGGGACCGTCGAAGATCTACTTTCGACGCGCGCGATCAAGGCAGAGTATGCCGCGCGGACGGGTAAGGATAAGGAAGTGGTAACGATCGCTTCTGGAGCCCACTCCGATCCGGATGCACGGGCCGTGTTTCAAACCTTTGGGTTCAATCTGGGCAAAGTCTTTCGCGATGTGTTAGCGCCTTTCGGACCGGACGTGGTGGTGCTCGGCGGTGGAATTTCGCGTTCGGCGCAGCTTTTTCTTCCTTTTGCGCAAAAACAGCTTAACGGTTTTGATTTCAAGTTGGTAACATCGAGCTTGCTCGATAAGGCTCCGCTAGTCGGCGCTGCGGCCTTCTGGCGCAATGGTAGCGATACCTCTGCAAGCCCTGCGATTCAGGAACCCCATCGAGTCGATTCGCTTCGTGATGGCACATAAACTCACCATTCTCGTATGTGTTCTGCTGGGCATCGAAGGGACTGCATGTGCCGCGCCTGCCTCATGCAAGGCGCCGGATAACCTTGAGGCCCAAGTTCAGACTCACCCATCGGCGCGAGCATGGGGAGCGCTTGGCGGGTGGTTCGGCGAGCAACACCAGTTTTCCTGTGCAATTTCTGCTTTTCAATCGGCTGTCGGTCTAGATCCCACATCAGCTCGCATGCACTATTTTCTCGGGCTTTCTCTTTACTCGTCCGGCCAGGTGGATGCGTCAGTTGCAGAACTCCGGCGTTCCATCGAGTTGGACTTGAATGACCCGCAAGCGCGCCTGGCCCTTGGCGTGGCTTATCACCAATTGGGCCGCGCGGCTGATGCGGAAGCGGCCTGGGAAGGCGCACTCGCCATCGATCCGAATTCCGCGACCGCTCTCGACTGGCTTGCACAAGCGCGGATTGCGGATGGCCAGTTCGGTGCCGCGATCGATTTGCTCTCATCCGCGCCGCCCGATGAGGATCTCGCGCTCGATCTCGCGCTTGCTTATTCGCAATCGGGGAAATTCGACAAGGCTGCGGATAGGTTAAGCGCAGCGCTCGCGAAATCGCCTGATGCGTTGCGGATCGACAGCGCACTCGCAACGGTATATGTCCAGTCCCATCGGTATCAGGATGCAACCAATCTCATTCGCGCGGCACTAAATGCGCATCCCAACGACGCGGCAACTGAACTACTCTATCTTCGGCTGCTTGTACTGCAGGACGACGATGCAGACGCGCAACCCATTGCTGAAAAAATGCTGGCTGCACACCCACAGGACTTCGACGCGCTCTATCTCTCGGGTGTTGTCGAGAACGACGAGCGACAGTATGCCGCAGCCGTCGATCATCTGCAGTCTGCGGCTCGATTGAATCCCAATCACTACGATGTGCGCTTCAACCTGGGAACGGCGTATGCGCGCCTGAAACAGAACGATGCCGCGCGTGAACAATTGGAGAAGGCGGTTACTCTCGATCCTTCGAAGGCCGAAGCGCATTTTCACTTGGCGCAAGTGTTGCGAGCACTTGGTCAAACGGCGGACGCAAATGCGCAGCTGAAGCTATTTGAGCAATGTCAACAGGCCACCACTACGCTTGCACTGGGACAGACGAAGGCCGGCCAGGCAGCACAAGCTCTCGATGCTGGAAACATCACGCAGGCGATCTCGCTCTATCGCGAGGCAATCGAGGCCTTGCCGCAGGATGCCGTACTCGAGTACGATCTGGCGCTTGCACTGGAACGCGCCAATGACGCGACTGGTGAGCGAGCCGCGCTTGAAAAAGCATTGCAACTCAGGCCTGGGTTCGCGGAAGCGGAGAATCAACTGGGCCTCGTGACCGCGCGTGCTGGCGAGGTCTCTGTGGCGGAGCAGCACTTTCGCAATGCAATTGCGACGGCGCCGAGCTATGCGGAAGCCGCCAACAATCTGGGCACACTGCTCGGCCAACAAGGACGGGACCGCGAGGCCGAAACTTTTTTGCGATCCGCCGTCTCGGCGAATCCGCGCTTCGGACAAGCGTGGGTGAATCTAGCGGCAACACTCGCCAGCGAGTCGCTGTTCCCTGAGGCGCGCGCTGCGGTAGAGTCCGCACTCCGGATCGACCCGCGGAATGCCTATGCACTGCGACTTCGCGAGATGCTGGCTGGTGCGGCAGGTGGCGAAAACTCGGCTCCGAGCCCAAGGAGTGCGTCTGCGCCAAATCCGCGTTGAGCCTTCGATGACTTACTCCGATAATCGCCAGTGGTCTCGTCGTCGTCTGCTTCAGGCCGGTGCGATGGCTGCTGCGCAAGCATCGGCGCCGAGTTTTGTGCACGCCGCGCAAGCGGTGTCAGCTGCGCTTCTGCCGTTCTCTCGATTCACAGATGTGGCAGCGCAGGCCGGCCTCACCCAACCGATTGTGTATGGCCCAACGGGCGAAGTGCCTTACATTATCGAATCGATGGGTGGCGGCTGCGCATTCTTTGATTACGACAACGACGGCTGGATAGATATTTTCATCCTTGGCGGCCGTCTTCTGGAGAGCACGCCGCCTGGGTCCGGCAATCATCTTTATCGCAACAATCGTGACGGGACATTCACCGACGTCACGGCAAAATCAGGGCTGGGCGATCCGGGATGGGCCAACGGCGTGTGCGTGGGCGACTATAACAACGACGGTTTCGAGGATTTATTTCTCACCTACTACGGCCACAATCGCCTGTATCGCAACAACGGCGACGGCACATTTACCGATGTGACAGCGCAGGCCGGGCTTTTGCACAGCGGCAATCGTTTCGGCACCGGCTGCACTTTGCTTGACTACAACCGCGATGGGTATCTCGATCTTTTCGTTGCGAATTACGTCGAATTCGATCTGGCGACAGCGCCGAGGCCAAACATTCACGTGGCGACTTGCTCCTATCAGGGCGTCGCTGTCTACTGCGGCCCGCGGGGTCTCCCTATTCCAACGCACGCGCTTTATCGCAACAATGGAGACGGAACATTCACGGATGTGTCGACGACTTCCGGGATCGACAAAGTGAGAACTTCCTACGGGCTAACCGCGGTGTCGCTCGACGTGGACGAAGATGGCTGGCCCGACATTTTGCTTGCGGCCGACTCCACTCCGAGTCTGCTCTTCATGAACAATCGCGATGGGACATTTCGCGAAGAAGCCCTGATCCGCGGACTTGCCGTCAGCAGCAATGGCCAGGAGATGGCGGGCATGGGCATTGCTTCTGGCGACTACGATCTCGACGGGCATATCGACATCTTTAAGACGCACTACCAGATGCAGTCGAATGGCCTTTATCACGCCACAGGCAAAGGCGATTTTGACGATGTCACGGTGGAATCCGGCATTGGTGTGGAGCGAAGATTTGTCAGCTGGGGCGATTGCATTCTGGACCTTGATAATGATGGTTGGCCGGATATCTTTTACGTCACCGGCAATGTCTATCCTGAACTCGAGCGTGTTTTCAGCCGCTTTCCTGCGCGCAGCCAGCCGATCCTCTTTCGCAACCTGCGCAATGGCACCTTCACTGAGATCGGCGAAGAGGCAGGACCAGCTTTCGCGGCGCATCACAGCAGCCGCGGTTGCGCCTTCGGCGATTTCGACAACGACGGGGATATCGACATTCTGGTGATGAACCAGAACGAGCCGCCATCTTTACTACGCAACGATGCACCGGCAACCAATCACTGGATCAAGGTTCGCCTCGAAGGAACCAAGAGCAATCGAAGTGCGATTGGCGCACGGGTTCTGGTTCATTATGGCGAGCACGTGCAGGCGCAGCAGGTGATGAGCCAATCAAGCTATCTCTCATCGAACGATCCGCGGCTGCACTTCGGATTGGGTCGAGAGGGCATCGTCAGCATCGAGATTCATTGGCCCTCCGGGAACGTCGAGAATTACAGGACACTGCCAGCGAATCAGCTTGTCACAATCCGCGAGAGCACAGGCATGGTGGAGGGTCGTCCCTTCTCCCAGAGATCGAAATGAATGAACCGACCGGAAAGGCGAAACGCCGGCAGGCCGGAGAGAATTTCAATAGGAAAATTATTTATTCCACTTGACACTACCGTCGCGGACCCATATATTTCGCACGTTCCTGTTCCGATGGCGCGCACGCTTCGTTGAACGAGCCTGTGCCGGATCCCCGATGTATTTTGCGTAGGGATGGGAACTCCGACAAAACGCGAGGCGAGGATAGCGACATGGGCAACGTATGGAAGAGACTGATTCCGATTGCGGTGGTGCTTTTGGTTCCGGGAGCGATGGCTGCGTGGGGCCAGGCGGCGGTGGATTTGCTGAAGAGCGGCTTCGAGAATCCACCGGAGAGCGCGCGGCCTCGGGTGTGGTGGCACTGGATGAACGGGAACATCACCAAGGAAGGAATCAAACTCGACCTTGAGTGGATGCATCGGTCTGGCATTGGCGGCTTTCAGAATTTCGATGCGGCGCTGTCGACACCGCAAGTCGTCGATCATCGCCTCGCGTACATGACGCCGGAGTGGAAGGATGCTTTTAAATACGCGACGACGCTGGCGGACCAACTGGGTATGGAAGAGGCGATCGCCGGTTCGCCGGGTTGGAGCGAATCGGGCGGCCCGTGGGTCCCGGCGTCCGAAGGCATGAAGAAATATGTATGGAGCGAAACCGTCGTGGAAGGCGGCAAGCCGTTCCACGGTGTTCTCGCGCATCCACCCTCTAACACGGGCGCATTCCAGAATCTCTCCATTCGCGATGCATTGTCTGCGCCGGCAGGCGCAAAGGCAATTCCGCAGTTCTATAGCGATGCGGCCGTTGTAGCTTATCGCCGCGCTGCTAACGATGTGTCTCTCGAATCGCTGCACCCTAAGATGACGGCGAGCGGCGGGTCGACGGATTTTGCAATGCTGACGGATGGGGATCTGGAAAAGACGACCGGAATTCCGATTCCCGCGGTTGGCGAGGATTCCTGGATTCAATACGAATTTCCGGAGCCGCAGGCGATTCGCGCCATCACGTTCGTCACCAAGGATCCCAATTGGATTGCGGCCATGGTGGCCGGAATGGCGGCTCCTGAGAAAAATCTTGAGGCGAGTGACGACGGACAGAATTTCCGCCTAGTAACCAAATTGACTGGCGGAAACGCTCCTGAACACACGATTTCATTTCCCGCAGTGACTGCAAAATATTTTCGCGTCACATTCAAGCGGACTCCTCCTCCGCCCATTCCTGCCTGGGCTGCGGGAATCGATCCCGCGTCGCTGGGGATCAAGCTCCCACCGACTCCGACGGAGTATGAAGTTGCCGAGCTCGCGCTGCACCCGGGCGCGCGGGTGAACCATTTTGAGGAGAAAGCTGCGTTTGTTCCAGAAGGCGATTTATATGGTTTCTCAACACCTGCGTCCGCTGCGAACGAGGCTGTGGCTAAGTCGGATGTGATCGACCTTACCACGAAGATGCAGCCCGATGGCACCCTGGACTGGACTCCGCCAGCGGGGGACTGGGTTATCCTGCGATTCGGCTATTCGCTCCTGGGAATTACCAACCATCCGGCGACGGCGGAAGCGACCGGCCTCGAGGTAGACAAACTCGATAGAAGATTTGTGAAGCAATACATGGATAAGTATCTCGACAGCTACAAAGAGACGGTTGGCGCGGACTTCATGGGCAAACGTGGCATTCGCTATGTGATCAACGATAGCTGGGAGGCTGGTTCGCAAAACTGGACCGATCACATGATCGAGCAATTCAAAAAACGGCGAGGATATGATCCGGTGCCGTGGATGCCGGTGCTTGCAGGGCAGGTGGTTGACAGCGCTGAAGAGAGCGACAGGTTCCTGTGGGATTTTCGGAAGACGATCGCCGACCTGATCGCGGATGAACATTATGGGCAGTTAGAGGAGACTCTGCACGGGCGGAATATGGGGCACTACGGCGAGTCACACGAAAGCGGACGCGCGTTTGTGGCCGATGGCATGGAAGTGAAGAAGTTCAACGAAGTGCCCATGAGCGCAATGTGGACGCAAACGCCGGGAGTGAACAAGGAGCAGTTCGGCTACAACGCGGACGATCGCGAATCAGCGTCGGTCGCGCATATTTACGGGCAGAACCTGGCCGCTGCGGAATCGATGACCGCGGCGGCAGCGCCATGGGCTTGGTCTCCCGCGACATTGAAGCCGACGGCTGACCAGGAGTTTCTGAATGGCATTAATCGTTTCGTGATTCATGAGTCGGCGCATCAGCCGCTGGTGGGCAAAGCGCCTGGACTTACGCTGGGGCCATTCGGGCAGTGGTTCAACCGCAACGAAACCTGGGCACCCGAAGCGCACACCTGGATCGACTATCTGGCGCGAACGAGCTTCCTGTTGCAACAGGGACGTTTTGGCGCGGACTTCATTTACTTCTACGGAGAAGATTCGAATCTCACGGCGATCTTTGCCAATAAGTCGCCCGGTGTCCCGGACGGTTACGGATTCGACTATGTAAATGCCGATGCACTTATTCACGAATTGACTGCGGCGAATGGACGAATCTCGACGAAAAGTGGTATGAGTTATCGCGCGCTCGGTCTCGATCCTTACAGCGAACATATGTCGCTGCCGGTGCTGCGCGCGATTCACAAGCTGGTGGAAGACGGCGCGGTTGTTGCTGGGCCAAAGCCGAGCGACGATCCGAGTCTATCCGATGACCACGCGGAGTTTCGCAAATTGAACGATGAGTTATTCGGCGATGGAAACGGGACGCATAAGGTGGGCAAAGGAACAGTGTATGCGGGTCAGGACCTTGGACATGTCTTCAAACAGCTGAATGTGGCACCTGACTTTGACTACACGAAAGCGGAGAGCGACACGCGTCTCGAGTTTCTGCATCGCAAACTTGCCACCGCCGATCTCTATTTTGTCGACAACCGCGGCGATCATGAGACGACGACAGAGGCTACTTTCCGCGTCAGTGGCAAGGCGCCGGAACTTTGGTATGCGGAAACGGGCATAACCAGGCCGGTTTCGTACAAGATCGCGGACGGGCGCACGACGGTACCTCTGCATCTTGAGCCTTGGGGAACGGTGTTTGTTGTTTTCCGCAAGACCACGACCGAAACTTCGCGCGAACTGCCGAAGGTCACGGAGTCTAAGTTGGCAGATGTGGGCGGACCGTGGAAAGTAAATTTCCAGCCAGGCCGCGGCGCACCAGAATCGGCGACACTGAACGCACTTGTCTCTTGGAGCGAGAGCGCAGACTCGGGCATTAAGTATTTTTCCGGCGAGGGCACTTATACAAATCAGATCCAGGCGCCCGATGACTGGTTCGCCAAAGGCTCGCATTTGTGGATCGATCTTGGCGATGTGAAGAATCTCGCCGAAGTGACAGTCAACGGGAAAAGCCTCGGAGTGGTGTGGCACGCGCCGTACCGTGTGGATGCAACCGCAGCACTGAAGCCGGGCGCGAATGAGATCAGCGTGAAAGTGGTCAATGCGTGGGTCAATCGGCTCATCGGAGACGAACAACCGGGCGCGACGAAGTACACCTTTGCCGATGTGAAACCGTATAAGGTGAACTCCCCGCTGCTTCCGTCGGGCTTGCTGGGGCCAGTTACTGTGGTACGCGAGGGCACAAAGTGAACCGCGATGTCCTTCGATCGGAGGTAAGTGTGCGTAAGCCGGTCGTTTGTTCCTTCAATGTTTCTGTGTTTTGCCTGTTCGCGATGGCGTCGGGGTTGCACGTTATCGCTCAAGAAGCGCTTATCAAAGTCGACATCGATTGGGATAAGACGGTGATTGTGTCGAAATCAACGCCGACGCTGCAAGTCGTGACCAATCCGATGCTCAATCCCGGGTCGCCGATCCACGATGGATCCTTCTCTGCTCTGAAAGCGCTGGGAGCGGACTACGTGCGCTACGTGCCGTGGCTTCCGTATCCAAGGATTGCAGTGGCGGAACTGGAGCCGCCGACGAAGGACAAGACTTCGTGGGATTTTACCTATATCGATCCGGTGACGAAAGACTTTCTCGCGGCAACGGAAGGCCACTCGACGATCATCAATTTCAGCACAATTCCAGCATGGATGTTCAAGACCGACAAGCCCGTAAAATATCCCGACGATCCAAACCAGGTGTTTTGGGACTACACGAAGGGAACCGAACTGCGCGACCCAACCGGCAAGGAACTGGGTGACTACTTTGGCCGGCTCGTGAGTTGGTATACGAAAGGCGGATTTACCGACGAGAACGGAAAGAGACATGAGTCGGGGAATCACTATTCCTTTCCATATTGGGAGGTGCTAAATGAAATTGATTTTGAGCACAGCACCACTCCTGAAGACTACGCGAAGCGCTACGACGCGATCGTCGAAGGAATTCACAAGGTAAGTCCGGAGACGAGGTTCATGGGAATTGCGTTAGCGGCCCCCGGAAAAAATCCGAAGCAGTTCGAATATTTTCTCAATCCGAAGAACCACAAGCCCGGCATTCCTCTGGATTACATCTCGTTTCATTTTTATGCGACACCTGCGATGGACGAGACGCTCGATGGCTGGCAGCACACTTTCTTTAACCAGGCCGAAGGATTTCTGGCCACGACGCGCTATATTCTTGCGATTCGCGATCGCTTGTCGCCGCAGACGAAAATTGATACCGACGAGCTTGGCGTGATCCTGCCGACAGATGGTTTGGAAATTGCCGCCTCAAAGCCGCTTCCCGATCATATTCCGCGTCGGTATTGGAATGCAGCCGGGGCGCTCTATGGGTATTTGTTCATGGAGCTGACGAAGCTGGGCGTGGATGTAATTGGCGAGTCGCAACTGGTGGGTTACCCTTCGCAATTTCCAAGTGTGTCGATGATCGACTATAACAACGGAAAACCAAATGCGCGCTATTGGGTGCTGAAGCTGATCAAGGATAACTTTCATACCGGCGACAAGCTGGTCGCAGAGAAGGCGGCGAAGGGCTTCGGGTCGTCCGATGTGGTGGTACAGGGCTTTATCACGCCGCAGGGAAAGAAAGTATTGCTGGTAAATAAGACTAATTCGGAAAGGACCGTCACGCTAAGCCCTGACTTGCAAAATTCCACCTCGCTGACAATCGATGAGGAAACGGGCGATGACCAGCCGCGAGCCGGAAAGTCTGCTGGCACCGATTTGAAACTCGCACCCTTTGCCGTTGCCGTTATCGCCGTCCAATAAACTGGCTAAGATCCAGGCGGGAGTGATCGGTGCCCGAAACAAAACTGCGCGTCGGTCTGTGCGGTATCGGACTAGACGCCTATTGGTCTCAGTTTGAGGGCCTGTGCGCGAGGCTCGAGTCCTATGTGCGCGAGGCGGCCGCGCGGTTGGAGCAGTGCGGCGCAAGCGTTGAAAACCTGGGCTTAGTCGATACGCCGAAGCGTGGACGCGAGGCCGGCCATGCCTCCCGACGTGCCGATGTCGATCTGCTGGTCATCTATGTCACGACTTACGCGCTGTCCAGCACGGTGCTGCCGATGGTGCAGCGCGCGCGGGTTCCCGTGCTCATTCTGAATCTGCAGCCAGATGCATCCATTGACTACGAGGGCTTCAATCGGCTGCCGGACCGAACGGCGATGACCGGGGAGTGGCTCGCCTTTTGCTCGGCATGCCCGGTGCCGGAAATTGCCAACGTGTTTGCGCGCGCTGGGATCGCGTTCCATCATGTCAGCGGTGTGCTAAAAGACGATGCAGTGTGGGATGAGATAGGCGAGTGGATCGCTGCTGCGCGCGTGAAAAAGGCTCTGGCGGAGAATCGGCTTGGGCTGATGGGACACTATTACAGCGGGATGCTCGACATCCAGACGGATCTGACGCAGGTTGCAATCACATTTGGCAGCTACATCGAGCACCTGGAGGTAGATGAGCTGAGCGCGTTGCGTGACGGCGTAAGTGACGAGCAGATCGCGGCGCGAGTCGAAGAACTCAGAAATTGCTTCGAAGTGCAGTCCGATTGTGCGCTTGAGGAACTTGCGCGCGCTGCGCGCACTTCCGTTGCGCTGGATCGGTTGGCGGCGGCGCACGATTTGCACTCTTTGGCTTATTACTACATGGGCAGCGGCGTGCCTGCGAATGAAGACACGATGAGTTCAATCATCCTGGGCACATCGTTGCTGACCGCTCGCGGAATTCCCGCGGCAGGCGAGTACGAAGTGAAGAACGTACTGGCGATGAAGATTATGGATTGTTTGGGAGCGGGCGGATCGTTTACCGAGTATTACGCGCTGGACCTGAAGACGGACACCGTGTTGATGGGGCACGACGGGCCGGGCCATATTGCGATTGCCGAAAGCAAAACAAAAGTACGACCTCTCGCGGTGTATCACGGAAAAGTCGGCCGTGGACTATCGGTCGAGATGAGTGTGAAACATGGGCCGGTGACGCTGCTCTCCGTTGTCGAGGATGCCGCGCGCGGTTTCAAGCTGCTGGCGGCAGAGGGCGAAAGCGTGGAGGGCGAGGTGCTGCGCATCGGCAATACCAACAGTCATTATCGTTTTTCGATTGGCGTCAAGGGATTCGTCGAGGCATGGAATGCGCAAGGCCCCGCGCATCATTGTGCCGTCGGAGTGGGGCATCTGGCGGCAAAACTCAGCAAGCTGGCGCGGTTGCTGGAAATTCCGTTTGTGCAAGTGTGCTGATGATTGGCGATTCTGCGACGCTATCTGGATTCGAGTATTCTTGGCGGCATTCGCGCAAACTGTCGAACTCACTGCGGGGCTTTTGTCTCTGCATCGGAACCCAGTTGCTGCGGGGTGATCGCGTCGTCCGCATCGGGCTTGCGCAGAGTGACCGGAGTGGAGGAGTGAAGGCGCGTGAATGCCTCGATCGCCTTGGCCTGGCCCGCCCTGTTTCCGGTCGCGCGATCGGCCTGCCCCAGCCTGTACCAGGCGATTTCATCTTCCGGCTTTAAGCGTGTCGCACGATCGAGCAAGGGAATCGCATCTGCCGGCTTCTGATTTTCGAGATACACGCCGCCCAGGCCCACGAGCGCTTCTTCAAAGTCAGGGTAGTGCTCCAGCACAGCCTTATACTGCTGGATGGCATCGTCGGGCTTACCGCGGGCGGCGCTGAGGTTTGCAAGCTCATAACCGGCGTTTCCGTTTGCAGGATCAAGGGCCAATTCGGCCGAGAATTCCCGGGCGGCGGCATCTTGATCCTCTGGCCTTTGCGACTCGCGAAAGCGAGTCAGGTAAACTCGGCCTAACTTGTAATGAATTCCGGGACGTCGGGGATCGATAAGGAGAACATGATTGAACGCGACGATTGCTGAGTTGTAATCCTTCTGGCTTTCGTTGGCTTCACCCTGCGCCTCGAGCATCCAGATTGAATTCGGTGCTTTATCGTGGAGTTTCTCCATGGTCACGTAGGCGAAGTTCCCGTAGATGCGACCGGTGTGATAGAGGACTTCGGGATCGTCGGGATAGAGCTTGTTCAGCGCCAGGGCAGTCTCGACGGCGTCGGCGTTGCGGCTGAGCCCGGTGTAGGCGCGGAGAAGTTGCAGGCCGCACATCCGCCTGCCCTCGCTGTCCGACGCGTCCTTGAATCCTTTTTCAAGGTGGGGCAGTGCCTCCGCCAGTTGGCCCAGCTCGGATAAGGAAAGACCGAGGAGGCTATCGAGCCGTGGAAGACTGGGCTTTAACTTCTCCGCGGTTCGAACCTCACGGACTGCGAGTTCAAATTCGCGTTGCTGAAAGTAGATCGCGGCCAACGTGGCGTGCACCTCGGCGACCTGCGGCGCGAGTTTCGCCAGCTTTTCAAAGTTGGTTTGTGCTTCAGGGTAGTGGCCGTCGGCCAGGGCCTGTTGCCCGGCAGCGGCATAGTGTGCCGCCTGATCGTCTCTGCTTGTTTGTGCCGGTGCTGCAAGCGCCACGCTGCCCCATAAGGCAAGCGCCCAGCAATTCCTTAGTGGTTTGCACATCATCGGTTGAGTGTATCTCCATTACAGAAAACTCCGCCACGCGGGGATGGCGTGGCGGAGTCGAGGCAAAGCAAAGGTTGATGAGTTAGAAGGTGATCTTTCCACTCAGTTGAAGGATGCGAGGCGCTCCTACTACACCCGTAATCAGACCGAAGGTGGCATCGTTGACGTTGGAGTCGACGGAAGATCCGCCGCCCGATCCAGCAGTGGCCAAGCCGCCTACGTTGATGTTGTACTGGTGATGATTGAAGGTGTTGAAGGTCTGCACCGACAACTGAAACCTCGCATGTTCTCCGAGTGAAACGTTCTTGTCGAAGCCCATGTCGAAGTTGTTAATGCCGGGTTGGGTTAGCGTGTTGCGTCCTATGTTGCCGTATTCACCCGGCAGCGGTTGACTAAAGCAGGCCGTATTGATGCGCTGGAACTGCGCGGTCAGGTTGGAATGTATCTTGCAACCGGGGACAATGTTCGCCCGCTGCGACGGTGTACCGAGATAACTCTGCGCATCGTTCGCATCGATGGTGAATGGGAATCCTGTCTGGAAGGTTGCGATACCGGTGAGTTCCCAGCCGCCAACCACGGCGTCGGCAACCCGGTTGACATTGCCTGCAAACTTCTTACCCCGTCCGAATGGAAGCTGATACACATACGCGGTGACAAAGCGATGAGCTACGTTGAAATCGGAGGGACCATAGTCGAGTTGGGGCTCCGCGTTGTTCATGAATCCCTGGTAGCCGCTGCCCGTAGCTCCCACGCCGGCTGCTGCCGACTTATCGTCCAGGCTCTTGGCCCAGGTGAAGGCCGAGGTTACTGCCAAGTCGCCCGCGCGATGTTCGAACTTGATGTTCATCGCGTTGTAGTTGGAATAGCCCTCGAAAACGCTGTCGATGTAATCCCCGGTGAAATTCGGATAGGGCAAGCGGCTCGACGGCGAGCAGGGAGCGGTCCCGGAGTTGATGTACTTGCCTCCGGCATCCTGCGTTTGGCAAAACGCCAGGCTGGCGGCGGGAATGGACGTTGGCTGTGCGATCTGTTCCCGGTCCAGAAGATGCGCGCCGTGGGTTCCAATGTAGTTCACTTCGAGAGTGGTATTCCTTGCTAATTCACGCTCAACGGACAAGGTGCGATTCTGGATGTAAGGATTGCGCGGATTCTCCGACTCGATCACCGCGATGAACGAAAGCGTGGAATAGGACATTGGGCCCAACGTCGTGTTCTGCGGGAACAAGTTATTGGTCAGCTTGGGAACCGTCGCTGGTGTTGGAGTCAACGGAGGGGTGAGGCTGAGGCGTTCGCTGTAGGGGTAAATGTCAGCCGAGTCGTCGATTTCGCGTCCCTCAAAGGAGTCGAAGAAGATGCCGTAACCGCCGCGTACCACGGTCTTGTCTGTGAGCCTGTAGTTGAAACCGATCCTTGGCGCGAAGGGTAACTTCGAGCCAGGATGGGGCACCGAGCCGCAGTAGCGCAGGATCGGACCGCCGTTCACGCCAATACCAGGTGCAACCCCGTCGGTCGACAGTGCCGGATCGGCGTAGCACAGGCCACCCTCTGGGTTTTTCGTATCGAGCCAGAAGAAGTGGTTGTGCGCTTCATAGGCGGCTGCGCGGTAGTCCCAGCGGAGGCCTACGTTGAGGGTCAGCTTCTGACTTACCTTGAAATCGTCTTCCGCGTAAGGCGCGATATAGCTGAAAATGTGGTCCTGCGGATTGCCAGCCTGAGTGGTCGGGCTCAGCGGGCCGGGGAAGTAACCCTGCGCCCCACTGTAATAGCCCAGCAGCATATCAGCTACCTGGTTGCCGGAGCCGCAATATCCGGATGGGTTGGAGCAACTCGATGTACCAGCGCCTGGTTGCCCGGCCGGTATCACGGTGGAGTTGTTGGAAATGGTATTGGAGGAGAAGGTAAAGTCGCCGTAGAAGTCATCATCCAGATTGCGAATCAATTGCCAGCGGCGATAGTCGATCCCAAGTCCAATGGTGTGCCTGCCGTGCACCGTTGTGAACGAATCGGCGTACTCCCAGTTAGGACCGTTCGATCCGGTGTAGGCGTTGATAGGGCCACCCTGGGTGGTGAGCTGCGAACCGAAAGAGACAGACGGCCATGTCTGTTGCAGAGCGGCGAATTTTGTAAAGACACCCGTTTCGCCCAGCGCGGAGACCGCCGACGCGGGCGGCGCGGGGGCACCCTCAGGGGCGTTGGCGCCCAAATAGCCAAAGCGGAAGTTATTCACATTCGCCTTGCCCCAGCTGATGGTGTGCGATGCTTCCCAGGCTTTCTGGGTTTCATACTGAGTCTCGAGTCCATAAACAAGTGAATTCGAGTTTGGATAGGTGCCATTTGAATAGGTGCCATAGGTGAAGCGGAAAAAGACCGAACCGAGTTTGCCCAGGTTCTGATCTCCGCGATACGTCTGCTGATTGGTCCTCAGGGGCAGCGGTGCATTCCGGATATAATTCACGATTCCCTCGGGCAGCCCAGGGGTCGTCGGTGCTGCCCAAAATCCGTTGGCGATGGCAACAGTCGCCAACCGCGCATTCACCGGGACTCCCATGTTGCCGGCATAGGCCGCGCCAGTGAGTGGATTGACCGGCATACAGTTCTGGTTTTCGTTCAAGAGCACCGCGCAATCGGCTGTTCCGTAGGCAGGCAAAGGACCGCCCGGGAGAGGATGCGGATTGCCAGAGCCGTCCTTGGCATTAGGCTGCGCCTGATAGGTCTCCGCGGAGAAATCTCCCGTAAGGGTCGCGGGGTTTGGCACCTGAGCGGAAAACTGATATCCGTTGTTGATGATCCAGTGCTCCCAGTTGGCCATGAAGAAGGACCGGTTGCGGCCGTTGTAAAGTTTGGGAATATACACCGGACCGTCCACAACAAAACCGAACTGGTTCTGCTGCAGAACGGGGTTCGCAGTTGCAGTTCCTGCGTTATAGTTGGTGGCCGTCGCGTATGGCAGCGCATCGTAGGCTTGGTTGCGGTTGGACTCGAACAATGCTCCGTGAAGGCTGTTGCCGCCGCTCTTGCTGACAATGTTGACCTGGCTGGCGGCGAATCCATATTCGGCGGGGTAGGTGCCGCTTTCCACCTTGAATTCCTGAATGGCGTCCTGCGAGAGGATGACCGCAGGGGTTTGCAGCGCCTGGTCGGTGTTGACCAATCCGTCCAGCGTATAGTTGTTCCCTTCGGGGCGGCCTCCGTTGATGCTCACGGCGTTGCCCTCGCCCTGCCGCATTGTGCCCTGCTCGCCGCCCACTGTCACGGCGCCCGCGCTTACCAACAGCAACTGCATAAAGTTGCGCCCGTTCAACGGGAGCTGCTCCACCTGCTGCTGGCTCAACAGCGTTGACTCGTCGGAGCTGTCGGTATCCAGAGCCACGGACTGCGTCGTAACTTCCAGCGTCTCCGTGACTGCTCCGGGCTTCAACGCCAGATCGATGCGAAGCTTCTGGTCCACTGCGAGCGAGAACGCGGAGGTCAATGTTTTTTGAAAATCCTTGGCCTCTGCCGAAACCGTATAGGTCCCAGGGGGCAGTGAAGTGGCCGAATAATCGCCCGATGAACTGGTGACCAGACGGAGGATTGTGTTCGTTGAAGTGTTGGTGATTGTCACTTTCACGTTGGGGATGATGGCGCCCGAGCTATCGGTTACGGTGCCCAGAATCGTGCCTGTTGCGCCTGCCTGCGCGAACAACCTGTTTGTCATTGCCAGCAGCATGGTCAAGCAAAGAGTGATACGAACGATTCGCATCTCCTGAAACCTCCTGAAAATCGTGCTCAATTTGGCTTGCATTGGCTCGGCTTGAACGCTCGGGATAGACCGCGACTTTGAAAGTTGCGGAATGGTGGAAGAGCCTAATCCAAATGCACGGCGAGGCTAGCGATGAACAAAGACGATTGTCAAGTAGAATTTTATTTCTCATTTGAAAAATGTGACGAGGTTGAAGCGTCCGAATTCTGTTTCAAAAAATAGACTGAGAAAATCGGTTTTCTATTGTCCATTGCTCGGCCAAGGCGTGAAGAATGCGAAACTTCCAACAGCTCTGATTGAGGGCAATCTTCGTGAAATTGGAGATGTCATGCGAGGCGCGGAGGTCAGATGGGCCGAACCGGCGCCGGCGATGTCACGAGATATAATAGAAAAAGTTCCATTAGACAAACCAACTTCGACTGCGCTAGGATGCGGATTCCATGACCCCAAAGGGCAAAATTGGAATGCCTAATGCTGGTCGCCGGCGAGGGAAATTATGGAGTTCAGGCGCCGGTTGGTAGCATTGGGCCAGAAATGATAGGGATTTCGCAAAGAAGAGCGTGAATGAAGACGAATGAGAATCCGCAGATAAGTGGGGAAACCATGCAATCAAAATCGGATCTCCAGCAATTGGCATTTGAGGCACTGGATTCATTTCAGATCGAAATCCCGTCGTGGGGATTCGCCAACACCGGCACACGGTTTGGGAAGTTTTTGCAGGCCGGGGCCGCTTCAACGCTCGAAGAGAAATTCAGCGATGCAGGCCAGGTGCACAAGCTGACGGGTGTCACACCCACACTTGCTTTACACGTCCTGTGGGATTTGCCTAATGGAACCGCCGATGCTGGCACTGTGCATGACCTTTCGAACAGGTATGGCGTTGCGGCAGGGTCGATCAATCCCAATCTCTTTCAGGACCAGGAATTCAAGTTTGGCTCGCTGTGCAATCCTTCGAAGGAAATTCGCGAGCGGGCGATTGCGCACATGCTCGACTCGGTTGCAATCGCGCGCAAATTGGGATCGCGCGACATATCGCTCTGGCTTCCCGATGGATCGAACTATCCCGGCACACAGAGCATCCGCAGGCGCATTGAATGGTTGGAGGAGGCACTCCAAAAAACGCACAAGAAGCTGGCGCCGAATCAGCGGTTGCTGATCGAGTACAAACCATTTGAGCCTGCTTTTTATCACACCGATATCGCCGACTGGGGAATGGCCTCGCACCTGGCCGCAAAAGCCGGACCGCAAGCTCGTGTCCTGGTCGATACCGGGCATCACTATGCCACGCAAAATATCGAACAGATTGTGGCGTGGCTCTTGCACTCCGGCATGCTCGGGGGCTTTCATTTTAACGATCGCCGTTACGCCGACGACGACCTGACGCTGGGCTCGATTGACCCGTATCAGATCTTCCGCATCTTTCATGAAATTCAGCTGTCGGGGCGGAAGGTGTTATCGCAGATTGCTTTCATGATCGATCAAAGCCATAACCTGAAAGGCAAGATGGAAGCCATGGTGCAGACCGTGGTGACGGCACAGGAACTTTGGCTGAAGGCCGCGCTTGTGGATCGTCCGCAGCTGGAACGGCTGCAGGATCGATGTGAGTTGGTGGCAGCGGAAGAACTGTTCCGCGGCGCATTCTGGAACGACGTACGGCCGGTGCTGCGGGAATGGCGAAAATTGCGAGGACTGCCCGAAGATCCGCTGGCTGCGTTGGCAGAAAGCGGATACGTGCATCGGGTAAGCGCCGAGCGCGGCGGGAAGATGGCCCCCGCCACTTCGTACGCTTAGTATTGAGATCAGTCCAAGCAAACTGGCAGCCACGAGTGCACGGAGGAACGGCAGGTTGGCTAAACCGAAGCTTAAGCGGCTGTATCTGATTCCGATACTTTCCAAGGCTCTCGATGTTCTGGAACTTCTGGAGCAGACCGGCGGCCCGATCACACTGGAAGACGTATTTCAGCAGACCAAAATATCCAAGACCAGTGTGTACCGGATTCTAAAGACGCTGGTGCATCGGGGCTATGTCGCGCAGGGGCAAAGTGGACAATATCGACTCGTCTCGCGCCCCAAGAGATTGCGCTTCGGGTTTGCCGCGCAAAGTGCCGAGATGCCGTTCTCTGTCGCTGTCGCCGCAAGCATTACGGCTGCGGCTGCGGCCGCGGGGGTGGAGTTATTGCAACTGGACAATCGCTACGACCCGGATGTGGCAATCAAGAACGCAGAGGAATTTGTTCGGCAACGCGTCGACTTGGTGCTTGAGTTTCAGGTCGAAGAGCATGTTGCGCCGCATGTCGCCCATATCTTCAAGAAAGCCGAGATTCCGTTGGTCGCGATTGACGTACCGCATCCGAATGCAACTTATTTCGGCGTTGACAATTTTGAAGTGGGTTACGAGGCCGGTGTGCTGCTGGCCAAGTACGCTTCCAGCAAGTGGAAGGGATCTGCCGACTGGGTTTTGGGGATAGGATTCTCAGAGGCTGGCAGTTTTGTGCAAAGCAGAATTGCCGGCGCATTTGAAGGGATTCGTGAGCGGCTCGAGAAGATTCCATCGGACCACTTTCTGCGCCTCGATGGTCGCGGAATGAGGCAACCGAGCTTCATGGCTGTCTCGGAATTCCTGCGGCACCGCAAGGGGCAGCGGATCTTGGTGGCTGCTTCGACAGACTCAAGCGCACTCGGTGTACTAGACGCGGCGCGTCAATTGGGCCGCGAGGAGGACTTCGCGATTGTCGGACAGGACTGCATTCCCGAGGTGTTGGACGAGATGCGAAAAGGGACCGGCGCGATCATCGGTTCCATCTCCCACGGCGCCGAGACCTATGGTCCCCGACTGGTCCAATTAGGGATATCATTGCTCCGCGGGCACATTGTCCCGCCATACAACTACGTGCGGCATCATGTCGTGACCCCGGAGACGCTGTCGGCGGAGGTTGCGGCCCGTTTGAAGGCGTAAGATTCGGATCCCCGTAACGCGGGTCGCGACCTTGAGCGAAGTTATGATTCGAAAGAGAAACACATTCCCTATTGCTTTTCTTCTATGATAGGGTAATTCCGATTGGAGACAAACAAGGCGGTACGCATGACTCTGACAGCTGTCGCTTCACCCTCGCTCAAATTTCTTGAAGACCGTTGGGACCCATCCATAGCCGACAAGCTCGATGAACCCGAGTTATTGCGCTATCGATCGAATCTCCTCGGCTCCGACCTGCGCATCACGAATTTTGCCGGGGGCAATACGAGCTCCAAAATCGACGAGATTGACCCCCTCACCGGGAAAATGGTGAAGGTGCTGTGGGTGAAGGGAAGCGGCGGCGACCTGGGCAGCATCAAGCGCACGGGATTCGCCACGCTCTATCAGGAAAAGTTGCTGGCGCTCGAACGCCTCTACCAGGGAGAAGCAACAGAAGATTCGATGGTGGAGATGTACGCCATCTGTGCCTTCCGCAACAACCCAGTGGCGGCATCGATTGATACGCCGCTGCACGGATTTCTTCCTTTCCCTCACGTGGATCATCTTCACCCCGATTGGGGTATTGCGCTGGCAGCTTCAGCCAATGGCAAAGCGAAGATGGAGGAGTTCAATCGCGAGTTTCATCACAAGCTGATTTGGATTCCCTGGCAGCGCCCCGGGTTCGAGTTGGCCATGATGATGAAGCGAGCGGCCGAACAGAATCCCGACTGCGATGGGATCGTGCTGGGTGCGCACGGCCTTTTCACATGGGGCGAAACGCAGCGCGAGTGCTACGTGAACACTCTGACTGTCATCGATCAGCTGGGCCAGTTCATTGCGAATCACGGAAAGCGTAAAGGCGGGGTCCGCTTTGGCGGGAATTCGATCAAGGCGAGACCAAATCGAAAAGAGCTTGCTGTCGAGATCCTCCCGTTTCTGCGCGGCCGCATCAGTGCGCAACGCCGCTGGATTGCGAGCTTCAGCGATGGGGAAGATGTGCTGCAATTCGTGAACTCGCAGCATGCGAAAGACCTGTCCTTTCTCGGCACGAGCTGCCCCGATCATTTTATTCGCACCAAGATTCGGCCGCTTTTTGTGCCCTGGCTCGATAGCGAAGACGCCGACGCGCTGAAGAAACAGATCGAGTCGTCGCTTGCCGAATATCGCGAGCAGTATCGGAGCTATTATCACCACCACGCTCTGCCGGATTCGCCGGCTCTTCGCGATACAAGCCCATCCATTGTCCTGATCCCCGGCCTTGGCATGTTCAGTTTTGGCAAGTCGAAGACCGAGTCGCGGATCACCGGCGAGTTCTACACAAACGCGATCCATGTGATGGAGGGCGCGAGCCTGCTGAGTGACGGAGAGGTTTCGGGAACGAAAGCGAGAGTGGTTCCGCAGTGCGGCCAAGGCATGGACCCCACGACCTTCAAGGTCTTCACAAACTACGTGGCTATGCCGCTGAGCGAGGCGTTCCGCATCGAGTATTGGGCTCTGGAAGAAGCCAAAATCCGGCGTCAACCTGCAGAGAAAGAGTTGAGCCGTTCCATCGCGTTGGTTGTCGGCGGAGGCAGCGGCATCGGTCGCGAAGTTGCCTTGCTTGCGGCTGCTCGTGGGGCTCACGTGATGATTGCCGACCGCGATGAAACCGCGGCTGCAACGGTAGCGGACGAGCTGACGAAGATCACTTCGAAAGAATCCGTCGCGTCCACGGCAGTGGACATCCGCAGCCGCGACGCCATAGGCAACGCTCTCGGTGCGACGATTACCGCATTTGGCGGCGTCGACATTCTCATCAATACGGCGGCGATGTTTCCGTCCTCGCCGGACGGCGTCATCACAGAAGCGCAATGGGCCATGACCTTCGATGTCAACGTGACGTCGAATTATTTGCTCTGCGATGAGGTTGCGAAGGTTTTCGCCGCGCAGAGCCTAGAGAGCTCAATCGTGTTGACAAGTTCGGCCAACGCCGTTGTGCCCAAGCGAGGCAGCGAGGCGTACGACGTCAGCAAAGCCGCACTCAGTCACTTAGTCCGCGAACTGGCCGTGGGCCTCGCACCAAAGGTCCGCGTCAACGGCATCTCACCGGCGACCGTGGTCAAGGGCTCGACGATGTTTCCGCGCGACCGGGTGCGCGCTTCGCTGACGAGGTACGGCATCGCGTTCGAAGAGTCGATGAACGACGAAGAGCTTCGCGGATTGCTGGCAAACTTCTATGCCAAGCGGACTCTGACCCACACGCCCATCGATCCAGCCGACTGCGCGGAGGCGATTCTGTTCCTCGCGAGTCCACGTTCGCGCTGCACCACAGGCCACCTAATTCCGGTGGACGGCGGCCTGCCCGAGGCAATCTTGCGGTGAACCGGGCGGGCAAGCGATCGGACCAATCTGCGCAATCCGCCGAGCCTGGACAACGTGCGCGCGTTGCAATCGATCTTGGTGCGGGGAGCTGCCGCGTCTCTCTCCTGCGCTGGCGCGATGGGCGGCCTACGATTGAATTAATCCATCGCATTCCCAATGGGCCTGTCCATGTGGACGGATCCTTGCGTTGGCCCTTCGACACGATTCTTTCGGGCTTGGAGGATGGCCTCCGCAAAGCCGCCGAAGCAGCTCCGGAAGGAATTGCCTCAATCGCCGTGGATGGCTGGGCTGTGGATTATGTGCGGGTCGGCGCGGATGGGTCTTCGCTCGCCAATCCATTTTGCTATCGCGATGAGCGCACAATCGCCTCCAAGGACGCGGCCGATCGCATCGTTCCGCCGGAAGAAATGTTCCGCAAAACTGGAGCGCAGCCACTGCGCATCAACACGGTGTATCAGTTGCTCGCCGATTCTGCCGCAAATTCAGAGGCACCGTGGATCAATCTGCCGGAGTATGTGCTCTACAGGCTCGGCGGACGCAGAGTGGCGGAATACACCAACGCCACGCACTCAGGGCTTGTCGAGATCGAGAGCAGTCAATGGTCCAAGGATCTGCTGCAACGTCTCAAGCTTTCGAAGGACGCTCTTCCTCCGATTGTGCCCACGGGAACGATGATCGGGAAACTGACGGGACCCCCCGCGACACTCGATGCCTATCGCGAGACAGAGCTGATTGTGCCCGCGTGTCACGACACGGCTTCGGCTATCGCGGGAATCGGATCGAATCTAAAAAAGACCGCTTACATCGCTTCAGGAACATGGTCGCTGGTTGGAACGCTGATCGAGAGGCCGATCGTGACAGAGGAAGCGCTGCGCACTGGATTCACAAATCAGGGCGCGACCGGCGGCGGGTTCTGCTTCCACACCAATGTGAATGGGATGTGGATCCTGAAGCAGTGTCTGGAAAGCTGGCGCAAAGCCGGACGCCCGTGGACAATCGAAAGCCTCATTGCAGAGGCCGCTGATCGCGAAGATTTTCGAGGAATTGTTCCAGTGGACGCGCCTCCCTTGCTGCTCGATGACCAGATGCCGGCTCGTCTGAATGAGCAGCTGCGGCAGTGCGGTTGCGCAACAATCGAGGATTGCGCAGGCAACGAACCCGCATTTGCGCGCATGATCTTCGAAAGCCTCGCGGCCCGCTACGTTGCTGTAATCCGCAGCCTTGAACAGATGTTGGGCGAAAAATTGGAACGGATTCATATCCTCGGTGGCGGCGCGTTGAACCAGTTGCTGACACAGCTCACGGCGCAGCGCACGGGTTTGCCCGTCGAGACTGGCAATGTCGAGAGTTCAACGGTTGGCAACTTTGCCGTGCAACTGGCTTCTACTGAAGCGCCAGGGAAGCCTTTGCGCGCGGAGGAAGTGTGCAAATGGGCCCGTCGGCTCTCAACGGTCGACAGTTTGTCTGAACAGCAAATGCCAATAATCTGAGGCCGGTGCGTCCCACTAATCGACGTCAGCCCGGAATGTGTAACTTCCCGCGGGTAACTCAAATCCGGACTCACCGTCGTGTGAAGCCGCCCTCACCTGCGGACTCCGACTGAGCGGAACACCATCCAATTTGTACTTTGCCGCATCGGCGCTTAGCCATCCGGTGGTGTTCGCGGGCAGGCTCACATGCCAGGTGGCGGTCTTGCCTTCCACCACCCAGTCAGAATGAATTGGGCCGTGAGCGGAGGAGTAGTCGAAGGCAATCGACCCCAATTGCGCGCTGAATACGGGATGGAGAAACACGGTATTGAAGCCCGCATCGAGTGGCGTGGTGTCTACTCCGGCGGCGAAGCGGTAGAGCCAATCGGCAACCGCGCCGTAAGCATAGTGGTTGTAGGAGTTCATGCTGGGGTCGTCTTTCATCTGGTCGCCGTTCCACCGCTCCCACATCGTCGTGGCACCGTGATTCACGAGGTAACCCCACGATGGGTACTGTGTGTTCAAAAGAAGTTTGTACGCGAGTTCAGTCTTTCCGGCCTTCGAAAGCTCTTCCAGGAGATAGGGCGTACCGAGAAAACCGGTGGCCAACATGCCGTTGTTCGCTTCGATTTTGGCGACCAGTTTTTCCGCAGCCAGCGGTCGAATCGAGTCAGGCAGCAGGTTCATATGCAGAGCTAGCACATAGCTTGTCTGCGTATCTCCACCTTTGCTTTTTGCGTTGGGATTATTGATCTGCCCGAAGGGAGACGGACTATTGTCTGCGCCAGCAATGAAGCCATCGTCGTGTACGAAGCGTTTCTGGAAGGCCGTGCGAATCTTCGCAAATAATTCTTCGCATTTCTTTTCTTCGGTCACGCGGCCTGTTGCGTGCGCCATTTCGCGCATCAACGTCACGTCGTAGGCCCAGTAAGCAGTCGCCACCAGCACCTGGTCGGTTCTCCCTTCGGGCGAGAGCCAATCGCCGAAAGGTATTCCAGAGTCGACCTTCCAAAGGCCATCGGGATTCGCCGCTTCAATGGCGTCCAGGTATTTGTGCATTGCCTCCCAGTTCTGCTCAATGACGCTGGTGTCTCCCGACTGCAGCCACGACGTCCAAGGGATGACGACGCCCGCATCGCTCCATCCTGCACCCGAGCCGGAAGCACTCTGCACGGTTCCAGGCGCATAGATGCCATAGAACGGAGTGCCGAATTGTGTGCCGCGCATGTCGCCGGCAAATTTGCGTGAGAATGCCGCAAGTTCCATGTTGTAGCTGGCTGTCCGCCAGAAAACCTGCGCATCCGCCATCCAGCCCAGGCGCTCATCGCGTTGCGGGCAATCCGTCGGAACGCCGACGAAATTCGAACGCTGCCCCCAGAGGATGTTGCTCCACAGCTTGTCGATCATCGGGCTGCCGGTTTTGAGCTTGGCATCCCAAGGCGCGGCCGTGTGCAGTACTAAGGCAACAGCAGCGTCTTTTGCGGGAGCCGCGGGAAGGCCGGTGATCTCGGCGTAACGGAATCCGTGAAATGTGAACTGGGGCGTGAATTCTTCAATGCCATTGCCCGCGAGGATGAAGTGATCGGTGACTTTTGCGGTGCGCAGGTTGTCGGTATAGATGGTCCCGTCATCATTCACGATCTCTGCGAAACGCAAGCGCACATCGGTTCCTGCTGGACCCTGGAGGCGCACACGTTCAATGCCGGCCAGGTTCTGACCGAAGTCAAAGACGAAGACGCCGGGCTTGGGTTCAGTCACAGACGTTGCTGCGACTGTGGTCTCCACGCGAATCGCCGGATAGTCCTGTGCTTCGATGGGAACCGGTTTGGGTTCGATCGCAATGGCATGCTGCCAGCCACTCGCATCGAACGCGGCTGTATTCCATCCGGGCTGCAGCTGGCGCGCATCCTGCGTTTCGCCGTCATAGAGTTCGGAGTGCAGAATCGCGGAGTTCGCCGCTTGCCAATCGGTATTACTCTTGACCCGTTCAACGCTGCCGTCGGTGTACTCTATCCGCAACTGCGCCCTCAACGCGGGTGGAGTGTCCCCATAGCTGTTGGGTTGCTGAAACCATTCCAGCGGCGTCGCATACCACCCCGGCGCCAGCAGCGCGGCGATTGCATTCTTGCCTGTGTTAAGCATCGCGGTCACGTCATAGGTCTGATACATCACTCGCTCGCGATAGTCGGTCCATCCAGGCGCGAGTAGATCTTCGCTCACGCGCTTGCCGTTCAGGAACATCTCATAGGCGCCCATGGATGTTGCGTAAAGTCGTGCCGATTTGATTTGCTTGCTCACTTCAAAATTGCTGCGCATGGACTTCACGGAATCGGGAATCCAAGGATGACCAAGCGGCGCAGATTGAGGTCCGGGCACGGGCGTCCATGCGACGGCGCTCTGCCATCCTGCATCGTCGAAATTCCTTTCGTGCCAGCCATCCGCCGCGTGGATCGCGGACTTCCAGGCGGTCTCACTTGCAACGGTTATGGTCCTTCCGTCTTCGAATTCGACGTACAGGGTAGCGCTGAGAGGAGGAGCTTCCTGAGTGGCCATTCCATTCGGATTCACGACGTAATGCACGCACTCGAGGGCGAGGGAATTGGTTCCATTGGTCAACTGCTTCGTGACATCCGCGCGCACGTATTTTTTCCACGGCATTTGTTTGTAGGGCGGTAGCGGATTCGCGTTGAGCACCTGGGCCCCATTGACCCACGCAGAAACCGTGTCCTCACAGGTTGCGTACAACATGGCACTGCGCACAGCTCCATCGATAGTGGTTGCAGCGCGATAGGCGAAATGCTGCTCTGGTAGTTTCTCAGACGCAAGCGTTTGGGCATCGGGGCTAGCGATCCATGCCGCATTTGCCTTGCGGACAGCCCGTTCCTCCATGGTTTCGTAGCCGATCCACAAGGCGCGCCAGCCGCTTTGGGTCATCAGGCCCGTCTCCCACCAGGATGTTTCGCTTTCGGGGTATCGCTTGCCTGCGGCATCCCAAGTCCGAACGCGCCAGAAATAACGCTTGCCGGGCACTAATGGAGGACCTTGATAGCGGATGTTCAAGGATTGAGAAGAGGAGACTCGGCCACTGTCCCATATGTCGCTTTTGCTTTCGGTGAGGCCCTCCGCCGATGAGGACACCTGCACCTCGTAGGCGCTCTGGCTTGCTCCTCGCGCGGGATCACGCAATTGCCAGGAAAACTTAGGTGCGGGATCGTCGATTCCCAGCGGAGCACGCACCGTGTCAACGCGTAATTCCACCGGTCCACGCGCGGAAGCTGCCTGTCCCAAAGAAGGGAGTGCCGCAAGACTCAAGGCGGCGCAGCAAACGATACCGCGCACAGATAGCTGTTCCATGTTTCCCTCGATTTCGAATGGGAGCCTCAGATCGATTGGGTGAATGAGGTTCAAGCGCCATCGGCCTTGAAGCAAGCAATTCGCGCTTCCCAAATGAAATAATTTACTGCTCGAAAACCATATGAAATACCGGTGGCGGTTGTCAAAGGAGGTGTTTCGGGTTCAGCTGGCCGGGCATTCGTGGTCTGAAGGCGAAAGGGCCGCGGAGCAATGGATTCGACGAAGTGGACTGCAAAAACTGCTGAAACGTCTCTGCGGCGGTTAGTGATTCTCGATTTGATCGGCTCAAGATTGAGAAGCGGCGAAAGCCGTGAGGGACTCCTGAATGCTCGGGCGATTGCCTGCGGCTATATCGGTTCGGCGAAGCTGGTGGAACTGGCTCAAGAGGGTGTTGGCATTGGTGAGAATGCGAATGCGCTCGACGTAGGCTTCCAGCTTAGAGCCGGGAATCGCAAAGATCGCCGTCGTGTCGGCGAAATTGTCGAGATAGGCACGCGCCCCGCAGCATCCGAGGCTCATCGCCGGCCGCCCCGTGTTCATTACTTGAGCCACAATCGCGCACGCGGGCCGTCCCATCGCCGGCGCGTTCTCGTTCTCGAGTTGCTGTGTTGCTTCAGAGAGAATCAGCGTTTGATCGGGTCGAACGAAGAGGATGACCAGATCTGGTGGAAGCGGCGAGTCGGCGAGGCGCGAGTACGTGACGTATTGTGGCTGATTTTTGAGAACGGGAATCTGCGGGACGTCTTCCGCGCGCACATAGCCAAGGTCGGCGAAGACTTTAAGTGCGTCCATCAGGTCCTTCTGCTGCGCTGGCGACGATTGCAGATTGTGAGTGTGAACTCCTATGGCGCACAATTCGTGATCGCGTGCGGAAGTGGTGAATGTGGAGGTTGCAGCGTCCTGCCAAAAGCGGCAGCCCGCGGGTGCCTGGCCGTTGTACGATTCCACTCCTTCCGGTTTAGTTTCAGTGAACGAAATCGCAATGGGCGGCTGCTCGAGATGCAGCAGATGAATCAACTCCTGGGACAAAGCGGCGTAGCTTTCCATGATGAATGTCCTTGTTGGTGGTTTGAGCTGTTCTTGGTCGTTCAGGCGAGATGGCTGCTAACGACGGAGAAGCCCATCTCTGCGATGAATCCTCGGATCGCTTGCTCCGAGCACTCTTTCGGGTCGAAGACGACCGTAACCTTCCCTTCGGGATAGGTGGACCGGCTGGATACGATCCCTTTCTCCTTGCCGAACAAAGTATCGAGTCCAACTGCACATGTGACGCAGGTGAAACCTTTCACCTGAAGTATCAGAGTGGTGCGTGCGCCGGAGGCTATCGATTCGACTGGATTGAGCGCTCCTACGCTTGTGAGAGCGACGATCTGCATAAACTGTCTCCGAAACATGGGGTGCTTCTCCTTGCCTAATTCTCCGGTTGTGACTTCGCGATCGGCTACTGTGCTGAGCCGGTCGCTGCTTCGTATCTCCAGGGCGTTTCGAGGCTGGACTTGTCTGAAAACCGTGTGTCAGTGTATTCGTTGAATTCGAGCTTCTTGTTCAACACCCCGGTTTCGATCATCATGTCGCGAACTAAGTCGAAGTCCGCTTTTCTGGGCGCGAGGGGGCTGTAGACAACGCGGTCCAGTGGCTTGGTCAGCGCCCAGCGCAGCAATGCCGGCTTCTGGTTGTAGTAGAAGCGGCCAACGAAATCGGCTGCCTGTTCGCGATGCGGCTTGCTCTTGTCGAGCCAGAGTCCGGAGCGCGCGATACCATCTACCAGCACCTGCACAATGTCAGGTCGACGATCGATCAAGTCCTGGCGGACGACCAAAATGCAGGACATGTAATCCGGCCAATACTCACGCGCCTGAAAGAGTACCCGGCCGAATCCGCCCATCTCAGCCTGCGAGGGAAACGGCTCGCCCATCACGAAGGCGTCAATGGCATGCGCGGCCAGGGCACCGGAAACGTCAGGCGGTGCCATCTCACGCATTTTTATTTCGTCCGGCTTGATGCCCCAGATTTTCATGGCGCGGAAAAGCAGGAGACGTTCATCGGAAAAGCGGCTTGGAATCGCGATGGTCTTGCCGCGCATATCGGCGAATGTTTTGATCGGTCCGTCTTTGCGTACCACAACGGCGCTGCCATAACGATGGCCGAGGTACACAACTTTGATTGGAACTCCCTGGGCTTTGAGTGCGAGTGCCATAGGGGCGACGATGAATGCTGCCTGTACGCGATTGGAGATGAGAGCCTCCTTCACCTCCGGAAGCCCCTGAAACATTCTAGGCAGGAACTCTTGGCCCGATGTCGAATACTTCGAGATGTAATCGGTCACGGGGCAAGTCAGCTGGCAGGTGACGGGGATATAGGCCACGACGATCTTGCGCTTTTCAATCGGACGATAGTCATTGAGAACGGCTGCCCAGTTGACGTTGAGATACGAATGCAGGCCCGAAATGAACACCAGCCACGCGACCACCAGGAGGATTGCCTTGGTTCTAAGTTGCATTCCGGAACCCCCAGCGGACAGTCTTCAGTTTCTCAAGGCGGCGAAAGGCGACATCGAGAAGGAGACCAATGACTCCGATTATTAGCATCGCGGCGACGACGAGGTCATAGCGTTTGCCTGAGTTGCGCGAGTCGATGACAAGATAACCGAGGCCCGAATCCACCGCGATCATTTCGCCCGCGACGACGACCAGCCACGCGATACCCAGTGCGATGCGCAGGCCGATGAGGATCTGCGGCAGCGCCGCAGGAAAGACCACTTTGCGTAGCAGCTGCGCATTGGACAATCCGAAGTTGCGTCCCGCGCGGCGGAAGATGAGCGGAACGCTTGAAACACCTCCGACGGAGGCGACCACAATTGGAAAGAAAGCTCCTAGGAAAACGAGGCAGATTGCAGCAGGATCGCCGATGCCGAAGAAGATGATGGCGACCGGAATCCACGCAATGGGACTGATGGGGCGTAGAAGCTGCAGCAATGGATTCACGACCTGGTTGGCGGCAGGAAACCAGCCGAGGCACAAGCCCAGGGGAATGCCGATCACAACTGCGGCGCCATACCCGATTGCTACGCGGCGCAGGGAGTCAGCGATATCGGCCCAAAGCACGTGCTTGCGCGCCAACTCGGCTATTCCTTTCTCGACGCTGAGCGGCGACGGGAAGACATTCGTGCCTGTCCACGCGACAGCGTAATGCCAGAAGCACAGCACGACCAGTGCGGCAAAGATAGGCCAAAAGAACTTCTCCCAACCGCGCGGGCTTTTGAGCTCACTCATATCTCGTAGGCCAGGCCGATCTGCTTGAGCAGTTCGTCGCGGAGTTCGAGGTAGCGCGGCGAACTGATGTTGCGGGGATGGGGAATTTCGATGTTGAGAATTTCCTGAATCCGGGCGGGCCGGGAGCTGAGCACAACCACGCGGTCGGCAAGTTGGACAGCTTCGTCGATATCGTGCGTGACGAAGACGATCGTGCGCCTTTCAGTCTGCCAGATGCGGAGAAGCTCGCCGCGCATGATCACGCGCGTGATCGAGTCGAGTGCACCAAACGGCTCATCGAGAAACAAAATGTCCGGATTGACTGCCAGAGCGCGGGCGACTTGGAGGCGTTGCCGCATGCCCCCGGATAGGTCGGACGGATAGGAATTCTCGAATCCTTGAAGGCGGACCAACTGCACATAGTGGGCGATGCGGCTCTCGCGTTCCGCACAGGAGAGCTTCGATAGACCGAAGCCGATGTTGCCCTCTACGGTCAGCCACGGAAAGACGCCGCGCTCCTGAAAGACCAGAATGCGGCGCTGATCGGGCCCAGTCACAGCTTCTCCGTCGATCGTGACCGCCCCTGTCGAGGGTGAGAGAAACCCACCCATCACATTTAACAGCGTCGATTTTCCGCATCCCGAGGGTCCGACGATACTGATGAATTCGCCGTCCGCGATGTCGAGATTGATATCTTCAAGCGCCGCGACACTTTTGCCGTCGGCATGATAGACCATACCGAGCCGCCGGGCCTGCAGTTTATAGCCATTTTTTGACGCCGCTAACCCATCCTGAGCAAGAGACACTAGTCTTCCGATGACCTCCAGCGAAAGGACTTGACCTGCTCGATCGAACGCATTGCCAAATCGAGCAGGAGGCCGATTACGCCAATAACAACCATGCCCGCGACCACCAGGTCGTAGCGATTGCCTGCGTTACGTGCGTCCACGATGAGGAAGCCGAGGCCGGAGTTCACGGCAATCATCTCGGCCGCCACCACCACCAACCAGGCAACGCCGAGAGTGATACGCATTCCCACCAAAAGCTGGGGGATGACCGCAGGATAAAGGACCCTGGCTACAAAGGCTGCTGACGACAGGCCGAAATTGCGGCCCGCATGAATGTAGACCGCAGGAATGTTGTGCACCGCGCTCATAGCCGTGAGCAGCAAGGGAAAGAAGCAGCCGACAAAAATGAGAAAGATCGACGATAAGTCGCCCACACCGAACCATAGGATTGCGATGGGAATCCACGCCAGAGGCGAGATAGGGCGGAATATCTGAACGAGCGGATTGAACGCCATTTCGCCGCGACGATACCAGCCGAGTGCGAGCCCAAGGGGAATCGCGGTGATGGTAGCCAGCACAAACCCCCAGGTGACCCGGAAGAGTGAAGCGACGACGTACTTCAACAGTAGACCATGACGCAGGAGCTCCACCAGGCCGGCAAATACAGCGATGGGGCCGGGAAGAATCAAGCCCGGATGCGCGCGAACAGCTATCTCCCAGATCACCAGCAGCGTGACGAGAAACAGAATCGGACGCAGCCAGACGGGTACTCGCATCCGCTCGATCTCCTTTGGGAGGGGAAGTTCCTGGGAAGCCTGCTTCAACGTGGATGCTATTCGAGTCGTTGGGCGGATGCCTCCACCGAAAGGTGGAGGTGGAAGTCCACTCAGAGTCGGTTGTGAGCTTCATACCGGTTCAGCGAGGATCGCGAGACGGACTTTCACAAGCACACGCGTACACAGAATACCGATGCACACCGAGCTTCGACACTTTGAGGTGACCGTAGTGGGTGGAGGTCTGGCCGGCATGGCAGCATCGATACACATCGCCCGCGCGGGGATGCGGGTGACGTGCATCGAATCGGATCCCGAGGACGTCGATCCGGTCGGGGAATCCCTCGATTGGTCCGCGCCGGAATTGCTGCGGGAGTTGGGTTTGCCCATGGATCGGCTGCTAAGGGACGGCGTTGCGACATACAAACGGCACGTCATTCTAAAGCTGATCGGCGGCGCCGCACGGCATTACATTCCGTCCGATTGGCTTGGCCGCCCGCCCCTCAATGTTGAATTGCGCACCATCCATGTGGATCGTACCCTTCTCAATCGCGCTGTTCGGGATTGCCTCGCAAGCAACGGCGTGACCCTCATCAGCGACAAGGTCGTAAGCGTGGAACGGGATGGTCCTCGAGTGGTTGCCGTGGTGACTGAAAGGGGAGAAAGGCTGTCTTCGCCATGGTTTCTCGACGCGTCCGGTTCGGCAACGAGCCTGTTTCCGCGCGCTTTTGAATTGACGTCATTCGAATACGGTCCCCGGAAGGTGGCGCTTTGGGATTACTTCCAAGTGGATGAAGCCCTGGAAGGAACGACGCTTCTGGGAGACTGCGACGGCAACCGCTATATGGAATGGATGTGGCAGATTCCCATTCATCCGAAGACCATCAGCGTTGGCTATGTCGCGACCGGTGAATCAATCAAAGCGAAACGGCAACAGGGCCTCTCGACCCAGGAAATCTACGCGGAACAGCTGGCGAGATTCGAAGATTTGCGGACGCTCATTCCGAACCAGCCCCTTAGCCCACCGAAGACAACTTCGTATCATTGCCGGACATTCGACAACATCTCCGGCCCTAATTGGTTGGTGATGGGCGAAGCAGCAGCCATGGTCGATCCCATGACCTCGTATGGAGTGACGGGGGCACTGCGGCACGCCGCCGAGGCTTCTCGCATCGTTTCACGCTATCGGCGCCGCAAGTGCCTTCCGTGGCTGGCTCGGACGTTGTATGTTCGGCGCGTCCTGGAGATGGCGAAGTTTTTCAATTGCGGAATCGAAAAGGTGATTTACGACTGGCCCATCCGCAATCGCATCGGCGCGCTAAATGCCGGCGACCTGTATACCATTCCGGCCTGGAGCATGAATCATCTCTATTCTCGATTCAGGCCGGCGGGGCTGATTTCAACCTTGCTCTTCAGCCTGGCGTTGCGAACCCTTCGCATGGCTCTAAATATCTACTACTGGTTTTGTAAAAGGTCCCGGCCCGAGGCTTCGGCGTGTGCCACATGAAGAGGAACGGAGTAGTCGCATGCATCTAGTCCGCTGCGGTTCTGGCGATCCGATCCTGTTTATCCACGGGATGCCCACGAGCAGTCAGTTGTGGAGCCAAATCATTGCGCTCTTGTGCGCCCACTTTGATTGCTTCGCCATTGACTTGCCGGGCATGGGAGAAACTCCGCAGATTGCATATGACGCCGGTTTTTTGCGCAAAATCGCCGAGCAGATCGACCAAATTCGTCTTGCCAGCGGGATCGAGAAGTGGCATGTGGTCGGGCACGATGCAGGTTCGGCGGTCGCTGTTCATTATGCCAGATATTTTCCGCAACACGTGGCGCGCATGGCGTTGCTAGCGCCAGCGCTGTTTCCAGAGCTTCGGCCGTTCTACCTTCTTGAGATTCTGCGCACCCCGGTGGTAGGTGAGGTTTTGGCACCGTTTGTCCGGTTCGCATTCTGGAAGATCGCGATGCAACGGGCGATTGCGCAAATCGATCGGAACTCCCAAATCGTTGGAGATTTCTATAAGCCGTTTGCTGGCCTCATGGGTTCATGGAGATTCATGAAGCTGCTTCGTTGGGGCGACCCGACATCGGTGCTCGCTGAGGTTCCGCGATTCCTGCCGACGCTTCCTATGCAGACGCTCGTGTTTCACGGTCGCGGCGATGCGGCAATTCCGGAAGAGTTTGCCAGTCGGGCGGCAAGGCTTTTGCCTAACGCCACCATGGTGACTGTGGATGCGGGGCATTTCATTCCACTCGATCAGCCGGAACCGGTTGCAGCGAGACTCTCCGACTTCTTCACTGCATACGCGCACGATTATCTTTCCGCGACGAGTTTGGCGTCCGTTTGAATGAAATCTCGACTGAGAGTTACCTTCGGCAGGGCTGCCTAGGAGATAACACCCACTGCCGACGGGCATAGGTAACGGCAAACCTCGAAGATCAGCTAGAAGAGAAGGCGCGCGGTGAAGACCAGGTTGTGATTATAAGTATGGAGTTGAGATGTGGCGATCTGCTCTCCGCCACCAAACGCAAGGGCAGGACGGCTGGTCGCATCACCCGGATGAAACTTGAATTTGCTGAATGTGATTCCCGGCGTGAGGAAGTTCTGCATCTTTCCGTCGTTTTTTCCGCCATAAAAGAAGGTGGCGTTGTCCTCGATTTCCGGCACGAAGTATTTGTGAATCCTGTACTGCGCCGTCGTATTCCAGGCAACGGTGCGGCCCAGCTTCACTGTATCTCCGGTGGGGAGAGTGCCGCCCGCACAGGAAATCACGTCAAATTTGCCGAAACCCTTGCCTGCCAGAAGTGTCGGCGAGACCGACGCATCGGTGCTCCCATTGCTATAGCTTCCTGTCGGGATCGTCGCTGTCAACTGCGCGCTCAGCATGTAGTTTCCGTTCTTTTCGTTTGCCGAGAGAATGCGGTACTTGTACAGAAACCCGACGTCGCCGAAACCGTCTTTCGCGGTTTTAACATTGTGCTGGATGTAGGGTGGGTAGTAAAAATCGAATTCGCTGTTGAAACCCGGAATGAGGTTGAGCCCGCGGCTTCCTCCGAAGTTCCATGTGTCGGTGAGCGCTGGAGTCACTTGCCGTGTGAAATCGGCGCGGAAGACCTGGATCAGCATCGGGTAAGGCGAAACCAACGGTACCGACCACGACGGCTGTTTGGACTGGGTCTGCGAGGTGCGCTTTTCCCATCGCGAAAAGAAGTTGTCCTGCGCAGGAAGAGTGACTCCTGCGCCAGCGGCAAGGAGGGCTAAGGCTGCAATCGTTTTCAGCAAGGAATCGGCTCCGGTACGGGATCTGAGGAAAAGTCAACTCACTCTACCGAAAGCCAATGAGCTGGGCATCCATCGGACGATGTATGCCCAGCTCAACCAGAACATCGAGTCGTTCTCCTTGTTCATGTGAATGAGCGAGAAATCGGTTCGGAAATCGAGAGTTGCTTCTTGATAAACCCTCGAAGGCCGAGACAAGGGGTCATTGCGGGTTGCGCGTCGCACCAGTCAGAATGAATGTGCAATGAAAATGTCGGCAGTCCTCTCTTCCCGCAAGCGCTTTCAATTTCGAGATTGCTGCCGAACACGGCGCTGGAGCGCGTTTCTCTTGCTTTTTCTCCTGGCGTTGGGGGCGTGCCGGCGAGGAGAGAGGCTTCCGGACACTTCGTCGACGATCTATTCCGATTTTGTCTCAGCTTTCTACGTGGGACTGGCCGCGCTGCAAGTAGGGGATGACGTGCGCGCGGATGCCAGACTCGGGGACGCAACGAGACTCGTCCCTGGCGAACCGGCCGGCTGGGCGAACTGGGGGATCCTGGCGCTGCGCCAACGGAATTTCGACGTGGCTGCGCAACGATTCGATCGCGCACTTTCACTCGACAAGGAGGATGACCGGATTTATTACTTGCAAGGTTTGCTCGAAAGCGATCGGGGCAACTCCGCGCAGGCAATTGCGGTCCTGCGCGAGGCCGTTAAGCGCAATCCAAGGGACCTTCGCGCGATCTATTTGCTCGCGTCGGAGATAGAACGGCAGGGAGATGAGCACAGCGAGGTGGAGTTTCAACAACTAATGGAGCATTTGTTGGCTGTCGAGCCGAACAATCTCGCCGCGCTGCTGGAGTTGTGTCGCATCACGGCAAAGCGCGGGGATTCCGCGATGCTTCGGAGTACTGTCAGCAAGATTGACGCGCAATCCGGACCCTGGCCTACAGAAGTGAAACAGGAGCTTAATTCTTTGAAGGCTGCCGCCAACGGGCCCGACCCCAGAGCCGCGGCGACGCGCTCAATTTTCCTGCGCAACGTTTTGATGCGTGTTCCAGAGTTCCGTGCAAGCCTTTTGCAGTTGAAAACTCAGCCCGGCGACGAGGCGCAGCCCTTCACGCGTTTTGTACGACTCCAGACTCCGGCATTCGCGCCTGCTCCACCTGACCAGGGATTAAGCTTTACGACGCAGGCCCTGTCGGAGTTTGCCGGGAGCAACTGGAGTTGGATCGGAGCCGTCTCACTCGACGGGAGCGGTGCGCCGTCGATTGCGGTAGCGAACGGGCGCGAAGTTCGCCTGTCGACTGGCGCGAAATTCCCGTTCCCCGGAGGGAAAAGCGCAACGAATCCTTCGCCGAACAGCATTCTTCCAGTGGACTTCAACTACGATTTCAAGACGGACCTCGTGCTCGCCGGCGCAGGTGGTGTTCGTTTCTTGCGCCAGGACAAGCCCGATCACTTCACGGATGTGACCGCGGCTGCCAAGCTACCGGTATTGTCGATCAACGCGGCGTACACGGGAGCATGGGCTGTCGACATTGAGGCGGACGGCGATCTCGATATCGTGATGGGGCAGGGAAGCGGGATTCCCGTTGTGCTGCGCAACAATGGCGATGGGACGTTTCTCCCGATTCATCCGTTCCATGGCGTTTCAGGCATTCGTCAATTTGTCTGGGCAGACCTTAACGGAGATGGCAACCCCGATGCGGCGTTGATCGATGGGGCGGACCAACTGCATGTGTTCCTGAACGAGCGTTCCGGAAACTTTCGCGAAGTGGCTGTCCCGGCGGGATCGGCTGCGGTGAAGGCCATTGCTGCGGCCGATGTCGACCACTCCGGCCCGCTCTGTGTTCTAGTCGCAAACGCAAACGGCTCCGTGACTGCCATGAATTTCAGGAGCGAAGGAGGAACCTGGTCGACTTCGACGTTGGATGGAGTTTCGATTCCGAGCGATCTACTTGGTGCCGATCTGAGGATCAAGGTCGCGGATTTCGACAACAATGGCGCATTCGATTTGCTCGCATCCTCAGCTTCTTCCACGCAGCCGCCGGTGCTCTGGCTGCAGGGCGATGGTGGAAAGTTCAACAAGATTGCCCAGAACATTGCCCCATCTTCCGCAATTGCCGCGGCCGATCTTCATGCGAACGGACGCCTCGATCTGCTCGGAGTTTCAGCGTCGGGGCAAGCTTTCGAAGCGATCAACCGCGGAACGAAGAACTATCACTGGCAAACCATAAGGCCACGCGCGCGTCAGACAACCGGAGACCAGAGGGTGAACTCATTTGGCATTGGCGGCGAGATTGAGATTCGCTCGGGGCTTTTACCGCAAAAGCAATCCATCACGGGGCCGGAACTCCACTTTGGTCTTGGGGAGCAGACGGGGGTCGACGTAGCGCGCATCGTCTGGCCCAACGGATCGGTGCGTGCCGAGTTCGCTCTCAAAGCCGATCAACCGATTCTGACCGAGCAGCGCCTCAAAGGTTCCTGCCCATTTCTATTCGCCTGGAACGGTCACGCAATGCAGTTTGTGAAAGACACGGTGCCGTGGGGATCGGCGATTGGCCTGCGAATCAATGCAATTGGCCCGGCGCGGGTCGAGGCCACGGAGGAGTGGTACAGAATCGGACGCGAGCAGCTAGTTCCTCGAGATGGTTTCTATGACCTTCGAATTACCGGCGAGCTTTGGGAGACCTATTACTACGATTCGCTGCGGCTCATGACGGTCGATCATCCTGCGGGAACTGAGATTTTCACGGACGAGAGGTTTTCAGTGCCTCCCGTGAAGCTTGCGGTTACGGCCGTCGAAACGCCGCATCCAATCGCGCAAGCAATCGATGACAACGGGCAAGACGTGACCGAGATTCTTCAATCGGTTGATGGCAAATATCTCGATAGCTTTGGGCGAGGGCAGTATCAGGGCGTGACGCGAGACCATTACGTTGAGATTGATTTAGGCGCGAACGTTCCGGCGAACGGTCCGTTGTGGTTGATTGCTACGGGCTGGCTGCATCCCTCGGACTCGTCCCTCAACATCGCAATGGGCCAAGGGCATCATGACGCGCCGCGTCCGTTGAGTCTCGAGGTTTCCGACGACCACGGCAGTTGGCGAGTTGCGAGGAGCAATCTCGGATTTCCCGCCGGGCGCAACAAGACTTGCCTCATCGACCTCACTGGACTCTTTCCGTCTGGGTCGGATCACAAACTGCGCCTTCGCACGAATCTCGAAGTGTATTGGGATGCGATCGAATGGGCCGCGGGTGCGCCGAAGACGCCGCTCCACATCACCCAACTCGCTCCGGCGACCGCAGATCTGCACTATCGGGGCTACTCCGTGATTCGCCAAGCGAATCCATCCTCGCCCGAAATCCCCGACTACCAGCATCTCGCCGCGACAACGCAAATCTGGCGCGATCTGAGCGGCTATTACACGCACTATGGTGATATGCGCGAGCTGCTCTCCAAGACGGACGATCGCTACGTGATTATGAATGCCGGCGATGAGCTGGCGCTCCGGTTTGCGGAACCGGCGCCGCCCGCTCCGGGTTACGTGAGAGACTACGTGCTCGCAGGGGATGGTTGGATCAAGGATGGAGACTACAACTCCACGTATTCGGCGACAGTGTTGCCGTATCCCTACCATGCACGACAGGTCTACGACATTCCACCCGGCCGGCTTGAGGATGAATGGGTCGTTCGGCACCATCCCGAAGATTGGCAGACCTGGCAGACGCGCTACGTGTCGCCTGCGATTTTTGAGGATGCACTGAGGAGCCAGCAGTCCAAATGAGGCAAATTCCATGGGCTCGCATTGCAGTGAGCATCTTCTTTCTCGGATTACTGGCGACTCCCGCCGTGATGCGGTGGCGATTAGCGCAACGCACGCTCGCGGCGCACTCTACGCTCGATCGGCAGGCTGCACTTGCCCGACACGGTTTCTATCTTGAAGAAGCTTCTCATGCGGCCGGCATAGATTTCGTTCATCAGGCGCCCACTCTCGATGCGAGCCTGAATCCGATCATGCCGGAAGTCGCTTCGATGGGTGCGTCGGTAAGTATCGTCGATTTCGACCGCGATGGGTGGCCGGATATCTACGTGACGAACAGCGCGGAAGGCAGCAAGAATCATCTGTACCGAAACATGCATGACGGCACATTCAAAGATGTGGCCGAAGAACTTGGCGTTGCGGATGTGAATCAGCGCGGAACCGGCGTTTCGATGGGAGCGGTGTGGGGTGACTACGACAATGACGGATATGAAGACCTGTTTCTGATCAAGTGGGGCCGTCCAGAGCTCTTCCATAACGATCGCGGACACGGCTTCACGCGGGTAAGCGAGCAGGCCGAGCTGCCGCCGTGGATCAATGCCAACACAGCAGTCTGGTTTGACTACGATGGCGATGGGCTTCTTGATTTATTCGTCGGCGGGTATTATCCGGAGGATGTTGACTTATGGCATCTGAAAAACACACGCATGATGCCGGACAGTTTTGAATACGCAAAAAATGGCGGGCGGAAATACCTGTTTCACAATCTGGGCAATGGCAAGTTTGAAGAGGTCAGCGCCAAGATTGGCATCGACAGCCGGCGATGGGCGCTAGCATCGTCAGCAGCGGATTTGCGTGGTACGGGCCATCCGGACCTTTTTGTCGCGAACGATTATGGAGTGTCGGAGCTTTATTTGAATGACGGAAAAAGATTCCACGAGGCCGGCCAGCAGACCGGAGTGGGTTTCGCCCCGAAGAGCGGGATGAACGTTGCTTTCGGCGATATTCTCAACGATGGACACTTCGCTGTGTACGTTTCGAATATTTCTGAAAATGGTGCGCTGATTCAGGGGAACAATCTTTGGGTTCCAAAAGAAGGCGCTCCAGCGAATACGGTTTTGTTTGAAAACCTGGCGCGCGATATGGGAGTTGAGTTGGGAGGCTGGAGCTTTGGCGCGCAATTCGGCGACTTGAACAACGATGGCACGCTCGATCTTTACCTGACGAACGGCTATGTCTCGCTCGACCGCACCCGGAGCTATTGGTATGACTTCACGAAAATTGCGGGCGGCAATTCGTCGATCATCGGAGACGCCAGGGACTGGCCGGCCATGGATGGCAGAAGTCTTTCGGGCTATCAGCAGAAGCATGTCTGGCTGAACGACGGAGCAGGCAGGTTTGTCGATGTTGCGCAGGCTGTCGGTGTCACGGATACGTATGACGGGCGCGCTGTCGCCATGGCGGACCTCTGGAATCGTGGGGTGCTCGATGTCATTGTTGCCAACCAGCGCGGCCCGCTGCTCCTGTATAGGAACACTGTGGCGCCGGGAAATCATTGGATCGAATTCGATCTTAGAGGATCCAGTAGCAATCGCAGCGCGATTGGCGCGCAGGTCGAGCTTGCCTGGAACGATCAAAAGCAAATTCAGGAAGTCTCCGGCGGCAGCGGATTCTCTGCGCAGAACGATCGCCGGCTGCACTTTGGACTTGGCAAGAATGTGCAACTGAAGAGCGCGGTTATTCGCTGGCCATCCGGCAAGGTGCAGAGGATCGACTCGCTCGTTCCGGACAAACTGTACACGGTCGAGGAGCCGCGATGAGCCAGCCGACGACGCAATCCAAAACGCCACCGGCGGGGCCCAGCCCGCTCTTCCGGGGATGGACACCTGTCTCCAGCCGCCTCAATCCATATCTTCCGCCAATCTTTATCACTCTTATTCTGTTTGTCGGTCACCTTTCCTTCGGAATCCTCGAAAGCTACCAAAAGACAATTCTCGCGATCGTTTCCGCCATGGCCTGCGAACTCTTGCTCAGCCGTCTGCTCCTGCATAAGTGGCCGAACCTCGCCAGCTCCTACATCACCGGAATTAGCGTGGGCATCCTTCTGCGCTCGCCCGGCTACTGGCCATATGTCGTCTGCGCGATGCTCTCCATCACATCGAAATACGTCATACGCGTGAACGGTCGCCACCTTTTCAATCCGTCAAACTTCGGCATCTGTGCGATGCTTTTTCTCGCGTCCGATGCTGTTGCCACGCTGAGCATCCAATGGGGCAACAATCTCGGTGCGATGGTGGTGATCTGGGCCCTTGGCTCCCTCATCATCTGGCGCGCGCGTCGCTTCCACATTTGTGCGACGTATGTGGCGTCATTTCTACTCCTCTCTGTTGTACGAGCCTGGATTACGGGCGATCCGTGGCTCTCGGAGGTTTCGCCCATCACCGGGCCGGAGTATCAGCTTTTCATCTTCTTCATGATTACTGACCCGAAAACGACGGTCCGATCCAAGTGGGGTCAGTGTGTGGTTGCTTTTCTAGTCGCATTGGCCGAAATGTTTTTCAGGCTCGGTCAGAGCATTTATGCGCCGCTTTACGCCCTTTTCTTCGTCGGCCCTGCGGCGCTCGCCGTCGAAATGTGGATCAACTCGCGTCGTGCTCCGGTGGGATCGCGTCAACCGATTGTCCATACAAACCCAGTGCAGCCATAAGTGAGTTTGCGCATTCAAGGAATCAATTTGAGATCTTCCTCAATTTTCTTTCTGGGCTGCTTTCTTTTGATCCTTGCGAGTTGCAAGCAGACCTCTAGTCCTTCTACGCGCGAGGGCGAGCCCTCATTACCCGTCGCAACTTCTGCAATGCAATCGGCCAAACCGGCAGACGTTGCATCAATGCCGACACGTCCGTCGGGACCGATTCGGTTTACCGACATCACGGCGCAAGCGGGCATTCACTTCAAGCACAACAGCGGCGCGTTCGGCCAGAAGTATTTGCCGGAAACGATGGGGAGCGGCGTGTGTGTACTTGATTACGACAATGATGGCTGGCAAGACATCCTGCTCGTGAATTCAATGGATTGGCCTGGGCATGCTTCCAGGAAATCCTATTCGGCGCTGTATCACAACGAACGAAATGGGAGTTTCAAAGACGTCACGAAGGAAGCCGGTCTTGGCGTTGAAATGTACGGCTTGGGATGCGCAGTGGGCGACTATGATAACGACGGCCGCGAGGACATCTACATCACCGCACTCGATGGCAACCACTTGTTTCACAATGAAGGGAATGGCAGATTTGTCGATGTGACGCGCACAGCCGGTGTACGCGGCGGTGGGTTCTCGACCGGTGCGGTTTGGTTCGATTACGACAACGATGGCAAATTGGACCTCTTTGTTTCGCACTATGTCGCCTGGTCCATCGCATCCGATCAGGCGTGCCAACTCGACGGGAAAAACAAATCGTATTGCACTCCGGAACTCTATAGGGGACAAAGCGGGACGCTTTACCATAACCTGGGCAACGGCAAGTTTGAAGATGTCACGCGCAAGGCCGGTCTGTACGATCCATCCAGCAAATCGCTCGGCATTGCGCTTCTGGATTTTGACAATGACGGCTGGATTGATCTCTTCGTCGCCAATGACACTCAGCCGAACAAGCTGTACCGCAATAATCACAACGGAACATTTACCGAAAGTGCGCTTTCTTCAGGCGTGGCCTTCAGCGATGCGGGCAAAGCGCGTGCAGGAATGGGTGCCGACGCGGCAGATTACGATCTCTCCGGACGCCAGGGACTCCTGATCGGAAACTTCGCCAATGAGAGCCTGGCGCTTTATCACAATGATGGATCAGGCCTGTTTTCGGAGCAGTCGGTCGCGGCGGGCATTGCCTCCCCCTCGGCGCGGTCACTTACATTCGGCGCCTTCTTCTTCGACTACGATCTCGATGGTTTGCCCGATATCTTCGCAGCGAACGGCCATGTCGCCGACGACATCAGCGTGATTCAGCCGACGATTCATTATGCGGAGCCGCTGCTTCTGTTTCGCAACCGAGGCAACGGCAAGTTCGAAGATATGTCGCAGAAGGTCGGGTCTGCCTTGCAACAGCCGATCGTCGCGCGCGGCGCAGCCTATGGCGATTTTGACAACGACGGCGATCTCGATGTGATCGTATCTACCAACAATGGCTTCGCGAAACTGCTCCGCAATGACAACGGCAATCAGAACGACATGCTTCGTGTGAAAGTAATCGGAACGCATTCCAATCGCGATGGCATAGGGGCAAAGGTCACGGTCGTGTTGGGGAATGGTGCGCGACTTTCTCAGATGGTGAAAGGTGGTTCAAGTTATCTATCGCAGAGCGAGCTGCCGCTGACCTTCGGACTTGGAATGCCGGGCGAAAACAGAATTGCCACTCTGCAGATTGTGTGGCCAAGCGGAAAGAAAGAGTCATTCAACGACATCAAACCTGATCAGACGCTGACTCTGCAGGAGGGAAAGGGCATTGTGTCGATGCAGCCGATCCTTTTCTCGGGAGCGAGCGCGACTGGATCGCAGCCGCATTGAATCGCGGCGAGTCACGCGTGTTGTTGAGGCTGATGAAATCCGCAGCGCTGCAACAGCGACTCGATCTCTTCCGGCGTCGATTCCAGTTTGGAGCAGGATTCGAGCAGGTCCGCCGCGTCCACGGGGTACCAGCTTTGCGCATTCGGTCTGCTCAAACCGGCAACATCGATGGGCTCGATGGCCTGCAAGATTTCTTCGATGAGCCAGTCCGTATCTGCCCCTTGAGGGACATGCATCGCTCGCTCAAGAAGGTCCTCGCTGCGGGGTCCGATCTGCGGGTGGTCATGGAGCAGGAAAGATGGGGCCAGGTGTGGCTTGCTCAATCGCCTCGCCGATTCAGAGTAACTGGCCGCGGCAAAATACAGCAGGCACAGCGCTTTGAAGAGAGGAAAATTGCTCATGTTGACATAGAGTGCGGCAATGAGACGCGATGTCGCAAGCAACTCGTCTGTGGTTCTTCTTTCGTATCTCTTAAGATCCGACCCCAGATGAGGAGAGTCGAGGCCGGGCTCGAGGATGCGCGCTAGTCGTTCGATGCCGAGCAACGTGAGCGGGAAGCCGGTCGAAAGAAGCGGATCGACAAACCCCGCTGCCGAGGGGAGCATCGCCCACCTCTCGCCCACAACGCGGCTGCTCATGAACGAGAGCTGCGATATATGTCGAAATGGCTGGATGGCATCAGCGGATTCAAACTGAGTTTGGAGAGTCGGGATTCTGCGCACAAGGCGATGCCACGCGTTCGCGCCCTCATCGAGGCGAAGGTGCGCTGCCAACTGATCGGTCGCTGCAATGCCGGCGCTGGCGATGCCGTTATTGAAACGCAAGACCCAAATCCATCCGCCATCAAAGACGTGGTGCACGGCGGCGTCTTCCGGCGGATAGGGCGCAGTTTCATTCGCGCTGGTCCGGGCCGGTCGTGTGACTCCGGAAAAGTGACTGTACAGAGCTTGTGTTGCCGGATAGTGAGGAAGCGGCGATTCAGCAAGTCCGAGCGCATTGTGACACAGTCCGCGTGGCCCTGTGGCATCGATCAAAAACTTTGTGTCGATCGAGAATGTTGCGCCATTCCTGACTCCGCTAAGAGTTGCGCCCGTTTCACTACAGACGACTTGATCGACTTTCATTTCGTCGAGATAATCGACGCCGATCTGCTTCGCCTGTTCGACAAGAAAAGAGTCGAAGCTGGCTCGGAACCAGTGCGTGTCGGCGATTTCATCGTGAGGGCTCGCGGCGACAAGGAGCTGATTGTCGCGGAACGCGTTTTGATCGTCGAGCCCGTCGAGTTGATGGCGATAGAACGTGAATCCGCGCTTAAGGCCGCATCCGATCTGCGGGAGGCTTCGTTGCCAGCTCCCCCATTTTGCGAGCGGTGCGACAGCAGCCAGATTATAGCGGCGGCAAAGCTCTTCAAGCAGAAGATTCGCCAACGGCGTCGATGATTCTCCAATTACAACGCGGGGATGCTTACTTCTTTCAAGGAGCACGACGGAATACCCGAGGCGTTTCGCGATCATGGCCATTAGCGATCCTGCGAAACCCGATCCGGCAATCGCGATGTCGTAGCTTTCGGTCAACCCTTTCCCTCGCACCTTGCGCATTCGATTGTTGTGAGCAGCTGCTGGTGAAGGTTCATGGCAGCGAGACGCTCGATACGATCAGAGTAGCAATGCGTGCAGACTAGTGTTTCGCGCCGAAGATCCCAAAGGTCCGAGAAGGCGCGCCCTCGTTGCAAACGTATTCCGTATTCCACCGCGGCTTCTAGCGTCGCAAGGCTTGGCAGCACGAAATCGCCGGCCTGTGCCAGCGATTCCATGGCACCATTGTCGCCGCGGGTGGGAATGAGGCTTGCTGCGGTCGCTCCGCAGTCAAATGCAAAATCCAGGGATAGCTTTGCCCAGTGGAGTGACTCGTCCGGCTTCATAAATGGCGGTTGCACAAGAATGAACGTCCGAAGTGCTATGCCATGGGTGTGGAGGGACGCAGCGGCCGTTGCGAACAGATCCAGCGTCATGCGCTTGTTTAACAGGCTCAGCACTTCTGGATGGACGGTCTCAAGCCCCAGCGCAACTTCAAGAGTGTGGGGAAGGAGATCGCGAAATTCAAACGATTGAGACCCAACTAGCGATGGATGGCATTCAACGATCGTTCTGTCGAAGTGCCCGACCAGCGCGGCGATCGCCGGGTAATCTTCGCGTGGGATTGCTTGAAGATCGAAAAAGCTGCCACTGTTGTAGAGTTTCACCTGGCGCGCCGGCGGGAGTCTTTCAAGTGCGTAGGCGATCTGGCGCGGAATTGAGCCGGGTGCGACCGGGCGCGTCAGAGTGTTCTTCCACAGATCGCACATCACGCAGCGCCATGGGCACTCGCGGTTGGTCAGAAAGATGGTTGCGACAAGGACAACCTCGCCCGTCGCGGAGCACTCCTCTTCCACGAAAAATGCGTATGGCTTCTCGGGATCGAGTTCCGTCCGTTGCGGTCTCTGCGCGAGGATCCATTCCGTTCGGCTCGCTGGGTCCGTAGGATATTTGAGGTCCAAGGAAAATCCTCACTGATACAGAGACAAGAATTGCCGGCGGTACTCGGCCTCCTGGAAAGGAAGGCTACGGCGCAATTCTCTTTCCGGGATCGCACCGTGCTGAAAGCGCCGCTTCGGATAGACCGGCATTTTCATTCCGGTCACCGCAGCAATTCCGCGAGCGACGATTTCGCCTTTGAGCTCGTAGAGCTTGTCGACGGAATAATCGGTCAGTTGGACAAAGGGAATTGCTTCGGCGATTGCGATGACGCTTGGCTTGGTATAGGGGCTGAATCCTTGAAAACCGAAATGATGCGCGGGCGCATAGGTGCGCACGTAGGACCGGCTAAGGCCCCCGCTGTAGGTCAGCGAGTGTTTGATTTTGCCTACGCCCCAGCCTTCCTGATAAAGCATTGGGTTATTGATTACGCTCCGAATCGTCAGTTCGGGATTCTGCTCGATCGGGTAGTCCTTCAAATTCTCGTCGCCACCATCGCCATCCAAAAGGAACCTCCAATCTGGATAGCGTTCGCGGATTCCGCGGCAGAGCGCCACCGCCATGGTTGCCGATTCGATATCGAGCGGCTTGTAGTCTTCGACAATGCGAATGGTTTCCTGCACATCAAGGGAGCTGCGATCGGCTTCAATCGGCTCCAGAAATAATCCAAGCCCGAGAGAATCGAGAAACGATCGTGCCTGCTGCATATCAGGGCCATCGCCGAGATCGAGCACGAAGGCCTTCAGTCTTCCCGGATGCATGCCGCGCTTCAGCATTACGTGATAGGTGGTCAGGAAGACGCTACCGCTGTCGATGCCGCCAGAGAAGCACACGCCGACGGGTTCCTGCGCAGGCACAGAATCGACCCATTGCGCGATCTCGTCTGCGAGCGCTCCTATGTATCGCGCGCCGATTGCATCAAGGTCGGCTGGAAGATTGCCCATCTCGGGCGTGAAGAAACGCGTGTACACAGGGTCGGGATCGGGGCAGCCCACCAGTTGAATCTCGACCACGTGATGGGCAGGCACCATACGCGTGTAGCTGGGGTGAAACTGAGAGCCGAGACCCTGCTTGCATAGCCACTCATGGATGGTGTCGATCCTTGAGGCAACGATCAACAGCGGCCCAGCTTGCTGCTTTGCCAGAAAGTAGCGCATGGGCCGGTCCAGCGATCGCGCCATGCGCACCGTCTTGCCCTCATTGGCGACCAGTGCGAAGGATCCGCAGATGCGGCCAACTTCATCGGGCCCGCAAGCGAACAGGCGTCGCCGCGCGTCTTCGAGTGACAGGCCAAAGAGCTGGTTGGCGCTGGGTTCAGTCAGATCCACGACTCTCTCGACATACTGGTGTCCAGCCACTTCAACCTCGCGAAAAAACCTGAATGCTGCTCGATCAGACTATACCGGCGAGGTAAGGGAAGCGAAGTGCTCGCCACTTGACCAGTGCCCCACTGGTCATTGTTTGAACGGGAAAACAACGATGGGATGTAGCGCTTGCAGTTGATCGAAAACGAAGCGAAAGCGGCCTTCAGACATACGGGCGATGAACAGCGGGCAAACTGACTATTCCTTCGATTGCGAGCACCTGCAGTTTCTGTAGGCGTCGATGCTGTAGGTCGAGACAGCGCAGACATACTGCGGCCAAAACAATCTCAGCTCGAGGGATTGGTCGCGGACAAAGTAGTCGCGCAGGTAGGCTTTGCTCGCGCCGGTCGTCGCGTCAGGATCGGCTTGAAACCCTTTGACGAGCGTGACCAAGGACGCGGCGGAAAAGTCACTTTGCGCATAGGATCTCCGATAGTCATATTCTTCATTCCAAGTTGCGTCGGCTCCGGTTTGGTTCGACGCTGCGAAAACCTGAAAATCCGCGAGTTTTGCGGTCGGGGAATCGATGAGTGCGACTGTGAAGGACGGAGTATTTCCGTCGATCGGCGAAATGGAAGGGACCATCTTGAGTGGGACGCCGACTTGCGCTTCGCTGGCATCCTGACCATCTGGCTTGAGAAGACGCATTTCGTCCATGTGCGTGTGCCCAAAGATCGCAAGTTGGATAACGTCCCCGAATTCTGCCACAAGCCTCGGCAAGGCATCCGAAGAGAGAAACATCTCAGGAGCCTTGCCTCCGCACACATTGCGTAGTTTGATCGCGGTCGAGTAGGGATCGATGCCGGGAGGAATGTGGCCCGTCACCCAGATACGTTCCCTTTTTTCGCGTGCTCCGGTGAGTTGCTGCCGAAGCCAGTCGATCTGCGCGTCCGCTCCCGCCGAATCAGCCTTTCCGGAGCATGTGGTGTACTTGCGCGACATGAAGAGATCGTCCAGCACGAGCAGCCGCGTATGTTCCAGCGGAGCTGGCAGGGACACGCTGTAGTAGCCTCCAGCAGCGAATGTAAGTTCCGCGCGCGATCGCTCAGACGCTGGAAATGCCGCAGCGACTGAAGTGCCCGTCTCCGCGAGAAAATCGCTGTGCGGGTCAAGCTTGTAGTCGTCACAATCGGAATCGTTGTTGCCCAGCGCGGCGTAGACCGGCGCAGCCGGAAATGCGGCGCGCAACCTGTCAAGAACGAAGTCGATGGTCTTCTCTACGAATTGCCGGTATTCTTCTGGGCTGGACCGCGGCATGAGAGTTCTGTATTTGCAGGAGAAGCGATGGGCGATCAGATCGCCGCTGACTGTGATGAATTTCGCATTGCCTGCTGCGGTCTGCATCGCAACCATGCTCGAATCGAAGAGCGTGTAGGAGGTATCGGTTCCCCGGCTATCGCAGGTCGTCTGCAGTGATGAAAATCGCTGTTCCTGGTCGGGCGAAACCGGAGCCGAAAGGATCGTTTGCCACTGGCTCACGGGCGCGCTTACCAGTCGTGGCACTTTGTCCGGGTCCCAAAATGGCTCGAAGTGGATATCGCTGATGAAAAGAGCTCGAACCTGCTCCTGGGTCGAGGATTTGATAAGTGATTTGCGAGTGCCATGGTTGGATGTATTGGCCGAAAAAGATTGAGCGAAAATTCGGCCGGGCAAAAGAGCGAGACAACAAGCGACGATGAGAGTTGAAGCAAGCCGGTGCGATGCGATCAGGCTTCCCATCTGTTCCATTCTCCCGCGCCTTTGTGTGGCTCTCGATTGCGAGCAGGCAGTGCAGGTAGCATATCGTGCGCTGGGAGATTCTCAGAAACGCTCACACGAGACGCATGCCTCCATTGGCAGGGTCACCTCTGTGAATCCGGTTCGGCGTTTTTTTATTGGGAGGGGCTTGGCTAACGAAAGAAACAACCACTCACGCATTTATTGTTCAAGGAAGCCAGGCAGGACGAACTCGAAGCCTCCGCCATCCGGACCCCAGCGGACGACCCTCGAATGCACTGTGATGGCGTCCCGGCCACTTTCGCCGCTGGTGCCGACCATCTGCAACGTGACGCGGACAATCGTGCCGGGTAGCCAGCGCTCTTCGGTATGCATGTAGAAACCGGTGACACTGATGTCCTTAATCGGATAGGGCCGCGGAGAGCCACCGGTAAAGAAATAAGCGACCAATCCCGGCATCGGCAGGCGGACGGCGCGGCGTTGCTCGCTGCGCTTCTGCTCCACGTGGTCAAGGTTCAGGTTGGGATAGAGCCAGCACAGAAACTGAAGTTTCCTTGATGGCCCGTCGTCCTCGCTGGGGACCGGCTCCTTTACCTGATCCGCGCGCGGGATGCGAATTTCCGGCGGGCGCGAGGGGTCGAATTCCGGAAACAGCAAATAGAGCAGCCGGATGTCCCATGGGAGTTTCGCTTTGCGCGGATCGGCGGTGTCGTCTTTGGGTTTCGAGGGTTGGATCTGTGTCCTTGGGTGGACCGCCGGCTCTTTCGTTATGGGGAGAACAGAGGCATTCGCGGTCTGTGGGACGGAAGGCTGCACCTTCCTCTTGTTGGCGGGCGCAGGATTCGCCAAAGGCAACGGTCGTACGCTGGGAATCGGCATTGCCGGAGCAGGCAAAACGATTGTTGGAAGGGAATTGCGTGCTGGAGCGGGCGATTCCGCTGGTGCAGGAATCGTTGTGGCCGATGCGGCCGGCACAATTGGGATTGCTGGCGGCGGAGCCGCGATCGGTTGGGGCGCAGAAAGAGCGGTCTCCGAGATGAACGCATTCGAAGCCGTGATTGGAATGACCGAGCCCAGAGTCGGCTCAGGATGCGATTCGGAAGTGTCGGCAAGCTCCAACTCGGGAACAGTCGGTTTTGAATCCGGCTTTTTGAAAAACAAGTTCTCTTGTGGAATCGAGGCATTCGCGAATTGCGTCTCGGGATTCGGAATTTCGGGCTCTGGAATCTCGGGCTTCGCGCTGGGGAGCATTTCCGGCGTCGGGTGGACGCTCTTCATCAGTCTGCCCGAGGGAGTCGCATTTAGAGACCCTAACTCTTGCGCATATTCCGACGGGCTGTTGAAGCTTTTCGCGACCGAAGCCGGGACGATGCGAGTTGGGAGATTTGCGGCCGGAGCCCTCTCCAACGCTGCCGAGGCGTTGTAGGCCTCTGGCTCCGTCGCAATTACAATCGAAACCTGTGAGCCCTCCAATGCCTCGGCTACGGATTCCGCCCCCACGGAAGGTCGAAGGATGGGTGGATTTCCCAGGATGGATTTCGCGCTCTTTGTGAGTCTGCCCGAAGGATTTGCGATGGGCGCGCGCGGGTTCGGGCCGTCCTCCAGTGCCGTCGCGGTGCCAGCGAGCGGCGCGGCGACTGTCGCACGCGCAGATCGGGCGCCGAGAAACTGGTCGAGTGGGGATTCGGCCCCCTGAGCCGAAGGGGCAGCAAAGGCCGAATTGAAAAACTGCGCTCTTGCAGGCTGGTCTGGAGGAATTTGCGGGCTAGGCGAAGCGTGCGAAACGGCGGCGGGTTCGGAGCCGGTAGGCCGTGCCGTTGGATCGTCGACGGCACGGAAAATAAGCGGGTCTCCTGCACGGATCCTGGATGATGAAATTGTTTGGGGTGGCAAGACTAACGCGCTCGCCGGCTCGCCCCGGAACGGTTCGTATTCGCCCTCGGTGGAAATCTCCACGCAGTGGACGACGCGGTAATCCTTGTCCAGATAGATCAGGTCAAAAGGGGAGAGAGTGCGCGCAACAGGCACGCCCCTAAAGTTTGTCAGCCATAGCCCTGCTTTGCAGTCGGGTCCAAGTCCTTCCATCAGGACCTTGAGAACCTTTAAGGGTTCAAGCGCCGCGTCAACGATCACGAGCCCAGAGCTGAGAAGCTTCTGGCTCTTGCCGTGATACGCGTTGATGATCTTCGTGTCCACTATTCCTCGTTTACGAAGAAAAGGCCAATTTGCAAAGCACAAAGGTAATTCGGTGAAAGTGAAGCTTCAGTAGGGCACAATCCCAACGACATGAGGAATCGGAAGGTGGGGAACCGATGCCACACCTTAGCTCGCGCCTGCCACTGGGCGCAGTTTTTCATTGCTCGGGAGCCAAGGTCAAGAAGGAACTTGATGCAAGCATACTCCGAAGTGACGGAACGGGCCTGGAGCAGCGGGGTTTGACACGTCCGCCATGTCGCTGACTCTAAGTATTTAACAATCTGATTCCCAGCCCAACTCGGGGTTGAAGTAAACCCACCGCTCCCGTGTGCGGGCCGTCATCTTGCAGGCATCATCCGGGCACAGAGTTAGGTGTGGAGACTAGGTCCGAGTCAGCTCGAATCGCTCGCGGATTTCGTAGCGGGCGCCTCCTGGTTCCAGGAAGCTCTCGAAGAGAAGGAACTCTTCGGCACGGAACGGTGAAAGTTTCGGGCATTCGCCCAATGTCTTTCGAAAGGTGCGACGCGCCGGACGGCGTACCCCATCCTTCGCGCGCGCTAGCGTGATGTGCGGGTGATACGGCCGCGTCTCCGGGGTGAATCCAGACTGGGTAGCGGCGTCCGACACTTTTCGCTGGAGAGCCAAGAGTTCCGGGAACAAAGAAACACCGGCATAGAAGATTCCGGCACGCTCGAAAAAATCGAGTCCATCTATTTGGATGGGAACAGCTGGACACTGGAGGTCGCGAAGCTGCGCTGAGAGGAATTCGCATTTTTCATGGCTCGTGTTGCCGAGAAACAGCAGTGTGATGTGCCACGACTCCGCCATTGCCCACTGCCAACCATCGACCCCGGAGATGGCGGGGGTTGATGCTGAAGCAAGCTCGGCACGAACCTCTGCGTTGAGCGGAATACCGACAAAGAGCCGCATACGAGGAGAGTCTACGGCAGCCCTTGCGAGCTGTGCTTGGGGATGACGGCTGCGATCCGGTCAGGTTCCGTGCAATGGTTTGGGCTCGGTATTTACAACCGTCTCGCGTTGGGGCGAAGATAAGCGCATGAGCCTCTATTTTGCCGTGGGCGATGCCGATGCCGATCTTTCCGCGGACCAGTTGCACGATCTGCTCGTCGAGTCGCTGGCAAAGCTCGGATCGCGCCAGCGTGTTCTCGCCGTGCCGCCTGACATTACGCGGCTTCACTCGCAGGCAGGAATGCTTACGCGCTTCGTATGGCAATACTACGGCGATAAGCTCCAGGCAGTGTTGCCCGCCATCGGGACGCACACACCGATGCAGCCCGCGCAGATCGATCACATGTTCGGCGACATGCCACACGATCTTTTTCGCGTGCACAACTGGCGCACCGATATAGTCACGCTGGGCGAAGTTCCTGCGGAGTTCATTCACGAGCAGTCCGAGGGTAAGCTCAACTTTGCATGGCCGGCGCAAGTGAATCGCCTCATTGTCGAGGGCGGATTCGACCTGATTCTTTCCATCGGCCAGGTCGTGCCGCATGAAGTCATCGGCATGGCCAATTACAACAAGAACATCCTCATCGGGACGGGCGGCCGCGAGGGAATCAACCGCAGTCATTATTTGGGCGCGGTTCACGGTATGGAACGCATCATGGGACGCGCCGACAATCCAGTGCGCGCCGTGCTCAATTATGCGTCCGATCGCTTTCTGCGCGACCTGCCAATTGTCTATGTGCAGACCGTGGTCGGCCGGAAGGATGATGGCGGACTCGCCGTGCGCGGCCTTTTCATTGGCGACGATTCTGAGTGCTTTTATCGTGCCGCCGAATTGAGTTTGAAAGTTAATTTTGAGATGGTAGACGAGCCGATTCGTAAGGCCGTCGTCTACCTCGACCCGCACGAGTTCCACTCCACCTGGATCGGTAACAAGGCCGTCTACCGCACGCGCATGGCTCTCGCCGACGGCGGAGAACTCGTCATCCTCGCTCCGGCGGTCAGAGAATTCGGCGAAGACAAGGGTATCGACGCTCTGATTCGCAAGTACGGCTATCGCGGAACTCCGGCGACGCTGGCTGCAGTCAATGCTAACCCGGATCTGCGGGCAGAACTTGGCGCTGCAGCGCACCTGATTCATGCTTCGTCCGAGGGCCGTTTCACCATCACCTGGTGTCCTGGACAGCTTACGCGGGAAGAAATTGAAGGCGTCGGTTTCAAGTACGGCGATTTGGCGACAATGCTCGAGCGATATGATCCTACGAAGCTGGCTCATGGCTACAATCGTGTGAAGGGAGAGGATATCTTCTTCATCGCGAATCCGGGGCTGGGCTTGTGGGCGCACGCATCGCGGCTGGAGACGAAGCCGGAGCTGGCGAAGGTGGCTGGATAGACCGAGCCGATCAGCGCGGTAGGCGGAAGTTGATTTCAAGCGTCACGGGGAATGGAATTGGGATTCCCCACCGTAATGCTGGCGCAAATTTGTACTTCGCCGCGGCTTCCGCCGCTTTTTCGTCGAGTCCTTTGCCAATCGAGCCTCGAACTTGGATGTCTTGAGGGTTTCCATCTACATCAACGATTAAGTGAACCAAGACAGTCCCCTCAAGCTTCGCCCGCTTTGCCTCCTCAGTGTATTCGGGCTGTGGAGTTAGGAGCGGTACCGCAAATCTATCATCTTTACCTAACGCTGCAATTCTTATCGGCAGTGTTTCGGGGACGTCGTGCTTCTCGGCAGGAACAAATGGCACCCACACACTGATGCGAACGGGAACTGCCACCCCCTTTAAGGTCCCGGGTTTGAACTCAGACGCCTTTACCGCGTCTATCGCACTGGGATCGAAAGGGCTCGGTGCACCTTCGATCTTAGGATCAGATTGCGTCCCGTCAGGCTGAATTACGACCTGCACAATGCAGCTATGTTTGAAAGAGACGAGGCGCGGGTCAGAGGGATAGCGTGCGGGAGCGGTGTGAATGAGCTTTGGTGCTTTTACCCCATCGCCAGGCAAGTAAACGCCGTTATTATCCGGTTGAGGGTTGCTGTTTTGTGCCGAGAGGTTCAGCGCGAGTCCTCCAAGCAACATCAGTGCCAATCCAATCTTCATCGAGTTTCATCCTTTAGGTGACGACGCCCAGCTCCTTCAGAAGGAACGCATAATCGAACGCAATCTCCTTCAAGTAGTCGTATCGCCCGCTGGCCCCGCCGTGCCCGGCCTGCATGTTGGTCACCAGCAGCAGCGGTAGGTTATCGGCCTTCAGCGTGCGCAGCTTGGCCACATACTTGGCCGGCTCCCAGTACATCACCTGGCTGTCATAGAGCGAGGTCTTGACCAGCATTGCCGGATAACTCGCCGCCTTCAAGTTATCGTAGGGCGAGTAACTCAGCATGTAGTTGAAGTAGACCTCTTCTTTCGGATTGCCCCACTCTTCGTACTCCGGCACCGTGAGGGGCAGGGAATCGTCGAGCATGGTGTTCATCACATCCACAAACGGCACATGCGACAGTACCACCTGAAACAGATCCGGACGCAGATTTACAACAGCACCCATCAGCAGACCGCCTGCCGACCCGCCCTCGATTGCCACCCGCGCAGGATCGCCGTAGCCCGTCTTCGTCAAATGCTCAACAGTGGCAATGAAATCGGTGAAGGTGTTGCGCTTCACGAGCATTTTTCCGGCGTCGTGCCAAGGCTTGCCCAGGTCGCCTCCGCCGCGAATGTGCGCATAGGCAAGGACCACGCCGCGATCAAGCAGGCTCAGCCGATTCGAATTGAAGCCAAGCGGGAGTGAGTACCCATAGGACCCGTAGCCGTAGACGTACAGAGGGTTTTTGCTTGGCAGACGCTTGTCTTTGCGATACACGAGCGATACCGGCACTTCAACGCCGTCCTCCGCAGTCGCGTGCACGCGCTCGCTCGCATAGAGGCTGCGGTCGAAGCCGCCTGGGACTTCCACCTGCTTCAGCAGTGTCGAAGTCGCTCCAGCAACGTCGTATTCATACACCGAGCTTGGCGTGACCAACGACTGGTAGCCGTATCGGTAAGTCGTGGTCTCAAAAATGCGATTGATGTGCGGATGCGCGCTGTAGGCAGGCTCGGGAAATGCAATCTCACTGACCTGTTTTGCTTCCTGTCCTGCGTCCGCGAAGGACCACAGGCGCAATCGAGGCAGGCCATCTTCGCGTTCGCATGCTACAAAGAATCCCGCGAACAGGTCCACATCTTCGAGCATCACATCAGCACGATGCGGAATGCGCTCCGTCCAGTGTTCGCGAGCGGGCGCGTCGACAGGAGCCGTGACGAGACGGAAGTTGCGCCCCTTGTCATTGGTGCGAATGAACCAGAGGCCATTGCGGTGGTCGACGGAGTATTCGTGTTCGTCTTCCCGTGGATAAATCAGCGAAAAATCGCCCGTGGAATTCTCGGCGGACAAAAACCAGCATTCACTCGCCGTATGGCTTGCCGATTCGAGCACGAGGAACTTGCCATCGCGGGTGCGTCCTGCGCCAATGTTGAAACGCTCGTCGTCATCCTGATAGACCAGCACGTCAATCGAGTGTTCTGTGCCGAGCACGTGGCGATACAACTGAAATTGCCGCTTCTGTTCTTCATCCTCGACGGAATAAAACAAGATCCGATTGTCCGCCGCCCACGTCACCGACCCCACACGTTCGACAGTTCCCGTCAGCGTCTCGCCGGTTTCGAGGTCCTTGATGTGCAGCGTGTACTGGCGAAACCCGGTCGTATCGGTGGTGTACGCCAGCCAGCGTCCGTCGTCGGTGATGTCCGTGGCTCCGATGGCAAAAAAGGCGAGGCCCTCCGCAAGCTTGTTTCCATCGAGAATGACGTCTTCCGCTGCATCGGGCTCCGGCCCATTAGCGTCACCGCCCTTCCGGCAATGAATCGAGTACTGCAGCTTCTCCTCGGTCCGCGTGTAGTACCACCAGCCGCCATCGCGGAAGGGAACCGAAACGTCGGTCTGCTTGATGTGGCTCAGCATCTCGTTGTAAAGCTGGGCGCGCAGGTCCGCCAGCGGAGCCGTCACCGCATCGGCATATTTGTTCTCGGCTTCCAGATAGGCGGTGACCTCTGGATTCTCTTTATCGCGCAGCCAAGCATAGTCGTCGACAAGCGTGTGTCCGTGAAGTTTAATCTCTGTGTGCTTTGGGCGGGCAATCGGGGGCTTTAAATCGGTCATATCGTTCTCAGTGTAGCGGTTGCAGCAGGTCGATTCCGCGCTCGACCGAGTGCCATGCTCCGACGCGGGAAGCGCTCTGGGAACCTTTTGATAGCCAGACCCGTACAATTGAGAGCGATGACCGCGTTTCGCTTCGCACGTGCGCTCACTTGCCGGTTCATGCTGGCGGGATCTCTCATTTCCATCGTTCCCGGACTCGTTCCTGCCGTGCAGGCTGAGCAGGTCAAGGACCTCCCCAAACCCACCGATTACGTCAGCGACTTTGCGCATGTTCTTTCGGCGCAGGCTGTGGCCCAGCTCGATAGCCTGTGCAACCAGCTCGACCACTCCAAAGCCAATGCGCAACTCGCCATTGTCACGGTGCACAACTTGGATGGCGACGATGCCGCCGATTGGGCCAATCAGCTCGAAGACAGCTGGAAGATCGGCAAGAAAGGCACGGACCGCGGCGTGCTGGTGCTGCTGGCGGTCGACGACCACAAATACAGAATTGATGTGGCGTACGGCCTCGAAGGCATTCTGAACGACGCGAAGGTTGGCGACATGGGCCGGGAGATGGTCCCCTACCTGCGCGCCCGGGACTATGACAGCGCGGTCACTCTGGCGGTGGGCCAAGTGGCGCAGGTGATCGCAGCCGATGCCGGTGTGACCCTCACGGACGAACCGCAGGAGGCTGTGCAACCCCGAGTCCATCATCACTCGAGTGGATTCCCAGTCATCGTGTTTATTCTTATCTTCCTGTTCTTCGGCGGATTCAGCCTGCTGCGGGTTCTGCTCTTCGCGGGCCTCTTCGGTCGTGGTTTTCGCGGGGGGCCTTGGATGGGCAGTGGGTTTGGCGGGGGCGGTGGTGGCGGCGGCGGAGGAGGATTTGGCGGTTTCGGCGGGGGCAGCTTTGGTGGTGGCGGGGCCGGCGGGGATTGGTGAAGAGCAGGAAGTAGGGAGCGGGGAACAGAAAAACCTGCGATTCTCGGCGGAACGATGGAGTTTTGTTGACGGGGTTTCCTTAGCTGGAAGCCGGAGGAGAGAAAAGGCGATATGAAGGCACTTTGGGTTGTCCTTGGAATTGTGGGCGTGCTGGTACTGGCGGCTTTGATGGTTTTCGGCAGCTATGTGAGCGCGAAAAACCAGATGGTCTCCTACGATCAGAATGTGAAGGCGAGCTGGTCTGAGGTCGATGTACAACTGGAGCGGCGCGCTGATCTGATTCCGAACCTGGTGGAAACTGTAAAGGGTTTCACGAAGGAAGAAAGCACGGTTTTCGGAGACATCGCGAATGCTCGTGCTGGCCTATTGAACGCGCAGGGGCCTGCAGCAAAGATTGCAGCCAATGGCACGCTGGATTCGGCCTTTGGCCGGCTCCTGGCACTGACAGAAAACTATCCGCAGCTGCGATCGAGCGACCAGTTCATGCGCCTTCAGGACGAGCTGGCCGGAACTGAAAACCGCATCAGCGTGGCTCGCAAGCGCTACAACGATGCGCTGCAGACGTACAACACGTTTGTGCTGCAGTTTCCCAACAGCATTTGGGCGGGGATCGCGGGATTCAAGCAGAACTCGGCATACTTCACGGCGAGTCCGGCGGCGCAGCAGGTGCCGAACGTGAAATTCTAAGAACAGTTCAAAGTTCTTTCTTCGTAGTTCTTAGCGACAATCCGGGCGCGCAAAAAGGCCACCCAAATCAGGATGGCCTTTTTAATCGAATCGGAGGCCGCGGAGATTCGCCCGCGCGGCTTTACTTGAACGACGCGATGGCGCTCGCCTCGTCGTCGTAGATGTCGAAGACTGTATAAAGCTTGGTCAGCTGCAGCACGTCTTTGACCTTCTTGGTCAGGCTTAACAGCTTCAACGCCGCGGCCTGATTCTTCGACGTGGTATAGGCGCTCACCAACTCGCCAAGCCCTGAGCTATCGATGTAGTTCACATCGCCCAAGTTGAGCAGAACCTTTTTCTGCCCTTTGCTGATCAGGTCGCGAATGGCCTCGCGCAACTGCACACTTCCTTCGCCGAGAGTAATCCGCCCGCTTAAGTCAAGGACGGTCACGCCGTCCACTTCACGGGAAGCAATTGTTAGAGCCACGGAAATTCCTCCTTCTTTCGGTGATACGGTTATAGCACTTTTGCGCGGGGTGTGGAGTGGACGGGCGCGCATCGGAACAGACAGCGGACAGGTTCTTGAATCTCTCCTCAGTGTGCTGGTGCAGGGTGCGTCAGGTGGTCTTTTGCGCCGCTGCCAGATGTTTCACGAGCGTCAACTCGGTGCCAGGATGCAGTTGCCGGAAGTGTACCTCATCCATAAATGACCGGATGAGGAAGATGCCGCGGCCGGTGCCGCGTAACAGGTTATCGGGCGCCAGGGGATCGGGCAGCGTATCCGGATCCAATCCTTTGCCTTGGTCGCTGATCTTAATCACGAGGTCTTTACCGTTGTCTTCAAAGCTCACGGTAATTTGCTTGGCCGGATCGTAGTCGTTCCCATGCAAAACCGCGTTGACCGCGGCCTCCCGTACCGCCATCGTGGTTCGAAATGTCTCATCCTCGTCGAGGCCGGCTTCCGTTGCGAACTTTTCCGCCGCGGCTTCCACTTTGCTCACGCTTTCCATTGTTGAGCTCAGGGCAAAATTCAACCGTCGTGGTTTGTCCAAAAGCCTCTCCCACCTCTGCCGGAACAAGGAAGCAGCGCCGCACCGTCCGAGGAACCTTGCTGGAAGTTTCATGGCTGACGCTCCCTGTGTCAAGCATGATGCCTGCTCACACTTTGGACATCCCGGATCAAGTTACCCATTCAGATGCACATCAGGGATCCGTGGCAGGCGCAAACCACAGCTGGCGGTCTACACTCCTCTCATGCAGTCCCGCGCCACGAGCCGTGTCAGTCTTACCGCGCTTCTCGGTATCCCAGTAACCGATGCGCAAGGGCAGCTGCGTGGCCGCCTCAAGGACATTGCCGTGGCCACGGGGCCGGACGCGGGCAAGGTGGCCGGGCTGGTGCTGAAATCCCGAACTGGCTTTTCGATTGTGCCCTCGCAGGAGGTGATTGAAACCCCCGCTGGCACTCTTGAACTTCGTACTGCCAGCGCTTTGGTTCCGTTGAAGGATGAAGGCAATTTTCTCTTCCTGCAACGGGACCTGGTCGATCGCCAGATTATCGACATCAACGGACGAAAAGTGGTGCGCGTCAACGATGTCGATCTGGAATGGACGGGGCAGGGTGAAACGCACCTCCTGCGCGTAGTCGAGGTCGAAGTGGGCCTCCGCGGAGCCTTCCGCCGCGTTTTCAAAGGCCTGTTACCGCGGGCTTCGCTCGAATCGCTCTCGCGCAAATTCAGATATAAGGGCATTCCCTGGCATTTTGTCGATGTCATCGAGGTCGATCCGGCGCGGCGAGTGAAGTTGCGCATCGAGCATGAACATCTAGCCAACATGCATCCCTCGGATCTTGCGGAGATATTGGAAAACCTGGCTCCGGCCGAGCGCGACGCTGTTTTTACCTCGCTCGACGAAGAGGTTGCTGCGGAGACCCTGGAAGAAGTCGATCCGAAGCTGCAGAAATCTCTTCTCGAAAAGCTCGGCGAGGAGCGCATTGCCGACATTGTCGAAGAGATGGACCCCGGCGCGGCCGCCGACCTGCTCGCCGAACTTCCGGAAGAGCAGTCCGACGCCATCCTCGAAGAGATGGAGCCGGAAGAGCGCCAGGAAGTCTCCGAGCTCCTGGAATTCGACGAGAAGTCTGCTGCCGGCGCGATGACCACCGACTTTGTCGCCGTCGACGTGAATGCTACGGTGGCCAATGCTGTGCAGGCGTTGCGTAGTTTCGATGGCGACCCCGAGAGCGTGACTGAGATTTACCTGCTCGACGAGAAGAAGGTTCTCCGCGGGGCGATCCCGCTGGCGCGCCTTGTGATGGCGCAACCGGAAACACGGCTTTCCGTACTTGCGGAGCCGCGCGTTCTTTCTTGTCCAGCCGATATGCACCAGAACGATTTGGCGGAATTCTTCGACAAATACAATCTGCACGCGCTGGCCGTCGTGGACTCGCAGAACCGCATGGTGGGTGTGGTTCAAGCCGATCACGTGATCAGCTTTCTGCGCGAGAAGTTGTAGCACCCAGCCCGGCGCAGCTCAAAATTGTTTACTGCCGGGGCATTTTCGCGACCGAGAACAAGCTTGCACGGAATTCTGTAAACGATGTTCCTTGCCGGGGCGACTTTGCTGAAGACCGGGATCAATCTGTTCGCCGACCGCGCCTCAGGAGTCGACACCCAGTTCACACCGGCACACCCAGGCTCTGCTCGTCAGTTCGATTCTGAATCTGGCAATTGTTCTCTATCTGGCTTTTTCTCCCGGAGTGGCCGAAGCCTTGAAAGAGACTCCCTGGGAGTGAAGTTTGCGATTTCCCGACGAGTGAAGCGGCCACATGACCAAAAGCGAATAAATAAATGGCCCGCACCTGCTTTTGTGAAACAATTCTCCTATGCTCCAGCTTCCCAAGATCATCCAGGGCGGGATGGGCGTGGGTGTTTCGAATTGGCGCCTTGCCAATGCCGTCTCACGCCTCGGCCAACTCGGCGTCGTCTCCGGCACGGCTCTTGATTCGCTTTTTGCGCGCCGACTTGCCGATGGCGACAAAGACGGCAACATGCGCAAAGGACTGGAAGCATTTCCTTTTCCCGAAATGGCTCGCCGCATCTGGCAGGGGTATTTTGTTGTCGGCGGCAAACCGAGCGGCACAGCTTATCCTACCGCGCCCATGCATCAGCGAGTCGAACCGCGTAAGGTGATCGAACTCTGCATGGTGGCAAATTTCGTAGAAGTTTTCCTAGCCCGCGAAGGTCACTCCAACCCGGTTGGCATCAATTTCCTCGAGAAGGTGCAGATGCCACACTTGGCATCGATTTACGGAGCGATGCTGGCGGGCGTTGGCTATGTGCTGATGGGTGCTGGAATACCCCTGCACATTCCCGGTGTACTCGACGCGTACGCATCCGATCGAACTGCGGAGTACAAGCTCTCGGTGGCAGGGGCCATGCCGGATCTGGACAGCATGATGCACTTCAATCCCGCCGACTATGCTGAGGGGCCGCTGCCCTTGCTTTCGCGGCCGAAGTTTCTGGCAATTGTCTCATCCAATACTCTGGCCACGACCATGCTCCGCCGGGCCACGGGTAAGGTGAACGGCTTCGTGATCGAGAGCCCGACAGCGGGCGGTCACAATGCGCCTCCGCGTGGCAAGCTGCAATTGAGTTCAACCGGCGAGCCTGTCTATGGGGAGCGCGATCGAGTGAATCTCGCGGATTTGCGGGCTCTTGGCGTTCCATTCTGGCTGGCCGGCGGCTACGGTAGTCCAGTAAAGCTGCGTGAAGCGCTCGACGAAGGAGCTGCGGGCATCCAGGTCGGTACGGCATTTGCCTTCAGCGAAGAATCCGGCCTGCGCCCCGATCTAAAGCGAACGTTGATTGCGCAGGCTGTTGCTGGAACGGGGAATGTTTTCACCGATCCGCTGGCGTCGCCAACCGGTTTTCCTTTCAAGGTTGCGCAGTTGAACGGGACTTCCTCCGATGCCGGCGTGTACCAGGCGCGCAAGCGCGTCTGCGATCTGGGCTACTTGCGCGAACCGTATGCAACCGAAGATGGCAAAATCGGCTATCGCTGCGCCTCCGAACCGGTTGCTAACTATCTCTCCAAAGGCGGCAAAGTCGAGGACACAGTCGGTCGAAAGTGCCTGTGCAACGCACTGCTGGCCAACATCGGCCATGCGCAAACGCGCAAAGACGGCGCCGCCGAACCCGCCCTCGTAACCGTCGGCGATGATCTCAACTCGGTCGTCCAGTTCTTGGCGCCGGGACAACTCTCCTACTCCGCCCTCGATGTGGTCCATTCGCTCCTCAGCGGCGTCGGGGCGATGCAGCCCGCCGTCGCTGCCGACTGACCGGCCACCTGATCCGTCTTTGTGCGTGAAACGCTTGAGTCCAGATCGGTCTCACCCGTTCTGCCGGTTTGCCTGAAACATCCACCGAATCCCGAATCGGTCGTTCAGCGCCCCATAGTATCCGAAGAAAACCTCCTTCAGCGGATCAGTGACCTTGGCCCCGTCGGAGAGCTTTTCGAACAAAGACTTCAGTTCCGGGAACGCGCCGCCGCTCAGAAACAGACAAACCGTGTTTCCTCGAACAGGAGTCACATCGGGCATGAGCCAATCGGATGCGGAAATCTCGACAGAAGGGGTCTTCAGGTGCGCATTGATGGTCTTGTTCTGTTGAAAGGCCGGCATCTGGTCTTTCGCTGGGGACTCGCTAACTTTAGCTATGCTCAGTTCCCCGCCGAAGACAGTGTGGTAGAACTCCATCGCTTCGCGGCAGGAGCCATCGAATAGCAGGTAGGGCGTCAAGGTTGTCATTTCATCTCCTCTCACCTTCGGTCTTTCGGCTTTGGCAACTGCGTAGGTAGGCAAAACAGCCAACCCCGCCACGGAACACGCTGATGCGACGAATTTACGGCGAGTGAAGCATTTGGTTCCGGACGCACTTGTTCTCACTTGCAGTGGCTGTTTGCGATCGGGATTCAGGTTTGCATCGTTCATGGAATATCCTCCGGTCTTCAGCTACCTGCTCTCGTTTTCTTCTGTGAGGAACTGGCCCAGCCGATCGAGCTTTCTTTCCCACGCCGCGCGGTGATCGCGAATCCATTGTTCGAGAGCGCGAAATCCTGCGGCCTCAATGCGGCAGGTACGTACTCGGCCCAACTTCTCCGTGTGCACCAGACCGACTTCCTCAAGGATCTGCAAATGCTGCGTAACCGCAGTCAGCGTGACGCCGAGGGGTTCTGCAAGCCGCGAAACGGACATGGGTCTCTCGACAAGCCTGTCGAGGATTGCCCGGCGCGTGGGATCCCCCAAAGCGTGAAACAAGCGATCGGTGTCGATGGCGGATTTTTTCACTCGAGGTCCCTTTAGTCCGCTAACTCGCCAGCTCCTTCACGACGCGATCAAGCAAGCTGCGCCATCCGGTTTCGATCATCTTGGGCCCGTCCGGCCAGTCAAGAAACGCTCCTTGATGAGTCAGGACCAAGTCCGTCCCTGTCTCTGCAGCCACAAATTCGAGTGTCGCCAACATCACCACGATGGGCTTTCCGTTCAGAGACATCTTCGACGACATCACAATATGCTTCTCGGGCACGATGTCCTGATAGGTGCCTTCGTTCGCAATCTCGGAGCCTGCGATCGGGTGGCCTTCCTTGAAACGGTACCGGAACCGTTCGCTGCCTCCCACACGAAACTCCATCTCAAATTCCTGAATCTCGTGGTCGCCTTCGGCATACCAGCGGCGCTTGCGGGCAGGCTCAGCAAAGGCGGCAAACACCCGCGTCGGTGGTTGGGGATAGTTACGCTCAATCACGAATGTGCTGTGGACTGTACTCGGTTCTGCCATGACGGTTCTCCATTCCGCCAATTCAATACTGAAGTGGCAGATTCAGTATTAAGCGACTCCTGCTGATTGTCAAGTGGCCACTTCAGTATTTTTTCTCGGTGCGTGCAATGGGGTTTCACAGCCGGACATGTCTGGATGGCGGATTGGTCAGCCGCCAGTCACCGGCGCGGCACCCGCTCCACCCACACGAAATACCTTCGGCACACGATCTTGCGGCTTCGGCAGGGGAGGGAACTCCGCGTGCGGTTCTGTCTGATACCAGAACGCCGTCGAGTAGAAATTGTCGGAGCGATGGTTGGCGTGGCCGTGCTCGATGGTTACACGAATCGATTTCTCAAAGGTGATCGGGCTTTCAGTGTGCCAGCGATAGAGGCAATAGCGGCCGCCGATCCGCTCCGGGTCAACGATATAGGGCGCGCCCTGGTGCAGGTTGGCGAATTCCTTTCCGCCGAAATCCCATGCTCCGTTGTAGTAGTCCTCGGTCCCGGTGCCGTTGATAGTCGGCAACTGGTCGCCGTCGATGAAGATCATGTCATCGCCCTCGCCGAACCATTGGTCTTGATTCTGCAGCACGGCGTGCGTCACGCCAAGGAAATGTCCCTTTCCGGTTGCCTCCATAAAGACGTAATTGCCCTCGCCGTTCAGGTTCTTCTTGTTGTTGATGTCGGGCGAGTATTCGTTGGTCCAGTTGTCGGTCCAGCCTTTGCACGGTGCGGCCTGCCGATATTGCGCGTGGAAGCGGCCGAGGTTGTCCGGCAGCCTCGCGAGCGTGACATAATCCACGGCGAAGTATAGGTCGTCCGTCCGAATCGTTCCCTCGTTCGTCAGTGTCAGTCGCGCCGAAGTTGCAAAGGGCATCTTAAAGTAGGCATTCATCGCTTTCATGGGCGCCACAGCCAACAAAGCCGATTGATAGGTGTAGTACTCGCCGAGGCCGAGTCCGAAGAAATCGCCAATCGGCGTTTCGATCGAGGGGGAGCTCTCACCATCCCACCATGCGCGCAGTACCAGGTTCTTCAGATGCATCGGGTCTGGCGAACTGATGGTGAACCAGAGATGTGTCACCACGCCAGTTCCCTGCACGTCGAGCAGCGTCGCTTGCTTGCCGGGATCCACCGGAACTGCGTCACCATTGCCACCGGTCCGATCCCAGCTTGAAAAGCGGCGCGCTTTGTAGTCGCGCAATCGTGCTGGGGCAAACAACTCTTCCGGCGCTGGCGTTTCAGGCATCGCGGGCGCCTCCGCGGAATACGCTGCCGCGCCCAGAAACGTGGACGCTCCCGCGATGGAAGCCATTGTGCCGAGAAGCCGGCGACGAGAAACAGACGGATGAAGCGGATCGTTTGAAGACATTACCGGGTTCCTCGCTCTCAACGAAAGAATGAAAGCGAGTTGTAGCCGCACACGTCGGGGACTGTCAAGAGTGGGATCCAATCAGGATCGGCGTGGAGCTCTCAAGACTGCTTATTGCGAAATTCCTGCCGTCTTCCCAGCAGCAAGATAACTATCGATGGCCTGTTGCCACTCTTGTCCTGCGGACTCGTCGCCTTCGGTCATGGCAACCACATGTTCATTGCCATCGAGTGTAACCGCGGTGCGCGCGTACACCACATCGACCTGGGTGATCGCTTGATCCAGAAGTTTGAAGCGTACATCGATGGTGGTTACCATCAAATCGGGAATGAAGTAGACATACTTGAAATGCCGCGCCCTAACATCGAAAACCGTGTTCACCCAAACCGCGCTGAAAGACCCGTGCTTAATGGTGAAGACTGAGCCCTCGACATCATGTGCGGGCTTTGGATAAATGAATTGGGGGTCCCAATGTTTCCCTGCCCAGGCGCGCTCGCCTTCCGGGCCAAACAGAGAGGCAGTTTCGGCATAGGGAAGATGCACGACAAGACTGAAGGCGGTTTCGGTGTGCATCAGCGTCTCCGTCGGAGTTGTTGGAGCCTGAGAAGGGCCCGCGGCCGCCTGGGTCGCAACCATCAGCAGAAGAAGCAGGGACTTCATCGTTTGCGCTCCTTCAGGTTGTGGCTATCGGCCGCTTTGAGCGTCATCCCATAGAGGGATTTGAGCTGATCGATTTCCTTCAGGGTCTGCGAGCCGAAGGGAGCCTTGCCCTCAAACGCATGAAGAACGATTCCTTCGAGCAGATCGCCGAGCGTCATGTCCTTCAACTCGGCAATGGCTTTAAGCACCTTCAGCATGCGTTTTTCAAGACGGACCCCGGTCTGCACGCGCTCCACTTCAATCAATGGCCGGTCTTGCTTCTCGACTGACATACGTATCAATGTACCAATGTACACAAATAATCGCAACCGCTTTGTGCAGATTCAGCTCCATCAGCGCTCTTGGAGTCGCGCATCCGGACCCTGCCCTGTTATGGTCTCTTAGAAAAGAAAAAATGAACCCACCTTAGGAACCCGCGGGAATGCTCAAGCGTTGGCGAATCCGGATACTCTTGTTTTTGGCCGTTCTCGGCCCAGGATTCATTACCGCCAACGTTGACAACGACTCCGGCGGCATCCTCACCTACTCTCAGGCCGGCGCGCAGTTCGGCTACACCCTGCTCTGGACCATCATTCCCATCACCATCGCGCTGATCGTGGTGCAGGAAATGTGCGCCCGCATGGGCGTGGTCACCGGCAAGGGCTTGAGCGATCTGATTCGCGAGGAATTCGGCCTGCGGCTGACTTTTGTGCTCATGGTGCTGCTGGTCATCGTCAACTACACCAATGTCGTCACGGAATTCATCGGCATCGCCGGCTCAATGCACCTATTCCACGTGACCAAGTTCGTCTCCGTTCCCTTCTGCGCGTTGCTGGTCTGGTACATGGTGGTGCGCGGCAGTTACAAGAGCACGGAAAAGATATTCATTGTCGCCTCTTTGGTCTATATCTGTTATATCTTCGCCGGCGTGCTTTCCCAGCCGGACTGGCACGACGCGCTCCTGGCCACGGTTAAGCTGCCGTCCAGGTCGGTGTGGAGCGACAAAACTTATATGTACATGGCCATCGGCGTCGTGGGCACCACGATTGCTCCCTGGATGCAGTTCTATCTTCAGTCGTCAATCGTGGAGAAGGGCATTCGCGTCAAGGATTATGCGGCTTCGCGGCTGGACGTGATTATCGGAAGCCTCTTCACCGACATTGTGGCCTGGTTCATCATTGTGGCCTGCGCGGCTACACTCTTTGCGCACGGAATGGGGGCCATCCAGGTGGCTGCCGACGCAGCCGAGGCGATGCGCCCGCTGGCCGGCGACTACGCCTTTCTCCTTTTTGCGTTCGGGCTCTTCAATGCGTCGCTCTTTGCTGCTTCCATTCTCCCGCTCTCGACGGCATATACAGTCTGCGAAGGATTGGGACTCGAATCCGGCGTGGATAAGAACTTCAAGGAAGCGCCGTTCTTCTACTGGCTTTACACGCTGCTCATTGCCTGTGGCGCAGTCACGGTGCTCCTGTTGCCCGATGCGCAGCTTGTCAATGTCGCTATTCTTTCGCAGGTGCTGAACGGCATTCTACTGCCTGTAGTCATCATTCTCATGCTCCTGCTCATCAATCGCCGCGATCTGATGGGGGAACACAGGAACTCCCGCCTTTGGAACGTGATTGCCTGGAGCACGAGCGTCATCGTGATTGGAATGACGCTGGTGATGCTCTGGGGGTTGATACCCGGCCACTGAGTGTGGCCAGGAGCATGCGTCAGATCGAACCGGGATGGAGTCTTGACGTCATGAAAAAGGGACGATGCTTAGGCCTCGTGGGTGGGCTCGGAGTTGGAGCAACGATTCATTACTATCGGAGCCTGGCGCAGGTTCACACTGAGCGCGGGTGCGGCCTGAATATCGTCATTGCGCATGCGGAAACGGAACAGGTATTTGCGTGCGTCCAGGCCGGCGATCGCGACGGCCTGGCTAATTACCTTGCCGGATTCATTCACCGGCTCAAGGCCGCCGGTGCCGAGTTCGCGGCAATTCCCGCCGTGACGCCGCATTTTTGTATACGAGAGCTCGTCGAAATGGCCCCGCTGCCAATCTTGAATATCTTCGATCCCCTCGTTCGCCAGATCGCCACACAAGGCGCAAAACGTGTAGCAGTCTTCGGCACACGTTTTGTCATCGAATCGAAGCTCTTCGGCCTTGCCGGGGAGGTAGAGGTCTGTCTACCGCCGCAGGACGAAATCGAATACATTCACGCTACATACACGGATTTGGCGAAGCGGGGAACAGGCACCGAGGAGCAATATCGAGGCCTCACGGACCTTGCGCAGAAGATGCAGCAGCGGGACGACGTTGATGCGATCGTTCTCGCGGGCACAGATCTTTCGCTCCTTTTCAACCAGAGCAATACTAAGTTTCCTGCGATCGATTGCGCCGCTATCCATATCGTGGAGATTGCGAACGCCATGACAACCGGCTCGGAATAGCGTGAAGCTCGCTTTATTAATTCCTACAACAGCTTTCCCGCAGCCAAGTCCTTGATCAAATCGCGGTCGGCAGCCAGAAAATCGTAGCCTGGCAGATCCTCCAGACGCACCCACTTGAGCTGCTGAAAAATCCGATTCTCCAGCTCGCCCGAGAACTCGTGGACCGCGAAGAATTGCAGATCTACCGCCCCGCCGTGACGATAATTGTGGCGGATGTGGGTGACGTGGGCGCCGATCGTGGCGGTGATTCCAAGCTCTTCGTTCAACTCGCGCGCCAGGGCCTGTTCGGGGGTTTCGCCATGCTCAATCTTGCCCCCCGGGAACTCCCATTGCAGTGCCATCGGCTGATCGGGGCGGCGCTGGCAGATTAGAATTTCGCCAGCCCTGACAATCAACGCGGCCGCAACAAACCGAAGCGCAGGTCCGGCAGACCGCAAGCTGGATTGAGGCTGACCGTCTTCCACACATCCAGTGTAATCGCCCTGAATGGAATGCGGACGTACGGTGGAAGAGGAAGTTAACGCCCAGATGTTTCAGGCGCATCCCCCGTAATAGTTAAACTGCCACTTACTCTCCGGCCACTGCCGCTTCAGTTCCCTCGGCTGTTCCGGGACGAAAGTAGCCCCAACCATTTCTCGCCGCCGCCTCCAGCAGAGCCGGCGAGGGGTTTACGGGGAAGGCATTCCTACCGATCTCAAGCATGGCAAGGTCGTGAATGGAGTTGCCAAAAACGGCATCCGGCCGAGGCAGCCCCACCCGTTTGAGCGCCAGTGCTTTGCCTTCATCGGTGGGAACGTCGACCAGGTCGCTGCCGATAATCCCCTGCCTGACTGAAACTTCGGCGGCAAGCACGCGGTTTTCCGGAATGCCGAATCCGCGCACCCCCTCGCTGACCACCCACTTGTTGGTTGAGCTCACGGCCCACAACTCCACTCCCTCACTTTGCAGCGTAGCGAGCAACGACTCGATCTCGGCAAACACGCGAGGCCGTACGAATTCAGTCACGTAGCGGGCAGCTGCCTCGCGCAACTCCGGTTCATGCAGTCCGGCGTACATCTGCACCATCTCACCGCAAATCTGCAGCTCAGTTACGCGCCCCGCCAGGTAAGCGCGGTGGCGCGTGTCGATCCAATCGCTCGTGGAGCGCGAAACCAACCCCTGGTCGATGGACCAGACCATGAATCCGTAGCCGGAATCGCCACCCCAGATCGTTCCATCGCAATCGAAAACGGCTACGCGCGGCTTGCCGTCCAGAACGAGCCGTTCGAACTCCCGTGCACTCCATTTGGGTATTTGAATCCCTGTCGGTGTCAAGCTTTCCTCGATAACGCCAAATGATGTCCAGCTTTATTGTCTTCTAACTGACCTGTCTTTGCACGTGAACGTTTCGCGAAGAACTTCGGCTTTCGGTGTGGAGCCCCTGAAGCGAATGGATTTATGCGCCCTTGGCCGGTTGGCAACTTTGATACCGTGATGAACGTGGTTCGGTGGCTCTGGGGCGTCGCCCGATGTGACTTCGTTGACGCCGATAATCGAAATGTGGGCGCCAAAAACAATCTTGCATTGCTGAAGGAATATCAGCTGTATTTGCGCATAGAGAAGGGCCTTCGACCGCTCACCTGCGAGGCCTACGAAAGCGATCTGACCACCTTTGCCGAATTTCTCGAAGCGCGTGATCGAACGCTCCTGTCCGCGGCGCAGGAGGATTTGGGGGGCTTTCTCGAGCACCTTCGCGCGCACGCCGTCGATTCCCGTTCTGCGGCGCGCAAACTCAGCTGCCTGCGCGGCTTTTACAAGTGGCTGCTTCTCGACAAGCGCATCGATCACGATCCCACCGTGAACATCGAATCCCCCAAGTCGTGGAAGGTTTTGCCCAAGTCGCTGGCCGAGCCGGAAGTGGCCGAAATGCTGGAACGGGCCGCAATGGCCGCATCGCATCCGCAGGCGCGCGCGACGGCACTCCGCGATCGCGCCATTGTTGAATTGCTCTACGCGGGCGGGCTGCGCGTCTCCGAAGTTACTGCTCTTTCCACAGGCGACCTGGTGATGGACGCGGGGCGCGTTCAGGTTCGCGGAAAAGGGGACAAGGAGCGCATCGTTCCCCTTGGCCGATCCGCCCTTGTTGCACTTGAGGAATATTTGCGGGAAGGACGCCCGCATCTGGCGCGGATCAGCACAGCGCGCAAATCCCGCGGCGCTCGAGATGCGGGGCGCCTGTTTCTGTCTCTCCGCGGCATGCCGCTCACCCGCCAGTGGGTCTGGCACCTGGTGAAGGCGTTGGACAAGACGGCGAGCCCGCACCGGCTGCGGCATAGCTGCGCCACGCACATGGTGGAGCATGGCGCCGATCTGCGTAGCGTGCAGGTATTGCTTGGGCATGCGGACATCACTACCACCGAGGTCTATACGCACGTTGCACTGGGGCGACTCAAGGCTGTACATCGCCAGCATCACCCGCGCGGTTCTGCGAGATCGCCAGCATCGGAGCCGGTTTCAGAACAGGTTCCAGAAAGCGCCAGCGAAAAGAAACAGGACCGCGCGAAGCTGGTGCTCGTTTACTCGAAGCCGCGCAAGGCTCCTTCATGATCGCTTCGCCGCATAGGGTCGTTCAACCTTCGCTCGATTCGCTCGTGAACGAGTATCTGGCCGTATTGGCCAATGAGCGTAGTGCCTCGGAGCACACATTGCGTGCCTATCAACGCGAGCTGCATGGCTTTGCAGCCTACATGACAAAAAGCCATGGCGGCGCAAGAGCAATCGATCGCATCGAGCACACGCACATCCGCGCATACCTGGGCACGCTCTACGAACGCGGCCTCTCGAAGGCTTCGGCGGCGCGAGCGCTGGCGTCCATTCGCAGCTGGTTCAGGTGGCTTGCCCGCGCAGGCTATCTCCAAAAAAACGTGGCCTCGCTGGTGTCCACACCGCGCCTGCCCAAGCATCTGCCGCGCGTACCTTCCATCGAACAGTTGAACCGCGCCGTCGATGCCGTCAACAGCGATGCCGTAAGCTGGCCCGCGCGCGACAAAGCGATCGTTGAGCTGCTCTATGGCTGCGGCATCCGCAACGCCGAGCTTACAGGACTCAACCTCGACGACATTCATTGGGCGAATGAGGCGATCCTTGTTCGTGGCAAAGGCCAGAAGCAGCGCTATGTTCCCTTGGGCGACGCGGCTGCCGTGGCTCTCCGCGCCTACATTGCCGAACGCTCCGCTCGGCTCGCCGCAATAGACAACGGCAAGATTGCATCGAGTCCCGCGCTGCTTCTGAACCTGCACATGCGTGGACTCAACAAGTCCGGCGGCGATGCGCGATTGACAACGCGCAGTGTGGGACGCATCGTTAAGCGCATAGCAATTCTGCACGGACTTTCGTCGGACGTTCATCCACATACACTGCGTCACGCCTTCGGCACACACTTGCTTGAAGAGGGCGCCGATTTGCGGGCGATCCAGGAGTTGCTTGGCCACGAGCGCCTCTCGACCACCCAGCGATACACGCAGTTAACCAACGCGCAGCTCCAGCGTGTTTACGACGATACGCATCCAAGAGCGAAGTAGATGCTCTTCCGCGTAGATCAAGAGAAGACGATCAATCGAAAACAGGCCTTAATTCATCAGGTGTTTTGTGGCCGCATCGATCTCGCCGCTGAGTTGGCTTTCGATCCGTTGTTTCAGCGACGCAGTCAGGATCCTCTTTTTGCCGAGGTAAGAAGCCATCGCGCGGACCGGATCTGCGGCTCCAGATTGGTTGCGATCTTCGGCCCCGGAAACCGCAGTGGAGCCGTGATCGACGCACTCGATGAGCGTAGGACCGCGCCTCTGCCGGGCGCGAGAGATCGATTCGCTGGCCACGCGATACACCGCCAGCACGTCGCGTGCATCGACGACGATGCGTGGAACTCCAAACGCTAGCGCTTCGACCAAACCATTCCTGCTTTCTCGCGGTGCAGGAAAGCTCTCTTGACGATCCGGCGAGGAGAAATAGTGGAGCAGGACCAACGGCAAGTTGCGACGGCTGACAAATTCCAGTTGCTTGACTGACACTCCCGGTGCGGATGAATCCTTGCAAAATACGAGAGCAATCCTGCCGTCATTTACGACTTTGTACGACTTGGCTGCCTGGACGGCCGCGCTGAAGTCGACGTCTTTCCAGTCGGGCAGGTGGAGCGCGCCGCCGTTTCGCGACGCGGCCACTTTTCCATTTCGCCTCGCACCAGAGCGCCCGTTGCCATTGAGGGAAACCGCGACCGGCCCAAAAATGCCTTCGAGCGAAATCCCGTCGATCAGGGACCAAAGCAGCCAATTAACTGGGGCACTCAGTGTATCGGCTGGGCGCAAATCTGCCGTGACTCCAGCCAGGGTTGCTTCACCGCCGGTGCCGATCTCCCAATCTTGCGGAAGTTTCCCCCGCTGCGCCAGTTCGGTGGTCCGCTCCGCAATCAGGCGTGACTTCACCATCGCGGAATAAAGTTGCACTAGCTTTTCGCGAGAAATCAAATTCCTTGCCTCGCCTACGTCGAGTAGTCAGCGTTGATGTGGACGTATTCCTGCGTTAAGTCCGTGGTCAGAAATTCGCACGTGCCCGCGCCTTGATTGAGTTGGATGCGAATGGAAAACTCCGGCTGCTTCAGATAATCATGCGCTGCCGCCTCATCGAACTCTGGCGCCCGACCGCCGTCACGACACACCGGCTGGTCGCCGAACCAGATGTCGATTTTTTCGGGGTCAATCTCCGCACCGGAGTATCCGATGGCCGCGACGAGCCTGCCCCAGTTGGGATCCGAGCCGGCCCACGCAGTCTTTACCAGAGGCGATTGGGCGATGGATGTTGCAATGCGGAGAGCGTCGGCATCGTTGGCAGCTCCGCTGATTTGGAGTTCGACGACGTGGGTCACCCCTTCTCCGTCAGCTACAACCTGGCGGGCGAGAGACTTGCAAACATACTTCAGGCCCTCGGCAAAAGGCTCGCAATGCTGCTTGCCGAGATCGACGCCGCTGGCGCCCGAGGCCAACATCAACACAGTATCGTTCGTCGAGGTATCGCCGTCCACGGAGATTCTGTTGAAACTCACGTCAATCGCGTCGGTCAGATAGGTGCTCAACATGGTTGGCTCAATCGCCGCATCGGTCAGGATATAAACCAGCATCGTCGCATGGGGAACAAGCTGCGGGTGAATCATCCCGGAGCCCTTGCACAATCCGGCGATGCGCACCGCACTTTGCCCGCCGCTCTCATCCAGGAAAGTGAAATCGATGAACGCCGTTTTCTCCACCTTGTCGGTGGTCAGGATCGCCTGTGCCACCTCCTGAAAGTGATCGCCGTCCGATCCCAGCCGCGCCGCAAGGTCCGGCAAAGCCGCAATCAGCTTCTCTGCGGGCAAAGGCACGCCGATGATTCCCGTTGAGGAAGGGAAGACTTCTTCCGGTTCGCAACCGAACGTCTTTGCCGCGCCCATGCAGGTAGCCCGTGTGGCATCCAGGCCTGCCTGTCCTGCCGCGCAGTTTGCGTTGCCCGCGTTGATCGCGACCACGCGCACCAGTCCACCGGTCGCGCGCAAATGTTCCATATCGATTTTGAGCGGCGCAGCGATGACGCGATTCGACGTGAACGCGGCGGCCGCGCTGGCAGGGGCGTCGGCGACGATCAAAGCAAAATCGGTGCGGCCGCTCTTTTTCAGCCCCGCCTTGGTCGCGCCGAACTTGAAGCCTTGAGGAATGAGATATCGAGAAGGGTTGCTCATCAAGTGGACCCATTTAATCTAACAAATGTGGATAGTCTGCCAGAGAACAATCGCGATATCGCGGCCCCTATCGATCAAAACCAGTTTCTCGAACTCGAAAACGTCAACGTTGCCCGCGGCGATCGGATCGTGCTCCGCGACGTCAACTTGACCATTCGCGCCGGTGAGCATGTCGCCATCCTCGGACCCAACGGATGCGGTAAGTCCACGCTGATCCTTACCATCACCTGCCAGATCTACCCCATTGTGCAGCCGGGGATGCGCGTCCGAATCTTTGGCCGCGATCGCTGGGACCTGACCGAGTTGCGGAAGCATTTCGGGGTTGTCGGAGCCGATCTCCCCGGCGAGCGCACGGCCGTGACCACGGGCCTTGATGCTGTGATCGCCGGCTTCTTCTCCGCATCGACTCTCTGGCCCAATTTGCACGTCACCGATGAAATGAGAGCCAGCGCAGCCGAGGCCCTGGCGCGCATTGAAGCCTCGCACCTGGCTGCTCAGCTAGTGGGAGAGATGTCAGCCGGTGAGAAACGCCGCATCCTGATTGCCCGCGCACTTGTCCACGGGCCGCGCCAGCTACTTCTTGACGAACCGTCGAATGCCCTCGACCTGGCCGCCCAACGCGAACTCCGCAACACACTCCGTCGCCTCGCAGCTGAAGGCACAGGTTTGGTTCTGGTCACCCATCATCTGGGCGACATTCTCCCCGAGATAGATCGGGTCATCCTCATGCGTGGAGGCCGGATTGTAGGGGATGGCCCGCGCACCGAACTGCTCACCGCCCCACGCCTCAGCGACCTCTTCAACACACCAGTGCGCATTGGCCACGACGAGGAGTGGCTGCATAGCTGGTGAAATCCGAGGGTCTGCGGTCGCCAGACTTCGAGCGTCTCGAACTCAATGGGATGAATCGAAAAAATCGATTTGGCTTGATGCCAGCACATTTGGCGCCGTGGTACCATTCCCGCATCAGGCCACCTTTTCCTCGGCCACACGTGGAGGTCCCCATGAGTCCTTACTCAAGACGAGAATTCCTCAAAACCGGAATTGCCGCTGGAACCATCGCGAGCGTTGGAACCCTGCCGTTACACGCCGCCCAACCCACGGCGACCGATGTCGTCACCCTGGGTAAGTCGGGTGTCCAGGTAACCCGGCTGGCCTTCGGCACCGGCAGCAACAACGGCCATGTGCAGTCCAGTCTGGGCCAGCAGGAGTTCAGCAAGCTCGTTGCCTATGCCTACGATCGGGGAATTCGTTTCTTTGAGACTGCTGAGTCGTATACGACTCCGGCCATGCTTGGCCAAGCCCTCAAGCCCTATCCGCGTGAGAGCTACGTGCTGATGAATAAGGTGACGACAGACGAAGGTGTCGATCCTCACGTGCGTTTCGACGAGATGCGCCGCATCTCGCAGACCGAATACTTCGACATCATGCTGCTCCACTGGCAGCACACGGATACTTGGGTCGCCGAAACGGCCCGCTGGCAAGACGGCATCCTCGAAGCGCAGCAGAAAAAGACGATTCGTTCGCGTGGGGCCTCGGTGCACGGCCTGCCCGCACTGCGCCAGATGCCCGGCAACAAGTGGCTCGAAGTGGCCATGATCCGCATGAACCACAAGGGCACGCGCATGGACGGTCCCACCTACGATGACAACAACAATCCCGACCGTGTCCCCGAGGTTGTGGCGCACGTGAAGCAGGTGAAGAGCGACGGCATGGGTGTCATCAGCATGAAGCTCTGCGGCGACGGGACGTTTACGCAGCACAGCGATCGTCAGGCGGCGATGCGCTTCGCCTTCAAGAACGCCGGCGTGGATTGCGTGACCGTCGGCTTCAAGAGCAAACAGGAGATCGACGAGGCCATCGATAATCTGAACGTTGCCCTCGCCTAATTGGAATCGGGCAGCCATGCTCAACAAGCGTTTCAAGGCCACTCTTCAGAAGAGCCCAGCCAAAGGGGGTTGGACCTATGTCGTGTGGCCCGCCTCGGCGGAGTTCTTCGGCACGCGCGGCCTCGTGAAGGTGCGTGGCAAAATCGACGGCGTCCCCTTCCAAAGCTCGTTCATGGCGCTGGGCGACGGGAGACACAAGCTTCCCGTCAAAGAGGACATTCGCCGCAGCATCGGCAAAGAGGTTGGCGAGACCGTGACCGTGCTTTTGGAAGAGCGGGTCACGGCCCAGCCTCGCTGACTCAACTGACGGCCTGTGCCGTAGCCTGCGTCTTCGCCGTAAAGATCGCAAAGATCAGGCAAGCCACAATCAGAATCTCGGCAATCACCGGACCCAGAAAAAAGTACGTGTACGAATTCAC
>CAZAQN010000010.1:0-115011 GCA_964487345.1 uncultured Occallatibacter sp. | reverse complement strand
TGCGCGTGAGTCCGGCGGCCGGTCGTCGCGGCCAGTCTACGATCCTCGAACTGCTTAGTTTACCGGCTCAACGAGGTACTGCTCCAACTTGCCGTCTGGATAGGTGTATGTGGTAAGCCGCAGCTTTTTGCCTGGATATACAATCTCGAAAACGCGAAACGTCATGCCGCCGCGCAAAGATTCACGCGTCCTATGGAAGATTGGCGGATCGCCCAACGGGGCGAGGCTGCTTTTGAAATCTTCGACAGTCTGCGCCGAAAAATAATCGTTCAGGTTGGGCGCCAACAGGCTCCGGTCGATCTCGCCCTTCTGCAGGGCGCTGTACATTGCGCGGGCTTGCGTCTCCGCGGCTGGTTCATTGGGATTGCCGGCCACAGCTGCGGCCACGAGCTGCGCAATCTCTTCCGCGCCACCCCCCATGTGATTCGTTGTTACAGCCACGGCGAGGCCGTTGTCGATTAGGACTTCGTTGTCGGAGACGAAACCGTTCACCTCACCACTGTGCTCAATGGAGCGCAGGCCGTTGCGCTCTCTCACTTCCACGCCCAGCCCGTAATGCGTCCCCTCGCCGTCCTTCAGCTTTACTTCAGTGAACATTTCTTTATAACTCTCGGACGAAAGAATCGATCGGGCGAGAATGCTTTCATCCCACAGCGCCAGGTCGTGCGGCGTCATCGCCAGTTCGCCTGCGGCAAACATCCAGCCCTCGCCGCCATTCGGCACTGGGCGCGCCGGCCCCAGTGCGTTCCGCATATAGGGGGCGGCGTCGGTGCGTGTCAGCTCTTTCTCGTCGCTGTCCCATGCACTCTTCATACCCAGGGGACGAAAGATGTGTTCGCCCAGGTAGGCAAAGAGCTTCTCACCTGTGACCTTCTCGACGATGAGACCCGCAATCACGTAATTTGTGTTCGAGTACTGCCATTGCGCGCCCGGCTCGAAGTCGAGTGGCTTCGTGGCCCAGGTGTCGAGAATCTGGCGTGGCGTCACGGGCCCCAGCTGCGATTGCACGGGATAGTCTTCCGGCGCATAGTCCTGGTAACCCGAAGTGTGCGACAGAATTTCGCGGATCGTCACCTCGTTCCCGCGCGTCAGGCCTGGCACGTATTTCCCCACGGGGTCATCCAGCGAGAGCTTGCCTTGTTCCTGCAGCAGGAGAATGGCTGTTGCACAGAACTGTTTTGAGATGGACCCGATCGAGTAGCGCATTGCAGGCGTGGCCGCCTCCGGCGGTTCGATGTGCGCCATGCCATACGCATGCGTATAGACCAGCTTTCCGCCCTCTACCACCGCGATGCTCGCCGATGGCACGCCTCTCAGTTGAAGCACCTGTGCGGCAATCTGGTCGATGCGCTGACGCTGGGCTGGATTGATCGTGTCAATCGTCTGTGCAAGGCTCTGTGTCTGAGCGACAAAAATGACCATTGATGCAGTGAGGATCGTGCTGCAGTGGAACGTAGCGAGAGGTTTCACAGGAACGGATCTCCTTTGCAGTGCCTGCGGAGCATCTCGCAACAAAATAACAGTTCGACCGCCCCTGCTGTAGGCTGGTCAGGGGCGCTCGACCGATCAATGGTCCGGCAGCCGGAGGATACCGTGGAGCGGCTGATCGAGGGACACAAGAAATTTCTGGCCGAGGTGTTTCCGGTCCGTCGCAATCAGTTTCGTCTGCTCGCCGATTCGCAAGCGCCGGAGTGCCTCTTCATCACCTGCTCCGACTCGCGCATCGTGCCTGACTTGATCCTTGGAACAGGCCCCGGCGATCTTTTCATCACGCGGAATGCAGGCAACGTGGTGCCGGTTTCGAGTCACGACGTCGATGGTGTGACGGCCACGATTGAATACGCAGTAGAGGTGCTCAAAGTGAAGCACGCCATTCTCTGCGGCCACTCAGACTGCGGGGCTCTTAAGGCGGCGCTTGACCGCAGGGGTCTCGAAGCGCTGCCCAAGGCCAGCCGCTGGCTGCATCACGTGGAGGGGGCGTTTAGCCATCGCCAGCCGCTCAACCCCGCCGACGCACCCCACTCCGAACTTGCCTCGCTTATCCGCGGCAACGTGGTCGCGCAGCTGCTTAACTTGAGCGCGCAACCATCTGTCGCGCGGGCTCGGGTAGAGGGACGACTGAACGTGCACGGCTGGTATTACGACATTTTGAGTGGGCGGATCGAGCGCTACGACGAGCGATTGCGGCGATTCCTGCCGCTCATCACCGAAAAATGATGCGCGGCAGGAATCCTGCGTGGGCCTTGCGGGGACTGATAGATCTATTGCTGCGGATTCGCGACACCCTGACTTTGAGGAGCAGGACTCGTCTCCTGCGGTGCCGGCGTTACGCTGGATTGCGCGCCCGGCGCGCTTCCCTCGATGCCAATGGCCGAACCCGAAACCACAAGCTCTACGCGCCGGTTTTGCGCACGTCCCGAATTAGAGGAGTTATCGGCGATGGGATTACTTTTCCCATATCCCTGGGCGCTTATGTTGGCGTCCGCAACGCTTTGAGCTACTAGAAATTCGCGGACTGCATCGGCCCGTTGTTCCGAGAGCTTCTGGTTGTACTCGTCGGTGCCAATGTTGTCGGTGTAGCCTTCAACCTGCAGCTTTAGATTCGGGTAGGCAAGCAAAATCCCGGAGACTTTGGCCAGCTTCACCTGCGCGTCCGACTTCAACGTGTACTTGTTGAAATCGAAGAGCACATCCGACATGTTCACAATCAGGCCGCGGGCCGTCTCCGTGGTTTGCAGCACCTGATTCAACTGGTTCTTCAAGCGTTCGCGCATTTGTTCGGTTTGCTGACTCGCCTGCTGCGCTGCCAGTTCGGCAGCCTTCTGTTCCTCGCGGGCCTTCTGAGCACGTGCTTCAGCCTCTGCCGCTGCGGCTTCAGCCTGTGCGCGCTGGGCTGCTTGCTGGTCCGCCGATGCCTGTGCTTGCTGAGCTGCCGTTTGCGCCTGTTGCGCCGCTTGTTCGGCATCCTGGCGTCCCTTCACCAGCGCCGCATCGTCTTCGGCTTTGATCTTGCGAATCGTGATGATGCGCGCGTCCTCTGAGGACTGCACTGCTTCTCGCGCGAAGGTGATGGTCTGCTTGCGATCGCTTTTGTTTGTGTCCAGGCCTTCCGCGTTTTCAAGCGCGGTTTTCGCAGTCTTCATGGTGTCGGCGGCATACTGTTCAGCGCCCGCGGCGTCTGCAATCTGAACCGCATTCTCTGCCTCGTAAAGCTCCAATGGAGAGCGTTCGTTGCGCGTAATCGGATGCAGCACTGCGTGGCGTCCCGCTGTTTCCGCATATGCGCCGCGCGGCAACAGAGAATAGTGTGCGTTCACCTGCTCGATCACGCCCTGCGTCTTATCTTCTAAGACGGTGTTCTGAGCGACGACCAGATCGCTCGGCATCGTGACCGCGAAATAAGGCTCTGCGGTGATGATCAGGCCGAAGGACTGAAGGTTCGTCGTCACCGTCATCTCATTCTTGTCCTTGGAACCGGTAGGCAGCACTTCGCCGAGATTTATCGGACGGCCTTCGGGCGAAATCGCCCAAAGCACATAGGTAAGATATTCGGGGCCAAAGCCGTTGGCGGGCGAAAAACCCATCAGATGGAGGTTGATGGTAGTGCGTCCCGGCGCGGCGTCGACCTTGGCTTCACCCTTTGCTCCAGGCAAGAGCGAGGTTCCTTCGAAGCCGATCTTGGTCGAGCCCTGGCGGTGGAAGTAGTTGATGGCGGGAATCTCACGCGCAACAACCTGGATCTTGTAAACCGGCACACCGTCCTGCATTTCGCTGGGCCCGGTCGGGGTGGTGTTGGGCGCGGGCGCTGTCGCGGTGGGGTTCATTTCCTGCGCACTTGCAAATGCAGCCGCCGTAGCCAACAGAACAGCGGACAAACCGAGTCTTCCAAAGGTTTTCATATTCACCCTCCCAACGGGTGGCATCGCGAAACTTCGAAACGAGGACCAACTGATCGGGATTTCGAGTTCCAACTAGCATGGATGCCCTGGGGGAATTGAGAGTTGTCCTAAAGTGGGTGCCTTTAGGCACGTGCCCTCCGCAACCTCCTGAAAGGAAAGAGCAAATGATTGGGGCAAACGGGGGGTAGGTTTCGGTGATGCCCGTCCCATTTAGCGCTCATGGATTTCGCCAACTGGTTGACTAGTTTAATAAACTAGTTGATGATGGATCTGAGGTCATCGGCTATGCCCGCATTTACATCCATCGGCGCCTTCGACGCCAAGACACGGCTCTCCGAAATTCTTCGCAAAGTCGAGCAGGGAGAACGTTTTACGATCACCGTGCGGGGACGGCCTGTGGCCGATGTTGTACCCAGTGAGAGCAACCGCACCCGCCGCGCAGCCGAGGCCGTCGAGGCGCTGCTCAAGATGGAGAAAATCAGGGGCATCCCTGATGAGACCGTGCGGGCATGGATCGAAGAGGGCCGTGAGTGAGCCAGATTCTCGATGCCTCGATGGCCTTGGCTTGGCTTTTCATCCGCAGCAACGTTGGGGAAGCCGAATTGGCGCGCAAGGCTCTTAGTCAGTTGCATCTCACTCCAACAATAGTGCCCCCTTTGTGGTTTTCCGAAATCGCGAACGGAGTCCTCCGTGGAGAACGCGCCGGAATCGTCACGCGAGAGAAGGCCTCGTTCTTTCTCGATGAGCTCGCGCATGCGAATGTTGCAACCGATTTCGAACCGCCCGCGAGCCGGCAGGCAAGCGTCCTAACGCTGGCGCGGACCTACGGATTGACCGCTTACGACGCAGTCTACCTCGACCTGACTCTGCGAACCAAAGGATTCATCGCCACCTTCGACCGGCAATTGGCGGAAGCAACGCGCAAGGCGGGAGCGCGCGTGTTTGGCGATTTGGCCTAAGTAAACATTCGCTCAATGCGCTCCCGGCGGCGGAGTCGCATGCCTGGGTGGCTTCTTGAAAAGCCACACAGCCAGAGCGCAGAAAAACGCCAGCAGCGCCGTCCACCGAAACACATCCACATAAGCCATCAGCGCCGACTGCTGCTGCATCAAGCCATACACCAATCCCATCGACCCCGGCCTGGCCTGTGCCCGCCCCAGATGATGGCTCAGATAAGCCGCTATCAGCGCCGACTTCTGCTGCAGTACGGGACTCGACGCCGTCAGGTTCGCCCCAATCTCCGTCTGGTGCAGCGCGGCGCGGCGAATGATGGCCGTGGTGGCCATCGCAATTCCGATCGACCCGCCGATGTTGCGGAGCATGTTGAACAGGCCTGTCGCATTGCCCATCTCTTCCCTGGACAACGTTGCAGTGGTCATGGTGGCCAGGGGAACGAAGACAAAGCTCAGCGCGAAGCCTGTTAGCGTGATCGGGATGAGCAGCGTGTACGGGCCGATGTCGAGGTTCACCATGCCAAAAAACAGCGCGCACACGCCGAATCCGATGAAACCGAGGCACAGTAGCTTGCGGTTGTCGATCCGCGACCCGAGAACCCCAATCACAGGCGACCCGATAAACGAGCCCACGCCACGTGGGCCGACGACAAGGCCGGCCGTGAACGCTGTGTAGCCCATCACTTCCTGGTAGAAGAGTGGCAGGATTGTAATCGTGATGTAAATGCACATGCCAAGCAGCGCAATCAAAAAACATCCCGTCCGGAAGTTGCGATTCTTCAGGATGTGCAGATCGACCAGACCTTTCGGATTCGTCCACGACCGCCAGATCCAGCCGACGAGCCCCAAAAGGAGCGCAGCCACCGCCCAGCGCACCCAGAGCGCCCCGAACCAGTCGTCTTCCTGGCCTTTATCGAGGACGACCTGCAGGCAGCCGGTCCACACAATCAGCAAGCCGAAACCGATGTTGTCGAATGCGCCGACTTTCGCATTCTTGATAAAGGGCGGGTCATGGACAAAGTTGGCGATAAGAATGACGGCCAAAACGCCAACGGGAATGTTGATGTAGAAAGCGTACCGCCAGCTGAACGTATCCGTGAGCCAGCCGCCAAGCGTCGGTCCCAGCACCGGAGCGACCACAATTCCCAGGCCGTACGCAGCCATCGCCATCGAGCGCTTTGCCGGCGGAAAGCTCTCCAGCAGGATCGACTGCGAAAGTGGCTGCAACGCGCCGCCACCCGCGCCTTGCAGAACACGGGCAAGCAGGATGACCGCCAGCGATGGGGCTGCCCCGCAAAAGAACGACGCAACCGTGAAAATTGTGACGCAAATCAGCAGGAACCGCTTCCGCCCAAAGCGCCGCGCGAACCAATTCGACGCCGGCAGGATCACGGCGTTCGCAACCAGATAGCTGGTCAGCACCCAGGTAGCCTCGGAGTTGGTCGACGACAGGCTCCCCGCGATGTAAGGCAATGCCACCGACGCAATGGCCGTGTCGAGGACCTCCATAAACGTGGGCAGCATCACGGAAACCGTCACCAGCCACGGGTTTACCCCCTGTGTCAGGGGATAGCGGGTTTGGGCCTCGGCAGTCGGCATGGTCTTTGGAACAGCTGAGCTTATCCGATTCGGCCAAAGTGCCGTTGTGGCGTAAGACACCGAACCCGGAGCTCACCCCTTCAGACCGCCGTGGCGATTGTCAAATGTCCTTGAATTGGTTTATGTAAATATAATCAAGAAAAGTTGACACTAATCCACTCAATCATGCATCTTATTAAATGTCTAAACTCTATGGGCAGTCAGGAAAACAAACATGGGAAAAATCATCGGAATCGATCTCGGAACCACCAATTCATGCGTCGCTGTCCTCGAAGGTGGCGAGCCCAAAGTCATTGCAAATGAGGAGGGTGCGCGCACAACGCCCTCGATCGTCGGCTTTTCGAAGAGCGGCGAGCGCCTGGTTGGCCAGGTCGCAAAACGCCAAGCCATTACGAACCCCGAGAACACCATCTTCTCCATCAAGCGCTTTATGGGTCGTCGCTATGACGAGGTGAGCGACGAATTGAAGATGGTGCCGTACAAAGTTGTGGCGCAGGGCGACCACGTCGCCGTTTTGGCCCAGGGCAAGGAATATACTCCGCCCGAAATCTCGGCCATGATTCTCCAAAAGCTCAAAAAGAGCGCCGAGGCCTACCTGGGTCAGCCGGTCACCGAGGCCGTCATCACAGTGCCGGCTTATTTTAATGACGCGCAGCGTCAGGCCACCAAGGACGCAGGCAAAATCGCTGGCCTCGAAGTGAAGCGCATCGTGAACGAGCCGACCGCGGCCGCATTGGCCTACGGCCTCGACAAAAAGAAGGATGAGACCATTGCGGTCTACGACTTCGGCGGCGGAACATTTGATATCTCCATCCTCGAAGTGGGTGAAGGCGTCATCGAGGTCAAGTCCACCAATGGCGACACGCACCTGGGCGGTGACAACCTCGACCAGCGCATTGTCGATTGGCTCATCGCAGAATTCAAGCAGGAGGAAGGTCTTGACCTCAGCTCGAAGGGCAACGAGATGGCTCTGCAGCGCCTGAAAGACGCCGCAGAAAAGGCAAAGATCGAGCTGTCGACGACTATTGAGACTGAGATTAACCTGCCCTTCATCACGGCCGATGCGACCGGACCGAAGCATCTTGTCCGTAAGCTAACTCGCGCGAAGCTGGAGCAGATGGTTTCGGATCTGCTCGACCGTTCGCTCGAGCCTTGCAAGAAGGCGCTGAGCGATGCGGGTATCACCACAAGCCAGATCGACGAAGTGGTGCTCGTGGGCGGACAGACGCGCATGCCCAAGATCCAGGAGATTGTGAAGGAGCTCTTCGGCAGGGAACCACATCGTGGAGTCAATCCCGACGAGGTAGTTGCCGTGGGAGCGGCGGTGCAAGCGGGCGTGTTGGCCGGCGAGGTCAAGGACCTTCTGCTCCTCGACGTAACGCCGCTGACGCTCTCGATTGAAACTCTGGGTGGAGTGGCGACGCCGATGATTCCGCGCAACACGACCATCCCGACCAAGAAGACGGAGACGTTTTCGACGGCTGCCGACTCGCAGACAGAGGTTGAGGTCCATGTGCTGCAGGGCGAACGTCCCATGGCGGCGCAGAATCGCACCCTCGGCAAATTCAAGCTGGCCGGCATTCCTCCCGCGCCGCGCGGCGTGCCGCAGATCGAGGTCACATTTGACATCGACGCCAACGGCATTCTGAACGTGAACGCGAAGGACAATGCAACCGGCAAGGACACCCGTATCACCATCACCTCGAGCTCGGGCCTCAGCAAGGAAGAGGTCGAGAAGATGGCCAAGGAAGCGGACGCACACGCCGCCGAGGACAAGGAGAAGCGCGAGGAGATCGAGGCGCGCAATCAACTCGACTCGATGGTCTACAACATCGAGAAGATGCTGAAGGACTCGGGCGAAAAGGTGCAGGCGGCCGATAAGACCGAGGTCGAGTCGGCATTGGCAGAGGCGAAGAAAGTCCTCGAAGGTACGCCGTCCTCAAGCGAGCTGAACGCTGCCCACGAGAAGCTGACCAAGGCGAGCCATAAGCTGGCCGAGGTGCTCTACAAGGTGAATGCTGAACAGGCTGGCGCTGCGGCGCCTGGTGGGCCCACGGCACAAGCAGACGGCACACCCGGTGGCGAACAGAAGAAGGATGAGGGCGTAATCGACGCCGAGTACGTGGACGTCGAAGAAAAGAAGTAAGGCTGGCTGCCCAGGCGCTCTTGAAGTGACGAGTTCCTGGGCATCCTAGGCCCTGATTTTAAGACCTGGAAATGGAAAGGGTCCGCGGGGTGGGAGGAAGACGGATGCAAGAAACCCCGAACGCGGTGTACAAGTATTTGCCGCCGGAGCGCATTGACGTCCTAAGAAGCCTTCTCATTCGCTTTACTCAAGCGTCTTCAATGAATGACACGCTTGAATTCCGCTGGCCCACATTGGGCGTCGAGGAACCCGACAAGCTTTCCCAGAGAATCAAAGAGTATGCTTACCCGCACGCTCTAGCTGCGATCCAAAGGAAAAGCAGGATGCCGTCGATGCGGCCTGCGGCTTGCCTGGTTTCTCGGAACGGTGGATCGAGATCCAACTAAAGGACATTGCTGAAAAAGGCGCCGCAGACAGGAATCAGCGGCACAAAGAGATAGCCGAAAAGACATATCGAAAGCTCGATGCCAATTATGGGATTCTCTCTTTATCCGAGACCCCAAGCGAGACCAGAATGTGGGGCCATTACGCAGGGGGTGGGCGAGGGTTTGTTATTGAGCTTGATGCTAAACATGCGTGGTTTCATGCGATGCGAAATTCGGATGACGGCTATAACGAACTGACCAAGGCGGAGTACGTCGCCCGCCGGCCCCCGAAAAACCTACTCGAGATCAAAGATGAAGTTCTCTACACGAAATCTGAATCCTGGAGATACGAACAGGAGTGGCGAATCGTCCGTAGCTTCAACGATGCGAAGAGGAAATTGGGGAGATTAGATACTTACGGGAAGGAGATTCTACTTTTCGCAGTGCCGCCTGACGTAATCAAAGGCGTAATCATAGGGTTTAGCGCTGAATCTGAACTCGAAATAGCAATTCGTTCTGCTTTAGCGCAAAACTCAGACCTGAGACACTCCGAGATTAGGCGTGCCGCGCAATCGGCTGAAACTGGGCAAGTGAATATTGTCTCGATGAAGGGTGTTATAGCCTGACGACAGAGGTCCCAATGGACTACTCGCAAATCATCACGATCGAACCGGGCAAGCGCAGTGGAAAGGCGTGCATTCGCGGCTTGCGCATCACCGTCCATGACGTCCTGGATTATCTGGCTGGAGGCATGACCCCGGAGCAAATTTTGGCCGATTTCCCCGACCTGACTGAGACCGACATCCGCGCCTGCCTCGCCTTCGCAGCGAATTGAGTTTGTTTCGCTTTCCGTGTTACGCTAAACGTTAAGCATGATTCAGTCCTTCGCCGACGCCGAGACAGAGGCAGTATTTCGCACCGGCAAAAGCAGGCGATTGGGCCCCTTGGCGAGGTTGGCCCTTCGGCGATTGCACGCTGTGGATTTTGCCACGACGATTTCGGACCTCCATCAGCCCCCGGGCAATCGGCTGGAAAAGCTGAAAGGAGCTCGAAAGGGCCAATGGAGCATCCGCATCAACGATCAGTTTCGGGTTTGCTTCCGATGGGATGGCAAAGATGCGTGGGATGTGGAGATTGTTGACTACCATTAAGGAGATTCGGGATGAGCATTCCGCGTAGGCCCGAGGAAAGAGGCGTACCGGTTCATCCGGGGGAGTTCCTGCGTGAAGATTTTCTTGTCCCGCTCGGACTTTCGGCAAATGCTTTGGCACTTGCCTTGCATGTTCCCGTTACGCGCATCTCTGAAATTCTCAGAGAGCGGCGGGGCATTACGGCCGATACGGCGCTGCGTCTAGCTCGGTATTTCGGAACGACACCTGATTTCTGGATGAAGATGCAGGTGGCCTACGACCTTGCCATGGCGAGCAGAATCGCGACTGCAAGGATTGAGTTAGAGATTTTTCCGGCCCCTCGAACAAAAAAGGGCGAACTAAAGGCGCGACAGATCGCATAGAGGGCAAGTAGATTTACCTCGATTAATCGTTCGGCCTGCGCAGACGTAATAGGAAATCACTTAACCCGGTTGATAAACATGGCCACAACAACAAACAAAGATTATTACGGGATGCTCGGGGTAAAGAAGACGGCCACGCCGGAGGAGATCCGCAAGGCCTTCCGGAAAGCTGCGCGACGCTATCACCCCGACGTGAATCCAGGCGACAAAAAGGCCGAGGAGAAGTTTAAGGAAATCTCAGAAGCCAACGATATTCTGAGTGACGAGAAAAAGCGCAAGATTTACGACCAGCTCGGCTTCTACTCTGACCAGATCGACCCGGCGCAGGCGGAAGCCTATGCACGGCAACAAAGTGCCGGCGGTCAGGCCCCGGTGGACTTTGGCGGGTTCGACTTCTCAGGCTTTCAGGGTAGCCCTGCGGGGCCGCAAGCAGGAGCGGGTTCCTCCACGTGGGGCAGCTTCAAAGATATTTTCTCGGGCATCTTTACCGGGGCTCCGGAGCAGCGCCCGCGTGGACCGCAGCCCGGTTCGGATCTCGAATACCAAGCCACCGTGGACTTCTGGACAGCGATCCGCGGCGGCCAGGCGCGCATACAGGTCACCCGGCAGGAACTTTGTCCCACGTGTCACGGCCAGGCTCACACCGGCGGCCCCATGCCATGCACCGAGTGCAACGGCACCGGCCAGGTGACGCAGATGGGCGGACGGATGAAGTTCAATATTCCGTGCCCGGGCTGCAATGGAACTGGACGGGTCTCCAACGATTGCTCCACCTGCCACGGCGAAGGAACCGTGAACCGCACGGAGACAGTGGAATTCCGAATCAAGCCGGGTACGCGCGATGGGCAACGCATTCGGCTGCAGGGCAAGGGCAACGCGGGTCTCAACGGAGGCGCGGCCGGCGACTTGTTCGTCATCGTCCGGACGGGCACGCATCCTGTGTTCACGCGGACCGGCGACGACATTTACATCAAGGTGCCGGTCACGGTTCCCGAAGCTTCGCTGGGCGCCAAGGTGGATGTCCCGACCATCGACGGACGGGCGCAGCTCAAGATTCCTCCCGGTACCCAGAGCGGACAAAAACTGCGCATGCGCGAACGAGGCGTAGAAAGCGCGTCCCATCCTGGCCAACGCGGCGGCCAGATCGTAACGGTCGACGTCGTGGTCCCGCATTTGCAAGACGAGCGCAGCCGCGAAATCATGCGCGAATTGGCAAAACTGAACAACCAAGATCCGCGGGTTTCCCTTTTCGATAAGTTGTAAGATTTCTTTGCAGCAACCTGCGGTAAGCTTTTGCGGAAGTCAAATATGGTTACGAGACGCAAATCCAAAGGCGCGTACATGATCTCGGCCGTTGCCGAAATGTATGGGATTCACCCGCAAACGCTCCGGCTCTACGAGCGCGAGGGGCTCCTGAAACCCTCCCGCACCGAAGGCAACACGCGCCTCTATACCGATGAAGACGTGGAACGGCTCGAGTTTATCCTGAATCTCGCCCGCGATCTAGGCGTGAACATCGCCGGGATCGGCATCATCCTGCAAATGCGCGAGCGCATGGAAGAGATGAATCGCCAGATGCAAAGCTTCGTCGAATATGTCCGTTCGGAGATGCTGACGCGCTTCCAGCAGGCCGCGCCCGGCCCTGCCGGAGCCATCGTTCCGCTGCGCAAGCCGACGGTGGTGCCACCTCGCACGCCGGCAAAGCGCGATTCGTAACTGAAGTCGGCGGCCGTTCCAGCCATTGGCGTCTTAATTGAAAATGACGTCGCTGTCATTGCTCTTTCAGTCCCAGTACCAGTCTCCGTACAGGTATTCTTAGTCCTGCATGTTGTACGCGCTCCTTGCACTGGCTGTCTTCGGGCTTATCACTTCCACGGTTTTTGCCGGCATCGTGCTGGCCGCGGTGCCGGGCTATCTGCGCGAACGCCGTGCCGCCCTGGAACAACTTTCGGATCGGCCCGGCTTTACTCCCCCGTTGACATTGCTCAAGCCGCTGCACGGGGCAGAGCCGAATCTCGAAGCTCACCTCGACACCTTTTTCCGGCAAAACTATCCCCAATACGAAATCCTGTTCTGCGCCCGAAGCGCCGACGACGAGGGGCTGGAAACCGCACGCCGCGTCGCTGCCCGCCATCCGAATATCCCCGCGCATTTCTTTTCCACCGGCGAACCTCCCTACATCAATGCCAAGGTCGCGTCATTGGAGCTGATGGAATCAGCGGCGGCTCACGATATCTTCGTCATCAGCGATAGCGATGTACGCGTCACACCCGATTATCTGCGCGCAGTGGCGTTGCCGTTTACCGGCGAGCTTGTCGGGGCAGTCACCTGCCCGTACCGCGGCGTCGCAGCAGAGGGTGGTCTGTGGGCAAGACTCGAGGCCGTTGGCATGTCCGTCGAAATGACCTCCGGGGTTTTGGCTGCCCGCGCTCTGGAGGGAATGCAGTTCACTCTCGGCCCAACGATGGCGTTCCGGCGCGAAACGATTCGGCGCATGGGTGGGTTCCGCGTCACTGCCGATTACTGCGCCGACGATTTTGTGCTCGGCAACGAGACGTCGAAGCTTGGACAGCAAGTTGTCCTGAGCCACTACGCCATCGATCACATGGTCATCAACAAGACCGTTACCGCATCGCTCAAGCATCAGGTGCGCTGGATGAAGTCGACACGCTTCTCGCGGCCCAGGGGACACCTCGGCACGGCGCTCACGTTCAGCATGCCTTTCGGTCTGCTCGGATGCGCTGTCGCCGCCGCGATGGGCCGCCCAACTCTTGGCATCGCGCTTTTTGGCTGGAGCCTGGCGACACGGCTCGCGCTGTCTCATTTAGTGGGCCGCGCCGTTGTTGGCGATCGGAGCTGGTTTGGCCTGCTGTTCTTGTATCCGATGCGCGATCTGATGGGGTTCTGCTTCTGGATCGCGAGCTATTTTTCGGACCGGATTCTCTGGCGTGGGCGCGTCTTTCAATTGCTGCCGGGCGGAAAAATGCGCGCGGCAAAATAGGCCATTCCGGCTCTCGAAGCTTTACTTCAGCGGCCGGTCTGTCCAAAGCGTTTTGTCGGCAATCGACTCTACCTGCACCAGCCGCCCAGCCAGCAATTGTTCCGCCTTCGATTGATTCCTGTCCTGCGCGAAAAGCCATTTGCGCGCACCAGTTCCCCACATTTTCGACAACTGGTCGTCGCTAAGAAAAATATGCGGCGCGTCGGGGTAGCAGGAGCCCCACAGAAGCGAAGAACCATTCCCATGCGGCGAACACGGCTCGACGACGAGAAACGCCGGCTTGCGCAAGAAATCATGCGTGTAGAAGATCACCGACGACGCATCGGATTGGTCGCCGTAGATGATGAACGAGTCGGCAGGCGAACCATCGCGAAGAATCGTATCGGCGAGCGGCTTCGAGCTGAGCATGGGCTCGAATCGCGCGAACGCAATGTGCGCGGCGACAAGAAAAACGGCGGCCGTAAGCGCCACGCTGACGGTCGCTGCAACGTGACTACCCTTGCGTCGCAGCCGCCAACCGGCAGCTGGACCCACCAGTAACGTGATCAGCGCGAGCACCGCCGGCAATCGCAATGCCGCGAACGAAGGCCCGGTCAGATCGAACAGATGCGACATCGAAAGCGTGTAGCCGCCCACATCCCGGTGGGCGAGCAGAGTGCCAATGTCCGGCACGAAGGGCAAGCTGCGCGACTCCCACAAGCCCCAGCCGAGCGCTGCAGCCGCCGCCACTCCAGCCAGCGCGAACACTGCCTGCGCGCCGTTCAACCACGCGGTTGACAGCGCCGGCCTGCCATCTCGACCACCTTCTTCCAACGTTGCCAGCACACCCGCAATCAAAATCAGCAGCGGCGGCCAGGCGGGAAAAGTGTAGTACTCCTGATTGGTTGAGATCGAAAAGAACAGCAGCGTGACGGCCGAAAACAAGCTCAGCAGCCAAATCGTACGCACCCTGAATTTAAGCCGCGCGACATAGCTGGCCACATCCTCGCGCGCCGCGTAGTCGAGATAGAAATCGACGGTCTGCCCGGCATCGCGGCGAAGATGTTGCATCCAGGAGTGACGCGTCCTCCACGCAACGACCAGCATCGCCGGCAGAAAAAGACTCCAGGGAAACAACCAGACCAGGTGCAGCAGCCAATAAGCCGCAAAGGGCAGTTTGTTGTAATCGTGCGGAAAGCGTTGTCCCAGAAAACGCAGATAGTGCTCATTGACGAAGTAGAAATACCAGAAGCCGTGCACATTGCCCGGCGTTGGGTGATTGCCGATCGGAAGCCCCTGATCAGGATTCGCCAGCCCCGCAAGGATGTGCCACGGCGCAGCGATCGCCAAAAAAAGCAGCAGCCCGGAAAATGGTTTGTACTGGAGCCAGCGCCGCCATTGGCCGCTCAGCAGCATTAATGGCAGGGCTGCACCCGCAAAGAATACCGGCGCAATCAATCCTTTGGTCAGCGTGGCAAGCGCCAGCGCCGCCCACATGATGTAAAACCGGGCGGGCCGTTGCGATTCCATGCCGGTGAGAAAGCAGTAGAGTGCCAACAAAAACAAGAAACTCAGCAGCGCTTCCGGAATCGCGAACCGCGTATACAGAAATGGCCCAATCGCCGTCAGAATCGCCAATGCCGCGTAAAACGCCGCGCGCCGGCCCCACGCGCGGCTGGCCCACAACCAGGCAATCCAGGCGCACCCCAGCAACGCCAGCGAATTGGGCAGATGCGTGGCAAAAGCGTTCTCGCCAAAGATTCGATAGAGCGCTGCATCCAGCCAATAGGGGAGCGGGGGCTTCTCGAGATAGCGAATGCCGTTGATCTTCAGTGTCACCCAGTCGCCGCTCTCGGCCATGTGCTGCGCGGCTTCGGCATGATTGGCGTCGGCATCATCGAGCAGTGGCGGAGTAAACAGAGCGGCAAACTGGACGGCTGCGAAGATGGCTAGAAGGAGCGCCCAGCAGGCCATCGCGGAAGGTACCGGGCCAACTCGGGGCGAACGCGTTTCTTCAGGGTTCATCGTCAAGGACGCTCAGGTCTTTCCTCTGCGAGGTTGGTTGCAGGCAGAGCTCAATGGTCGAGGTATCGACAATGAAATAACGTCTTACCAGATTCAGGGTTCCTCGATAGGACCGCGGAACGTCTCGATCATTCCTTTAAACCGCCGGGCCGCACCAGTCTGAAGACCTTCTCAATCGAAGACTCTCCGTGCCAGTTCAGTTCCACGGAAACTTGGCGAAATGCGCCAACATGAACAGAATACCAGTTAGGTTTTTGAAGTGTTCTACGGCACGGCATGGCGACTCGCCGGATATCATGCGGGAGTGACACCGCCGCGGTAGTGCAAAATAGGATTAGGCAAGATTAAAGGACGATGAATTCAGGTCGAATTTCTCCGAACTCGCAGATTCCCCTTGCCGAAGCGGCACCGCAGCTGACGTTCAAGAGCTGGCGCACTCTTTTGGATGAGTGCAGTCGCAAGCCCAGCCGAAAGCACGTTCACTTACTCCGCGTAGCTACACTGCGGCTTCAGGCGCAGCTCGACCACAAACACGAAACCCACAATGCCGCTAACTCTGGGGCTCGAACTGCCAAACGCTGGAACAAGCACGCGGAGAAGCTACGCGATTCCCTGAGCGCGGTGCGGGAGATCGACGTGTTCCGCGACAAGCTCTGCGTCTTGCGCGGTACGCTCGACGCGCCATCGGGCTACTCACCTCGGTCGAGTCGCGCCTGCTCGCGCCAGATCGAAGAATTGGACGTCTGGCTCGAGCGGGGACGAAAGATCGCTGGGAAGATGTTGGTCGCCGATTTGAAACATCGGAAGGAGCGGCTCGAACGCCTTAGCGTGGAACTCGAGACCACGCAGGCTTTTGGGTATTCATTGCTTCCGGTTTCATCGCCTGCTGACGTCTTCAAGATGTTTCGCGAAGCGATCGCCGGTTTCCCGAAACTCGATGCCGATTGCCTCCACGATTTTCGCAAGCAGATCAAGAACGTGCGTTATCTCGCGGAACTTTTTGCGGAAGCCGATCAGCAAACCGCTCACTTGGCCACCGCACTCAAGACGATGCAAGGGGCTATTGGCGAGTGGCACGACTGGCAGGAATTGGCCGAACTTGCATCGCGCCAGCTTCGCAGGCGCCACAAGGGCGGCGTTCTGACGAGGTTGCTCGAAACGTTATCGGAGGAATCGCTGCAGACGGCACTGGAATGTTGCCAGACCCAGAATGCGGAATTGGACTCTGGGGTCGCCGAGACTGCGGCGCGCCTCGAGCTTGTTGCACGAAAGCCCCCAGTGCGGAGTTTGGATCCTGTCACCCAATTCGACAAGAGACGACTCGCATAAGCCTCCAGACGCATTGCAGGAGCGTCTACATCCGTTTCCCAAGAACACGATTTCGTTGTTTCACCGTCATTGCTACACAGCTATCCTCGTAGCCGTGTATTGAACGCGAGACGGTCCAGGTGGACTCACTGTCACTCCCGTCGTGTATCTTGACCCCAGAACATTTTTTCCCGTCTTCGGAGAGTACGCGACGCCCCCATGCCTACCTTTGCTGCCATCGATGTCGGTTCAAATTCCTGCAGACTCAAAATTGCAAAAGTCGTCACGCATCGCTTAAAAACACTGCACGAAGACCGCGAAGTGACGCGGCTCGGATCGAGCGTCTTTGACTCCGGCCTTGTTTCTCCGGATGCCATGGCGGCGACGCTACGCGCGCTCAAGCGCTTTCAGCGTGCCGTGCAGTCGCACGGTGTCGATCAACTGCGCGTGGTGGCCACGTCAGCCATGCGCGACGCTCGCAATGCGCCCGCGTTTCAGGCCTGGGTCAAAGCGGAGACGGGATGGAACCTCGAGGTCATTTCCGGGCTCGAGGAAGGCCGGCTGATTCATCGCGGCCTTATGCAGAACGAGCCCGGAACCGGCGGCCGCGTCCTGTTGATCGACCTGGGCGGAGGCAGTTGCGAGATCACCCTGTCGGAACACAAGCGCATTAAGGAAACAGTCAGCATGCCGCTCGGCGCCGTGCGCTTGACGGAAGAATTCCTGCAAGCCGATCCCGCGCCGCCTGAGGAAATCAAGCGCATGCGGCAGTTCATTGCGCGGGAACTCCGGCGCGCTCATCGCAAAATCCATGCGACAAATGTTCCGCTGGTCATCGCCACTTCTGGTACGGCGGCTGCTCTGGTCGAAGCCATTGCCGCGACGGGCAAAACAGCGAAGAGGCCACGCCGCACTTCGGGCAGCGGAACATCGCTGTCGGCGAATTTGGCGGGGATGGCTCCAACCGCCGCTGTTCGCAAGCTGGCCGCGAAGCTCTCCAGGATGACATTGCCAGAGCGCGAAGCCGTACCCGGAATCGGCCCCCGGCGCTCGGAGATTATCGTAGCCGGTGCACAGGTGTTTGCCGAGCTGCTCGAGAGTTTTGGGTTGAAGGGTTTTCAGTACTCGCCGCTCGGATTGCGCGATGGCATTCTAGCGCAGATGCTGGCCGAGCAGGATGCCCGCGCCGCCGCGCATCGCGAGTTGGAGCAGGAACGCTGGCACAGCGTGTTGGTCACAGCAAAGCGCTACGGCGTCGATCCGAGGCAGGCCGAGCCCGTGCGCACGCACGCGTTGCAGCTTTATCGCGATTTGAAAGTCCTGCACGAGCTGCCGCCGGAATATGAGGGCTGGCTCAGCGCGGCTGCAATCTTGCGGGATACCGGAAAATTCATTAATCACCAGGGGCACCATCGGCACGCGCAGTACATCATTTCGAGCTCGGAGATCTATGGCTATACGCAGGTGCAGCGGACGGTGGTCTCCGCGCTCGCACGCTATCTCGGCAAGAGCCGACCGCAGCCGGGTGATCGGGCTCTTCGCAACATTCCTGCCGTCGAGCATAAAAATGTCCAGCGCGCTGTGCTGTTGCTGCGGCTTGCCGTCGCTCTCAACCAGGACAGGGCGAGTGACGTTCTGCGCTTTACGGCCAGGGTCTATCCGAAGCGGGTCTATATCGAGGTAAAGCCCGGACGAACGGGAGCAGAGTTGGAGCTCTGGTCGCTGCGCAAAGAGACCGATTACTTTCGCGAAGTCTTCGGGCGCGAACTTTTCGCCACGCTGGCATAGATCCATCGCGCCATGCGCGGGTCAACGAGCCACTGCAGCAGCGGTGGATGTTTCGCCATGTCAATGCGGGCGACAGAACCCTTGCGCATCCGCACGCCCGCTCCGCCGTTGCCGGTGATGATGCGGCCGAGGAATTTGAAGAGATTGGGATTGTGACCGACCATCAGCACGCCTTCGCGGTCGGCATACTTGTCGAGTAGTTTCTGGAATGCCACGAAATCGGCGTCGAGTCCGAGCGCGGTGCTTACCTCGACTTTGGCTTCGTAACCCAGCTCGGTGCCCACAAACTGCGCTGTTTGCAAGGCGCGCTTCAGCGGACTCGAGACAATCACGTCCACCTGCACCCTCAGCGCACTGAGCATCCGCGCCATCAGCATGCATTGCTCTTTACCTTCTTTGATTAGTCCGCGCTTGGCATCGAGTTTCGGGTTGTCCCGCGGAACTCCGGCGTCGGCATGGCGCATTAAATAGAGATTCATACAGAGGTCTTAGGAGTCCCGAAGCAGAAGTTGCCCGCTCCTCGAAGGTTCGATTTTAACACGGCTGTAACATTCAACAGGGGGCCCGGACCCACATTTCACTCACCAGGAGACCGTCCAGAGAGGGGAATTCCCGATCTAAAACGAATCCCGCGCACGATAGGGCGCTGCGGTGCTGGGGAAGGCGACCTACGCGGAGGCCGGTGAGCAGCCTGAAGGCAAGGTAAAGGCTTGCTACCAGGGGCTGCGCGACAAGCCTGCCAAACCAGCCCGCCGGAATGGCGAACTCCGAGACGACCCACGTGGTCTGATCCGAAGTGCAGGGGTGTAGACGCTCTGCGAGGGCGGCGACTTCATCGGTCGTAAGGCAATCGAGAAAGAAGTGAGAGACGACCAAGTCGTAGTGCAAAGTACCCGGTTGCCACTGGCGCGCGTCCACATGTTGCACGGATATGCGGCTCCGGTGAACGCCGGCATTGCGCTTTAGTGTGCGTAGCATGGCCCTGCTTGTATCGATGGCGTCGACATGGACGTGGGGATTCTCGTGAAGGAGCCGTGCTGTAAAGCGGCCGTCTCCATCTCCGAGCACGAGCGCGGTGCGGCAGTTGCGAAGTTCACCGAGGAATCGGCAACGGCAATGCCAGAGAGACCGGCCAAACGTTGCCATTTCCATCCAGCGATACACGCCGGCGATGCGGTCAAAATTGGGAGAGCGGTTCATCGCGCAAATAAGCAGAGAATCGGGGTGAGCAGGACGAGATCTGCTGCGCAGCGAAGGGTGAGCGGCGTGATGCGACAGCGTCTGAGGTCAAGCAGGCCCAACAGGGCAGCGCTTGCAGAGCCCGCGAGGATCAGCGCTGAAATGCGCGACTGATGAAGGAAGAAACCGAGCGCCGCGAGCAAGCCAAATGTAGCCAGCGCGAAGGCTGCAGAGGAGACGCCCGTGCATTCGGCCGATTCCCAGCGGTCGATCGCGGTGCAATTGAGCCAGGCGAGGGCAGCGAAAAACACGGTAAGAAGCAGAAGCGGCCAAAGCGAGCCGGCGGCTGCGTGAATGCGCGCGAACACCGGATACGCGCAACCTGCCGTGAACAGCACTCCTACGATGAGTTCCTTTGACGGAGCCAGCGTTTTTGGACGCACACGCGGAACGTGCACACCGGAGAAGTAAGCCAAAGCTGCGAAGGCCAGCACGGAATTTCGCTCCCGAGATGCCGACGGCATCAGCGAAAGGACGATGCCAGCGGCGGTTACAGCGGCGCAACAGGCGAATGGAGCGAGCACGCGGCGATGGCGCCAATGGAAAAAATGACGCTCGCGCAGAGCGCCAAGATTCCCTGAACGAAAGGCTGCGCGGGCGTCGAGCAAGCGGTCGCCGACGTAGACGACCCAGGTTCCGATCGCCAGAAGAACTGGAACCCATTTTGGAAGATGCACTCCGGCCACCCAGGCAAAACTCAGCGACCAAACCACTGCGACGGTCGGGGCATCGAGGCTGGTGAGATGCCAAAGGCACAGCGGAGCGGGCGCGTCAAAGGGAGCGCGAGAAGCTTGTGCGCTTCCCGCGAGCCGATTTTGTGCTGCCGACGGATTTGCCAGGGGAATCGGCATTCTCTTTCGATCTTAGATTCAGAACCCTGGACTTGAGGCCGCCGAAATCCAAGTTTCAAAGCTTTACAGTGCTCTGTTCGACGAGGGCCTGAAGTTTTCCGTAGACGGTTGCGGCGCTGACAAACATGGGAGTGCGCAGACACTGCACGGTTAGTTGTTGGGATTCGGGCGAGTAGTTCCACTGGACTTCGACGCCGAATTTCGAGGCGGTTCCACTGTTGCCGTCGAGGTCGAGGCCCGAGGCTTTTGCTTTGACAATCAACTGCGCGTATTGGTCGGGGGTGATGCCGGAAAAGGTCCGAGGCGGGTTCTGTGCCATTCTGTGCTTCCTCGTTTTTTAGAATTATGGCGAACTGCAACCCGTTGGTCGCTCCGTACGCCCTGATTTCACTGTGGCAGATCCACGGAAATTAATCTGCAAAACTTGAGGACTTCAGCTCGAAACAGCGGGTTCAGTTTGAAGGAGTTCTCTTTGGGCGTGCCGTTCACCATGGTCCGACTAATCTGTCAGCAAATCAAAGGCGAGGCACCGCGTCATTCAACGACGCGGAACTGACGGTCAGCCCAGAGCACTGCTTCCGCATAGTAGTTGTTCACTTGCTCGCGCCGGAGCCCACTGGACACAACAATCGCCTCACATGTACTCCAGTCTCCGCACTCGTGTCCCTTCAGCCATGCGAGCATGCGACCTTCCCTGTTGACGCTGCCCTGGAGTGCGTCGAGAATTTCCTTGCGCAGCGGGAGCTGCGGGGTTAGTTCCTCCATGGGGACGGCAAGCATGGCCGAAAGCAGACTGAGCATTCCCAGCAAATACTGCTCGTTGGAGCTGAACGCGCAGAGTACGGCTGCAAGCTCGCAGAACCGCGCGCGCACCATGGCCATTTTGAGAATCTCCGGAGGACGACCGGTATTCAGTTCGGTAGCGATGGCAAGCATGGCTATGCGCCGAAAGGCTTCTTCGCCTAGAAGGATCATCGCGGCTCGGACGGACTCTATCTCTTCGCGGACCGCGTAGCCCACTGAATTTACCAGGCGCAGCAGGCGGTAGGTGAGAGATTGATCGCGTTTCACCGAGAGACTCAGCTTGTCCCAGTCGATTGGATCTGTCTGCAGGAGCCGCAGAATTTCGAAGTGGCAAAGGGAATTCGAGGGAACCTTGTTGTTCTTCATCAGCTCCGGGCGGCAGAAATAGTAACCCTGGAAAAGCTTGAACCCCTCTGAACATGCCTGTCGATACTCTTCCTGCGTTTCCACTTTCTCGGCCAACAGCATTACCCTCTTGCCCTTGAGGTGCTGGAGCAATTCCTGCCGTTCGGCAGCCCCGGTCAAAAGAAAATCCACCTTGATGTAATCTGCGAGCTCGACCAGTGGAGCAAACCGGGGTTCCCAGACAAAATCGTCGAGCGCCAAGCGGAATCCTTGGGATTTTAGCCTGACGCACGCTGCAATCAGGTCGGGCGATGGGTCCACGGTTTCCAGAAGCTCAAGGACAGCCATGTCGCTCGGCAGAACGCTCACCAAATCTTCGGTCAGCGTCTCGGAGGTGCAATTGATAAAGGCCAGGGCGCCGCCGGTAAACCTCTCGACTCCGAAGAGAACGGTGTCATCAAGAACTGTGCGGGAAGCAAGCTCGACATCCCCACTAAATGCCGCCTCGGTACCTTTTCGATAGAGCAGTTCATATCCGTGAACCCGTCCGCGCAGATCGAGGATCGGCTGACGCGCCACAAAACGTGAGCGCCCCGTCAACTCAACTGAGAATTCCTGGCTTGAGGCTATCGGTGCCTGCGAAGACCGTTCTTCACTCATCGGGAGAAAATTCGCTCCCTCGAATTATCGCTTGAGCTGGGTCTCAGGACAATTCCCCGAAAGGTACCCCTTATTCCTAAAGTCCCCGTTCCGGGACGGCGGCTTCTGGTCGATCAACCTCGAAAGAAACTGCCGGAGGAATGTCGATGGATCACGGGGCAACAGCAAGCGAAGTTGCTCCGGCCCCTGAAGTCCGGGTTTCAGCGCGTGAAGTGTTCTTTTTTGAAACAATAGCGCGTTGGATATTGTTGAGCGGGTGAATTTCGGTGCCAGGCGGCGGGCAACACGTGTGAGCGCGCTTCCTTCCAATAGGGGGAACGAACGGAAGCCAAATTCGAGCTGAGGGAAACTACCATGGGACTCATTACCCCCAACGACTTTCCGAATCTGCAGGAACTCTACATTGCGCAGTTGCGCTATCTGCTTTCGGCTGAAAACCAGATTGTGAAGGGTCTACCGAAGATGATCGAGAACGCGGTCGACTTGCAGTTGAAGGGAGCGTTTCAATCGCACCTGCAGGAGACAGAGGTACACGCTGCACGCCTGGAGAAGCTGCTCAACGATTTCGCGATGGATGTGGATGACAAGAAGGACCCGATCCTGGCGGCAATTGTAGGATCGGGCGAGAACATCACGAAGGAAACCACGCCGGGTGCAGTGCGCGATGCGGGACTGATTGCGACTGCGCAGAAGGTCGAGCACTACGAGATTGCGTCGTATGGCAGCGCACGCGACTGGGCAGAACAGCTCGGGCTGGCGGAACACGCAATGATTCTCGAACAGACACTGGAAGAAGAAAAGCATGCAGATCGTCTGCTGACAGAAATCTCCTCGCGGACGAATCCTACGGCTTCAGTGGCGGCGTAATGCGCCGGCCTTAGTTTGGGGACAGGGTTTTTGTTCGTGCTTCCCATTCCGGCGACAAAGAACATCGGCGGGGTGGGGCACCGACAATTGCTTAGATTGCCGCGGTGGGAATTTGGCCGATTCAGTCGGCGGCTGTGACGGCGTCGGAGCTTTTGCCTTGGGATTTGCGAGAGGCCTTCTGGACGGAGTCGGACTTGGCGCTTGGCTTGGGGATGGCGCCGAGATCCACCTTGCCTTCGGCTAGCTGCATCAGGAAATCCTGGCTGGAAAAAACGGGAGCGTCTTTGTCGATTTTCGACGCGCGCAGATAAGTCCCATACGGCTGTTGAATGCGTGCTTTCACGGTGTCGGCGAGATAGGAGGGCAGGATTTCGTCGTGGATGCGCGCCTTGGCCGCGGCGTCCCGCACAGGGAAGACGACTTCGCAGCGCTCGAAAAGATTGCGGGGCATCCAGTCGGCCGAGCCGAGGTAGATTTCGTCGTCGCCGCCATTGGCGAAGTGGAAGATGCGCGAGTGCTCGAGGAAGCGGCCAACGATGGAGCGAACGCGAATGCGCTCGGAGAGCCCGGGTAGACCAGGGCGAAGAATGCAGAGGCCGCGAATGATCAGGTCGATTTCGACCCCAGCCTCCGAGGCTTGATAGAGCGCTTCGATCACACTGGGCTCGAGGAGCGCATTCATCTTGGCGACGATGTGTGCGGGGCGGCCAGCGTTAGCATGATCGATTTCGCGGCGGATGAGACCTAGAAAACTTTCGGCCATGGTCAACGGCGCGACCAGCAGGGGACGATAATCGTCGATTTCAGCGTGCGCGGTGAGGTAATTGAAGACCATGTGCACGCGCTCTGTGATCTGCGGATCTGAAGTGAGCAGACTGAGGTCGGTATAAAAACGCGCCGTCACTGGATTGTAGTTGCCGGTTCCTAGATGGCAGTAGCGGCGTGTCACTCCGTCTTCGTCGCGACGGACCAGCATGGCCAGCTTGCAATGCGTTTTGAGACCGACGACGCCGTGAAAAACCTGCACACCTGCATCTTCCATACTTCGTGCCCAGTGGATATTCGAGGCCTCGTCGAAGCGTGCCATGAGTTCGACAACCAGGGTGGCCTCTTTGGTGGCGGCGGCCTCGATCATGGCCTTGAACACAGGTGAATCTTCGCTGGTGCGATAAAGGGTCTGCTTCATGGTGACGACAGCGGGATCCTTCGCGCCCTGCCCAATGAATTCGACGACAGGATCGTAGGAGTCGTAGGGATGATGCAGCAGGATGTCGTGGTGGCGGAGCTCGTCGAAAATATCGACAGACTTGCGGCTCAGGTGCAGAGGCTTGGGAGTGAATGGCGGAAACTTCAGCTCAGGCCGGCGCACATCGTTGTAGAGAAACATGAGGCGTGAGAGATTGACGGGACCATCGCCGCGGAAGACCTGGTTGTCGTCAAGTTCGAAGTTGACGCGGAGCCGCTCGACAATCTCGGGATCTGCTCCGGATTCAATTTCAAGGCGTACGGCATCGCCTTTGCGGCGATTGTGCAATTCGACACGAATGGTCTCGAGCAGCGAGCGCGCCTCTTCCTCTTCGAAATAGAGGTTGGAGTTGCGCGTGACGCGGAAGGCAGTGTGGGCAAGAACCTCGTAGCCGCGATACATGCCGGAAAGGTTTTGGGCGATAAGGTCCTGGAGCAACAGGTAATCGTATCCCTCGGCTGAGGGAAGACGAACGAAGCGGGATAAGGCGCGCGGCACAGTGACGACGCCGAGGACCTGGGGGCCGGAGCTCTTCCGTTTGCGGCGGAGCAGCAAAGCGAGGCAGAGAGCCTTGTTGAGAACCCGCGGAAAAGGATGGGATGGATCGATGGCAATGGGGGTGAGAAGCGGATCGACTTCGCGCTGAAAGTAGTTTTGTGCGAAGGCGCGCGCTTCTTCGTTCAGCTCGTTCCACTCGAGCAGGCGGACGCCCTGTTTGCGCAACTCCGGGAGCAGGTGTTCGTTCCAGCAGCGGTATTGGGTGTCGACGAAGCTGTGGATTTCGACGGTGAGCTGGGCAAGCGATTCGTCAGGTCGCAGACCGTCGTAACCTGGCTCGCGGTAGCCGTCCTCAATGCGCTGCATGAGGCCGGCCTGGCGGATTTCGACATACTCGTCGAGGTTGGAGCCGGTGATGGCGAGAAATTTAACGCGCTCGAGCACAGGATTGGCGGGGTCCTCGGCTTCTTCAAGGACGCGTCGATTGAACTGCATCCAGGAGAAATCCCTGCCGTTAAACATTTTCTGCTTTTGTGCCGTGCGTGCCATGGAATCCGTCCACTGCTGTGTTGGCAAGTCTAAAGCATTTTCGCCAGGGGGGCACATGGGCGCCAGCCCGAGGGACAGAGCCTATTCCATTCCATTGATATAGGAAGCGGGCGGCGCGGGATGTTAAGCCTTCGCAAAAAGCATTGCGTGCAGCGGTTCCTTGAGCCTTCGCGTTCCTGGAACGAGGGCTACTGCACCTTCCCGGCGGCGCTTTCGAGGACGACGTTGGAGAGGACGCCGGTGTCAGACTTGTCGGGCAGGTGGGAGCAGAAACCGATTCCGGCGTAGAAGGGCTCGTCGAAGTGGATTTGGATGGACGGGCCGAACTGATGCATGGATTCGCCCTGCAGGCTGACGAAAATGGCCACCGAGTCGCCGTGCTTCTCGATCCCGACGCGCTTGGCGAGGACGCCATTGAGCCCGCCGCCAAAGCGGTACTGCATGTCGGTGATCATTGCCCCTTTTTCGGCGCGCTGGGCGAGGTGGATCATCCCGGTGCCATGTTCGCCGAGCATTGCCTCTTTCGAGTCGTCGTCGAGAGACTGTCGAAGGATGAGGACGACTTTTCGGTCGTTGTAGCCATTCGGGTCGGGGAAGGTCGCGTCGGCGGCGAGGGAGACATCGCGCGACATCTTCTTCCACAGGAAGCGAAACTCGTCGCGGGTGTACCAGATGTTGTAGCCGGCAGAGTGGATGGTGTAGGCGTTCGACGCGGGGTCGTAGCTGGCGCTGCCGGGGACGACGGCGGAGCCAACGTCCGACTGGCCGTCAAAGATTCCGATGGGCGTGTTGAAGGTGGTTGTTGCACGATGAAAGTCGGCTGGAGGCGGAACCTGCTTGTGGGTTGCGGAGCCGGGCTGCGCCCAGTCAGGCACAGATGGAATGGCAATCTGGCCGCGGGCGCAAGAAGCAGCCGAAAGAGCCAAGGCGAGCAAGGTTGCGGGAAGAATTCTTAGATCGCAGCGAAGAACACCCGTTTCCATAGGCAAGCAATGTATCAGATGAGGACAGGGAACGATTGGATCGCGGATTGCGTCTTTGAACCACGGGAGAAGTTCAAGCACAGCTCCCGTATTGACCTTTATAGGTTGATGGGTTGAGGATAGGTGTGGGCCAACCTGCTGTATCCCATTCCCAAAAATTGAGAGGAGTCTTGCCATGCCCCAGGAACAAGTTTCTGTCTCCGAAAGCCTGATTCCCCCGCAGCCGATGCCTTGCGGCGCCTCCGCCTTCACGGGCCAGCTTCTCGGGCTACTGGATGGGCAACCCAAAGATGAAGCGACAGTGAAAGAAGCGTTCGCGGGAATGGATAGCATGTTCGACGTGATTGCGGCGGGGCTCTACAGCATGGCTTCCATGCTTGTGGGCGAGGGCGAAGAGAGCGTGCGTTTGGTCGAGACGGCGGTGGCGACAGCGGAAGTTTCCGCCTGCGACGATGCCGCGCAAGCGCGAAAGAGCAGCAGAGTTGCACTGTGCGGTGCAGCTCTCGATGTGTTGGATCGGCGCGTTCCGGGATGTTTGGCATCGCCCAGGGGTTTGGCGCCGACCAAGACCTGTATTCAGGATGATGATCTCGATACGGGCGTGGTCTCGAGCGAAGAACTGGCAAAGCTGATTGCTGGAAGGGAGAAAGATCGCGTGCGCAGCTGGCTGACGAGACTCCCGGCGACATTTAGGGTGGTGTTTGTGCTGCGGGCGGTGGCGGGGTTTACTTCGCCTGAAACGGCGGAGCTACTGGTGGCCCATGGAGGACCGGCTGCGGCAGGGTGGACTGCGGCGGATGTGCGTGAGGTGTTCCGCCAGGCCCTGTGCTCGCTGGCGTCGCAGGTGATTCAGGCGACGAATTCGCGATAGCCACGACCGCCTTTCGATAACCAAAACTGCTGTTCTGGTTAAGACCACTGCCAGCAGATTTCGGAGAATGCGCCGGGATGCGGGCGATTCTCGTCGGCGAAGTGTGTTCCCGAGTACACCCGGCGGCGTCTTTTGTTCGATACACTAGATTAAGAAGCCGGTTGCCCGCTTTTGGCATCCATATGTGGTGAAAACACTTTCCGGCAGAAGCTCTCTGCGGTGACTCGAAGACGAACGTAAGATGCCCGCACAACATTCAAGGAAAAAATCGGGAAAGCTCTGTGCCTGCACGGTGCTTGCGGCGGGGTTCGCAATTGGGATGCAGGTCCGCGGGTATGCGCAGGCACTGCCATCGCAGGCGCTCGGGCAGTCCTCGGGGCCGACGGCGCAAAGCTATCAGGGCTCCATCTCGACGGGAGAAGTTTCGCCGCAGCCCCTCGATCTCACGCTCGATGACGCCATGCAGCGAGGCCTTAGGAACAACCTCGGCATAATTCTGAACGGGACACAAGTGGCGGGCGCGCGCGGCCAAAGGCTGAGCGAGCTGCAAGGGCTGCTGCCCGAAGTCGACTTCAAGGCGCAAGAAAGCGTGGAACAGGTCGATTTGGCGGCTGAGGGCTTGCGGATTCCAGGATTTCCCACGATTATTGGACCCTTCGGCTTTACGGATTTGCGGGCGTCGCTCACATGGTCGCTAGTGGACGTGACTTCGCTGCGCAACTATCTCGCGGCCCGGCACAGTTTTACATCGGCGCAACTATCTGCCCAGGACGCGCGCGACCTGGTGGTGCTCACGGTGGGCAACGCCTACCTGCTGGTGATCGCCGACCAAACCCGCGTGAGCAGCGAGGAAGCGCAGGTGGCGACTTCCAAGATTTCGCTCAACCAGGCGGAGGCCAATCATCAGGCGGGGACAGCGCCGCTGCTGGACGAATTGCGCGCACGTGTGGATTATCAGACGCTGGAGCAGCAATTGATTGTTGCCCAAAACGGCCTGGAGAAGGATAAGCTGGCGCTGGCCCGTGTGATCGGCCTGCCGCTGGCGCAGAAGTTCAACCTCGTCGACACCGCGCCTTATGCGGCCTTCGATCTGATCGACGTTGACGCGGCGATTCGCGACGCCCATGCCAATCGCAAGGATCTGGCGGCCATGGTAGAGAAGACAAAGGCGGTTGAGGAGCAGAGGAAGTCGGCGACAGCGGAGCGGCTGCCCAAGATCGCGTTTGCCGGTGATTATGGCGATATCGGCGTGAATGTGCGGCACTCGCATGGAACCGGCGACGCGCAGGGTACGTTGTCTGCGCCGCTCTTCAAGGAATATGGGTTGCGGGGCGATGCGCAGGTCGCGCAATCGCAACTGGACACGCAGAAGGCCCAGCTGAGCGACCTGAATGCGCAGGTGGATGCGGATGTTCGCGACGCGCTGCTGGACATTGCTTCGGCACAGAAGCAGGTAGAGGTAACGCGATCGAGTGTGGATTTGTCCAACGAGGCGCTGAGCGAAGCGCAACAGCGCTACGCGAACGGCGTAAGTGACAACCTGGCCGTGAGCCAGGCGGAGCAATCCGTCGCGCAGGCAAACGATCAGTATGTCGCCAGCCTTTATCGGCACAACGTGGCCAAGTTGAGCCTGGCGCGAGCCTTGGGTGCGGCGCAGAACTACAAGAACTATTTGGGAGGAAAGTAGCGTGGCGGAAACAACCACAACAACGGTCCGACGCGAGACAGACGAGAGCACAGAAACCGTGCAGCCGCAGTCGCGGCGCAGGGGCATCATCATCATCGTGGTTGTGCTTCTCGTGGTGGTGGGTGCGGGGCTCTGGTGGCGGTCCACCTTCAGCGAGGACACGGACGACGCACAGGTGAACGGGCACCTGATCCAGATCAGCCCGCGCATCGGTGGACAAGTGCAGAAAGTCGACGTCAACGAAAATCAAGTGGTGAATGCGGGCGACGAAATCGCGCAGCTTGACCCGAGAGACTACCAGGTCGCGGTTGAAAACGCAGAGGCTGCACTGGCGAGCGCACAGGCTGCGGCGGTGGCGGCGCAGGTGAATGTGCCCCTCACATCCATCAACACCGGCAGCAATTTGAGTTCGGCAGCATCCGACGTGAGCGGCGCGCACGCTTCAGTGGAGCAGGCCCAACAACAACTGCAGTCCGCGCAGGCGCGCGTGGCCCAGGCCGACGCGAACAACATCAAGGCGCAGGCGGATCTCGCCCGCTACAGGCCGTTGGTTGAAAAGGACGTGATCAGCAAGCAGCAATTTGACGCTGCTGTGGCTGCAGCCGACGCGGCAAAGGCAGCTCTGAACGATGCCCAGGCAGCCCAGCAGGGCGCGGCAGACGGAATTCGCGTCGCTGCGGATCGCGAAAAGCAGGCAACAGCTTTGTACAGGTACGCCCAAACCGGCCCACAGCAGGTTGCCGCACAAAACGCCCATGCCAGGCAGGCGGAGGCGCAGGTGAAGCAGGCGCAGGCGCAACTGGACCAGGCAAGGCTGAACCTGAGCTACACCAAGATTGTCGCGCCGGTGGCGGGCATCGTGACACGCAAGAGCGTGGAACTGAACCAGAACGTCAGCGTGGGACAGAACCTGTTAACGCTGGTCTCGCTCGAAGATATCTGGGTGACGGCGAACTTCAAGGAGACGCAGCTGCGTCACATGGCCAATGACCAAGCCGTGGAGATCCACGTTGACTCGACGGGAAGGGACTACAAGGGGAAGTTGACTCAAGTTGGCGGCGCAACGGGGTCGGTGCTCTCGCTATTTCCGCCTGAGAATGCAACAGGGAACTACGTGAAGGTGGTGCAGCGCATTCCTGTCCGCATTGACTTCACTGATCTGCAGAATGAGGACCCGCACCACTTACTGCGCCCCGGAATGTCGGTGGAGCCGAAGGTGCGCGTGAAGTAGAAGTCCGGTCGGGAAGACTACTTCGCTGGCTGTTGTCCCGTAGGCACCACAGACAAACGAGTCATCACCGTAAGGCCGGGAAAATGTGTCTTTCGCTGGATCTTGTAGACGGGAGTTGGCCTGTCGGATCCAATCTTGCGTCCGAGCACTTCCACGGCTTTCTCCACTCGAATTCTGCGAAGGTGCAGCTGCTCGATCTTTCCGAAGATCTCTTTCAGTTCCTCGGAGGCTTCGGCGAAGGCTGCGCGATATGCTTCTTTATTGTTTATCTCGGTATTGTTTATGTCGTTGTTCATGATCTGCCCCACACACATAGTTTGATGCAGCTGGCGCTTGAACGTGATTGCACGATGGTTGTATCGCGATACAACTGTCCGGCTAAGGAATGTTGATGCGCAGCAGCAGCGCACTGCAATGCGGTTCGGAGTGACCCATTCGGGTGACGAAAGCTGCTGGCAACCGGAACGACTGGCATAGCCATTAGACTGGTGTTAGTTACCGATGAAAGACGCGATCCACGTTTCGAAGGAGAACTACCTCAAGGCGATTCTCGAGGCCGAGGCGGAGGGCCATGCCGTAATACCGGCGACACTTGCCCACTGGCTTGAGGTTTCGCCACCCGCAGTGACCATGGCGCTGAAACGGCTGAAGCGCGACGGCTGCGTCGAAGTGGGGGAGGACGGAATTGTCCGCCTCACTGCAACTGGACGCGAGACTGCCTACCGCACAGCGCTGCGGCATCACCTGATCGAACGGATGCTGAGCGAAGTTTTTGGAATGGAATGGTACGAGATTCACGAAGAGGCAGAGCGGTTGGAGCATGCGGTTTCTCCCGCATTTGAAGCTAAATTGAAAGAAAAGCTTGGCGAGGGTGGCGCATGTCCGCACGGAAACGCGGTGTTGCCGGCAAGCCCTCCCGAGCGCAAGCAGCGAGGCGAATTGCCCTTGTCAGAGGCGGCAGAGGGCCAGCGCTACACCGTGATCAGCCTGCAGGAGCGGGATCCCAAGCTGCTGCTGTTTTTGCATCATATGGGTATCGGGCCCAGCCGGAATTTGCGGGTGATAAAACAGAATTACGACCAAACTGTTTCAATTGAACTACCTGCAGGAGTTTCGATCCTCGGCCGGCCGGCTGCGGAAGCGGTGTGGTTACGACCGGATGTGAATGCTAATTCGGCGTAATAAAATTCATTAACTATAATTAACAAGCTGTGGCATACTAACGGGGAATCTGACGGACCGGGCCACTTCCTTTCCCTATGGCTTCTGATCTTCAAACGAGTGCGGCGCTCACCGAGCCCTCCTTACCCGAGGTGCATTCGAGTGTCAGTGTGTCGCATTCGCCTCTTTATTGGAGGCGACTGCTTGGGTTCCTGGGGCCGGGATTCCTGATTTCGGTCGGCTACATGGATCCCGGCAATTGGGCGACGGACATTGCCGGGGGCTCGCGCTTCGGTTACACGCTGCTTTTCGTCATCATGCTCTCGAACCTGATGGCCATCCTGCTGCAGAGTCTCTCGCTCAAGCTGGGCGTGGCCACGGAACGCGACCTGGCGCAGTTATGTCACGATAATTACGGGCCCAGGGTAAGCTTTGCGCTGTGGGTCGGAGCCGAGATCGCGATCGCCGCTTGCGACTTGGCTGAAGTGATCGGCTCGGCCATCGCTCTGAACCTGCTCTTCCACATTCCGCTCTTTTACGGAGTGCTGATCACCGGGCTTGATGTATTGCTGATTTTGCTGCTGCAACGATGGGGCTTCCGCTACATTGAGGCGCTGGTCATCGCGCTCATTGGAACCATTCTGGGAATGTTCAGCGTCCAGGTGTTTCTGTCGCGACCCGAGTACGGACCGCTGCTGCACAGTCTATTCATTCCATCGCCTTCGATCGTGACCAATCCCGCAATGCTTTACATTGCAATCGGGATTCTTGGTGCGACGGTGATGCCGCACAATCTCTACCTGCACTCCTCGATTGTGCAAAGCCGCCGCTACAAACGCACGCCGGAGGGCAAGCGCGAAGCCATTCACTTGGCCAATGTGGATTCGGCGCTGGCACTGACTGTAGCGCTGTTCGTGAACGCGGGAATCCTGATTGTGGCGGCAGCGGTTTTTCATCGCAGCGGCCACCTTGAGGTGGCAGCGATCGAGGACGCCTACAAGTTGCTGAGCCCGCTGTTGGGCGCGGCAGGCGCGAGCACGCTGTTTGCGGTGGCGCTGCTCGCGTCGGGGCAGAACTCTTCGATCACAGGCACGCTTGCCGGCCAGGTGGTGATGGAGGGCTTCATCCATCTGAAAGTGTCGCCGTGGCTGCGCCGGCTCATCACGCGCAGCCTAGCGATTATTCCAACGATCATTGTGGTTGCAGTGAACGGCGAGCAGGGGACCGAAAAGCTGCTTATCTTGAGCCAGGTGATTCTTTCGCTGCAACTCAGTTTTGCCGTGGTGCCGCTGGTGTTGTTTACGGGCAGCCGAAAGAAGATGGGTGAGTTTGTGAACGGCCGCGGCTTGCAGGTGGTTGCCTGGTCGACGGCTGTTGTCATCGCAGGGCTGAACGCGTGGCTCCTGATTCAGACCGCAATAGGCGGCTGATTTTCCCATTCCGCGTTTCTCCTTGGAGGACGAAAATGCAACGCTCGCGAAGACTTTCGCACATCCTCCATTCTTTGCTGCTATTAACTATGATTAATGCGCGGATATTAGTCGCGCAGAGCGGCACCTCGAGCGCCATTTCCGGCACTGTAATGGATGGGACAGGGGCAGTGATTGCCAACGCCTCGGTCGTGGCGACCGACGTAGATACGAAAGCCGTGCGCGCGGAAAAATCCAACAGGGAGGGGCGATTTCTTTTTTCACAGGTGAATCCCGGGAGTTACACCGTAGCGGTAAGCGCGCCCGAGTTTGCGCGGCAGACCTCGAAGCCCATTTCCGTCGAGGTGGGGCGTACGGTGACGTTGAACTTCAACCTCACGCCGTCTGCGACTGCGGAGACGATCGAAGTCACAGCGGACCAGACTTTGTTGAGCCTGGAGAATCCAAACACCACTTCGACGCTGGAGGCCAAGACGATTGTGAATCTGCCGAATCCGGGACAGGACCTGACCTTCATCGTGCAGTTTTCACCGGGAGCGCTGATGAATACAGCAGGCTCGTCGAATGACGCCAAGGCTGCCGGCGGGTACGGCAACGTGGAGTTCAACGGGTTGCCGGCGACCTCGAACGGCTACATCCTCGACGGTTACGACAGCAACGATCCATGGCTTGGTTTAAACATCGGGCTTTCAACCAATCTCGTCATCGGCCTGGATGCGGTGGAGCAGGCTACGGTGAATACAAATTCCTACTCTGTGGATCAGGGAAGATATGGCGCCTCGCAGGTGAATTACTTCACCAAGTCGGGAACCAACAAGTTTCACGGCGACGTGTATGAGACCTGGAACGGGTCGCTGTTCAATGCAGAAAACTATTTTCTGCACGCCAACGACACAGAGGGAAACATTGCGAAGAAGCCGCGCTCGACGGTGAATGAGTTTGGTGGAAGCGTAGGCGGCCCAATTCGGCGCGACCGGCTGTTCTTCTTTCTGCACCTCGAAGGGATCCGCATTGCATTGCCGCTGGTTTCACAGGCCGTTGTGCCGTCGCCGGCTTATCAGCAGTATGTGCTGCGCCAGTTGCCGATGGGAGGGACGGATCCGATTACTGGGGCCGCATTGCCGGCCGAGCCGGGAGAGACAGCTTTTTATCAATCGATGTTCAATCTCTATCGCAACACAGAGGGAACGCCGGTGGCAGTGAACTCGTGCCCGCTGGATGCAGGCGGCGCGTTGTTGCCCAGCACCCAGACCAATGGCAGCGGATGCGCCAACCAGCAACAAGAGTCGCTGAACAACACCGACTACGAGAATCTGGTCGTCGTCAAGATCGATCACACGATTGATGCGCACAACAGCGTCTGGTACCGCTTTCAGCAGGACACGGGCCTGCAAGCCGCTTATACCGATCCCATCAATCCCATCTTCAATTCGTACTCGCCGCAGCCGCAGCGCACGCTGGTGGCCGGGTACACGCATATCTTCAGACCCAATCTCGTCAACCAGTTCAACCCTGGCGCAAGCTGGTATGCCAGCATCTTTGAGCCGAATAATTTTGCGCAGGTCCAGCAGACATTCCCCGTCGTGTTGGAGGCAGGCAGCGCGAACGCGCCCTTCACCACCGTAGGCGGCAACGACAATACCTATCCGCAAGGCCGCAAGGTTACGCAATGGCAGATCAACGACAACCTGGACTGGACGCGCGGCAAACAAAGTTATCGATTCGGCATCAACACGCGGCGCATCGACGTGAGCGATTACGATCTGGGCGAAGGAACGGTGCCCACGGCGCTCTACAACGACCTGGCGCAATTCACCTACGGCGCGGCCTACACCGAGAGCCGCACGTTTCCTATTGCGCTGAAAGAACCGGTGGCCGCCGGCAATCTTGATCTGTACGCGATGGACACTTTCAAGCCGGTGGCGCGCGCCACACTCACCGCGGGGATGCGGGCGACGTGGGATACCAATCCCGTGAACCAGCAGAGACTTTTTGCACGGCCCGCAGGATCGTTTCTGGATTTATCCCATGATGCGGCCCAGCCGCTGAATCAAGCCATCGAGGCAAATGTGCACGAGCTCTTTCCTGCCACACCGCTTGTTGTGTGGCAGCCGCGCGTTTCAGCGGCGTACGAAGTAACACGTGGTACGGTGGTCCACGCGGGTTTCGGCGTCTTCAACGACATCATTCCGGCGCAGATTGCCGACCTGGCAGCGACCAACGCGCCGTATGCCCCGACCTTCGTCGGCGGCATTGGCGGGCAGGTGGGTGGCACGGCGGTTGCGCCCGGAGTGGCCGGAAGCGCGGATGACGCAACGGCCAATGCCAACCGCAGCTTCCAGTCAGTCTTTAACTCGAGCGCTGCGCCGTGCGCTGGAATTGCGGCCAATGCGCCCGTGTGTCCCTTGGCAGTGAGTCTGAATACATTTTCCACGGGCACTCTGAAGACGCCCTACTACTACCAGTACAACCTGGGTGTCGAACAGCAGCTGAGTGCGCACGGTTCGGCACGCCTCGATTATGTAGGCACGCGAGGAGTGCATGAGCCTTACCAGGTAGAGTTGAACGGCTACCAGACGGTCTGCGATGGATGCTTTGCGCCTTATCCCTACAGCCGGCCCCTCGATCAACGATTCGGCAGCGTCAACGAGTTTCGCACGGATGCGGACAGCAGCTACTCCGGATTGCAGACCAGCGTGAACGAGCAGATTGGCGGTCTGATGCTACGCGCAAACTATACGCTCAGTCATTGCCTCGACGAGGTGTCGAACGGCGGCCTGCTCTCGTTTTCTGCGCAGGGAATTCTGTCGCCGCTGCCAGGTGAATTAAACCGCCAATATGGCGACTGCGACTACGATGTGCGCCACAACGTGTCGGCGTTTGGCGTCTACCAGGTTCCCTTTGATTCTGCGCATGGACTGCTGCGTGCGCTATTTCGCGGCTGGTCGCTTTCCGAAACGGCATTCTTCCACTCCGGGCTTCCGTTCACGGTTCTTAGCCAGCCCTACACGGCTGGGGGCAGCGGCGTCTTTCAGGCGAGTGGGCCGCAATTTGCGCGCAAAGTTGCGGGCGTGCCGGTCTACCGGAGGGCGGCTTATGACGGCGTAACCGTGTCGGGAACTCGGCAATGGCTGAATCCCGACGCTTTCATCTCTGTCGTTGACCCCACTACAGGAGCTTGCACGGGAGGCGATTCAGCAGCCAATTGCCAATTCGGGGATTCAGGACGCAACACGGTACGCGGTCCGCATTTCACGGATTCGGACATCTACGTGACGCGAAAATTTCCGATTAGAGAGGGGGTATCTCTGCGCTTCGACGTGCAGATGTTCAACGCCTTCAATCATCCGAACTTTGCGTTGCCCAGTAATGTGGAAGCCGGTGTACCGGGCGATTACATCCCGGCGAAATTCGGAACGCTGGAAAGCACGATCTCGCCGCCAACAGGGCTGCTGGGCGTGGGCCTGGGCGGCGACAGCTCGCCGCGCATGATTGCATTTCAGGCCAGGATCGAGTTTTGAATCCGAGCGTGATGCAGTCATCATGGTGAACGAGGCAAGCTGTCGCAACGCTATCCGCGATTGAGATCGTTCAGGGTGTGATGGTTTGGATGAAATCCTGCGCGGTGCCATACGAGGGATCGACGAAGGTGACGTCCGACGGGTCGCGACGCGGCGTATCGACGGAGAAGATGATCAGCGGCCCTTCGACGATTTCGGGAATCGCATGTACCGTGTTGCGGCGAAAGAAGAGCAGCTGGCCGGGACCAAGCTCGACCGGCTCGCCGCCGTCGACGATGAACTTGGCGCGGCCTTGAATCACCTGTAAGTACTCGTCGCATGTCTTGTGATAGTGCGCCGGCGCAGGCCGGTAAATGCGAAAGAGCCGCGAGCTGGCAGAGGGCTCGTCGGTAAGCCGTATATCGAGCAGCATGGGCTTGGCGGTGGGTGGAAATTTGGCAGCGAGCGCCTGGAGATCGAAGGTGGACGTCGCTGCGGTGGCGCTTGCGGCCTTTGCTTGATTCATGAAGGACTCCCTCAATCGCGGCGGTGGACGTGCCGACGGCGGCGGCTGATAGCCGTCGCCAGTTCGCCGCTGGCTGCCGCTATAGCATAGATGACATGCGAGTGTTGTCGGCCGCGGAAATGCAGGCGTGCGATCGAGTCACCACGGAGCGGTTCGGCGTACCGTCGTTGAAGCTGATGCGCGCAGCGTCGGCTGCCGTGGCGGGATTCGCGCGTGAACAGTTTCCCAAAGTGCAGCGGGCAACGGTTTTATGTGGTCGCGGCAACAACGGCGGCGACGGCATGATGACGGCGCGCATGCTCGCCACGGCGGGCGTGAAGGTGACGACCATCCTGCTGGGTACGCCGGAGGGTATGGCGGGAGACGCTGTGGCTGCATGGCGTGAGTTGGCGAGCCCCGCGCACGGCTTGATTCACGTGGTAAAAAGCGCGGACGAGCTTGCGCAGTACAAGAGCGCGCTCGATACCGACCTGATCGTGGATGCGGTGGTTGGCACCGGATTTACTCCGCCGCTGAAGGGGATGGCGCTGGCGGCGCTCGAGTGGATTAGGGGCAACGCTGCTCCGGTGCTGGCCATCGATCTGCCTTCGGGGTGGCCTGCGGATTCTTTTGAAGCTTTCCTCGACACGCCCGTTTTTCCCGCCCATGCGGTCATCACTTTTACAGCTCCCAAACCCGCGCACTTATTCGGACAACTGACGCGGCGCTGGGATCAGCCGATTGTGGTGGCGCCGATTGGTTCGCCGGATGCGGCAGTTGTTTCGGATCTGCAACTGACGTGGGCTGGCGGCGCGCACACGCTGACAGAGCCGCCACGTCCTGCTGATTCGAACAAAGGCAAATTCGGGCACGCGCTGATAATCGGAGGATCAGTCGGGAAGTCGGGCGCTCCGGCGATGACTTCTCTCACAGCAATGCGTGCCGGTGCAGGCCTGGTGACCGCGGCGGTGCCCGCGCCCGTGTTGCCGCAGGTGTCCGCCTATGCGCCTGAATTGATGACGTGGCCGCTCCCTGCGAACTCCGCAGGACAAATTGCTTCAAAAGGTCTCACACCCGAATTGTTCGAGTCGCTCACGGCCGGAAAGACAGTAATCGCGGTGGGGCCTGGACTGGGCCAGGGGCCGGGCGTGGTGAAGCTGCTGAGCAGCTTGTTTGCAGAAACGAAGATTCCGATGGTGATTGACGCCGATGCGCTGAATGCGTTGGCGGCAAATCCGCAGTTGATGGCGAAGTTGGGGAAGGTCGGCAAGGACGGACGCACATTGGTGCTCACGCCCCATCCGGGGGAGATGGCGCGTTTGGTAGGCAAGAGTGTGGCGGAGATCCAGGCGAATCGGCTGGAAGTTGCGCGCGGCTTTGCGCAGAAGAATGGCGTGACGCTCGTGCTGAAAGGCTGGCGTACCTTAATCGCGCACCCCGATGGATCGGTAGCAGTAAACACCACGGGCAATCCGGCGATGGCCAAAGGCGGCAGCGGCGATATGCTGACGGGTCTGATCGCGGGGCTGCTGGCTCAGTATCAAAATGAGACGCCGCGCGCCGTCGAGGCCGCAGTTTATTTGCACGGGCTGGCCGCGGATTTGGCTGTAATCGAGACAGATGAGCACACCCTGCTGCCGACGGATTCGTTACGCGAATTTTCTCGGGCTTTTCGCTTTCGCTCAGGCCGTCCGAACGGTTATGTTTGGTTGCAGGGACATTGCATCCAACGGTCCTGCACGAGGGTTGAAGAATGACGAGCGCCGTACCTACCACCGAAGGCCGGAAGCACGAGTTCACAACCCAAAGCGGCGCGGACACGATTGAAGTGGGGCGCCAGCTGGTGAAGTTGCTGAAGCCGCCGCAGCTGCTGCTGTTACGCGGCGACCTAGGCACCGGCAAGACGACGCTGGTGAAGGGCATTGCGCAGGCGCTGGACGCGGCGGAGCCCGATGAAGTAACAAGTCCCACATTCACTCTTCTGCATGAGTACGACGGCACGCTTGACGGAAAGCCGGTGAAGCTCTACCACATTGACGTGTACCGCCTCGAAGGTGAGCGGCAACTGGAAACGCTCGGTCTCGACGAGCTGCTGACTCCGGACGCGCTGGTGCTGGTCGAGTGGGGCGACAAGTTCAAAAGCATTCGCAAGAAAGCGACCGGGGAAATCGCTATAACGTCGGCCGGCGGCGATGCACGCAAGATCACAGTGACGCTGAAGGACTAAGCGCCTGTGGCCACCTGCGGTGGGGCCGAGGGCGCTTTGCGCCGCCAGCATTTGAGCCTCCGGTAGATCCGCGCGACTTACCATCAATAACTTCCGATTAAACTTTGGGGTTCTGGACCGGCCCGCGCGCTCTCGGTATACTTTTCCGCACGGGGTACACGACCATGTGTTTCACTCAGGCCAGGTTAGGTCAGGCCATTCCGAGCTTTGTGCTCTATCTGGCACTTGGCCTGACCTTTGCAATGCAGGCGTCTGCAGTGACACGGCAAGCCCCTGAGCAACAGAATGGCACCGCGGCCCCATCTTCCGGCAAGAACGTGACTGCGCAGACTGCGCCTGCTGTGGAAGTGATTAATGGAAATTCACGCGTGATCACGGACTTCAATGCGAATTCCAACACGGCCCGACCGGCGGCCGGGATGCACAGGCGCACCAGTGCTGTATCGGCTGGGACGAGCGTGCAAGTGATCAACGGTTCAATGGAGAGAACGGTGGTTCTCAAAGCCGAACCATCGCCCAGAGCTGTTCGAGATGCTCCGCACGGCAGCGCGCCGAAACATCCTGCGCGGAAAAGATCGGCAGCTGCGCATCGGAAATCCCGGGCAGACATGATTCTGTTGAAGCGCAGTAGTGCAACATTAATTGAAACTCCGATGGCAGTGGCGAAGGGGCCAGTGACAGAACACAGAAATCTGCCGCCCAACGTGATCGGGATCGCGTCGAGCGATTCGAAAAGCCAGCAGGGGAAAGGCAAACCGGTTGTTGTCGGGATTTTGTCGAGTGGGTCGGCGAGTGGGGTGTCGAACGCGGAGCCCGTGGTGGTAGGGATTGCGTCGAGTGCGTCGCAAGGCCCGGCCGGCAATGCGCAGCCGGTCGTGATCGGGATTGCGGCGAGCGGAGCGCAGGCAGCGGGAACAGTGCAGCCTGTTGCAGTCGGAGTTGCGCCGCGTCCTGCAAAGCGTCGGCCTTATCGGCCGGCCGCATTGGATGCGCAATAGAAGATTCGAAGAATCAAAGCTGCTTGCAGACCGCCTTCAGAAACCCATGATGTTATAGCCGCAATCAACGTAGATAGTTTCACCCGTGATGGCAGTGGCGAGGTCGCTTGCCAAGAAGAGCGCGAGGCCCCCGACTTCCAGCTGATCGACATTGCGATGCAGCGGGGCGCGGTCGGCATGGGTCTTCATCATCTCGGTTAGATCGCCGACCCCGCGGGCAGCGAGGGTTTTGATGGGCCCAGCGGAGATGGCATTGGCGCGAATGTTTTTGGGTCCGAGGTTCCAGGCGAGATAACGAATGGTGGACTCAAGCGCGGCCTTGGCCACGGCCATCACGTTGTAGTTGGGCACCACTTTTTCGGCGGCGTAATACGTGAGCGTCATGATGCTGCCGCCGTCGGTCATCAGGGGCACAGCTGCGCGGCTCACGGCAATAAGCGAATAGACGCTGACATCGAGCGCAGTGCGGAAGCCCTCGCGGCTGGTATTGATGAACTCGCCGCGCAGCTCGGTCGGGGGCGCGAACGCGACGGCATGCACCAGGACATCAAGCTTGCCGTATTTTTCTTTGAGGGCGGCGAAGAGCGTGTCGATTTCGCTGTCGACGGAGACATCGCACTGGAAGCCGGAGGTGCCCGGGAGTTCCTTGATGAGGTCTCCGGCTTCGAGCTTCATGCGTTCGTTCTGATAACAGATGGCCAGGGTGGCGCCGGCTGCGTGCAGCTTTTGGGCAATACCCCAGGCGATGGAACGCTTGTTAGCCAGCCCAAAAACCACAGCTGTCTTACCTGCCAAATCGATCATGCTTGTCCTGTTCCTCGATGGTCCGCTTGAAGGGTGGATTTATTGGAGGCGCACCAATCCTTAGGATATCAGTCGGTATTCGACGCTAGCCGCCGAGATCGACGAGCTCGACGTTTCCCACGGGCCGGCCTAGAAAGCGGGAGCCGAGGTGCTCGAATTTCTCGACGGAGTCTGTGGCGAAGCATCGGATGCTGGCAGGATTGATGGAATCTGATTCCGATCCCACCTTTGCCTGATCGGCGCCTGCGGATTCAGTTGAACCAGGGAGCCCATGGCCTTTGATAAGCTGCGCGGCTGCGTCCGCTGCGGATTCGGCGGAGTCGATGACCTTCATTCCTGCGGGAACGGCGCGCTCGATGAGCGGCCGCAGAAGCGGATAGTGGGTGCAGCCGAGGACGAGCGTGTCGGGATTCATCCCTTCGGCCTTCGCCGTACTCAAAAGCTCGTCGAGATAGACGCGAATGACCTGCTCAGTGACCGGATGGTTGGTCCAGCCCTCTTCGACCAGCGGCACGAGCAGGGGGCAGGCCTTCTCCAATGCGCGCAGGCCGAGAGCGCTGCAAGCAGCGGCATACGCGTGGCTGTGCACTGTGGCGTCGGTGGCGATGACGAGCACGTCGTCAGTGCGCGAAGATGCGCGGGCGTTGGCCGCGCCCGGCTCAATGACGCCAAGTACGGGAACCGGCACCGCGGCCTGGATAGCATCAAGGGCCAGGGCGCTGGCTGTGTTGCAGGCGATGACGAGGAACTCGGCTCCCTGCTCTCGGACCAGGAATTGTGCACTTTCGACGGCATAACGGGAGATGGTGCGGCGCGACTTGGAGCCGTAGGGCAGGCGCGCGGTGTCGCCGATGAAGGCGAAATGCGCGTGAGGCAGGCGGGCGACAAGCGCGCGCAACACAGTCAGGCCGCCGAAGCCGGAATCGAAGACACCGATGGTGGGAGTGAGGGGCATGGACCGTTAGACCGTGGGCTTGGCTGACGGAAAGAAATAAGTGGTTAGACTCGATGACAACCGGCACAATTCCATGAAAACGCTTCTGTCATAAGGATTGCGCGTTCCCGTTCTCGCGAAAATCGAATTGAGCGCGCTATTGACAAGGCCATAGACCCTTATCATCTGTGGCACGGACGGCATCCGGTCACGCCAGAAAGCATTGGAAAGTTCGCGAAGGACACCCTCCGGTGTTCCGTTGTGGATGTACGGATCGGTCCCATTCAGGTCGCTGGCCGATCTTTGTATTCGATAGGGCTCCGACTCCCACACAAACCAATCATGGTCGGTGGGGTGTACTTTTTGCCAGGTAATGGTCATACCTAATTCCAGGGGCATGTTGAACCGAGGCACGGCTGTTGACGCAACCTTCACTTCTACCCTGGATAGATCGTGGATGGAATAGCGGCAGCTCTGGATGAGCACGAAGATTCTGTCTAGCCTGCGCCCCCCGCCCGGAATTTCGGAGGCAAGATGCGGATACATACCCAGTTGGCAGAGTCCTACAATATAGGCGACATACAAACTGGAGAATTCTTCATCGTAGGGGATGTTCAGGAAAACGCTGTTGGGATCAGGCCGCGGAGGCACGCTTGCGCCTCTTTTCCGGCTTCATTGAGGCGGGGGGTGCATCTTCAATGTGGGAAATTTGGGCCTTGAACTCGTTCACAAGCGCCTGGATCGCCTTCTCGCTCGCCTTGGAGACAGGAAAAAGCTTGGCCAACTCCTCAGGAGTGGGTGGTGGGGCCGTGATGCGAATCGGCTTGCGCATGACTATTCGTCCATCATACTGCGAATTCGGCGGAATGAAAACGGCTTCGGCGGGGACACTCAAGGATTAGCTCCTCCGGCTGACACGGCGTCAGCTGTGAGATAAGTGCGCGTGAGGTCGGCGTGTCCGGCAAGGTTGGGCCGCTGCTGGCCGTCCACCAGAAAGCGAACTTGCGTGACATGGGGAAGGTTGGCGCGGAGTGTCCCGCAGATGGAGAGCACTGTCAGAGTTTCCGTCTCAAGGCCGGAAGGATGGCTGGCAGCAAAGTTGCCGGTGAGATTGACGACGGCCAACTGATCGCTGGAATTCTGACTGGCTTTCGAGCTGGGAACGGGCAATAAGAAGACCTGTGCCACGCCTGCCGCTCCGCCGGTGACGGGATGTGCCGCATCGGGAGCGGCATAGAGGTCGAGCAGCTCGCCGAGCAAAACACGTGCTCGGGCGTTCGGATCACCGGGAAGGGGTAGGGAACGCGCCTGCACGAGCAGAGAGCCGTCGGCATCGTTCGCGACCAGTAGCGTGGCCTGCTCGGTGGGCGCAACCGCGGGGGCCTTGGTGGGAGCCGAATCTTCACCGGCCAGAAGACGCTGATGCGCCCGCTCGCGCAGATGCCACAGCACGCCAGTCATGATCAGCGCCGCGGCGAGCAGCACCGAGAAAAGAATCTTTTGGTGACGGGGAATCATGGTTGACGAGGCTCCAGGCGCCACTCAAGGAGCGCCGCCGCAAGTGTGGTCGCGACGCGCGCCTGATAGTCGGGATCGTCGGGCTCGGCGGTGACTTTGCCATCGGGTCCGCGCAAGGGGGCAATTTCAATCGCCAGGGCGGGGCAAGTCATGTTGTCGACGGCGATGAGCGCAGTACGGCTCAGGGTGACGTTGAAGCCGTCGTGCAGCAGAGCGGAGTTGAGCGCACCAGCAAGGGCGATGCTGCGCTCGACGAACGCGGACTGCGCTGTTTTCCAGGGAAGAAAGCGTGCGGGCTGGCTGGGCTGAAGAGAAGAAGTGAAAAGGTGAATCCCCGATCCGCTCTCCGTGGCATGCAGGCTCAGGCAGGCTTCTGCTTTGGAACGGTTGGCGATTTGCGCGCGGATTGCGGGATCAACCGCTGTATCGGATTCGCGAGTCGTGATTACAGCCATGCCGCGCGCAGCGAGAAGAGAACGCAGGCGCACGCTGAAAGCGAGAGCGGCAGCCTTCTCCATCTGGCCGCTCGCGAGGCGGCCGCCAGTGTCATCGCCTCCGTGCGCTGCATCGAGAACCACGGCAAATCTGGCAGCAGGATTCGGCGTCTGTCCCACGGCGATCGAGGCTGGTGCGAGTGCCGCGAGAGGTGCGATCGAATAAAAAACTTTGAGCCCGATGAAGGCTCTAGTCCAACGCATAAATTGCCAAACCACTTAAGAGCTTGGGATAAAAATCAGTGGACTTTTGCGGCATAACCGAACCCGCAAAGGCCACTTCCCGCAGTTGTTCCATGGTCACGGGGTTGATGAGAAATGCGACGTCGGCCTCGCCACGGCGGACTTGTTCGACAGCTTCACCGGCGTCGCGAAGATAGCGGATATTGGTTTGCTCGCGCACCTTCTCGGCGTCGAGGCCGAGAAGCCGGTCGAGAACGATAGTGTGCAGATAACTGAGGTCGAGCTGGCGCTGGTGTTCCGGGAGCTCGGCCAGCGCTGCGGCAGCTTCGGGCTTTGCACACATCAGGAATGCCGCGTTGCGCGTGACGGCCACAAAGGCGGTGCCTTTTTGCGCCTTCAATGTGTCGAGATAACTCTCCGCGTTGCCTTCGGGGAGCACGTCCACCGTAAAGAATTCTTTGGCCTGAGTAAACGTACCGGTGTCTTCGATTCCGAGGCCATGTACCACCCGATGGGTAGGCAGGATCAAGAGGCCGTCCGCATCCATGTTGACGAAGGTCATCATGACGGCGGCTTCAGGAAATGCGGGCTGTGGCAGCTGATTTGTGCTGTGCTCCGTTTTAGCCGATGCTCCGGCTGCGTGTTCCTTCGAGTAATTCAATGCCGTCTCGTAGCGGTGATGACCGTCGGCAATAATGAGCTTCTTATCGGCCATCGCGGTTGTCAGCAGACGGATGGTTGCCGGGTCGCTGACCTTCCACAGGCGATGCAGAACGCCGTATTCATCGGTGACTTCAACTTCAGCGGGACTGTTGCTGTCGTAGAGAATCTTCTCCACGCTCTTGGCGGGGTCAGAGTAGAGCATGAAGATCTGACCGAAATGCGCGTGCGTGGCCTTGAGCAGATTAAGCCGGTCACTCTTGGGCTTTGACAATGTGTATTCGTGGCGAAAGACGACCTTTTCGGCATATTCGTGCAGCTTGCCGAGAGCGATGAAGCCGCGGCGCTCCTTCACCACGCTGGAGCCGGGCACAGTGAACCGCTGAGAGTAAGCCAGGATGCAGGGATCTTTCTCCTGAACTAGAACGCCTTGTTCGCGCCAGGCTCGAAAGTCGCGGGCCGCGCGGGTGTATACGCTTTCGCCGCGCTCCGCATCGAACAGCTCGGGCAAACCCAGGATAATGCGGACAAGGTTGAAGGGGCTCCGCTTGTAATAGGCCTGCTGCATTGCCGGCGAGATCTTGTCGTATGGCTGGGTGACGACTTCTTCCAGCTTTACTGCGGAGGGACTGTAGCGCCAGGCGCGAAATGGATAAATACCGGCCATGAGGAAGGTCTTGCTCCCCGTTGAAAAGGTTGGATTTGCGCCCCGCTCCACATCGCAGTAATTCACTGGGTGGATGACCGCACAGGCTCGATTGTATCCCAGGGACATTCGGGTTTTTGTGGAGTCTGAGCGGGTGTCGACCCCTTTGACAAATGGATGACACAGTGGTGACGCCAGCCCTTTGCCAAGCGTGCTAATATCGCCTTCAATCTCTGGTATCCCGGAATGAGTGCGAAACCCTATCGGCGCGATGATTCAGGAGGCAGGCGCCGGCTCCTTCATGCGCTTTCGTGCGCGCATTGGAGCCTGCCGCGGCTCGATCTCTTTTCCGTCATGCTAGCCGTCCTGCTTTGTGGGCCGCACGCCAGTAGTCAGGATGATCCGCTCAACAAGGTGCATGTGACACCGCCGCCCGCATCTGCTCCAGCGACGGGCGCGCCGGCGGGAGCCGAAGCACCGGCAGTGACGGGCGCTGCCGCCGCAAGAGCCCGGCCGGGCGCATTGATCCGCATGAATGTGGATATGGTCCTGGTTCCCATCACGGTGACCGACCCCATGAATCGGCTGGTGACCGGCCTTGAAAAAGAGGATTTCCAGCTTTACGAGAACAACGGAGAGCAAAAGATATCGACTTTTGTTAGCGAAGATGCGCCGGTGTCGATTGGGATCGTCTTTGACCTTTCGGGTTCCATGTCGTCGAAGTTGATTCGGGCGCGCGATTCGATTTTGCAGTTCATCAAGACGGCCAATCCCGAAGACGAGTTTTTCGTCATCGGGTTCAATGACAGGCCGGAGCTGATTGAGGATTTCACCAGCTCAGTAGAAGACATCGAAGCGCGGCTCGCGACGGTAAAAAGCGGGCATCGAACGGCGCTCTTGGACGCGATTTATTATGGCGTGCAAAAGATGAAAGAAGCGAAGCATGAGCGCAAGGCCCTGCTCGTGGTTTCAGACGGCGGAGATAATCGCTCGCGGTATACCGAGGGTGAAGTGCGCGCGCAGGTGCGGGAGTCGGATGTGGAGATTTATTCGATTGGGATTTTCGACCCGTATGCGGCGACTCCTGAAGAGCGGACAGGCCCAGCACTGCTGAACGAGCTCTCGGAGGAGACGGGTGGGCGCCTCTACAGGGTCGACGATATCTCAGAGATGGGTGACATCGCGGAGAAGATTTCAACCGAGCTACGCAACCAATATGTGATCGGCTACACGCCCAAGGACATGAGCCGCGATGGCAAGTGGCGTAAAGTGAAGGTGAAGCTCAATCCTCCACCGGGATTGCCTCAGCTCACTGTACATGCTCGTACCGGCTACTATGCGCCCTTGCAATAAGGCAACCTGCTCCATTCTTTTATCTCTCTCGACGCTGCCGCTGGGTGCGCAACAGGCGCCCACCAAGCCGCCGCAGACCCCTCCGCCTTCGCTTACCGAAGACCGCGACCCGGTGCGCTCGCCCGATGCCGAGGCGCCCGCTGCCACCGGGCCCGCCGTCCGCAAGGAGAGCGAAGGCTACATCTTGCGCACCAATGTGGACGAAGTTGTGCTGAACGCCACGGTGCTCGAGGGGTCGCATATTGTGCAGACGCTGAAGAGCGAAGACTTCCAGGTTTTCGAGGATGGCGTGAAGCAGAACATCATCAGCTTCCAGCACACCGATCTGCCGGTATCGATTGGGCTGGTGGTGGACAACTCCGGTTCGATGTCGCGCAAGCGGCCGGCGGTGAACAAGAGCGCGCTGGATTTGATTGAAGCTTCGAATCCGCAGGACGAAGCGTTTGTGGTGAATTTTTCCGACGAGGCTTTCATCGACCAGGAATTCACCGGCGATGTGAGCAAACTCCGCGAAGGTTTGTCGCACATCGAGTCGCGCGGCGGCACGGCGCTCTACGACGCCGTAGTGGCGTCTGCGGACAAGCTGGTGGCGGATGGCAAGCGGCCGAAGCAGGTGCTGGTCATCATTACCGACGGAGAAGACAACGCGTCTACGCTTTCGTTGGAGCAGACAATTCGGCGCGTGCAGCAGCTTTCCGGGCCGGTGATCTACACGATTGGGCTGCTGTTCGGCGACGAGATGACGCACTCTGAAGTGCGCCATGCGCGGCGGGCGCTCGAGATGCTGTCGGGCGAGACCGGGGGCCTCGCGTATTTCCCGAAGTCGATGGAGCAGGTGGACGAGATTGCCGCCGAGGTGGCCCGCGACGTGCGCAACCAATACACGATCGGCTACCACTCAACCAAGCCGACGACGGAGCCTGGTTTTCGACGGGTGCAGGTGACCGCGCAGGCAGCCGGTATGGGCAAGCTCGAAGTGCGTACGCGCACCGGGTACTATCCCGCGACCCGCGTGGCGAAGAAGACTGGGGCTGGGCAGAAGTAGCTTCGCGGCTCCAACTCGCGACTTCAAAATTGTTCCACGTGGAACAATTTTGAGCCTTGCCCTCGAGGCATGAACTTCGCGCGGATTGTATCGGCCGTCACCAATTGTTCCACGTGGAACAATTGCGGCATCTGTCACAGGTGTTGCGTGGAATTTGCGAAGAATTTCGCAAGGGCGTGCGACAATTCTGGGCCGTGGAGGAGTTGTTCGCGGCGGGTGGCGGCCTCCTAGTCATCTTTCGCGGTTTGGGGAAATTCTTCGCAATTCGATGTGCAAAGCAGCGAATATTGGGAGGGGGGTAGGGTACCCTTCGTCCCCATGGATCTTCTCGCCGCGGATTCTTCTGCATTCCCAGTCTAGGTTGAAGACGGGGAATTCTTCACAAATGGCTGCGATTATTGCACGGGGAAGCAGTCGAGGTCGTTGGCGAATTCGAGGGGGCCGGAGTAGCGCCTGCGGATTTCGGATTGGGTCTGAGCTTCTTTGCCCAGGGTGCGCAACATGCGATGAGACAAGACCAGGTGCTTCACGTGGGCATCGGCTGCAATCTGACCGATGACCGACGGAGGCATGTGCAGATTTCTCTCGACGCCGGTTACTCCTTCGGGCACGGCGTTGTGGGCGATAAACACGTCTGCATCTGCGGCTAACAGGATGAGAGCCGGGTCATTGCCATTCGTATCTCCGCTGAACACGATTGACTTGCCGCCGATTTCGATGCGCCATGCGAGGGCTGGGACTGCTCCGTGAATGACGCGGACCGAGGACGCGGTGAGGCCGCCGGTGCTGAATTGAGCGGCAGGTTTCTCGCTCCCTGCGACGTTGTGGGGCTGCATTTTGTAGGAGCTTTCTTCTCCCGGCACGAGAAGCTCGCTGAGATAGCCGTACGCGCCGTGATCTCCGAATAGGTCCGAGACGAACTCGGTGGTCGAAGGCATGAAGTCGTTTCCGATGGGGCCATAGATGGGCAGGGGACGGTTGCGATCTTCAAACCACGACGATTTAATGAGGGCGGCGAAGTCGCCACTGTGATCGACGTGGAAGTGGGAGAACAGAAGCAGATCGAGCTCCGACATTTGTGCGCCGCTCTCGCCGAAGCGGAGAGCGCTTCCGCCGCCTGCGTCGACGAGGACGCGTGCGCGGCCGTTCTGCCAGATGAGGTAGCTGCTCGAGGCGCGTTTGTCTTGTAGTTCCGGCCCTCCGGAGCCTAGCACCTGAAGGGCTACGCCGTGTGCTCCGCAGGACTGTGCTTGTGTGAGTGGTGGAATCGCGAACGCGAGGACGCAGGCAACGGTGAGCAGTAAGGATGAAGAGAGGTGCGTGGGCATGGGTTGCAGAGGCATTCTGTTCCGGTCCTCCTTTTTCGCATCTCCAGTGTAGGGCGAGGGACAGGAATTGTTCGCACCGTCAATGCCAGACGCGCGACTCGTTGACGCGCTCCTTGGCGCGGAAGGCGGACTCCAGATCGACTCCGTGACAGTTGGCGAGGTCGAGCAGATAGCTGAGGACATCGGCAAACTCCTCTTCCAAATCGAAGGAGGACTGCTTGGCCGCTTCGCTGTAGAGGCCGGACTTCTTTCGGATGGCCTTGGCCAGTTCGCCGACCTCTTCGATGAAGAGCACGAACTTCTCGGGCGGGCTATCCTTCGTCCAGCCGCGCTCCTGGCACACTTCGGCGAGGTAGTTTTGCAGCTCACGTAGAGTGGGCTCAGAGGGAAGATGGGCCATGCGACTGCTCCTGTGAAATTTGGTTTGTTTCGGGAGAGCGTGGGCTACCGCTCTGTCCCATTATTGACCAGAACAGCGGGTCAATGGATCTGCAGTCGGTCGGGATGATGATTCCAAACCCGGATTGAAGCGGTGTGAAAGACAACCGCAGATCCCTCGGCTCACTGCGTTCGCTCGGGATGACAGGCTTCAGGGGTTGAGGAGCATCGTAGCCACGCGAAGCTTTTGCCTGGACGGCCAGGCCCGGTAAGCTAGAGGCAGGAGCAATCGCTAAAAACAATCATGGCTGAATACAAGTACTCGACGCTTGCGGTGCATGCGGGGCAGCATCCTTGCCCGTTGACGGGCGCGGTGAATGTGCCTGTGTATCTTTCCTCGACGTTTGAACTGACCGGCATCGGCACGGATCGCGGGTGGGACTACTCACGGGCCGGGAACCCGACGCGCGACCGGCTGGAAGAGGCGCTGGCGGCGCTCGAAGGCGGGCACAGCGGCCACGCGTTTGCGAGCGGCATGGCGGCTATTTACGCATTGACCGCGATGCTGCGCACGGGGGATCACGTCGTGTGTTCGCGCGATGTGTATGCGGGTACGGTGCGGCTTTTCGATCAGATCGTCTCGGGCTACGGAATCGAGATCGAGTATGTGGACACGAGCGATTTGAAGGCTGTTGAGGCGGCGATGCGGCCAGCGACGAAGCTGGTGCATATCGAGTCGCCATCAAATCCTCTCATGATTCTGACGGACATTGCGGGCGTGTGTGCGATTGCGCATGCTCACGACGCGGAGGTGAGTGTGGACAACACGTTTCTGTCGCCGGCGCTGCAGAGCCCGATTGCGCTGGGCGCGGACATCGTGATGCATTCCACCACTAAATATCTCAACGGGCACTCGGACGGGATTGGCGGCGCGTTGATTGGGACGAAGCCCGAGCACAAGGAGCGATTTCTGCTGGTGCAGAAGGCGGCGGGCAGCATTCTGTCGCCCTTTGAATGTTTTCTTGTGTTGCGGGGAATCAAGACGCTGCCTTTGCGGATCAAGCAGCATGAGGAGAATGGGCGGGCCGTCGCGGAGTTTTTGTCGACGCATCCGAAGGTGGAGAAGCTGGCTTATCCGGGATTGAAGACTCATCCGCAACATGCGTTGGCGGTGAAGCAGCAGAAGGGATTTGGCTCGATGATGAGCTTCGAACTCGCGGGGCGTGAGGCGGCGGCGCGGTTCCTAGGGGCGTTGAAGATTTTTTTGAATGCCGAGTCGCTGGGGGGTGTGGAGTCGCTGGCCTCGCACTCGGCGACGACGACGCATGCCTCGGTGAGCGCGGAGACGCGGGCGGGGATGGGGATCACCGAGGGGCGGATCCGGTTGTCGATCGGGATTGAGGATAAGGACGATTTGATTGCGGATCTGGATGAGGCGTTGGGGGCGGTGTAGGGAAGTTGTCGATTCCGATGCAGCGCGAGAAGCAGATCCTTCACTTCGCTTACCCCACGTACGCTCACGCGTTCGCGGGGCCCCAAACGCGCTCCGCTCAGGATGACAATTCTTCATTGAGGTTCGTGCATTCCCAGGTCTGAAATGCCAGACCTGGGGCACCCATTTTCGTGCCTAATCAAGCAGTCGAAGACTCAATGCACGGGCGCTGCGGCTGCGACCTTCTTTGGGCGCTTCATCAGGAAGGGCAGCGGGATGAGGATGGTGGTAACGCCGACCATGACCCAGATTACGTCGACGTAGGCGAGCAGGCGGGCCTGGACTTGCGCCATGCCGAAGATCTGTGCGCCGGCATTGTGGATGGCATCGGGCAATGCTGAACCATTGTGCATCCAGGCGCCAGCGAGGCCTCTCGTCATAGTTTCAAATGGAGGATTGCCGGGCGCAGTGTCGGGCGCGAGCATGGCGAGATGCTTCTGGCTGGATCGCGCGAGCAGCGTGGTGACGAAACTAATGCCGACGCTACCGCCGAGATTGCGCATCAGCGCGGTGAGTCCGCTGACCTCGTTGTACTTTTCCTGCGGAATGCCGGCATAACACAGCGTATTGATGGGAATGAAGAGGAACGGCAAGCCGAGGGCGATGAAGACGCGCCAACTGACGGCCATGGTGAAACTGATGTTCGGATTGATGGTGGTCATGCGCCAGAGGCCGAATGTGGTGATCACAAATCCCATGGATACGAGCTTGCGTGGATCGAATTTGGGCGCGAGTGCGCCGGCGACAGGGAAGAGAAACATCAACACCAATCCGCCGGAGGAGACGGCCATGCCGGCCTGGCGGGCGGAGTAGCCCATGATTTCCTGGAGGAATTGGGGGATGAGGACGGTGGACGAATAGAGGGCGACGCCGACCATGAACATGACTAGCTGGGTCATTCCGACGTTGCGGCGGCCGAAGAGGCGCAGGTCCAGGATGGGATGTTCGATGGAGAGCTCGCGCCAGAAGAAGATGGCGAGGCCGAGGACTGCGGTGACGGCGAGGGTGGAGATGAAGCGGGAGCTGAACCAGTCGTCTTCCTGGCCCTTGTCGAGCATGATTTGTAGAGAACCGATGGCGATGACGAGCAGGCCGAGACCCCAGTAGTCGATGCTTTGTTTGCGCTTGCGGATTTCTGCGAGGTAGGGCGGATCTTCGACGAGGCGGTTGGTGAGGAAGAGCGAGATAATGCCGACGGGGATGTTAAGGAAGAAGATCCAGCGCCAGGTATAGTTGTCGACGATCCAGCCGCCCACGGTGGGGCCGAGGACGGGCGCGGTTACGACGGCGACTCCGTAGACGGCGAAGGCCATGCTGCGCTTGGCGGGCGGGAAAGTGTCGGCGAGGATGGACTGCTCGCTGGGTTGGAGGCCGCCGCCTGCAGCGCCTTGTAGGATGCGGAAGAAGACCAGCATGGGGAGGCTGGGCGCGAGGCCGCAGAGCAGCGATGCGACCGTGAAGAGGAAGACGCACGTCATGTAGAAGCGTTTGCGCCCGATGCGGTTGGCAATCCAGCCGCTGATGGGGAGCACCATGGCGTTGGCGACCAGGTAGCTGGTAAGGACCCAGGTCGCTTCTTCGGTGCTGGCGGAGAGGGAACCGCCGATGTGGGGCATGGCCACGTTGGCGATGGAGGTATCGAGCGCCTCCATGAAGGTGGCGAGCGTGACGGTGATGGCGATGGCCCATGGATTTGCGCGCGGCCGCCACGTGTCATGAAATGTCTGGGTCGCTGCGGCGGCCAATGAGGCAATTCCTCCGGGCGTGGTGCTGCGCTCTAAAGCGGAGTTTCGCTTGTCACAGTTCTTGAGTCACGCTTTTATCAGATTATCGAATCCGCCCCCGATGGTAGCGGCCGGCGTTGCCATGTCATCCTAAAGACAATATGGAGACATCCCCATTGACGGTCGAACCCGGCCTAAGAGCAGGGGGATCGGTGCTTGGCGTCGATGCGTGCGGTCCGACGGGGTCGGTGGCGCTGGGTCGGCTGGTCGGGGATGGGTTGGCGCTGCTGGGGCAGACGGAGCTGGCCGGGCGCAGTTATTCCGCTACGCTGGTGGCCGCGGTGGGAGAGCTCTTGAAGCAGCACGGGGTCGCTCTGCGGGAATTGGGCGCGATTGTTGCGGTCAATGGGCCGGGCAGCTTTACCGGTGTGCGGGTGGGGTTGAGCGCCGTGAAGGGATTGGCTGAGCCATTTCGCACTCCGGTGGCCGTGGTTTCGCGGCTGGAGGTGCTGGCGGGCAAGATTGGCAGGGAAGGGTCTGGAGTGCTGTCGGCGGCGCTCGATGCGCACCGGAACGAAGTGTTTTTGCGCGTGGAAGTCGCAGGCGGGAAGTTTCGCGAAATGCTGGCTGGCGCCATGGAGCTTGCCGCGACGGCGACGATTCCGGGGCGGATTGCGGTTTGCGAAGATGCGGCGGAGGAGTTGATCCGTGCTGTCTGGCCGGGAGCTGTGGTGGAGCGGGTCGCGGCTCCGACGGCGGCGGACGCGCTGGAACTTGCTGCACCGAAGGTCCGGGGTGGGGCATTTGTTGATTTGGCGCTGCTCGACGGGCACTATCTGCGCCGCTCGGATGCGGAGATATTTGGAGAGCCGGTGCAGGCGTTGGCGCAGCGGACATGAGTTCCTGTGTTGAACCCGTGATGATTCGCCCGATGATGGCTGTGGACCTGAACCGGGTTCTCGATCTTGCGGGTGGGCTGAAGGATGCGCCGCAATGGCCGCGCGCTGTCTATGAGGGCATTGTGGCTTGTGTTGCCAGTGCGTCTGGTCCGCAGCGGCGGATTGCACTGGTGGCGTGCGATGCTGAATCGGGGTTGGTCGTAGGGTTTGCGGTGGCCAGCCTGGTGCCCCCCGAAGGAGAGCTGGAAACGGTTGGCGTGGCCTCGGAATTCCAGAGGCAGGGGATTGGGCGGCGGTTGGTCAACGAGATTGGCAAGAATTTTCGACTGCGAGGGGTAACGAAAGTTCTGCTGGAAGTGCGGGATTCGAATCTGGCGGCGAGAGGGCTTTACCGTTCGCTTGGGTTCATTGAGATGAATCGTCGGGCGAGCTACTACACTGATCCTATTGAAGATGCGGTTTTGATGCGCCTGGATGTTGAGGACGATTGAGATTGGGCTGAACGGTTCGTTGCGCCGTCTGGCCGAATAGGTCGGGAGTTTCCGCCGCGTAATTTCTTGCGAACATTGTGATTTGCGCCCCAAAAATCCACAGCTGTGTTCATTTTTGGGATTCTTCGGCTTGCCCTTTCCTGTAGAAGAGAGCTATATGTAAATGTTCCTTGAATTGCGGGGGTGCTTGATGGATGAAATAAAGGATTCCACGCTGAGTGAAGAAATTGATCGCCTGCACGCAGAACATCGCCGCTACGCTCAGCGGTTGGACGAGTTGATTCAAAAGCCGTACCTCTCTCAAGACGAACAGCTCGAAGAGGTACGTTTGAAGAAACTGAAACTCCACGCCAAGGACCTGATTTACGCTCTCGAACACCGCGTCGCGGTGATGGCGTAACCTTTCAGGGCCAAGTTTTCGGGCTCGGAGATTGCGGGTGATCGGTCAAACGACGGTGCAAGCCGTTCCTTTCAGAAATTGTGTCTTCCGGCCGGGACATTGTGCGAGTTGATTCAACCGTATAATCGTTAGGGACCATGGTTCGTGACGGTTACATCTACGGCTTGAGTTTGCTTGTGGTTGCAGCATTGGTTCGCTGGACCACAATCAGCTGGCTCTGGGCCATTCCTCCGATGCTTCTGGCGGCGTTCTTCCTTTGGTTTTTCCGCGATCCCGAGCGAAACATCCCCGCCGGCGTGGGATTGATTGTGTCGCCCGGCGACGGGCTGGTGACCGAAACGGTCACGATTTCAACCCCTGACGGTTCTCGGCAGCGGGTCAGCATTTTTCTCAGCGTGTTTGACGTCCATGTGAATCGCTCGCCGATTTCCGGCGTGCTGACGGCGGTTCGCTATCAAAAGGGGCTTTACCTGAATGCGATGAATCCATCTTCGGCAGACCGCAATGAACAGAACGTCGTGACCATTCGCGGCGAGGGCTTTGAGGTGACGTTCAAGCAGATTGCAGGCCTGCTGGCGAGGCGCATTGTTTTCAATTTCAGCGAAGGCGAAAGGGTGCAGCGTGGGCAGCGCGTAGGCCTGATCAAGTTTGGCTCGCGCGTGGATGTGATTCTGCCTGCCGAAGCTTTATTGCAAGTGCGCATGGGCGATCGGGTACAAGGAGGCGCGAGCGTAATTGCAGCGATGCCGGAAGCAGCGCTTGCTGTGGTTGAGACCGCGGCGGCGGAGCCTGCTGCAATTCTGGCGGAAGAGGTACCCGCATGAGCCGCAACGGCTCCGTTGACGCCAAAGCAACCAGGCAAGCGCGGCTGCGGCGCGGAATGTTTTTGTTGCCTTCGCTTTTTACTGCCGGAAATATCGGAGCCGGCTACTTCTCGATTACGCAGACGATTGCTGCGATTGGGGGAAACGGCGACGCCCATACACACCTGGATTGGGCAGCGATTGCGATTCTGTTTGCGATCCCCTTCGACGCGCTCGACGGGCGCATTGCCCGGATGACGAATACGACCAGCGATTTTGGCAAGGAACTGGACTCGCTGGCCGACGTGATCACGTTCGGCGTTGCGCCGAGCCTGCTTGCGTATATCTGGGGTTTTAATTTTCTGCCGGATTCGATCAACGTGCAACTGCATCTACACCTGTTGCAGGCCGGTGGTTTCTTCAGTTTTCTTTTTCTCATCGGCGGGGCATCGCGGTTGGCGCGATTCAATATCAGCCACGATGCGCAGCCGCGAAATCCGGGACGTGCGGACCGGAAGTACTTTGTCGGGATGCCTATTCCGGCTGCGGCCGGGATGCTCGCCGCCACCGTCCACTTTTTCAATGCCTATCCGGTGGAGGCGTGGTGGGTGGCGATTTTGTGGCTCATCCTGGTTGGTCTATGCGGGTTCCTCATGGTGAGCACGTGGCGCTTCTGGTCGGGTAAGGAAATCAACCTGACGCAGCGTCATCCATTTCAACTGCTCTTTGTGATGTCGATCGTGTTGTATGCCTCAATTCGATATTCGCAGGTTGTGCTTTTTTCTGCCGCCCTGCTCTATATGTTCTCTGGCATCTGGGCACGCGCGGCGTATTCGTGGTCGCGGCGGCGAAGGCGGCCAGGCACGGAGCCACCGGCGGCGCAGGTATCGGCCGCCTCGGAACCTGATCCAGCCACGCACTCCTAGGTTTCCGACCGCGTGAATTCGTTTCTTTAGTTCGTGCTCTCCCAGGTCTCAGAATCGAGACCTGGGGCACCCAAGCCTGGTAAAACAACAAGCGGTCAGAGACCCAGTAGATCTACAGGAGACAGAGGGACATCGGTGTACAAGATTGCGATAGTGGGCGCTTCATCATTGTTGGGCAAAGAGCTTAAAGAGGCTCTGTCGGATTCGACTTTGGCCGCCGCCAACTTCGTGCTGCTGGATGAGAATGAGGCGCTCGGCCAGTTAGACCAGGTCGGCGATGAAGTGACGTTTGTGCAGTCGATCGGTCCGGATGCATTCGAGGGAGTGGACTTCACATTTTTTTGCGGTGGAGCGGAGTTGACGCGCAAGCATTGGAAGAAGGCACTTGTGGACGGCTCCTCGGTGCTGGATCTTTCGGGTGCGCTGGACCTGGAAGCGGGTGTGCTGGTGCGTGCGCCCTGGATCGGGTCGGATGCGGCGAGCGCAGATTTGTTCACGCCTGCGATCATTCCCGCGCACTCCGCGGCACTGGCCCTGGCGTTGATTATGGAACGATTGCACCAGCACGTGCCGTTGCGGACGGCAGCCGCGACGCTCTTGGTTCCGGCGAGCGAATTCGGACGCGCGGCGATGGACGAACTGCACCAGCAGACGGTAAACCTGCTCAGCTTTCAGACGCTGCCACGCGCTATTTATGATGCGCAGGCGGCTTACAATCTGCTTTCGGGATTGGGCGAAAACGCGGTTGCGAATCTTCCTGGAGTGGAAGCGCGGGTACGGCGCCATTTTTCCAGTTTGGCGGGGAATCGCTGGCCTCCGCTGGCGTTGCAGGTGATTCTAGCGCCGGTCTTTCACGGGCACGCATTTTCGATTGCAATAGAACTGGAAAGGCCGGTGGAGATTGCTTCTCTTGAAGATGCGCTAAGCGGCGATCATCTGGACCTTGTTTTGGAAGACACAGACTCGCCTTCGAATCTGGCTGCCACGGGGCAAAGCGACGTATTGATCCGGCTGCGACCCGAGCCGGGGGCGCGGAATCCATCGGAATCGAGCCGGTTGTGGATTTGGGCGGCCTCGGACAATCTTCGTCTTTACGCGCTCAATGCCGTGGAGTGCGCACTGGACCTACGGCGGCTGAGGCCGCAAGGGACTGTGCAGTAGGCGCATCCCGTTGGGCCTAAGACACTATGGCCTTGCAGAGGCGCGACGATCCATCAACGGGTCCCATTGCGGCTCGCCTTTATTGAAATGGTAGGCTGCGATCAATTCACCATGTTCGTTTCGCTGGATCTTGACCCGCGCATTGCAACCGCGGAAGCTGCACCGGCCGAAGCCTTCGCTTTCGTTGATATGTGTAGGCTTGTAGTTCGCATCCTCGTATCCTTTGCATGGATTTCGATTGCTGCTTCGCATGGAATTCCCCCTTCTGAAGTTCAGTGTGAGTCAGAACAATTCCAATGGGAAGGGGCTTATTCCCCGATACGGATATACCGGGGTTAAGAATCATCAGCGCCGCGTGACATCTTGCCAGAATTGTTCGATGTAGCTGTCGGTCATGCCGGCGATGTAGTCGGCGACGGTGCGCGCGAGACCTTCCGTTGGAATCTGAGATTGGTGATCTTCCGGCAGCAAGCCGGGATCGGCCATAATGGCAGCGAACAAGCCTTCGACAACTTTGGCTGCGTGCTCGTGTGCCTCTTCCATGCCTGAGGAGTTGTAGAAGTTTGCATAGAGGAATGCCTTGGCGGTGGCGCGCTCGGATTCCATAGCTTCGCTCAGGGAGGCGAGGCGTGTTGGCGCCTGGCGAATCTCTTCGAGTGTCGTGGCTCCAAGAGCAGGGACGCGCGTTCGCACCTCGTTTAACAGGTCAGTCACCAGCGCGTTCAGGATGCGGCGGAGAGCCTCATTGATGCGGAGTTTGGGGCGGGCGTCGGGGTACTTGCGGACCACTTTATCGTCGAAGGTTCGAAAGAGGGGAACGCCGTCGCGAACCTGATCGAGGGTGAGAATGCCGGATTCAAGGCCATCGTCGAGGTCGGCGGTGAGGTAGGCGATTTCGTCCGCCAGATCGATCAATTGCGCCTCGAGGGGTGGCCGCGATTCGAGGAAGTACTCGGCGAGTTCCGGGTGGTTTTGGGCAGAGTAATCGCGCGAATGTTTGACGATGCCTTCGCGCACAGCGAGGGTCAGGTTGAGTCCGCGATAGGCGGTGGAGCGCTCTTCAAACCATGTAACGATGCGCAGTGCGTGGAGGTTATGGTCGAAGCTCAGTCCATGCGCTTGTAACGCGTGATCCAAGGCTTTTTCCCCGGCGTGGCCAAAGGGCGGATGGCCGATGTCGTGGGCTAGAGCGAGGGCTTCGGCCAGATCGGCATTGAGGCCCAAAGCTCGTGCGAGTGTGCGTGCGGTTTGCGTGACTTCGAGGGTGTGGGTGAGGCGGCTGCGGAAGTGATCTCCAGGAGGAAGCCCAGGGAGACGGGCGAAAACCTGTGTTTTGCCTGCGAGACGGCGGAAGGCGCGCGCGTGGAGAATGCGCGCGCTGTCCCTGGCAAATGGCGTGCGATACAAGTGTGGAGGTTCCGGGTACGCGCGCTCAGCGAGGGCACCTTGCGGATCGACAGCAAGCCCTGGCGGTAGCAGACCAGCCGCATTGGATTCCGCTGCAATCATTCGTCGATTCGGCTCAACTTCCGTTATACCGCATGGCGGGTGGGGCGCCGCAAAGGAACGATGCCGGTGCGCTGAGTCACGAAGCCGTCTTAGCGCGGTGCTATAAAATTTGCCCGATGCACGGAGTGGACAATACGGTTGGCTGGGGAGTACCATCCTGCCGACTCATTGAGAAGGCATTCAGGCTGACATTTTTTGCGCGCTGCGCAAACTTTTCACAGGGACCAGGAGGGCAAGGATGAAAGCGATGAAACAAGTTGCGCTGACCGTTTTGGCGTTGGGAGTTGCAGGTTTGGCCGGGTGCGACAGGCACTCGAATAAAGAGGTGTTCTATCTGGTGTCTGCGAATGCGGCCCTGCCCTATTGGCAGACTGCGGCGGCCGGTTTCAACCGCGCAGCCGGTCAATTCAAGGTGACGGCGAAGGTCGTCGGACCGGAGAACTACGATCCGCAGGCCGAACTCGCAGAGTTACAGAAAGCTGTGGCCGCGAAGCCTTCAGGCATTCTGGTCTCCGTGTCGGAGACCTCTGTGCTGCAGCCGGAGATCGATGCGGCGATCCAGGCGGGAATTCCGGTAATCACGATCGACTCCGATGCCTCCGGAAGCCGCAGGCTCTATTTCATCGGAACCAACAATCTTGAAGCCGGGCGGACGGGTGGCAAGCGCCTGATCGAAAAGCTCGGAGGAAAAGGCAATGTGGTCTTCTTTACGCTGGCGGGCCAGCCGAACGTGGAAGAGAGGCTGAAAGGCTTCAAAGACGTTTTGGCGACGCGGCCGGACATCAAGATTGTGGATGTGGTGGACATTAAGAGCGACGCCAGTGTTGCCTACGACAAGGCGCAGGAGTTCCTGGCACTGACCGGCCCGAAGAAGATCGATGGATTCATTTGCCTTGAGTCGGCGGGCGGCAAGCCGGTTTCCGATGCCATCAAGCGGGCGAATGCGACGGACCGCGAATTGATCGCATGGGATGCGAATCCAGAGACGCTGGACAGTATCAAGGCCGGCACGATCGATTCGACCATTGTGCAGAAGCCTTTCACGATGGGCTATTACGGGTTGAAGGCGTTGGATGAAATCTTCCACGCACCGCCAACGCAGCTGGGCAAAGACTATGGGTCCGATCCGTTCTCGCCATATCCCGTGTTTGTCGATACGGGGACCTCACTCGTCGATAAGGACAACGTGGATCTCTATATTGCTTCGGCTGCGCAAGCCAAGTAGACGAGCGGTGCTTCTGAATTTTCCGCGCATGCAAAACGGCGGCCTGGCTCAGTTGAGCAGGCCGCCGTTCGATTCAATGACTTGGAAGAAGGGTGTTGCCTATTCCGACTTCGGAGCTCCCGAGATGCTTTCTTCCTTGGCCAGCTTCACGCGCGCGCTTTCCAGTTTGTGCTGGAGCTTGGCGACATCGGCTGGTTCCACGTCGGCTGCAGCGGACCTCGAGAACTCAGTCAGGGAAAGCTGCCATTGTGCGGCCGCCAAGCGAATGCGGCCCGTCTTTTCGTACAGATCGCCAAGATGCTCATGAACGGTAGGGTCGGTCTGGTCGCGTTCAACGGCCTGACGCAGGTTCTCCTCAGCCAACTCGTACTGGCCCATTTTGAAGTAGGCCCAGCCAAGCGAGTCGAGATAGGCGCCATTCATAGGCTCCTGCTCGACTGCCTTGCGAATCATTTTTAGAGCCTCGGGTAGCTTTGCGCCCTTGTCGGCGAGCATGTAGCCGAGATAGTTGAGCACCATGGCGTTGGAGGGATCAAGGTCGAGAGCCTGGCGGAAGAGGTCTTCGGCTGGCTCCAGGTGCTTTTGCCGTTCGGCCAATGCACCACGAAGAAACAAAAGATAAATGCGGTCTTCCTTTTTCGTGGTTATTGCACCGGCTTTGTTGAGCGCGTCTTCAGCGTCTTTCCAGCGATGGAGACGCGTGTCCATCTGGGCCAGATCGAGCCACACCTTGCGGTCGTCATCGGAGTTGTCGTTTTTAAGCAGGCCCTTCGCCATGGCCAGTCCTTCGTCGACCTTGCCTGCGTCTGCAAGTTCGCCTGCGAGCATGAGCTTCAGATCGCTGGCCTTGGGATTGGCTTCGACGGCCTTGCGCGAGATTTCGACAGCTTTGTCGAACTGCCTGGCGTCGCGGTAGGTGTCCACTTCTCCCTGGTAGCCGCGCAGCGCCGAGTCACCGCCCATGTCGATCATCTTTTGGTATGCGGCGACAGCCTGATCGACCTTGTTCTGTTCGTGATAAATGGCGCCAAGCCGCTCGAGGAAGATGCCGCGATTGTTCTTTTCCTCGGAGGTGTAAGCGCCGTTGGCATGCGAAGTGAGTTCGACCATGTGCTCGTAGACCTGGGCGGCTTCGTCGTAGCGTCCCAGGACGTCGAGCAGAAGGCCCTCGTTGTATCCGGCTTCGAGATTGTCTGGTTCCTTCTTAATCGCCTTGCGGACCGTGGCCAGCGCGTCCTCATATTTTCCCTGGCGGCGCTGGATTTCTCCGATGTGAATCAGAGTGCCGGTGTCATCTGGATCGGCGTCGGCGAGCTCCTGATACTCCTTCATGGCCGCGTCGAGTTGATCGTCGGTCAGCAGGGCCTGCGCAAGCGCGCCCATGGTTCGCACGTCACCCGGCTCGATGTCGATGGCCCGCTTATAGGCGGAGATCGCATCTTTGGGGCGCTTCATCTGGTCGTAAGCGGCGCCGAGCGCGAATTCCATCTTGCTGGTGCGGTCGGATTCAGGAACGGCCTCGACCACTTTTGCAGCATGCTCAACGTCGCCGCTCTCGGCATAGAGCCGGGCTAGATTCAGAACCACATCTTCGGAATCGGGCTCTATGGCCTGCGCGGTTTTGAACTGTTCCTCCGCTTTTTGTGGTTCGTGTTTGACGGTGTAGAGCTGGCCAAGGACCATGCGATCTTCCACGTCCTTTGGTTCGAGCGAAATAATTTTTTCGTACTCGGCAATCGCCTGGTCGAGGACGTTGCCGCTGGGCGATGCCGAGGAAACTGCGTTCTGTGCTTCGCTCAACTGACGCAGATAGATGCGACCCAGAATCTTGTGCGCGTCGATGTCATTTGGAGAGGTCTTGAGAAGCCCACGAGCGGTGGCTTCGGCCTCGTGAAGGTGGCCGGGGGTGCGGAAATAGAGGTCTGCCAAGGCGTCGCTCAGCTGGGCGGAGCCAGGATCGGCGTTGAGCGCGTCTTTGTATTCCTCGATGGCATGGGTTACGTACTCGGGTTGACCGGAGTTGACCGCTTCCTCTTCATAAATGTCGGCCAGAGCGGAATGGAAATAGGCCTTTGCGCGACTCGAAGACTGCGCTATCGCGTCTTCGCCAAGTTTGGGCGGCGCGGCCTGAGGCGTGCCGGCAGAGGAGATTTGAGTGGGCGTAGTTTGGGCGCCAGCCGAGAACGCCAGCGCAAACATGGAACATACGGCGAGCGAGAGCGAGGGAAGCGGCAGCAACTGCTTTGTTCTCATCATCCTGTGGAGTTCCACGCCTTTCGAACCGGGCTTAACTGATCGATCATAACCCGGAATACGAACTGGGATACAAATTTGGATGCATCGGCAGATGGCCGGGCCGACCTGCCTACTGTTAAAGACGATTTTACCTATGAATGGTCGCAGCGGAGCGGCGGAGTGAGTCAAATTGGAGGTTACTAATGCTTGAACTGAAGAAGTGGAGCGTATTGGGACACAGTTTTCGCGCTGCACTTTTGCGTGGCTCGAAGGTGGCGTTGTTTCGATACCTGTGTCAGTGCCGGAAGTGGCGTATGCCGGTGAAGACCATGGCCATTCCGAGTTTGTCTGCGGCCGCGATCACGTCCTGATCTTTTACCGAGCCGCCAGGCTGGATAGCGGCAGTGGCGCCGGCGGCGGCCACAGCCTCGAGTCCGTCAGGGAAAGGAAAGAATGCGTCGGAGGCGGCGACCGTGCCGGCGAGGGGCAGGACGGCCTTTTGGGCGCCAAAGCGGGCTGCGTCGACACGGCTCATCTGACCCGCGCCGATGCCCACGGTCTGTCCATCGCGTGCGTAGACGATTGCATTCGATTTGACGTGCTTGCACACCCGCCAGGCGAAGAGCAAGCTGCGCAACTCCTCTGCGGTGGGCGGACGCCAGGTGACGACGTCGAGCTCGCCTTCACTGATGCGCGCGGTGTCGGCGTCCTGCATCAGTAATCCGCCGGAGACGTGCTTGACGACTGGCGTGGGCGGCGCGGAGTGGACCTCGACCAGGCGCAGATTCTTTTTGGCGGCAAAGCGTTCGAGAGCTTCGGGGGAAAAGGCGGGGGCAGCGATGGCTTCGACGAAGAGCTTGGCAATTTCTTCGGCGGCTGCGGCGTCAACCTCACGATTGATGCCAATGACTCCTCCGAATGCGGAGACGGGGTCGCAGGCGAGGGCTTTTTGATATGCCTCAAGAATGGTTGCGCCGGTGGCTGCGCCGCACGGGTTGGTGTGCTTAATAATGGCCACCATCGGTTCGTCGAATTCCTGGGTCAAGTCCCAGCAGGCGTCGAGGTCGACGAGATTGTTAAAGCTGAGTTCCTTGCCTTGGAGCTGTTTCGCACCGGCAATGCCGAGGCCAGAGCCGTCCGAGTAAAGCGCGGCGCGCTGGTGGGGGTTTTCGCCATAGCGCAGGGACTGCGCGAGGGGCAGGTTGATGCGGAGGGTCAAGGGGAGGGCGTCAGTGTCGAAGGTGGTCTCGGATTTGGGTTCAGGCGCCTTCGTGATTTTTTCGAGCGTACTTGCGATGGCGGAGTCATAGGCGGAGGTGAGCGCGAAAGCCTGCTTGGCAAGACGCCAGCGAGTTTCGCGGCTCAACGAACCTTCGGTGCGTTGCAATTCTTCAAGGAGTGCGGGGTAATCCGACACTCGAGTAACGATGGCGACGTCTTCGAAGTTCTTGGCGGCCGAGCGGACCATGGAGGGACCGCCGATGTCGATGTTTTCGATGAGGTGCCCGAAGGCGACGCCTGGTTGCGCGGCTGTTTTCTCGAAGGCATAGAGATTGACGACCACCATGTCGATGGGCTGGATGCCATGCGCGGCGACGGCTGCTTCGTGATCCGCGTTTCCGCGAATGTAGAGCAGTCCGCCGTGCACAAGGGGATGGAGCGTCTTCACCCTGCCGTCGAGCATTTCGGGGAAGCCCGTCAGATCGCTGATATCTCTGACCAAAAGACCCGCCGCACGCAGTGCCGCGGCAGTGCCGCCGGTGGAGATGAGTTCTACGCCGAATTCGGTTAATCCCTTTGCGAAGTCGACCAGTCCGGTTTTGTCGGTTACGCTGAGCAGCGCGCGGCGGATCGGCTTTTCCGAACTTGAAGAAGATGAAGTCACTCTATCGCTCCTTGCGGTCAGCTGCGAGTCGACGGGAAAAAAACGCGCCCAGCTCGCGAGGACCAAGGAACAGACTACAACGGCTGCGCGGATAGGAATTGTGACGCGGTTCGATGAAGAGACTTGCGTTGTGGGGATTTCAACATGGTTCGGTGTGACGTCTCATGACGCAACGTGAAATGCATTACGATGACAGCATGGGAAGCAGCTCACCAATTCCACAGCCGGAGATTCTGCCGCCGGGATCGGGGTACGGACCGCCGCCGGAACCGCAGCCGCGGCCCAGACGGCCGAGGTGGGCTTCGTCCCCTGCGACCTATCTGCTGGTGGGTGTGAACTGCCTGGTTTTTCTGGCCATGGTGGCGCACCATATCAGTCCGTTCAGCCCGACGCCGGCGCAGCTGATGAATTGGGGGGCGGACCATGCGGGCGCCGTGCTTGTCGGCGGTGAGTGGTGGCGGATTGTGACCGCGATGTTCGTCCATGTGGGAATCATTCACCTGGCTACGAACATGTGGTGCCTTTGGAACCTGGGCCTGCTTGCGGAACCGCTGATGGGATCGGCGGGCGTCTTCGCCGTGTACATCCTGACAGGTGCGGCTGGCAATTTGTTATCGACGCTGGTGAATTGGGTGTGGCCGATTCGCGATGCGGGCGGCGTCGCTTTTCCAGTGGGTGCGGGCGCTTCAGGCGCGGTTTTTGGGATTGCGGGCGCGCTGATCGTGCTGCTGAAATCGCAGCGTCTTCCGGTGCCCCCACTTGAGTTGAAGAAGTTGCGCCGTTCGGTGATCTATTTTGCCGCGATCAACCTGGTACTCGGGCTTTCGATCAGCGCAGGCTCGCGTCTGACTGGGATCAGTATCGACAACATGGCGCATCTAGGCGGCTTTGGTTGCGGGCTGCTGTTTGCCATCCCTATGGTTCCGCGGCTGGGTTCGCCACGGCCGGTCTTCCAGGCGCGTCTCGGAGCGGCTGTCGCGATGATCGTTGGAATTCTTGTGCTGTTTGGTTTTTATCTCGCCAAATTGGCTGCATAACTGTTGCGGCGGCACGCCGGACATGTGCCAGAATGTTTTCGAAACTGCCGCTTGCGTTCGTTCAAGTTCGCTCCAACTCCCATTTGAGTCTTTTCTTTCTTCAAGGAGGAATTTCATGAGGCGCCGCGAATTTATCAAGCAAGCTGCCATTACTGCTGCCGCAGTCGCATCCACAAGCCAACTGAACGCGACGGCGAAAACGCCTTCCAATCCGATTACGCGTCGCACGCTGGGCAAAACCGAGGAGCAGCTTTCCATCATTGGATTCGGCGGAATCGTGGTGATGAATGAGACCACGGGTGAGGCGTCAAATATCGTTGCCGAAGCTTTTGACCGCGGCATCAACTACTTCGACGTTGCGCCAAGCTACGGTGATGCGCAGGCGCGGCTGGGACCGGCGCTCGCACCTTATCGCAAGAATTGCTTTTTGGCGTGCAAGACGGAAGGGCGTTCGAAGGACGACTCGCGCGCGCAACTCGAGGAGTCGCTGCGATTGCTGAAGACGGATCATGTGGACCTTTACCAGTTTCATGCGCTGACCAAGATGGCCGAGTTGGACAAGGTGCTGGGGCCGGGCGGTGCGATGGAGACGATGGAAGCGGCGAAGAAGGAAGGGAAGATTCGCTACATTGGCTTCTCGGTGCATTCGGCGGAGACTGCTGTGGCTGCGATGGAACGCTACAATTTCGACACGATTCTTTTTCCGGTGAACTGGGTGCTCTTCACGCAGGCCGGATTCGGCCCGCAGATTCTGAAGAAGGCGCAAGAGAAGCAGATGGGCATCCTGGCACTGAAGAGCATGGCGAAGACAGTGTGGCCGGTGGAGCAGAAACAAAACCATCCTGAACCGAAGTGCTGGTATCAGCCGGCCTCGTTTCCCGATGAGGCCTCGCTGGGGCTGCGCTGGACGTTGGGTCATCCGATCACAGCCGCGGTTCCGCCAGGCGATGAGAAATACTTCCGGCTCGCAATGGACGTTGCGCAGAATTACAAGCCTCTTGAAGCGCACGAGGAGCAGGCTTTGCTTGCGGGCGGACACGGCGTGGAACCGATCTTCCGACTGGGCAACGACGTCTAGGCAAGCGCAAAATTGAGATCCGAGACTTGTCGTCGACTGAGGCGGGGGTCTTCGTTGTGTCCTGCGCGCGGATGGCGATGCGAGGTGTTGCTGCGCGCTGCATGAGCAGGCATGTATCCTGATGCGGCTGCCGAGAGATGTCGCGGCGGTTTGCGAAGTCGGTGAGCACAGACCGGGGATACGATGCCAAAGCGATTGCGGTGTTTGGGAATCACATTTCTCGCGATGTTTGTTTTTGGGACGCTAATGGCGGCCCAGAAGCCCGAGCCATCGTATCCCTCTCCAGGAGCCGGCGACACGCCGGAGGTTGCGGGGCCGCTGGCAATTGAACTATCGCCGGCTCTCGATAGAGAAGCGATCGGCAAAGCGATGCGCAAAGTTGGCGACTGGCAGTTAGAGAGGTCGCGTAACGATTTCAACCAGGATTGGACGTTTGCTGCGCTCTATCGCGGATTCCTCGCGGCTGCGGATTCCCTGCACGATGACGAGTATCGAGATGCCCTGCTTGAAGCGGGGAAGAAATTCGAGTGGCAACTTGGTCCGCGTAAGACCCACGCGGACGATCAGGCGATTGGCTACGTGTATCTCGGGCTCTATCGCCAATATCACGATGCAATGATGCTGGCGGCGACGAAGGCGGAGTTCGATCGCATGCTGCTGCTGCCCGATGTGTGTACGGAGACGTGCCCGCCGTGGCATGACGAAAAGACGCCAGCGTGGTGGTGGTGCGATGCGCTGTTTATGGCGCCACCGGTTTGGGCGGAGCTTTACAACATCACGAAGAGCAAGGCGTATCTGGACCGCATGGATCGGCAGTGGTGGGTCACATCCGAGCTTCTCTACGATCCGAGCGAACATCTCTATTCGCGTGACACGAGCTTTCTCGACCAACACGAGGCGAACGGCAAGAAGATTTTTTGGTCGCGCGGAAACGGATGGGTGATGGCAGGGCTGGCCGAGGTGCTCGAGGAGATACCGCCGGATTATCCAAGCAGGCCGAAGTACGTCGAACAATTTCGACAGATGGCACAGCGGCTCAAGTCGATCCAAGGCTCAGACGGCTTGTGGCAACCTGGACTTCTTGGCGGCGGCGCATATCCTTTGCCCGAGGTTTCAGGTTCGGCGTTTTATGTATACGCGCTCGCATGGGGTATCAACAAAGGGGTGTTGGATCGCGCGGAATATTTGCCGGTGGTGCGGAAGGGATGGGCGGGGCTGGTGTCGCATATCTATGCCGATGGGCGCCTGGGCTGCATTCAGCCCATCGGAGGCGGCCCGGACAAATACAAGCCGCAGACCAGCTATGTGTTTGGCGTGGGTGCCTTTTTGATGGCGGGGTCGGAATTGCGGGAGCTCGCGGAGCACCGGCACTGAGCAGGATCGCGGGCGAAACGCGGATGGCTAACCTGGGCCGCGATTCCCGCTAACGGACAGCGGTGGCGGCAAACTTCTTGACCATGGCGAGAAGGAGCTTGCGGTCGCTTTCGTTCAAATTCGTTGAGTAACGGCGGATCTGGGTGAGGAAGCGCAGTTCCTCGTCAGTAAGCCGTTGCGTATTCAGCTGGCGGCCGACCTGGTCGTCGGAGAAGAACTGAGCAATTGGAAGGTCGAGGGCTCCCGCAATCTTTGAGAGGGTGTCGAGCGAAGGGACCGTGTGTCCGTTCTCAACACGCGACAAATAGCAGCGAAGAAGGCCGGTTTTCTTTTCGATATCGCCCTGCGAGAGTCCTTTTTGCAGTCTGTGCGCACGAATTGTGGTACCAATCTTCATTGAGCGGACCTACCTTTGAACCGAAGCAGTTACTTCTCTGGTAGCTACCAGGAAGTTATTGGCTCAATAGTTAACATGCGTCGGATTGGATTGCAAGAAGAAATAGCACGGCTGCAACTTAAGTGGTACTAGATTCAGGATGGCAGCGGTTGATTTGCGTTCGCGTTTTCCCAGGTCTGAAAATCCAGACCTGGGGCACCCATTTTTGCGCTAATTGCAGCTTCCAATAAATCCACTTAGAGTCGTGCACTAGAGATACTTCACCAAATAGGCTAGGCCTTCCACGGGATTGTCGTTGTAGGGGGCGCAAGGGGCGAACCCCATATCGAGATACATGCGGTAAGCAGCAGCCATGGACGCAGGAGCTGTATCGAGATAGACGGCTTTGCGCTTCGCGGCGACGGCGCGATCGAGCACGGCGGCTGTTAACACTCGTCCAAGGCCGAGACCGCGTCCGCTGGGACGAACCCACAGACGCTTCAATTCCCACGCATCGTCGGCGACCTGCGGAGACGGCGCGATGGCTCGCCAAGCGACGAAGCCTGTGGGGGCGTTGTCGACGAATGCCACCAAACAGCCTCCGGCTTGTTGGCGATAGCTCAGCGGCAGACGTGCCGCTTCTTTCTCGAGCGAGCCAAAGCAGAATCGGGCGGCACCCGGTTGGGCGATTACGAAGCGGCCATACTCCAGTAACAATTCACGGGCAGCGGCGAGCGCTTCGCTTGAAGAGTCATCTGAAAGTTCCCCCAGCCGAACTGTTCTGGACTCCGTCTGTTGGGCGGCCATGTCTAAGTTTACGATGGATGGGAACGGGTCTATGCCGTAAACCTTCGCGACCTAGCGAACGTCTGTTTCAATACGAGCGCGATTTGGGAGAGTTCATGTTGCGAGCAACCATGCGGGTGTCAGTCGCGATGTGCCTGGTTGCTGCTGGAATGATTTCTTCGGCGCAAACTCCACCTTCCGCGGGGACACCTGCCGTTTCCCAAGGAACACCGTCGACAGCCATTTCTCAGGGAGCACCCGATCAATCTGTGGCCGGCGGAAAACTGCATGGCGTGGTGAAGAGTGGAAACATCTCGCTGCCGGGCGTTACGGTGACGGCGCAGAATACGCTGACTGGCAAGCGCTACTCGACGACATCGGACATCACTGGGGCGTGGTCGTTGACGATTCCGCAAAACGGACGCTATGTGATTCGCACGCAGTTCGCGGCTTTTGCGCAAGGCGCGCAGGAGGCGGTTCTGAATGCTGCGAATCACGATCAGACAGTGAGCTTCTTGCTGATTCTGGCCTCGCGCGCAGCGCAGCAGGAGCAGCAACAGGAAGGGCAATCGACGCAAGTGGCTCAAGCGATCCGCCAGTTGGCGGGGAATGGAGCGCAAAGCCTGAGTCTGATGAATGCGCTGACGTCGGATACGGAGACGCAGGCGGGGAGCGCGGGCACGAGCGGCGCGGCGTTGCCGTCGGCGGCGGGGAACTCCGACTTCAGTTCCGACTCGGTCGCGATCAGTGGACAAGCCGGTGCGGTGAGTCCTTTGGCTGGCGTTGATATGGACCGGCTGCGCGACGCTCTCGAGACCTTTCGAGCGCAGAATCCCGGACAGGAAGGGAACATTGCTGGAGCAACGGCCGGTCTGTTTGGCGGGGGAGGCGGGCCAGGTGGCTTTGGCGGGGGCGGTTTTGGTGGACCTGGAGGTTTTGGTGGAGGCGGAGGGTTCGGTGGCGGGGGTGGCTTCGGCGGCGGGCGGGGAAATTTCCGCGGATTCAATCCTGGTCAGCCGCATGGCGCGATCTTTTGGATTGGCAGCAACTCCGCGTTGAACGCGGAGCCTTTCAGCCTGCGGGGGCAACCACAGGAACAGCCTGCGTCGGGGACGAACCGCTTCGGCCTCACATTCATCAGCGCGCCGTATATTCCTGGGCTCACGAAGCCCAGCAACAAGGACACGATGTTTCTGACGCTCTCGGGCACGCGCAGTTCGAGCCCGTTGGATGAGTACGCAACGGTACCGACGGATGCGGAGAAGAGCGGAGACTTTTCTGCGGCCGGTTTGCCGGCAATTTACGACCCGACTACGTTTCAGCAGTTCATGTCGAACGGCGCGGCCAACGTAATTCCGTCTGCGCGCATTTCTCCGCAAGCCACGGCGCTGCTCAAGTATTTTCCAGAACCGAATCTGCCGGGCACGGTGCAGAACTATCATTTGCTGTCGACAGCGCAGACGAATACGACGCAGGCCGGAGCGCGGTACATGCGGAGCATTGGTTCCAGTCCTCTGCTTGGTTCTGGGGGGCGGGGCGGTTTGGGCGGAGGAGGGCGCAGAACGCAGGCGAATCAGGGTCTGCGGCAGAGCATCAACTTCAATTACAACTGGTCACACTCTGCCAAGGATAACGTAAACATTTTTCCGGAACTGGGCGGGAAGACTTCTTCTCAATCCAACTCCGTGCAGGCCGGATACACAATCGGCTATCACCGCCTGACCAGCATTTCGAACGCCAGTTGGAACCGCAGCAATAGTCAGACAACCAACTTTTTCACGAATGAGACAGATATTGCGACCCAACTTGGCATTCTGGGACCGGATGACGCGGCGCTGAATCCGAGCCCGTTGAATTATGGTTTGCCCAGCGTACAGATGGGCAACATACAAGGGCTAAGCGAGCAGCAGCCGAGCTTCTCGGTGGCGCAGACCATTACGCTTTCGGAGACGCTGAGTTGGATTCACGGCAAGCACAACCTCCGTTTTGGCGGAGACTATCGCCGGGTGCATCGGGACTTTCTGGCGGGGTCAAATGCCACTGGGACCTTTACGTTTTCCGGTCTATTTACCGAAGATGCGGGCGGAGATCAGGCGACCGGATCGTCGCTGGCGGATCTTCTGCTTGGGCTCCCGCAGGAGACCTCGCTCGATTCCGCGATCAACAAGAGCTATCTGCGCGACAATGTGTTCGACGCGTATGCGATGGACGATTGGCGCGTGCTTCCAAATCTGACGTTGAACTATGGCGTGCGCTACGAATTCTTTGCCCCATACACGGAAAAATACGGGCATCTGGCCGATGTCGATACCAATCCGTCTGGAGGCTTTACCGGGACAGCCGAAGTGCAGGCTGGGGCGAGCGGCGCATTTAGCGGGAAGTTGCCAGATTCGCTGGTATTTCCATTTCGCACGGCGTTCGCGCCGCGACTGGGTTTGGCGTTGAGAGTGCCCAAGCTAAAGCAGACGGTGGTGCGCGCGGGCTTCGGGATGAATTACACGGTGGGCCAGTATGCGAGCTTTGCGACGACGATGGCGCATCAGCCGCCCTTTGCCAATGAACAGACCAACCAGGAAGCGACGGCGAGCGGCCAACCCACGTCGGCATGCGCGCGGACCGTACCCAATTCGTGCCTCAGTCTGGCGGAAGGGTTTCCTGCGCCGGAAATCAATGGAAATTACGCTCTCGATCCGCACTATTTTTTGCCTTACGTGGAGACGTGGAATCTGGACGTGCAGAAGACGATGCCCTGGGGCATTGTGATGAACATCGGCTACAACGGGTCGAAGGGGAACCATCTCGACATTACGAGCGCGCCGCGCGCGACGGCGAGCAGCCCGAACACAAATCCAACGAACCTGGTATTCGATTACGACCAGGCTCTTGCATTTTCAAAGTTTACCGCGGGAACGGTGAGGGTGAATAAGAGGCTCACCAAGGGCTTCGCGGTCGGAGCGAATTATCAATACTCGCACTTGATCGATAACTCCAGCTCAGAAGGCACGAGTTCAAGTGTGGGCGCGCAAGATTGGCAGAATCTGAACGCCGAAGAGGGAAACAGCAGTCTGGATCAGCGGCACAAGGTGAGCGGGACTTATTTGTACGAGCTGCCTTTTGGCCAGGACAAATTTTGGTTTACGAGCGGAACGGCATCGCACATTCTTGAGGGACTTTCAGTTTCGGGGAGTTATACGTTTGCGACCGGAACGCCACTTAGTCCTTATTATGCCGCTGAAGTGTCGAGCGTTGCCTGCGGCACTGGCGGCACGTTGCGACCCAATGTGAACGCTGGCGTGCCGGTGAATGCAGGTGGTGGGCGGCAATGGTTCAATCCCGCAGCTTATTCTGCGCCGGTAGCGAATGGTACCTATCCATGCGACGTGTTTGGCGATGCCCCGCGTAATTCGATTGCCGGGCCGGGGACCATTACCAACAACATGGCGCTTTCGAAGACCCTGAATCTAGGGGAGACGCGCAGCATGGAGATTCGCGCCACGATCAACAATGCGTTCAACACGGTGCAGTATTCGGGAGTGGACACGAATGTCGCTTCGCCGACATTTGGGCAGGTGACGTCGGTGGGATCGATGCGGTCGTTCCAATTTACGGCGAGATTCAGGTTCTAGATGGACAACGGAGTTAGCAAGTTCGAAAAGCAGAAAAACAGAGAAGCAGAGAAGCGATAGGTAAGGGAATTGATGCTTGATTGCATGCAAAAGTCGATTGCGGTGCTGGCGGCTCTGGCGATCATGACGCCGAGTTCGCTGCCCGCGATTGCGCAGAATTCGGAGCAGCCGGCAAGCGGACAGGTTTCGACCACACAGGCGGGCGGGTTTGTTCTGAAGACAAACGCCGAGCTGGTGCTGACGAATGTGGTGGCGCGCGATGCGAAGACCGGCGAATTTGTGCGGGGACTGAAGCAGAGCGATTTCACGGTTTACGAAAACGGGAAGCCGCAGCAGATTGCGACTTTCGACTACCAAAGTGTAGAGATGGCCAAGCCGTTGAATGAGGCGACCATCGACGGACTGGCAGCCGGACCAACTGGCAGTGGGCGTAAGGCCGTGGTGGTTGCGAAACCTGAGGACTTGCTCAATCACCGGCTCATCGTGATGTTCTTCGACCTGACGTCGATGCAGCCGGAGGATTTGGATCGCTGCGTGGAAGCGGCACAGGCATTCTTGCGCACCAAGATGCAGTCCGCCGACCTTGTGGCATTGGTTTCTCTGGGAGACACGCTGACTGTAGACCAGGATTTTACGGCCGATAAGAATGCACTGATCCACGAAGTGGGTGTTTACAACGGAACGGAGGGGCAGGGATTCGCGCAGGGGGCGACCTCCAACTCAAACCAGGTGGAGGATACGACTGGCTATACACCCGACGAGAGCGAGTACAACGACATCAATACAGACCGAGAACTGTTTGCGCTGCGCGCGGTATCGAAGTCGCTGGAGAGAATCACGGAGAAGAAGTCGCTGCTGTATTTTTCCGGAGGGATTTCGCGGGACGGCATCGAGAACCAGGCTTCGTTGCGGGCTGCGATCAACGCCGCGGTTCGAGCCAATCTTGCGATCTACAGCGTGGACACGCGCGGATTGCAGGCAATTTCGCCGCTTGGAGATGCGTCGACGGGGAGCCTGCGCGGCTCAGGCGCCTACAACGGCGGCGCGCTCTTGAATAATATGAATTCCAACTTCGCCTCGCAGGAAGTGATGGCCACGCTGAGCTCGGACACAGGTGGCAAAGCATTCTTCGACTCGAATGATTTTGCCCCTGCGTTTGCGCAGGTGCAGCGCGACACCTCGGCCTACTACGCTGTTGGCTTTCACTCGACGAATCCCGCGCGTGACGGGAAGTATCGCAAGCTGACGATCAAGATCAACCGGCCGGGGATCAAGCTCGAGTATCGGCCGGGCTATTATGCACCGGCGGACTTCAAACATTCGGGCCGCGAGGATCGCGAACGCGAGTTGGATGAGCAGTTGGCCAGCGATCTTCCTGCGACCGATATGGCAATGTATCTCGACGCGCTCTATTTCCGGCTCGACGAGAACCGTTTCTATGTGCCGGTGTCAATCATCGTACCCGGGTCTCAGATTCCTTTTGTTAAAGGCGGCGACAAGGACAAGGCGACGCTCGACATTATTGGCGAAGTGATTGACGAGGTGAAGCGGCAGATTGGAAGCGCGCGGCAGACGGTGAAATTGAATCTCGATCCATCGCTCCAGGCGCGGCAACGCAATATCGAGTACACGACCAGCTTCAACCTGCCTCCCGGCAAATATCATTTGAAATTTGTGGTGCGAGAAAACCAGACGGGACGTATGGGCTCATTCGAAGCGGACATCACGCTGCCGGACATGAAGAAGACGCCGCTCAAGATGAGCTCGATTGTGCTGGCTTCGTTGCGGCAGCCGAGCAAGCAAAACACGCCGTTGGTTCGGGAAGGTGAGGAGTACGTTCCGAATATCAGCCATGTTTTTCGCCAGGATCAGCATCTCTATTTGCTCTATGAGGTCTATGATCCGACGCGCGCAAAACTTGCGGAGAACCAGCCCAAGGGGACCAAAGCTGGCATCAATCTGTTGAGCAGCCTCGAGCTGATCCAGGGATCGGTGAAGGTGTACGAGACGCCGCTGGTGCAGGCGAAGGCGACGAATGTAGATGGGCGGAACGCAGTGTCTATCGAACTGGACGTGCCGCTGACTGGGCTGAAACCTGGCCCCTATGTGTGCCAGTTGAACGTGGTGGATGATGCGGGTGGAAGCTTTGCGTTTCCGCGATTCGCAGTGCTGGTGCGGGAGGCTGCGCTCCCTGTTCCAGCGGCCACTCCGGCTGCTGCGGCACCATCCTCGGAGTAGGTTCTCCATTTCTTCGCTCGAAGATCGCGAGACGACACGGGTATCAAGATGTAGACCTCGGTGATTCTGGCTCGCAGATTCGGATCGATTCCCGCGTATGATGCGGGGATAGCGAGGTCAGAATGGGCAAACAAAGCACTAGTAAGGTCGCCGTGATTACGGGGGCAACAGGCGGGATCGGGACAGCAATCGCGAAGTCGCTGTCGCGTGCCGGGTACTTGCTGGTGCTGAATGCGCCCTCGAGTGAAAAGCTCAACACAGTCGCATCGGAACTCGATGGGCCTTGCGTGGTTGTTGCCGGGAACTTGCGCGCCGAGTCGACTCCTTCAACGCTGCTGGCCGCAGCGTTGAATAACTTTGGGCGTTGCGATGTGTGTTTCAACAACAGTGGGTTGATTGAGGCCGGTACGGTAGAAGCGGTGGATATCGAGCGCATCTGCAACATGGTGAGGGTGAACGTGGAAGGTGCGTTTCGCATGGCATACACCTTCCTGCAGTACTTTGTGCAGCAAGGGCGAGGGCACCTCTTCAACACATCGAGCATTCTGGGCAGAAAAGTGCGGCCGCCGGTGGGCGCGTACGCGGCAACCAAGTTTGCGATAGAAGCATTCTCAGAGGCTTTGCGGATGGAACTAAGCAAGTCCGAGGTGCGCATCTCCAGCATCGAGCCGGGGCTAGTGCGGACTGGCTACCAGGATCGCTGGGAAGTGCCGCCCGCGATGCTGATGGGGATGGAAGAGCCGCTGGAGGCAGAGGAGATTGCCAGGATGGTGTTGGTGATTCTGGAGGAACCAGCCCACCTGCGCATTCCGCAGCATGCGATCCTACCCAGGGAGCGCGCGCTGGCGCTGACCTAGCCTGCATCGGCGGATTTGATTTTGTCGGTCTTCGGATCGTCGTACGGACAATGACGGCAACCTGAGCCGCAGCAGTATCCGCGCTTCAAGTGGAACGTTGCCGTGAAGACGAGATTCGGCCCCTCCATGTAATAGTCCTCGGGTTCGAGAATGGGTACAGAGGCTGGAGCGGGCGGGCGGTTTTCGTCCATGGTTCTATTCTCGATCATCAATTCCCGAAGATCAGGGCGCCTGCTGGGCGGCGTCTAAAATCGAAGCATGACCTTGAGTGCGCAGGATCGTGCCCGCCGCGTCAAAATCATCTTATTCGACGTGGACGGTGTTCTGACCGACGGAACCATCTGGCTGGTCCCATCGCCCAGCCCTGCTTCGAGCAGCCCTGAAACCCAGGCGCATCTTGCGAAGCACGCGGATCGCGCGGGGTTCGGCACGCATTCGGCGACCATGACGGAAGCGAAGGGCTACAGCGCGCATGATGGCACGGCTATTTCTCTGGCGCGGCTGGGCGGCATGAAGTGCGGCGTGATTACCAAACGGATTAGTGAGACGGTGGCTACGCGATCGCGCGATTTGAAGCTTGAATTTGTCTACATGGGCCAGGCTTTCAAGATGCAGGCCGTCCGCGAGATTATGCAAAAAGAAGGGGTCACGCTCGAAGAGATTGCGTACGTTGGCGACGATGTGATCGATCTCCCTGTCATGCGGGAGTGTGGCTTTGCGGTAGCCGTGGCGAATGCGCGCGCGCAGGTGAAAGCCGAAGCGCACTATGTGACGCCCAACGCTGGGGGGTATGGCGCCGGGCGGGATGCGGTGGAGTTCATCCTGGAAGCAAAGGGTCTTCTTGAGAGAGTCATCGCCGAGTATATCGATGAGCGCAATCCGATCTCTCCTTCGATGGATATTGGCAGGGGCGGGAATCTCGCCTAGCAGACTCGGCCAAGCGTTCACAATGCGCGCATCAGGCTCAGGACGAGAATGACCAGGACAACGAGACTCACACCTGCATAGAGTCTGTCCCTTTCGAGAGCAAAGCCTACGACCGCCAAAGCGACACGCGCCACTGGTGTGAAAATCAAGAGCAGAAGTCCGAATTGAATTAAGCCTTCGCTGTTTAGGTGCGCTGCAGACTCCAGCCCCCCTCTGGCAGACTGCACGATGGCTCCGCCGGCCGCGAACTGGCGATAGCTGACCCGGTCTGCGTGATGCCGCACAAGATACAGAACACCGCCCGCGAAGACCGTGGCCGCGGAAAGCAAGACTCCGGCACGAAGCAGGTTGCCAATGTTGGTTTCAAGGCGCCGGTCGTCCAATGATCTATACCTTTCCTGTGAGGCCGTTCACGATCATTTCAATGGCAAGGGCCAGCACCACGCATCCGAAGATAATGCGCAAGGTGCGCACACGAGCCTGAATCAGAACTTTTGTTCCGAAGAACGCCCCGGCGAGCACGCCTAACATTACCGGCATTGCAACGCGGGGATCGATATAGCCGCGGCTCAGATAGACACCTGCGCTGGCTGCCGCTGTCACTCCAATCATGAAGTTGCTGGTTGTAGTGGAGACCTTAAATGGAATCTTCATTGCGCGGTCCATCGCAATCACTTTCAGTGCACCGGAGCCGATTCCCAATAATCCTGAGAGTGTGCCTGCCCCGAACATGAGGCCGAATCCGGTCGGTACATTCCGCACTCCATAATTCTGACGGCCTCCGTCGACGGGGTAGGTGCTGCCGAGCCTCAAGCGTTTGCCGAGCGCGTCCGACTCGGTTGGGCCGGCGGTTTCCGGCTCGGACGTGAAGAACGATTGACAGGCGGCCTGGAGAAGAACGAATCCAAATACAATCGCGATTACGTGAGTGGTGACGTGCACGGCCAGAATGGCACCGACGATCGCGCCCACTGTCGTGGCGATTTCAAGCAGCATTCCCACGCGGATATTGGAATAGCCTTCGCGGACATAGGCGGCGGCTGCTCCTGACGACGTCGCTATGACCGAGACCAGCGAGGCTCCGATCGCGTATTTGATATCGACTCCCAGGGCAAGCGCCAGCACCGGTACGATGACGACACCGCCGCCGAGGCCGGTGAGCGAGCCGAGAAACCCTGCGATGGTCGACATGGCCAGAACCACGAGTGTGAATGTTAATGCTGTCATGAAAGGAATTGATCGCTGCGAGACATTGCAGGCAAGTGAGTGACCTGCTCATTCTATCTTTATTGGACCAGCTGGCCGCAGCTGCCACTCAGTATTGGATGCGGGGTTAGAGCGGCCAAGAAACGGAAAGACAGTGTCGATGAGTTCATTGCGGAGCGTGAGACGCAGGTCGCACGGGGCGTCAGGCGAATTAGATATGGACGGTACTTGCCTCGTGCGTTTCTTCACAGGTCAAAGATCCCGGCGCGCTCGGAGTTATTGGATTGGGATGGATGAAGGCTGGTACACGCGCAGGACTGATGCAACTGAGAATTGTCGAACCGATGATACGAAGGTCGGAAGAGGCAGTGGCCCTGCACATATAGCAGAGATCGAGCTTTACCTTCTTCGGCTTAATATGCTCCGCGTAAAATCGGTCGATCTGTTGCCGGTGAATGTGGCGCAAGATCTCTTCTTCGCTGCGGAAGGCGATGGTTGCCAATCCAGTGATTCCAGGCCGGTACGACATGTCGAAGATTGCAGCATACTGCGGCAGCTTTGGCCGCGGGCCGACGAGGCTCATATCGCCACGGAGGACGTTGTAAAACTGCGGTAATTCATCGAGCTTGAATCTTCGCATCCATCGGCCGAAAGGAGTCACTCGCCGGTCGCCGCCCCTGGTGAGTCCGGGGCAGGTCTGGTTTGCGTTCGTTTCTGCCATGCTGCGGAACTTGTAGATCCGGAACAGGCGGCCATCGCGGCCGAGCCGCTCCTGGGAGAAGAATGCTTTCCCATGTGATGTAAATCGCACACATGCGGCAAGGATGCCCATGGGAATGGCAAAGATGAGGAGCGCAAAGAGCGCAACAGAAATATCGAGGATCCGGCGAGTGCGAGACAGGCTCCACTGACTCGCGGGGGGCCTCCTTAGACATGTTTTTGCAGCCACAGAGTTGTTTTGTTCACACGGTGGAGAACCAAGGCACAAGTAATCCAACATAGAAATTCCTTCGATAAAAGAATCTATTTGAAGATGCATTAGCGTTTTCTATGAGCAACTCTTGCATTATTGATTTGATGCTTGGCTCACTATAGATGGAACGGAATTGGAGCTCGGTATTGCCCGTCACAAGAAGGCGTGTGGAAAACGCACAGAAGCAGCGGGTCTCGTAGCGAAGGGGTTGAGTCAATGACATGGCAATCGGTTCGGTTTCAACACCTACGAAGATTTTCGTTGACATCTACGAAATACTTCGTATAAAGTGGCAAACATCATGACGAAGTCCTCCAAATCCTTGCCACGACCGACCGAAGCTGAGCTTGAGCTGCTGCGGATCCTGTGGGAGAAGGAGCCGGCAACGGTTCGAGAGATCTACGATGCTCTGAATCTTCAACGCCCTTCCGGATACACAACGGTGCTCAAGATGCTGCAAATTATGACGGTGAAAGGGCTGGTAGTTCGGGATGAGGCCAACCGCGCTCACGTCTACCGCGCAGCGCTCAGCCAGGACGTTACGCAGAGCGAGATTCTCAAGGACCTGAGCGTGCGTCTTTTTTCCGGCTCAGCTGCTCAGCTCGCATTGCATGCTCTCGCGATGGAACCGGCGAGTGCCGGCGAACTAGAAGCCATCCGCGTCCTTATCGATAGAAAACGCTCAACTGTCGAAACGAACTCTGCCCAAAAAGGAAAACATCAGCCATGAGCCACCCGCTTGACGCCATCGCATGGACTCTCATTCATTTCTGCTGGCAGGCCGCCGCTATTGCTGGAATCTATCGCCTGTCGACCGTTCTGCTTGCTCGCAGTACGAGCCAGACCCGCTATTTGATCGCGGTCGTGGCGATGTTGATGATGGTGGGTGCAGCAGTCGGGACGTTCGCATCGCAAATGCGTTCGGCCACGCCTTCCCCGGCTCTGCGCAACGCCGCTTCAACAATAGAGGATGCATCGCTTGCGCTGCCGCGTACGATTGCGCCGGGTCTCATCTCTCAGCACCAAGGTGTTGCCGGCTCGACGCAGGCCAACCTGTTGCGCTGGATCGACGGATTTTGGGTGCTTGGCGTGGTCGTGCTCTCCGTGCGCAGCCTGGGAGGCTGGTGGATGATTCAGAGATTGCGCGCCACTGCCATTGAGGACGCCCCCGAACAAGTGCGCGAAAGCTTCCGACGCATCTTCACAGTGATGGGCCTCAGGCGACCTGTGCTCTTACGAGTGTCGAGTGCAGTCGCGGGGCCCATCACTGTGGGAGCGCTACGAGCCCTCGTGCTGCTGCCGCTCTCGGCGATCACGCTGCTTGGTCCCGACGAGCTTGAAATGGTGTTGGCGCATGAGCTGGCTCACGTGCGCCGCGCGGACTTCCTCTGCAATCTTTTGCAGACGTTGGTGGAGACTCTGTTCTTCTTTCATCCGGCCGTTTGGTGGATGGGTAATCGCATACGCCATGAACGCGAACTCTGCTGCGACGATCTCGCGCTGAAGGTCTGCCCGAATCCTGTAACCTATGCCACCGCGCTCTTCCGGCTTGAGGAGCAGCGCGCTCGCCACTGGAGGCTTGCCATGGCACTTGATGGACATCAAACTCCGCAAACCTTGCGTCTCAGAATTGCCCGCATTCTTGGGGAACCCGTTGCCCGGTCTGGCGGGCGGCCTGTGCAGCCTTTTTCGCTGGTTGTTGCCTGCGTTGCTCTCGCGATTTCGTTGACGGCGGCACGCCCAGTTGTCGCAAGCCTGAATCCTGCACATTTGCCGGCGTCAACTCATATTGCCTCTATTCAGGTGAGTGCGCCCCAGGTAAAAGTCATCAAGCCTGTTCTTGCCGCGACGACGCATCTCGTTTCCCCTGGTGCTGTGCTGGAGGCTGCTTCAGAATCGCAAGAGAAACAGCCGGACGCGGCACAGCCGAGGGCTAGTTACATCGACCGCATGAAAGATGCCGGCTACGACGTCGATCTCGACAAGCTGATTGCGATGAAAGTGCAGAATGTCACGCCCGAGTATGCGCAGGGAATGGCGCAAGCCGGCTTTGGAAAACCATCGGCCGACGAACTCATCGCGTGCAAGATACAAGGCGTTACGCCCGAGTATCTCGCGGAACTGAAACAGCAGGGCTTTCAGGTGAAGAGCTTCCAGGACGCAATCTCGTTTCGCATCTTTGGAGTTACGCCGGAATTTGTTGCGGGTATGAAGAACGCGGGTTTCTCTGACCTCACTTCTCAGCAATTAGTCGCGCTCCGTGTCCAGGGCGTCACGCCGGAATATGCACAGGAGATTGCCCGCGAGTATCCTGGCGCGTCGGTGGAAGATGTCATTAAAACCCGCATCTTCCGCATCGATGCGCCGTTTATTGAGTCGGCGAAAAAGCACGGGTTCACTCATCTTTCGCTCGAAAAACTGGTACAGCTGCGGATCACCGGTTTGCTCGACGACGAATCTGTGAAGCAATAGGTCAATTAAGATCCCATTTTCTCTTGTCGTAATCAAGGTGCTTGCCCCTCGGTTAGTGCACCCCGGTTGCGGCGACGGTCGAACTACGCCTCTTTCCAGGCACGCAGCAACGGGAGATTCCGATGAACACGCATCGACTTCATGTTCCCCTCGTCCTTATGGCCTCGGCCATTACCGCGCTCCAATCCGCTGCGCTCGAGCCGGTGCATGCGGCATGCGCGATCAGTGCCAACGAGCGGCCCGATAAATTTCGTCTCCACATCGATAGTGGGGATTGCGGGAGCGAGCATTCTCATTGGGGGTCAAACTATAGCGAAGAATCAATCGACCGGTTCAGAGGAATTACACCCAAAGATCTGGCGCAAGACGGATCGCAACTGACTGCAACGCTGGCAGCGGAGGCGGGCACATTGACGTGCTCCGGCGCGGTGCACGGTGGTTCGCTTGTGGGTGAATCCATCTTTGTTCCCGACGCCCCATTCGCCGCGCGCATGGAGCAGATGGGGTTCTCCGGCCTCGACTCCGAGAAGCTGCAAACCTGTGCGTTGGTCAATGTCGAGAGCCAATGGGTGCATTCGCTGCAGCAGATCGGGGTTCAAGGACTCACCGTTGACACCCTAATTCCCCTACGCATCTTCAACGTCGACCCTGCCTATGTCCACAGCATAACGTCGCTCGGCTACGATCTTCCCTCGGCAGATCAACTCATTGCGATGCGCGTGCAGGGGGTCGATGCCGCGGAAGTGCGTGAGATCCGCGCGCTTGGATATCAACCCACTTTCGACGAGTTGATTCAGATTCGCATATTCAAAATCACTCCGGATTTCATCCGACAAATGAAAGCTCGCAGTCTCAAGGACCTCACGATTGGAAAGCTGGTACAGATTCGGATCTTCAAGCTCGCGGATTAAACCTGTTGCAGCAGAACCACGTGTTCATCGGACTCCAGTCAATAGCTCTTTTGCGATTGATCTCCTCGGTCAATGACCGTGCGCGCGCATATCCTCCTCAAAAAGCGCCAGTTCCGCTTGAATCGCATTTGGGATGGTTGCTTTGGCGCTCAGGCGCGATGTCCCATCTTTGAAAAAAACTATTCATAGTGTGTCAACAGTCACAAGGCCGTAGATAAATCGAGATCATAATTGTCCCAGTTTTAGTCGGTACTATCTTCCTTGACTCTCGGAAATGGACTCATCGTTTCCTTGAGAAAAACAAATCTAGTTTCAGGGCTATTGGCATTGGCCACGATGCAGTACGGGAGCGCGGAATTGGTTGCGACTCAGAAATTGCAAAGTATCCTTCGATCGATGGTTCTCTCCACCTCCGCATATGCAAGTCCTACTTACAAAACAATTGTGCTGTAGGTCTCCTGTGCTGTCAGCGAAAACGACAAGCGTCTCTAAGCTAGAGACGAGCTATCGAAAAAAGTAGACATGCACCAGGTGACACAATCCGAGCGTCTAGGTTGGTTCAAACAATGGATACTTCGTGGCGTGCATTGCAGGTTGTTGCTAACCATGAAAAGCGGGTCGTACAGCATTTAACGGCACGCTCATTAGAGCACTACCTTCCACTTTATTCGCAGAAATCGCATTGGACAGATCGCACCGTGGTTCTGGAGCGGCCCTTATTTCCAGGATATGTGTTTGTCAGATTCATTCAACCAAACAAGTTCACCGTAGTGTCTACACCTGGCGTGCTCCATTTAGTAGGAAACGGACCCGCGGCCGCGATCTCTTGCATTGAAATGGAGAAGATCCGAGCGGCCCTGACAGCCGGATACCGCCTTCAGCCGCATCCTCGTGTCGACGTCGGGATGCGGGTGCGGATCCGAAGCGGCATTTTTGAGGGGACCGAAGGACTCGTCACAGATCTGCGTCAAGGTTATAAGGTAGTGCTCGCACTCTCGGGTGTCGAGCAGTGCTTCTCGCTTGAAGTACAAAGTCACGATATCGAGACCTTGACTACGTGGCCCGCTCGCACGGCAAACAGCTCTTCGTCTCACTGATCTTCACTCACTGGCGAGTGACCCTCGATGCGGTAGTTCCAGCGCGCGACAAGGTGACCATCAACCGAATGATTCCGACATCATCACTGGTGTGTTATTTGTCACAGGTCTTAGCCCCTAGTAGGATAACTGCGGCGGCTAGTCAAGCACTCGCGTTCGTAATACATACGTCGTCGAGATGCGCGAAGCAAAAAGTCATTCAGCGAAAATATAACCTGATCAAAATGCAGGCGATAATAGCCGCAGTAAACCATATCGGGACTTTTCCACAATGGTACGATTGTCATCCATGTGTAAGTCATTCTTATTGCTTTTCCACAATCGACCTTGCTAGGGTTCGTACAACGTCATTAGTACATATCATCGCGCAAAGGGCTGAGGGTTATCTCAGCCGACGTGAAGTTAGTTGACGCATTTCTCTGCGCGAACAGATGGCTGACCATTGCGATGAGTCGAGCTTTGCCGGTTAAGGAATCTGGGGCAAAGGGGGGCGAAGCCTGTCTCAGGCTCTCCTCACGTCTGGAATCTTTTTTGTGAAGGCTTTAAGAAGGATCCGAGCCAATCTGCATCGGATGCCCATTCATAATTCATTTTCAATGTGCAACCGCCAGAGTAAATACTAGCGGCGCCAGGAATCCGCATGACAGTGCAGAACCCGCGGTCGCGCATGATAAGTATTCGTCTCTCGGAAGACGAATACCTCAGCCTGAAACAACTTTGTCTGGTCACGGGTGCCCGAAGCGTATCGGAACTGACCCGGGATGCAATGCGCGTCGTACTTAAGGGCGCAACCAGAGACGACGTGCTCGGTCTTCGAATGGAGGAATTCAGGGCTTTGTTGAAAAGCCTGGATCGGAAGATCGATGAGTTGGCTGCCGGAATAACATCGTTCAAATCGGGACAGAATGTGGCGAATGAGCCTGGAACTGAGAACAATTGTGTCGATCTCGATCCACTCGATAAGACCTGTATTAAGTAAACGCGCGTGTCAGGCATGGTCGGTGGAAAGGTAATCACTGCCGGGAAAACATCTCGAGCGGTGTCGAATATGGGCAAATTCAATAATAACGAGACCTTCAACGTTTAGGAGAAAGACATGCCTGCAAGATGGGCGACCATTCGACTGTTTAATGCGCGACGTGCGGGGCGTCGAGTTCTGGGGTATCTAGCGGACTTGTCGGTTTTCTCACTTGCGACGCTCGTGGCTTTTGAGCTGCGTTTCGATGGTACCGTGCCCTCGCAATATCTTCATCTCATGGGGACTGCAATTTGCACTTGGGCTGCCGCAAAGTCGATGGCCTTCATCATCGGGTCTGTAAGGTGGGGGCACTGGAGATATACGTCAGTAAACGACGTCGTGCGGATTGTCTTGGCGAATTCGTTGGGGTCTTTGTTCGGTGGCACGATCATTGTATTCTTGCTCGGATTGGGCACGATCCCGCGGTCCGTCTATGTTCTGGATTGGCTAGTCTCCTGTCTTTTGACTTTAGGTACTCGATTGGGGGTTCGGTTGATCGTCACCGCTCGGAGGGCCGGTCGAGCCGGAGGCAAACAGACGAGGACACTGATTTACGGTGCAGGAGCCGCGGGACTTGCTCTGGTGCGAGAATTGCAGCAAAACGAATCCTTGATGTGTGAGGTCACGGGCTTGATCGATGACGACCCGCGGAAGAGCGATCTTGTCTTCCAAGGAAAGCACGTGTTGGGACCGGGGGAATCTTTGAGCAAATGGGTTGAGAAGCGGCAGATCAAGAGAGTGCTCATTGCGATCCCTTCCGCGACCGGACCGCAGATGGTGCGTATCTTAGAGCTGGTCACGAGCGCCAAGGTGGAATACAAGATGGTGCCGAGTTTGGGGGAACTTCTTCAGGATGGAGATTTGGGAAGACAGATTCGAGATGTCGCCGTAGAAGACCTGCTGGGAAGGAAGCCGGTTCAACTTGACTTGGAACGAATTCGGGAGCGCATCCAGGGAAGAGTCGTTATGGTGACCGGCGCCGCAGGCTCGATAGGATCGGAGATCTGCCGGCAAGTCGCAAGATTCCGACCGCTAGCTCTCGTTGGTTTTGACGAGGCTGAAACTCCTCTTTTTCATATTGACAGAGAGATGGCTAAGTCAAGTCCAAGCGTAGTCTTTCATGCGGAGATCGGAACCATCACGAATCCCGACTGCCTGGAACGGGTAATGAAACGCTACCATCCCACGATCCTCTATCATGCTGCAGCGTACAAACATGTTCCTTTAATGGAGAAGCACGTGTTCGCTGCCGTCGAAACGAACATTTTTGGTACATGGAATGTAGCTCGGGCTGCGTCTGAGCATGGCGTGAAAGATTTTGTGATGATCTCCACGGATAAGGCAGTTCGACCGACCAGCGTGATGGGTGCCACGAAGCGCGCGGCAGAGTTGCTGATCCGATCGCTCCAAATGGATGGTGGAACCAAGTTTGTCGCAGTGCGTTTTGGGAATGTTTTGGGGAGTAACGGGAGCGTTGTTCCAATTTTCAAGGAACAGATTGCATCGGGCGGCCCACTGACCGTGACTCACCCGGAAATGAGCCGCTACTTCATGACCATCCCTGAGGCGTCGCAGTTAGTATTGCAGGCATTCTCTATTGGCAAAGGTGGCGAGATATTCGTACTGGATATGGGCGAACCGGTAAAGATCGCGGATCTGGCCAGGAGTCTTATCCTTCTCTCGGGACTCCAGCCCGGATACGACATCGAGATCCGATATACCGGTCTTCGCCCTGGAGAAAAGATGTTTGAAGAATTGAATCTACAGGACGAGCGTTTGGTGCCAACCTCGCACCCCAAGATTAGAAGCTACGTCAGCGATCAAAATCTGGATGCGCTTCACATTCAAGCGTCACTGCGCAATCTGCATCAAATTGCCGAACGGCAAGATGTGGCCAGTCTGGTGCTGACACTGAAGGAACTGATCCCAGACTATAATCCTGGTTCCGAATTGCTAAAGACTGCGTTGTCAACCAAGCCAAACCATGTAGGCCTGGCGGTGGTGCTAAAACAAATGCCCGCCTCCCTGTTGAATTAGGGGCATTCACAGGCCATCTTGTTTAGGTCGAACGCGAAAAACTTAGACACTGTGGAATTTGCTCCATTGCCACGAAAAAACTAAGAAAACACCCGGATTCATCACACCTAACTGCCCCGCTGAACAAGCGGTAGAGCCGCGATTTCTGATGCCGTTGCCGGGCTCTCCCAACCACCGTTTCATCTGGGAAATTCCCTCACTTTATGACGCAAAAGCTGTTTCTCCTCATTCTGCTGCCATATACCGTTTGCTGGGGCCAGTCCGTCCTGACGACACCGATTGAGTCGACGCGGTCCGTCCAGAATTCTACAGCCGCGGCCTCCCCGGATGCAGAGACTCCGAACCAGGCGTTCCGCTCCGGGGGTGAGAAGACATACACCGATGGCGCCGGTGCCAAGTTACCGCCATTCACGACGCCGAATCCTGCTCCATCGAGAATTGTCGGTCCGCTGACCACGAAGTCCGATTTCGAGCGGTTTGCCGAGGATGGAACCGGACGGCGGCTTCCGGTGTACGGGCGTCGATTGTTTGATGAAGTTCCCACGACCTTCGCGCCCGTGGAGCGTGTTCCGGTTCCGGCCGACTATGTTCTGGGGCCCGGCGATGAGTTATTGATACGGGCCTGGGGAAAGATCGACCTTGATTCCCGCGTTACAGTTGACAGAAACGGACAGGTCTATTTACCCAAACTTGGGACGCTGAACGTAGCTGGTTTGCGCTATGACCAACTTGAGGGGTATTTGCATTCAGCAGTCAGCGCTCTTTTCAAAGACTTCGAACTGAATGTCGCCATGGGGCAACTTCGGTCTATCCAGATTTTTGTCCTTGGCTGTGCCCGCCAGCCTGGCTCTTACACGGTCGGCTCCTTGAGTACGTTAGTCAACGCGCTCTTTGCGTCCGGTGGGCCTTCGGCGACAGGTACGATGCGGCATATTCAGCTAAGACGCGGTAACCGGACACTTATCGAATTTGACGTTTACGACCTGGCCCAAAAGGGCGATAAGTCTCACGATGTTCAGCTGCTGCCGGGAGACGTGATCTATATTCCTCACGTGGGCGCACAAGTTGCAATTACTGGGAGCGTTAACGAACCAGGAATCTATGAACTGAAGGACGAAATGACCGTCGCCGCCGCCCTCGAAGGCGCGGGAGGATTGACGAGTTTGGCCGGCGCGCAGCGCGCACTCCTGGAGCGGATCGAGAATCGCAACGCCCGTGTGGTAGAAGAGTTCCCGCTGGACACGCAGGGTATGCGAAGGCAACTAGCGGACGGGGATCTTTTGCGGATTTTTCCACTCTCGCCAAAGTTTGAGAACGCGGTGATGCTGCGAGGGAGTGTTGCCCAACCTGGCCGCTATGCCTGGAAAGCGGGGATGCATGTTTCTGACCTGATCCCATCCCAGGAATTCTTAGTCACTCGCGATTTTTGGAACGGGCAAAACGAACTGGTTCCGGGCAGTGTGGATCATGCATTTCGGACTGAACGCGCCGATCAGTCCATTAACCCGCGTCCCGACCAGTTCATGAACCAGCGATCCGAGCAGTCGGAGAACCCGCGCCCTGATCAGTTCATGGACCAGCGCCCCGACCAGTTCGGCAACCAGGGCATCGATCGGAACACGAACGAGCACCCAGGCCAGTCTATAAGCCATAGTCCCAATCAATACGAGAACCCGCTGACGAACCAGCTCGTTACTGCGAGAACCTCGATGATCGAGTCCGTGGGCAAGAACAGCGCTGAAATCAACTGGGAATATGCGGTCATTGAGCGACTCGATGATCAGGATCTAAGCACCCGCCTGATTCCATTCCGGCTCGCCAGCGCCATTAACGATCCCGCGTCTGGCGATAACCAATTATTGAAAGCTGGGGATGTCGTTACGATTTTCTCTCGCGCCGATCTCGATTTGCCTATGGAAAAGCACGCATCTTTCATCCGGGTAGGCGGAGAAGTGAATGCCCCCGGTGTCTACCGTGTCAATCCGGGCGAGACTTTGAGAGATGTTGTCGTTCGAGCGGGAGGACTCACATCGCACTCCTATCTCTACGCATCACGGCTGACGCGTGTTTCGACCCGGCACGCACAAGAAGAGCAGCTCAAGAAATCGTCAGAACAGATGCAACGAGAGCTCGTCTCCAAATATGCAAATGCTGCTCCCTCGACTGGCCAGACCGCGAACGACCAGCAGGCACAGCTGGGTATGCAGCAGGCCGCGCTCGCGAGACTCTTTGCGATCCAGCCAACAGGCCAAGTCGTCTTGCAAATGAAGCCCGAAGCTGCGAGCGTAAGCGACATTCCGGATTTACCAATCGAGGATCAAGATGCGTTCTATGTTCCTGCGCGGCTGAGTACGGTTCAGGTCACGGGAGCCGTCTACAACGCGAACGCCTTTCGTCATCAGGCTGGACGACAACTTTATGCTTATTTGAACGACGCAGGCGGCCCAACCAGGGACGCGGATACGAAGCGAATCTTCGTAATTCGCGCAGACGGAACCGTTGTCAGCAAACAGAGCCGAAGTGCTCATCTGCACGGCGATTTTGAAAAGCTAAGGTTGTTCCCCGGCGATGCAATTGTTGTCCCGGAAAGGTTCAAGGCGCCGGGCGGTATTCGGGGAATTCAGGACTTTACACAGATTATCTCCCAATCTGCACTTACAGCCGCAGCGCTCGGCGCGGTTCTCCCGTAAAGGTGTTACCGATGACCGAACAGGATTCTTACTCAAGCTGGACTGTTGACGCATTAGAGGAAACCCCAATATCTAACGGCGATGGTGTCGCGCGTTATGGCACGCCAATCGAGGTTCTTAAGCTGCTCGCCTGTCACAAACGGCTGATTTTGGCAGTTACAGGCGCTGCTATTTTGGTCGGCTTGGTTTACGGCCTTACTTTGCCCACACTCTACAAAGCAACAACCAAAATCATGACTCCACAGCAATCGCCGTCGTCGGCTTCTCTGTTGATGAGTCAGCTGGCAAACTCGGGGGCGGGCCCTTTGGCAGCTGCAGCGAGCGGTGGATTGGGACTCAGGAACCCGAATGACATCTACATGGGAATGCTGAATTCGCGGCCTGTCGCGGATGCAATCATTGGACAATTTGGACTCGCGAAGGAGTATCGAACCAAAACCATGTCGGATGCGCGAAAAAAGTTGGCTGACAACACCGAACTGACATCGGAGAAGAGCGGCTTTATTGCAATCTCCGTCACGGACATAGACGGGAAACGCGCTGCTGAGATAGCCAACTCCTACACCGAGGAATTACGCCTTCTCACAAAGATGCTTGCGGTGACTGAAGCCTCGCAGCGGCGGCTCTTCTACGAGGACCAACTGAAGCATGCCAAGGAGGATTTGATCGCGGCCGAGATTTCGTTCCAACAGATCCAGCAAAAGAAAGGCCTCGTTCAGCTTGACGCTCAGGCGAAGGCCCTCATAGCAAATCTTGCCGCCCTCCACACCCAGGTCGCCGCCAAACAGGTAGAAGTGCAGGCGATTCGCTCCTATTCGACTGAACTCAATCCTGACGTGCGATTGGCAGAGAATGAGCTTTCTTCGTTGCAAGCCGAGGCTGCGCGGCTGGAGAAGAGCAATCGCGGACCAGTTGTCGGGGATCTGGACTTACAGGATGTTGCGGGTGCTGGATCGGATTATCTTCGTGCCGAGCATGAGCTTCAGTACCGGCAGATCATGTTCGATCTCTTGTTGAAACAATATGACGCAGCCAGGTTGGATGAAGCCAAAAATGGAATTGTCGTGCAGGTCGTGGAAACCGCAATACCGCCCGACCGAAAATTCTCTCCGCATCGAGCGTCGATCGTATTGATATTCGCGGTTCTGGGACTGCTGGGAGCATGCTCGTATCTCTTTGTATGCAGTGTCGCGCACAGGCTTGTCGAAAGTCATCCAATGCTGCCAGCGCGCGGTGGGAGCTTCGCCAGCGGCCAAGGGCATCGAAATTCCGTCGGCGTCCATAAACAATTGGCGGAGCAACCCCAGCCACCACGAACTAGTCAAGGAGCGCACACGTGATTGCCGAAATCTCATGCTCTCATCTGGACGCATTCATCCAGAAGTTAGAAACCAGAAGCCTCAAGGTCGGCGTCGTCGGGCTCGGCTATGTTGGCCTCCCTCTCGCCCGTTTGTTCACGAGCCGAGGATTCAAAGTTCTCGGATTGGATATAGACCAAGCGAAGATACGGAAGCTCATGAGCGGGGAAACCTATATCGCCCATATTCCCGCGTCGGTTATTCAGGAGATGCGCAATGACAACCGGCTGGTGGCTACCTCCGATTTCTCGTGCGTCGAGGAAGCAGACACGCTGAGCATATGCGTTCCCACGCCGCTGGACAAAATGAAGCAGCCCGATTTGACCGCTGTCCGAAAAACTGCGGAGTCATTGGTCCCGCACCTTCGGCCCGGGCAACTGATTATTCTGGAAAGCACAACCTACCCAGGAACGACCACAGAGGTTGTGGTCCCAATCCTGGAACAATCCGGATTAAGAATCGGAGAAGAGCTGTTCATAGGGTATTCCCCAGAGCGGGAAGATCCAGCAAATCCGCAATTCATGGCACGAACCATTCCTAAAATTGTAGGCGCGAACGATCCTTCGTCGCGACTCGCACTCGAAGCGTTTTATGGAGCGGTATTCGACAAGATCGTCCCGGTGTCCTCGTGCGAAGCAGCGGAAATGTCGAAGATTCTCGAGAACATCTATCGTTGCGTAAACATTGCCCTGATCAATGAACTGAAACTTCTTTGCCAACGCATGGGCCTCAACATCTGGGAAATCGTTGACGCGGCGAAGACAAAGCCTTTCGGATTCCAGGCATTCTATCCCGGGCCGGGACTTGGCGGCCACTGTATTCCCATCGATCCTTTTTACCTCTCATGGAAGGCGCGTGAGTTTGACTTTTCCACGCGCTTTATTGAACTGGCCGGGGAAATCAACACCAATATGCCGTTCGAAATAGTAGCTCGCGTGTTGGAACACTTGAACGCGCGGGGAATTGCAGGGAATTCCGCGCGGATACTGGTGCTTGGACTGGCCTACAAGAAGAACGTCGACGACTGTCGCGAATCGCCCTCTATCAAGATTCTGAAACTTCTTGCGGAACGCGGTGTCGCGCTGTCTTATTTCGATCCCAATGTGACAGGCTACGTGTCCCATCGGTATGGACGGCTACCGGGAGTGGAACTGTCTGAATTATCCGACGATGCTCTCCGGAACGCCGACGCGACGCTGATCCTTACCGATCACGACGCGTTTGACTATCACCGCATCGTCAGCCTTTCCTCCGCAGTCATTGACACACGCAACGCCACGCGGGCCGTTGTCGCGCACAGGGAAAAGATTGTTCTCGCTTGAAAAAAAGGAGACGAGGTGTCGCCGAAAATTGCAGTTGTAGGAAGCGGTTACTGGGGAAAGAACCTGGTCCGCAACTTTTTTGAACTCGGGGCGCTGAGCGTCGTTTGTGACGACAGCCCGGTAGTGGAGACCAATATCCGAGCCAAGTACCCGCAAATCGACTATTGTCGGGACTTCGCGGCTCTTCTCGGCAACGGCAACATCCATGGAATCGTTCTTGCTACGCCGGCAGCGCTGCATTTTGAGATGGCCAAACGGGTGCTTCTGGCGGGCAAAGACGTACTCGTGGAAAAGCCACTGGCGCTCAGCGTCGCAGAGGGTGCCGAACTGGTTGAACTCGCATCTCGCCTCAACCGCGTCCTGATGGTGGGGCATATCCTGCAATATCATCCAGCTATCCACAAGCTGAAGGAACTTATCGACAATGGCTCCCTGGGACAAATGGAGTACGTCTACTCGAACCGCCTTAACATTGGCAAGATTCGCGCCGAGGAAAACATACTTTGGAGCTTTGCACCGCACGACATCAGCGTACTGCTCTGCTTGTTGGGAGAACGTCCGCAATCGGTCGTTTGCGAAGGCGGCAACTATCTCAGCCGGGACGTGGCCGATGTCACGGTCAGCCAGTTCACTTTCGCGAACGGCGTGCGCGCACACATTTTTGTTAGTTGGCTTCACCCGTTCAAGGAACAGCGCCTGGTTGTGGTTGGTTCGGAAAAAATGGCGGTATTCGATGACAACGCGGTAGAGAGGCTTGTCTTGTACTCGCACCGCGTGGAGTGGAAAGGGAGAATTCCGAACGCAGTAAAGGCCGAGGCGGAGTCCGTCTCTCTTGACGCTACAGAACCACTCAAGAACGAGTGCATGGAGTTTCTCGATTGCGTTGCGTCGCGCCGGATTCCGCTCACCGATGGTTGCGAGGGTCTTCGGGTCCTGCAGGTGCTGAAAGCTTGTCAGAAGTCGATGGAGAGCCACGCGGCCGTATCCATGGCGGAGGAACCAGAACCTCCCAAAAGGCTTTTCTTCGCTCATCCAACAGCCGTGATCGACGAGCCGTGTGAGATCGGAGCCGACACGAAGATCTGGCACTTCTCGCATGTTCTTCAGGGAGCGAAAATCGGCCGGAACTGCATCTTCGGCCAGAATTGCCAGATCGCCGGAGACGTGATCATTGGGAACAATGTCAAAGTTCAGAACAACGTCTCGATCTACACGGGTACGGTGATCGAGGACGACGTATTTCTCGGCCCGTCTTGTGTTCTTACCAACGTGACCAATCCCCGCTCCCAGGTGAATCGACACTCACTCTACGAAAGGACAACCTTCCGCCGCGGCGCGACGGTCGGGGCAAACGCAACGATCGTGTGCGGCATAGAACTCGGCCGTTATTGCTTCATAGGCGCGGGAGCTGTGGTCACTAAGGATGTTCCTGACTATGCGTTGATGTTGGGCAATCCGGCCCGGCAGATTGGCTGGATGAGCCGGCATGGTCACCGCTTGATCGATTCGGACCTCAATGATGTCATGAAATGCCCCGAGAGCGGCTTGCGTTACAAGGAAGTCCGACCCGGCGTTCTCTGCTGTTTGGATCTCGATGAAGAGGTACCGTTGTCGGCCGGGTTGAGCACCGGCTCGAAAAGCTACGACGAATTCAAGACACCGATGGATGCGCAAGAGGTTCTCAAATGAAAGTGCCGCTTCTTGATTTGAAAGCGCAGTTCGCCACCATTCGCGAGGAGATTCTCGCGGCCGTGACGGATGTGCTCGATTCGCAGATATGCATTGGTGGAACAAAGGTAGCTGAACTGGAGCATGAAGTGGCAGCGATGAGCGGCTGCAAATATGCGGTTGGCGTATCCAGCGGAACAGATGCGCTGCTGTGCAGCATGATGGCTCTCGGTCTCGGCAGCGGTGACGAGGTCATTACTACGCCGTTTACGTTCTTTGCAACAGCCGGTTCGATCGTCCGGGCGGGAGCCACGCCGGTATTTGCAGATATCGACCCGAAAACGTACAACATCGATCCGGGGCTCATCGAGAATCTTGTCACTTCTCGCACGAAGGCGATTGTGCCGGTGCATCTTTTCGGTCAGATGTGCGACATGGATCCAATTATGGAGGTTGCGAGGAAATTCGGTCTCTTTGTCATAGAGGATGCCGCGCAATCGATTACCGCCACCTACAAGGGGTGCAAGGCGGGGAGCATTGGGACGGCTGGCTGCTTCAGCTTCTTTCCGAGCAAAAACCTTGGCGCCGCGGGCGACGGCGGGATGATCGTAACCAACGATGAGATGCTTTACGACCGTCTCGCAGTGATGCGCAACCACGGAGCAAAGCCTAAGTACTTTCATAAGTATGTTGGCGGCAATTTCCGGCTCGATCCCATCCAGGCAGCGATCTTGACAGTTAAATTGCCTCATCTTGAAGAGTGGTCCGCGGCGCGCCGACGCAATGCAGAATACTACGATCGCCGATTTGAAGGAACATCCTTGGGCATACCTGTAATCAGGCCGGACTGCGTAAGCATCTTCAACCAATATGTTATTCGGGTCGCAAATCGAGACCGTCTAAAGGCAAAACTCAAGTTAGAGGGCATCGAGACCGAGATTTACTACCCCCGATCTCTGCACGAACAGGAATGCTTTGACAGTCTTGGCTATGCGCCGGTCGATTTTCCAGAATCCGCTGACGCGGCGGCGCAGGTGCTCGCGCTGCCCATATATCCCGAACTCACTGATGAGATGCTGCAATCTGTAGCGGATTGCGTTTTGGCTTTCGAGTCAGCGTTTGCCGTGCAGGCATAGGTGCAAGGACGATGCTAAGCAACTGCCGAACGAAGATGCAACCGAGCCATCCGTGCATACGCGCCGCAGTGCGCAGGGCCGGACAATCATAGGACCGTATCGCGCGATATTGGCGACAGCAGGTTCTCCGGCACCAACGCCCTCGACAGCGGACGCAACAGGAGAGACGAGATGAATGTCTCAGTTCAACAAACGAATGGGCCGGATGTTCAATGCCCGCCTACCAACCTCGCCACCGGCGGTGCTTCAGCGGAGTGGAATCCCCGACTGGTTTCGAGCGTCAAGTCGAAACCAGTACGACTTGCTCGGCAGCTTGCGCGGCAACTTATAGAGCCGGGGCTGCGCAACGAACCGCGCCGGGTAAAGTGGATCAGGAGAATTCTTCTTAACATCCCGACTGGAGCAAGCATCCTCGATGCCGGTTGCGGAGAGCAGCAATTCCGAACGTTTTGCTCGCACCTTAGGTACACCGGCCAGGATTTTGCGCAATATGACGGTGTCGGTGACAGTCGCGGCCTTCAGACTGGTTCGTGGGATCAGGCGAGACTTGACATTGTCTCGGACATCGTTTCAATACCGCGTCCAGCCGGCGCCTTCGAAGCAATCATGTGCACCGAGGTATTCGAGCATATTCCCGATCCCATCGCGGCGGTCAAGGAGTTCTCAAGGCTGATCAAGCCAGGCGGATATCTCGTTCTCACAGCGCCATTCTGCTCGCTTTCTCATTTCACGCCATACCACTTCCAAACGGGATTCAATCGCTATTGGTACGAACACCATCTTCCGGCGCACGGCTTCGCGATTGAGGAACTGGAAACGAACGGAAACTTCTTTGAATACCTCGCGCAGGAACTGGTCCGCTTGCCTTCTGTAGCTTTCAACTCCACTTCGAAATCGGCGGGCGTTCTCACTTGGGCAGCCTTCGCATTCTTCGGATTGCCACTGATCCAGCTGATGGGGTTTCTTGGCCGAAGGGATCAAAAATCTTCTAACTTGCTTTGCTTCGGGTATCACGTCCTGGCAAGAAAGATGTAGCTGTTAAAGCCAGGGTGCAAGGACTGTCAATAACACGCAATTTTGCCGAGGAACATTCAATTCTCACGAAGGCATGGCTACTGAACGGATGACACGTCATCAAATGCTTCGAGTGCGGCGCATAGCCCCGGAGGCATTGCTTGTCATCGTCGGCCAGGTCGTAGCCGCAGCCGGAAACATATTTGGAATTCGTGTGCTTACCACGCTCTTGCGTCCAGCCGCCTATGGTGAATTTGCGTTGGCGCTTACTGGAGCGTTACTGGCTCAGCAACTGATTCTGGGTCCAATCGGAACGGCATCCATTCGATACTTCTCCACCGCGGTGGAGGATCACAAGCTGCACAGCTATACGCGTTCCATTCTGACAATGTTCGCCGTGGGCACATTCATATTGGCGGCGATCTCAGTAGCTCTAGGGGTCGTGTTTCTGGCCACCGGCCACAGACCTTGGCTCTCAACTCTTCCCCCGGCCTTCGCGTTCGCGTGGATATCGTCTGCGAGCTCAATGCTCGATGGTATCCAGAATGCGGCACGGCAGAGGGTTATCGTCGCAGTTCATCAAGGTTCCGGTGCATGGCTTCGGCTTGCAATTGTGGTTGCCGTGGCCAGAGTCGTCACGACCGACAGCAATTCAATTCTCTGGTCGTATTCGGCCGCTTACGTTCTTGTGATTGGATCGCAGCTATTCTTTCTACGGCGCACACTTTATCGGATGGGATGGGTGGTGCAGGCGCACGCACCATCAACCCGATCAATGCTGGGAGCCATGTGGAAATATACATGGCCGTTTTCGGTGTGGGGCATTTTCACATGGATTCAGTCTTCTTCAGACCGTTGGGCGCTCGGCGCATTTGCGGGTCTGCAGCAGGTCGGACTCTATCAGTCGCTCTACCAGATTGGGTACTATCCGATCGCCATACTCACGCAATTCCTTTTGCAGGTGTGTACGCCCATCGTATTTCAAAGAGCGGGAAGCGGCACAGATTCAAAGCGCCGGCTTCTTGCGGAAGAACTCAACAACAGCCTTACTTGGGTCGTTCTTGCGGCGACCGTTCTAGGGGCGCTCTTGTCCTACTTGGGAGGCCATCGGCTGCTTGCGTTGGTGTTGGCGCCAGAGTACCGTTCTCACTCGTCTCTGATCACGATCATGATTGTTGCTTCTGGATGCTTTGCGGCGGGACAGGTAGCCTCATTGAACTTGATGACATCTTTCTCAACACGGCGTCTGATTGCACCCAAGACGGTAACTGCGATTGTTGGCACGGTGTTCATAACTATGGGCGCGTCGTATCGTGGAACGATTGGAGTCGCATTGGGACAGGCGTTTTTTTCGATCGGCTATCTAGCTTGGATATTATGTCTTACGCGAAGCAGTGCTGAAGAGTTGTGCCGGAGCATGAGGCCTGCCGACTAATGTGGATCGATGATATGGGGATTGGCTTTCTAATCGTCCTCTGTACCGCCATTCCTGTCTGCGTTTTGGTGGCGCTGGTACTGTGCGCTCATTGCCGCGGCCAGCGTTTGCGCGCAGCAGTCCTAGGGGTAACGCTGATCCATGAGATTGTCTTGACAGGCTATCCCGGCTTGTACGAAGCAATCACAAAGTTCAGGATCGAGAAGACGCTTGAGATTGCGCCATATCGGCTTCTCATGGTGTACATAGGAGAAGCCGTCTTTGTGATTCTTTTCTCCTTCATGTTGTCTTATGGCGGCAACAACCCCAATCGGGAGCGGAATCGACGACCCACATCGAATGCTTTTCTGAATCGAGACAACATATTCCTATCATTTCTTGTCATTGCTGCAGCCGGTTTATATGCAGGTCAGTTTTTGAATCCGACTTTGGACTACCAAGACCTTGCAAACCATTACCAAATCGCGAATAACTCGACACTATCAGCCTACGTAATTGATTGGGGCGGCACAGTGGTGCGATGGCCCGGCTTGTTTGCGGCAGGATTTGTTGTCGTGAATCGGTCTGTCCGAAGAATTGTCTGGATCGCCGGCGTAGTCGTTCTCTTTGCAGAGTTAGTCTATAGCATGGTAAATGGAACCCGCGGCGGCGTTGTATGGGTGGTTAGCGCGATTGGAATGGCAGGTTACTACAAGCATAACAAGCGGCTTCTGGTTTGGGCCAGCATCTTGACCTTCGCATTGTTGCCGCTTTTGTCGTGGATGCACACGAACATGAGATACGTCACTCTTGAAGCGCCCCAGGGAACCAAGAACTGGATGATGATGCCGGCGCTGATTGAGGGGATAATCCACCGCGAAGTGCTCGAGAGTTCGTCGGTCGGATCGAGTTTTGCGGAAGCCTGGGCCATCCGAGCGGCGGGTCCCCTTGATTCTACAGTTCTCTACGGGCTCTACGACAAAGGCGATGCTGCATACCTCAGGCCGATTCTTGGTGCAATGTTGCTTCCGATTCCTCATACATTGTGGTCCGACAAGCCGATGGCTGGAAGCACCGACAGCACAAATCTGGGAAGTGCTATTTATCGAGTTCAGCAGGAGAAACCGGACAGTGCCTTCTACGACATGGGGCCGGTTTTGGCTTCGGCGCACGCTTATTGGGAAGGGGGCTGGATTTGGCTGTGCGTCGCTGCGCTGATGACCGGGTGGATTTGGAATAAGCTCTTTGCCTGGGCCGAGCACGCGCAAAGTGACTCCGTCGCCGTCATTGTTTTGGTCTTTACGGCTGGATTGCCCATCGACGGCTTCTTTACCGCTTTGACGCCAATCTTCGCATATGTCCGGCTGCTATGGATTGCGCTTCTTCCACTGTCACTTATCTTGATGGTGCTCAAGGGACGAATGCGGAGGAACGACTCGTCGGGCCCTACCGTTGCGATCGAACTCACTGGAAGGTAAGTTTGGCGACATATATCAAGCGCATTTGCTCATGGGCCTCAGCGTTTGCGAGTTGGTGGCAATCGCGACGGGTGCGGGTCGACTGGCGGTTTTCGACGCAAGCGAGTCTGCCGATCGACGGTCCAAGCGGATCAACACTTGACGTCCCTGAGTTGAGTGCAGGTTAACTATGACAAATATGCCATGTCTATCAGAGCCAACGGTGAGTGTAATCGTGGCGGCGTACAACGCGGAGCGCTATATCTCGGAGGCCCTAAAGAGCATCTTCGCGCAGACATTCACGGACTTCGAGGTCATCGTCGTAGATGACGGATCAACCGATCGCACGTTTGACATTGTTCATGAACATCCCGGGGTGCGCCATCTGCGCCAGGTGAATCAAGGTCAGCCGGCGGCGCGGAATGCGGGCATACGGGCAGCGCGAGGAAGATATCTCTCATTTCTTGACGCGGATGACTTGTGGCTCCCGTTGAAGCTTGAGAAACAGGTGGCCTATCTACTCAACCATTCGGATGCGAAATGGGTCTATTGCGATGCAGTCCTCTTCGATTCCGATATGCACACCGTTCTCGGACGTATCGGCAAAGAAGTGACGCTGCACGCGGGTGACGTCTTGAATCAGCTTTTCCTTCTTTCCTTCATTCCATCGCCAACGCCAGTGATCGCGCGTGAGGTATTTGAAGAAGTCGGACTGTTCGATGAATCGCCTGCGCTACGCATTGGCGAGGACTGGAACATGTGGTTACGGATTGCCGCGCGCTATCCTCTGGGGGTAGTTCGTGAGCCCCTCGCATTCGTGCGCGTCCACAGCCGCAGTATGACTCAGGCGGCAAGTGCGGACGCGGTATACCACTCAAAGCGGAACATCGTGGAGCAGGCGGCTGCGCGGAACAAGGAGAGGCTTCACGATCTGAAACCGCGTGCCCTGGCGGCTCTTGCGGTCGGCGCAGGACTGCGTTATCTAAAGTCAGGCCGCGGCAGCGAGGCCCGTACCATGTTTCGCGAGGCCGCTCGTGAGCGACCGGGCGGCATCTATAACTACTGTTTTATTGCAGCGACTTATATGCCCGCATTTGTTCCTGCGGCCTTGCACATGTTCCGCCGATGGTTCCAAAGCCGCAGATCGGAGCAGGCAGACGCGCACTGGACATCGCTTTTCGGAGACAAAAGCCTGATATGAAATTGTGCTTGCTGGCTAACGCGAGAAGTATTCATACGCGTCGATGGGCATCGCACCTTTCCCGGCGGGGCCACGACGTGACGGTATTGTCACTCAGCGAAGGGGAGATTCCGGGCGCTACCGTGAGGCGGGTAGGTCCAGAGCCTGGAACGTGTGGAAGGCTGGCGTACCTTTTTGCGGTGATTCCCGTCCGCAGAACCTTGAAGGCTCTGAAACCCGACGTGGTGCACGCCCATTACGCAGGCGGATACGGCTTCCTGGGCGCACTGGCTGGTTGGCATCCCCTGATTATTTCAGCATGGGGCAGCGATGTGCTCGTAGTCCCAGGCGCCGAGCCGTTCATGAAGTGGGTAATCACGCGATGTCTGGGCCAGGCCGACCTGATCACTTCCGTGGCGACGCATATGTCCGCTTCGATTCGGGCGCTTGGAGTAACTGGAAGAATCCTCACATTGCCGTTTGGGGTCGATACCGATCTGTTCCGTCCCGCTAATGGGGCAAATGGGAAACTCGAAGCCGCTCCGCTGATTGTGAGCACCAGGCATCTGGAGCCAATCTACAATGTCGGCCTGTTGATTGAAGCGCTGCCGGAGATATTGTCGGCATTTCCCAGCGCAACCGTGGCGATTCTGGGGGATGGATCGCTACGTCAGGAATTGGAGCGCCGAGTCAGAGAACTGGGTGTCGAACGGAGCGTCTCGTTTACCGGCAGAGTGACAGAACGGGAGATTGCTCGCTATCTATCAAAAGCCGCAATTTGCGTATCCACATCCCTTTCAGACGGGAATAACATCTCGTTGAACGAAGCCATGGCATGTGGAGCGTTTCCGGTGGTGACGGACATTCCGGCGAACCGGGAGTGGATCGAGAACGGGCGCGGAGGCTTTCTGGTTGACACCAAGGACCCGCGCGACCTGGCCAACCGAGTAGTCGAAGCACTCCGATCCCCGAACGTGATGTCTGCAGCTGCAGAGCTGAATTGGGAGGTTGTCAGAAACAGGGCTTCCTGGCAGGCGTCAATGACACGGGTCGAGTCGGAGTATTGCTTAGTCGCACAGAAATATAGCCACGGGGCAAACTCCCTGACCGCATGATAGACCGCAATGCCGATAACATCCCGCGCCGATCGAACTCAGGCGTCACAAGCGAAGCTCGTTGAATGCCAACAAGCGCTATTTACGCCATCTACAATCTTCGCAAAGCGACGAGGACCGATAGGACACTGAGCAGCAATTATGAAACTGTCCTATGGAAGCCGGGGCCTTTCTCGGTTGTTCCGCCGACGTTGACGAGCCGATTTTGTGTGTGGTGGCTCTTCTCCTGTTGCGGCATCATGCGGAGCGGGCTGTACCGTGTCCTCTTGATCATGGAGAATAACATCGTTGTCCATCGGTCCTGCTTAGTTCCGAAGTACTTTCGCTGGCCATTCATGGCGAGTGCGGATTTGCAGATCTCATCGACCTGGACCCATCCCGCGCATCGAGGCCGCGGTCTGGCGACATATGCTTTGCAATATTTTGTGAATGGCTATTCCGGCTCCGGAAGAGCCCTGTGGTACGTCACCCGGGCGGAAAACGCCAGTTCCATTGCCGTATGTCGCGCGTGTTGTTTCGAACTGGCAACCTATGCGCGCAGAACACACCGGTGGGGCAGCCTCCTGCTAGGCAGATTCGTACCGACCTCGACCGAGATACTAAATGAAAATCTGGCTCCTCACTATCGGTGAGCCTGTACCCTTCGGTGCAGGTTCGCGGGACCGGCTTCACAGAACCGGGTCCTTCGCCCGCTTCCTTGCTTCCTGCGGCCATGAAGTTGTGTGGTGGACTTCGGCGTTCGATCATTTTCGCAAGGAGCATCTGGCGCCGGAAGATGCCGCAATCGCAGAGCCCGGAGGGCTGCGTATCCAGCTTCTGCGCGGCTGCGGTTATCGGCGCAACGTGTCCTTGGCGCGTTTTTTTGACCATGCTCAAGTGGCCCGTAGATTCAGGATGCTTAGCCGCTCGGAGTCAGTCCCCGACATCATCGTATCGGCTCTTCCGACCGTCGAAATGTGTTTAGCGGCTGCGGACTACGGAGTGCGATGCGGAGTGCCGACAGTCATCGATCTTCGTGACATGTGGCCCGATGTCATGGCCGAAGTTGCTCCGGCGTGGCTACGACCTTCTGCGCGGATGGTGCTTGCGCCCTTATTCAAACAAGCGCGCCGAGCATGCTTATCCGCTACTGCTTTGATCGGCATCACAGAGGATTTTGTCGATTGGGGGGTGCGCCGAGGCCGGCGTTCGCGAAGCAAATTGGACTGTGCCTTTCCTTTCGCCTATAGTGCCGCGGTTCCGAGCGGAGAAGAGCTTCGCGTAGCGGAAGCATTCTGGGATACGAAGGGCGTGCATGCAAACGCATCTGAATTTGTGGTGTGCTATTTCGGCAATGTCGGTTTGCAACTGGATCTTTCTCATGTGATCGAATCGGCGCGCCGGCTGTCGGCGAGCGGCCAGCTCGTGAGATTCGTTTTGTGCGGCGAAGGGGAGCGGCTGAAGGAATACCGTCGCGCCGCAATAGGCATCCAGAATGTGCTGTTTCCTGGTTGGGTGAATCGTGCGGGGATCGTCAGTCTCATGCGGAGGTCATCCGTCGGCCTGGATCCTCTGCCTGAACGTCACGACTTTCTAGCTTCGATTAATAACAAGGCCATCGAGTACTTAAGCGCCGGCCTCCCGATTGTGTCGAGTCCCAAGCGCGGTGTGCTTTGTAACATGCTTGAGCAAGAAGGTTGCGGCGTCAGTTACGTCTCAGGCGATGCGGGCTCTTTAACTGAGTGCCTCGCGCATCTCGCCGCGCACCGGGAAGAACTGAGACCCATGAGGGCAAATGCGCTCTCCCTGTTCCGTCAGAAGTTCAGTGCCGATGTCGTTTATCCGGCAATGGCCAATCATCTGACGGTAATTCGGGAAACGTTTCTGCGAGACCAGCTATCGCATGTTGAAGTTCTGCACGGGCGGTGAACAGTTGAAAGCTTTTGCAGACATGGAGGGCAGCGATCCTTTCGATTCCGCGGTTGGCTGCGATTCATTCGTTGGGGGTTCACCTTACATCCCGGTCGACAGTTGGGTCTATCCGGCCGTCCTTCGCCTTTACTCGTTGGGCTATGTGGATACTGTCTACCTGGGCATGCGCCCCTGGACGCGCAGCAGTCTGAGCCACATGCTCGAAGAAGCCGGGCCCATTATCGAGGATGGCGGTGCGTATGTGGATCCAACCTTGAATGAGGCGCGGGGAATCTACAAGGCACTCGTCAACGAATCGCAATATAACCCCCAAATGCCCTGTCCTGTTCGGACCGGCAGCATTCACGTTGAGTCCCTTTACACGGAAGCGCGCGCACTTAGCGGAACGCCGATGCGCGATAGCTATCACCTTGGATCGACTGTGATCAACGACTACGGCCGGCCCTATGAGAAGGGCGTCACTAACTACTCCGGCGCCAGCGGTTATGCTTCATCCGGCCGATATCTGCTCTATGTGCGCGGTGAGTTTCAGGGCGCGCCTTCAGCGGCGGGCTACTCCGCCCCACTTACCCAGACCTTGAGCGATATCGACGGCACATACTTTATCGATCCAATTACAATGCTTCCGGTCTATGGTCCGCAGGATACCATCCCGATGGGACCGATCGGCGCTGTCAGCCATGGACGAGTAATCGAAGCTTATGCCTCCGCCAGCCTGTTGAACCATGTGATCTCCTTTGGTAAGCAGGATGAGTGGCTCGGCCCCGGCCAGGGCGGCGCCATGGCTTATTCCAACAACGCGGAGAACATCTATGCTTTCCGCATCAACCGCATCGAGCCTCTCCACATTCCCGCTCTCTCTATAATCACCGGTCCCTTCCGTTACGAATTCCTGGTCGGCTCGCTTACCGGTCACAACTATATCCCGAACCCAACCCCGGCAAGGCCCGGCGATGTGATCAATCCTGGCAACCCCTGGGTGCATGTCGAAAAGGTTAGTTTCCGTCCCACCCGGAACCTTGAATTCGGCTTTGAGCGCACTGTGATCTGGGGTGGCAAGGGACATGTACCGATCACGTTCCACACCTTTCTAAGGAGTTTTTTCAGCGTCACGGCGCCCACTGACGCCGTGAAGTTCAGCACCCAGGACCCCGGCGCGCGGTTTGGCGCGTTCGATTTCTCCTACCGTCTTCCCTTTCTCCGGAACTGGCTCACTCTCTACACCGATTCCGAAGCCCATGACGAAGTCTCGCCCACCGACAATCCGCGTCGATCCTGCTACCGGCCTGGCCTATATCTCTCCCATTTTCCCGGCATTCCCAAGCTGGACCTGCGCGTGGAGGCCGTCAACACCGACTCCTCCACACCCGAAAGCCAAGGTGGCCATTTTCAATACTATGAAACGGTCCAGGTGCAGGGTTACACAAACAATGGCGCGCTCTTCGGCGACTGGATCGGACGCGAAGACAAGGGCGGACAAGCTTGGATTACCTATCACCTAAGCGGCAACGAATGGATTCAGCTTGGCCTTCGCAATCAAAAGGCCGCCAAAGATTTCATTCCCGGCGGCACTACGCTCAACGACATTGAATTTCAAATGGTCAAGCGAATACGGAAAGAGATTGAAATTGATGGCACGTTCGACTACGAAAGCTGGGCGGCTCCAATCTACAACATCGCAAATCCGGTCAATCTTCCCAGCCACGAAACGGTGACCTCGACGACTGTTCGAGTGACCTGGCGCCCAAGATGGAAGAGTACTCTCTAGCCTGCTTGCGGAGTTAGATGCGTCGGAAAAACTTTGAGCTCCGCTTTGAGGTTCGTGATACAGACCGGGCAGTTACAACACGAAAATCAACTCAGAGAGTTCAGATCTTCATGAAGAATTCAAGCGCGACAAACTCTCGAAACCACCAAGGTATTTTTATTCAAGCGTCTCCGCTATGATCCAATCCGCGTCCAATGAGGGTTTAGCCGTATCCTCGATTCCTCCTGTGGACTCTGTGGATCGAGCAATTCAACGCGCGCGCCGGCTTCTTCCCTTCTTCGCATTAGCGACTATACCCTTTTGTGTTCTGTGCCTCTATGTCGCTATCTCCGATTTACGCGACTACCCTGGAGTCGACCTTCGCCCAAAGGTTGCGGGTGCTCGTGCTCTTGCGGTTGGGATCGATCCGTACGAACCAAATGCGTCTGCTCAGCCAGGGGAATATTTTAAGTCGAATACAGTACCGAACTATACTTCAGCTCTTCTGGCATTGTTCATCCCGCTGAGCGGGCTGCCCTTCGAGACACAACGAACGATCTATTTCTGGCTGGACTGGGTACTTGCAGCAGGAGCGTTCTATCTGACACAGAGGGCTTTCTGTATGCGGCGCGAACGAGTCTATTTTTTCTGGATAGTCTATGCCATCTTCATTCTATGCAGTTATTCGTTTCGCTTTCATCTTGAGCGCGGCCAGTATTACATGCTCTTACTGTTCCTCACGAGTTATGCCGCCGCATCGATCCAAAATAGCTGGACGAGCTGGCCCTCTTGCGTGCCCGTAGCGCTGTTACTGCTCATACGCCCGACTTATCTGCTGATCCTTCCCGTCGCGTTCGCTTGCCTGGGCGCAAGAAAATGGAGCCTCCGAGTTATCAGCATTGCCATCGTGATGTTCACGATGACATTGCATTATGGCGGGATTCAGCGATGGATCGAGTTCGTTCAGGTTGTCCATGCGGTAGGCGCACAACACCTTGAAACAAGCAAAACCCTCTGCTGCGTTCCGCGCAGAGCGCCCGATTATCCTGCTCACAACGTAATCGAAAAGACAGACTTCGCCAAAATGCTTCCGCCGCACGCGGTTAACGGCACTTTTATCGGAATGGTCTCGCTTGGATTCGTGCACGCAAGCAGAGAATATCCCTCTGTCTGCGGCTTATTCTCAACGAAATGGATTGCCAGAGTAAGCTACGTCTTCATTGGACTTATTCTGACGGGAGGATTGGCGGTTATCCGGAGCGCGCGAAATAGAATAGTGAGCCGGAATGTATTGATCGCTTTCATGGTGCTATGGCCGTTGATCCTCGAGATCTTCGGACCGGAGCGCTATTTCTATACTGCGGTGGTTGAGGTGCTGCCATTATCGATGCTTGTGCTCGATCGAGATGTCTTTCGACACGAGTCGCGCTCAAGCGCGGGAATCTGTCGATGGCTGTCATTGCTCGCCCTGGGAGTCTTGCCGCCCGCGATATTTCAGCTATTGCCGTATATGCGCTTTGTTTCATCGTTGATGAGTGTCTTGATTTCACTTGTTTTGCCGGTTAGCCTTGCAATGTTCTGCGTCTACACGGTACTGACATCTCCCAAATGTATAGGCGATGTCCATGTCTAGCTTCTAGTCGTCCCGCGCTCCGATCAACTCGCGGGCATCCCGCCTATTGTTATTCTTGGCCTGACGCCCGAAGTTATCGGTAATGGCGACAATGCTTGCCACGCGCTCCAAGCTAGAATCTCATTCGGACCGACGCCTGAAGCTGACGGGCTGGCCCTGTGAAATTGGGTGTAGCAAACGTTGGATTGGCGGGGCTGCCAATTCCATCGCCGAACTGATGGGGAATGGGGCCGAGAAAGTCCGGAGCTCCATACACCTGGTCGATGCTCTGCACATTGCGGTGATTGAACAGATTGAAACCCTCAATGGCAGACTCGATCGAAAGATGTTCAGCAGGATGAAACACCCGCTGCAGGCGCATGTCGCTGTCATAGTTCGATGCGCCGCGATACGAGTTCCGTCCCACGGTTCCGGTTCGATCGGAGAATGGGAAGCCATCGCCGAGCACATTGAAACCGGCCAGGATGGAGTAGTAGCGCGGGCTCTGCAGCGTGTTCAACATCGAGAGCCTCAGATTGCGCAGAGCCTGCGGCCAGTTTTCAGGGCTCTCCGCAACGAACGACAGCGTGGCGCGGTGGCGGATGTCGTTGTCTCCCACGGAACGGTCTCCCGAAGGGTCAAGGTAATTCTGCGGCGTGTCAGTCAGCTGTACATCGGTCGCGATGTCAATCGACTTCGAGTAGGTGTAGTTCGCGAGGACGCTGTAATGACTGGCGAAGGCCTTCCGCACGCTGACAATGCCGCTGTTGTAGATCGAGAATCCAGAGGGTGTCGCAATCAGTGCGAAGCCGAAGCGCGGATCCGCGGGCGCGAATGACTGACGCCCATCGGGCAGCGTCCCGTCCGGCAGTCCGTTGACGCTGAAGTACACCGGCAGGTCGAGCGCATGAAGATACTGGTAGCCGGTCGTCAGGATCCATCCGCCGCCAAGCTGGCTTTCCACTTCGAGACTTGCCTGCTCCGAGTAGGGGTTCGGGAATTTTCGCTGAATGTATCCCAGCGGGAATTGCTGGAGGATTTCCGGCGACGGATATGTGCCAGTGGTCGCAAAGCTGCGAAATGCCTGTGAAGCAAGGAATGGGCCCGAGACACCAACGACTCCCGACGGTCCGAGCCCCACAACGCCGTTGGCGGTGTTGAAGTCGGGCACGAGCGGATTGTTCATCGAGGTGAAGGCTGATGCGCCTTGCCAGCCCACCATCAGATCGCTGTAATCCCATGGTCCGGTGAAGAGACCAAACCCTGCGCGAACGACCTGCTTGCCACCGCGCAACGAATAAGCGAAGCCAACTCTAGGTTGAACGTTTGTAGAGTTGGTGGGATTCATTGGTCCGGTCACGCGCACGTCAGACGCGGAGGGAAACAGGTCGAAGTCGTAACGGAGTCCTGCCGTGACCGTGAGCTTTTGAGTCGCCTTCCACTCATCCTGCCCATAGAAGTTCACTTGGCGATGCCAGAAATGCAGCTTAGTTGCGTTCACAAAGTCCTGCGCAGCAGAGCCGGCATAGAGCGACCCTGCAAAAGGCAATGGGCGGGCCGGAATTTGCTGGCCAAAATACGAACTCGGCTCAAGAAAGAGGAACTGCACAGGAGTGCCGGGGCCGAACGGGGGACCTGCGAACTCGCCGGCTCCAAAGAAGCTCTGGGGGGTGAAGATGGCGCCGCCGGGACTGAAGAATGTGGTGTCAGCCGCGATCCAGACTGGCTCAAACCCGCCGCCGACCTTAATGGAGTGTGCTCCACGAACCCAGGTAAGGTTCTGCTGAAACTCGAAGTGCGGCTCGCTGTAATAGGAAACGCTGCCGGTGAATCCGCCCGAGACCAGCGTGTCTGAAACATCGAGCGTGGGCTCGTAGCCTGCACCTTTCGGCGTCATGTGAAAGACACGGTCGCCAAAGGAAAGGACGCTTTCCGAGGTCCAGTGCGGGCCGAAGAGGTGCAGAAAGTTTCCATAAACCGTCTGGTCGCGAACCGGATTGTCACGATACGTCGAAGGAAGGCCTTGTCCGGGCGCCGCGGTGGGAATGTCGCCTTTGCGATCGTTGGTGAAGAGATAACTGACATTCAGAATGCTGCGGTCGCTGAGATTGTGCGTAAGTTTTCCGATGGCCTTGTCGTAGTCGTCGGTTTCAAGCGCCGAATTCAATTGCTCCGGCTGCAGCCCGAACTGCTCCTTGACCTGATTAATGCTGGGCGTTCCGGGGCCCATGCAGTTCGGAGTATCGATGCAGCCAAGGATGAAGCTCGAGTAGATAGGGGATTCTGCGCGGCGCTGGCCTTCATATCCAGTGAAGTAGAAGGTCTTCGACCGGCGGATGGGACCGCCGGCCTCGGCGCCGAATTGGTTGGCCCGCAAAGTATGCAGCCCCGGCGCGGAGAGGGCATTGTCGGCGTCGAGCGCGTCGTTGCGGAAATACTCATATGCGGATCCGTGCAGGCTGTTGGTTCCGGACTTGGTGATTGTGTTGACCACGGAACCGAGATTGCGTCCGTTGTCCGCGGCATAGGGCCCATCCACAACGCGAAATTCTTCGACCCAGTCGAGAGACGGACTGACATGCTGTACGCCCGATAAACTCACCGAATAATCGGCGCCATCCAGCCCGAAGGCGGAGCTGTGTGTTTCCCGCAACCCACCGAAGCTGAGCTGGAGTACAGTCTCCTGAAACGGCGACTGCGCTCCGGTGGCGGTGCTGCGGCCCACGTTGGCAGTGGGCGTGAGCAGCACAAGATCGATGAAATCTCTCCCGGCAATGGGAAGATCTGAGATCTGACTCGGAGGAATCACCTGGCTCGATTCGGTCTTATCTGCGTCGATACCCGCACCAAATGTGCTGGAGACGGTTACGCTCTGTTGCACCGAAGCGATGCCAAGGCGAACCGGCACCGAGGCAGTCTGGCCCACTGTAAGCGTGAGCTGTCGATCCCACGCGCTGAAACCTTCCCTGTTTACAGTGAGGCGATAGTCGCCCGCCGTGAGTGACGTGAGCACCGCCAGGCCTGCGCGGTCAGTCACCTGGCTGCGCGCGATCCCAAGGTCAGGGTTGCTGACGGAGACATTTGCTCCATGCACAACGCTGCCGGAAGGATCGGTAACGGTAACGTTTAGAGTCGCTAGTTGCTGCGCGGAAACAACAGCAACGCTTAGAAGAAACAGAGACACAGCGTACAGCAGCTTTCTGGTCATATTCGGCTCTCACAGAATGGGTTCGAAATTCGTCTTCGGAATAGCCCGCAGCTTTTCTTGTCAGCCATCAGTTTTTTTGATCGAGAATTTCCGGCGCCGAGACAGCTCTAGACGCCCGTGCCGGACGCATTGATACCTGCCAACCGGTTTTTCGGCTCGTAGCCGCTAAGCGCCAGCCGTTTGCCATGCATGCAATGCACCTCGTCCGACACCGGATGAACGCCGGAGGTAGTCACCCATCGGTTGTAGAAGTTAAAGAGTGCGACGACCATGATTGTGTAGTAGATTGCTTCGTCGCTCCAGCCGATCTGGTGCAGCTCGGCGATGTCTTTCTCGCGCATCTCCGGCAATTCGCGCGTCATCTTCGCGGCGAATCGCATTAGCGCTTTTTCAGGCTCCGGCAGCGTTGAAGATTCCAGGTCGTCGAGAACGTCGCGCACCAATTTCTCGCTCCCTAGCATTTCGGCGGCTACCGCGGCGTGCGAACGCCAGCAGAATTCACACCGATTTGTCCACGAAGTGTAAGCGGCAATCAATTCGCGTAAACCGCCGCTAATGGGTGCGGGACTGCGCATCACGCCCTCAGTGAAACTCGCGAGATGCGACGTAACTTCCGGCCGGAATGCGAAGAGATGCCAGATCTGCCAATGCTCGCGGCTTGTTGACTTGGCCGCTCGGATGAGGTCGGCGTAAGGACTTGGCTGCGGATTTGCCTCCACATCCGGAAGCCAGGTGGGAGCTTGCTCAATTGTTTTCAAGTGCGACTCCTTTCGCTTGAGTCAGGAGAGAATCTGAACCGGCCTCTGTCGCCAGCTCTTCAGGCACAGTTGCTCGCGCGACATAGCGATAAACCGGCAGCGCGAACATTGCGAGCGCGCCTATCAAGGTAGCCGCGCAGAAGATGTTGAGAATGCCGGTGTACGAACCCGTGGCGTCGTAGATGTGACCAACGATCAGCGGCGCAACGGCGCCGGCAACGGCGAAGAAGGTATAGACAAGCCCATAGAGTGTCGAGAAGGATCGCAGGCCGAAGTAGCGGCGCAGCATGTATGGAATCAGGTCAAGTTCGCACCCAGCGCCAAGTCCTGCGATGAATGCGGCCGGCGCGGCAGCCGAGAATGTGGATGCGTGGGACAGGAGCAGCATGCCTGCACCGGCAGCAAGCAACGAGGCAACGGCGATGTAGGAGCCTTGCAGGTAATCGAGCAGCCAGCCCAGAATAAACCGGCCAACCACACTGGAAACGCCCAACAGCGACGCGGTGAAAGCAACATCGCGCGGGGTCAATCCATGTTCGCTCAACATCGGTGCGAGATGCGCGAGCGCCCCATTCTCACTTAGGGATAAGGCGCACACGCCGAGCGCCAGCAGCCAGAAGCTGATGGATGCGAGCGCCTGAGGCCAAGCGATTCCGCTCGTGTCGCCCGATTGCGTCGGGTTCGCTTTTGCGAGGTCAGTTGCACTCTTTGGCGCACGAGCGAACAAGAATGTGAGCGGTGCCCCCACAAGCAGCGGGAAGGCGGCGAGCACCAGATAGGTATGTCGCCATCCAATTGCCGGAATCAGATACTGCACCAGCGGCGGAATCAGCAGCGAGCCCACGCCCGATCCCGCCACCACGATCGAAAGGCCCGCTCCGAGCCGACGCTCAAACCATCCTGTGACAATTCGTGCATAGCCGAGTTGACAGGTCCCTGTGCCGGCGATTCCAATGAAAACCGCACTCGCGTAAAGCTGCGCCAAATGCGGAGTGAGATATGCGAGAGAAGCAAGTCCCAAGCCCAGAGCCACCATCATTGCGGCAACAAGCTTCCGGGGCTCGATGCGGTCGAAGAGCCTGCCCATGAATGGAGAGCAGATGGCTACCGAGATGGCTGCGAGACTGAATGCGCGCGCGATCTGTTCGTTGTTCCACCCGAATTCGTGCTGTAGCGGCTTCACCATGAAGCTGAAGCTATAGATGAAAACTGTCGCGAAGCCCGTCAGGACCCCAATGTGACAGACCGCGGCCACACGCCAGCCCTGATAGCTGATATCGTTTTCAGCCGCGCACAAAGCGGAGCTTTCCGGCCCGCGTGTCAAACTCATGGGGAAGCTGAACCTCCGTCCAGGGGAAGTCCGGACGAGTATCGGGATTATCCTGGATTGCGATGGAGCGCGCATCTATCGCGAGATGGGAATTTCTCTCCATCTTTCGAATGATGTGTCCTGCACCGTTCGTCGAGTACCTTCCGAGTGCGGAACATGGGCGAAGTCGCGCCTTGTCCGACGAGTCTCTCGTAAAAGAATGAGGAATAGCTTTCAACATGGCCTACATTGAGCTGCCCATTGCCCCGCAACTCGGCCGCGAATTTCCAGGGATCGTCGGAACGATGACCTTTCGACCGGAAACCGCTGCGCCCCTGAATGAACTGGTGAACATCCTGCTACGAGGCGAGAGCACACTCTCACGGGGCGAGCGGGAGCTAATCGCCACGCACGTTTCGTGGCGCAACGACTGCTACTTCTGCCAAACGATCCATGGCGCGGTTGCGGCAGCACAGTTGAATCACGATGAAGCACTGGTGCAAAAGGTAAAGACAGATTGGATCAACGCGGAGATTTCTCCCAAGCTCAAAGCCCTGCTGAACATCGCAGGTAAAGTTCAACAGGATGGAAAGCTGGTGACGGAAGGTGACGTGGCCGCAGCCCGGCGAGAAGGCGCGACGGATCTCGAGATTCACGACACGGTGCTCATCGCCGCGATGTTCTGTATGTGCAATCGCTACGTGGACGGCCTGGGCACCTGGGCGCCACGGGATCCGGATATCTATCGCGCACGAGCGAGCGAGATTGTTGAGCACGGTTACTCCGAAGTCACCGAGATGGCGACGGCGCAAATCGCTCTGCCCCGTTAGCGGCCAAGTGCCGAACGACGAAGCCACGCACAATTAGGATAGCGGTATGATTGGACTACTTGACGGAAGCGCCGTTCATTGGTGACTAATAGAGTGAAGGAAGAGGTAAGACTTATGTCAGACCAGCAAGTTGTCGCGAATCAGAAAAAGATCCTCAGCCATCAGGCGTCCATTCTGAAAAACCAGAAGTCGATCCTTGCCAACCAGGCAGTCATCAAGAAGAACCAAGGCTCACTCCGCGAGATTCTCGCGAATCAGAAAGAGATCCTTGCAAATCAGAAAACGATTCTGGCAGCTTTAAAGAAGTAACTCGCTCAAAGCTGAATCCTGGCCGAATGAACCGCCCGCGCCGGGGAAGAATGCAGCTGTCTCTGACAGGTCTCCAACGCTCTCAACGAATCCAGAATCTATGGAGTGCGTCCGCTCCCGGCGGCTTGCCTGACTATTGAAAGACGCAGGTCCGCTCTCTGCGGCGTCAAGGGGGCTCACCGGCTACGCAAGTACCCTTTGTGCGGCGATAACTAAAAAGAGGATTTTAGCGAAGCCAATTATATTCATCCTCGTCGGCACTACTTCTTTCAGAAGGGCATCATTATCCTTCAAAGGAACAATGTACATTGCCAACGCAGTCGTCGTGATTATTGCGCACCTGCTTAGAACAAGTCCGTCGCGGGCGGGAATGTCAGCAATAGACTGAGACTGAGAAGGGCAAAAGCAATGATGTTGATCCGTGCGAGAGCAACGGTCTGCTTTCGCCAACGCCATTCAAGAGTCGCCCACGCAGCGAGCCAGAGAAGAATGGCTGCTGTGGTTACGCCAGACAGAGGTCCGGTTGGCTTATAGAAGACCGACAGATTCTTCACATAGACGGACTTGTCCGCGAGAATCGAAAACAACGCAACCGCGAACGAACCAATACCGGCTGAAAGAATGGCGGCCGCTCCGGAACCGTTGGGAATGATTGTCGAGTTGGGAATGGCCGCGGTGTCTTCCTGGGCAATAGCAGTTTGCAAGCTCATGGCTTCTCTCCTTGAACCAGGTAAACCGTTTGGCCGCCCTCGACAGGCGCGTTCTTGTTCAGCATCGCGCCAAAAAAGCCGGCGATGCCTGCGGCCACAAGCGAAGTCACAAGGAACACTTGAAGCGCGGAGCGAAGCTGCGGATGAAACCTCAGATCTCGGCCGTACTTGATCACGATCACCGCAGCCATGGTGATTGCGATGGGCACGAGCCACGCGACGTGCTCCTTCCACTCCATTCCGATCGAGTGCCACGCCCTTGTCGCCGGATTTGACAGAAGAAGCGCGCGTGGGAAGCCGGCAAGCTGCGCGGCGCCAACCGAAGCAGGGGCTCGATACCACGGATAGATGATGTACGTCCCGGAGAGAACGGTGAGCCATGCCAGCGCGGCCATGGCGGTTAGGTAGGCGCCGAGAAAGCGATCTCTTCGAGGCGGAACATTCGTTTGAGCTTCCGTCGAAAAGCGTAGATACAGCAGAACGATAGCGCCTGAGCAAGCCAGCAGATAGAGTGCGCCGAAGCCCATGCCGTGGACAAGTGTCCAGAGACTGCGCGTGGTGATTTCCATTGGTCACGACCTCCCGTGGGAATGTGCGGACAAAGGATGTGCGGGGGCGCACTGTTTTTTGGGAAGTGTCTGGCGGCGCCTGATGCCGCGAACGCCGCCAGAGAAGGTTAGAAGTTGATCTTCGCGGCTAACTGAATCTGGCGCTCAAGCCGCTGGAACACAGGTTCGCTACCCGCCGAAGAGACCTTTCCGAAGGTGCCCGCGCCAAAAGTAGCTCCCGGATTGTTGAACTGCGGCGTGTTGAGCAGATTGAAGAACTCCGCACGCAATTGCAGAACCTTCGCTTCAGTCAAGTGGGTATTCTTGAAGATCGAAAAATCAACGTTCTTCGTGCCCGGACCTTGAAGGATATTGCGTCCCGAGTCTCCCCAGGTCCCCGCGGTAGCATTCGCGAAGGCCGCGGTATTAAACCATTCCGCAAGTCTGCGCTGGCCGCTCGGCAATGACCCGTTGCCGTCTCCGGCAACGAGTCGCGCCCTGGGCGTAAGACCGTCGCCGACTCCGCTCGAGGAGGAGACAGAGAACGGAAAGCCGTCGTAGTACTGGAGAATGGTATTCAATTGCCATCCCCGCACAACCGGCTTGAGTATGCCGGAACCTTGGAACGGAAGTTCATAGGTTGCGCTGGCGACAAAGCGATTCGGAATATTCTCGTCTGAATTGCCGTAGTCATAACCAATATCGTAAGGGTTGGTGACGCTACCTGGGCTGCCGGTGCTTTCGTCGAGAGCGTGACTGTAGGTGTATGAGGCGAGGAAGCCCACACCATGTGCGCGGCGCTCGGCCGTAACCTGGAGTGCGTTGTAGTTGGAGATTTGGTGGGTCTCAAGGTCGCTGATCTGGGCGAAGAACGGATAGGGGCGGACGGCGGATACGGTGGTTGCCCCCCCGACTCCCAATTGACCGGCATTAATGTCCCTCAGATGGTCCAAGTGAACTCCCTTGGTCCCAACATAAGCAAACTTAAGCACGGTCGAGAACGGAATCTGCTGTTCGAAGGACGCATGCCACTGCTCGCTGTAGGGCGTCTTCGCATTTGGGTCTTGGGAAAAAGCCGGCGTGTTAGGCCGCAATGCACTGCCGGAAGTAACAACCGTGTGGGCATATCCATTCGCGGCAAAATTGAAAGGCGTGCCGGTCGTGTCTGCTCCGTAAGTGGACGAGTTATTGAACGCCCAGTAATTGTCGATTGGAACATTGGCCGACAATCCGCTCGAATTGGTGACGTTTGGCGCCGAGTAATAGATGCCATAGCCCGCGTGGAAGACGGTCTTGTTCGTCACCCGGTAGGCAAAACCAAAACGGGGCGCGAAGTTCAGGTTATTACCGCTCAGGCCGCTGCCCGGAACGCCGTTGGTTC
>CAZAQN010000009.1:0-117419 GCA_964487345.1 uncultured Occallatibacter sp. | reverse complement strand
GCTAGGATGGGGCACCCTCGGTCGTGCGGATTGGCACTTTCTGAAAAGCAACCGCCGCAGGTCCTTCGACTTCGCTCGGGTCGCTCAGATGACAAAGGGTTGGTTTGGGTTCGTGCTTTCCCACCCTAGCAAAGCTAGGATGGGGCACCCTCGGTCGTGCGGATTGGCACTTTCTGAAAAGCAACCGCAGGTCCTTCGACTTCACTCGGGTGGCTCAGATGACAAAGGTTGCTTTGGGTTCGTGCTTTCCCACCCAAGCAGAGCTTGGATGGGGCACCCTCGGTCGTGCGGATTGGCACTTTCTGAAAAGCAACTGCAGGTCTCCTTCGACTTCGCTCGGATGGGTGTGCGCGCGGAAGTGACTTAGAACGTGGTTGTCAAGCGCAGCATGGCGCTGCGGCTGGGGCCGATGGCGTTGCCTGAGAACAATCCGCCGAAGTCGATGACGTCGAGTATATTTGTAAGGTTCTGGCCGTCGGCCTGGAAGCGCATGGTCATGCGATCGGAGCGGTAGACGTCCGCGCCGGCAGATGCATTGAGCTGGAACGATGGGTCGATGCGGCCGCGTGCGAAATTGATGCGATTGAGAACCTGCTGACCGTATTCGGCGAGCACTGTGGAAGGGTCGCCATCGAATTCGAAGGGAAGGCCGGTGTCGTATTGCAGGCCGCCTGCGAACCATGCGCGTGACGTTGCCTGGTAACGGAGGCGCCCACGCACGGTGTTGCGCTGGTCCTGCGAATCGGGGAAATGCCCAGTCAGTTGCTGCTCGGCCTGGGTCGCGTCATCGCCCAGAAAAAGTCCACCGGTGACAGGGTTCCAGGCATTGCCTACTTCGTAGGAGTAGCTCAGGAAGCCGGAGAATCGCTTGCCGCCGGGGACGTCGAGTTTGCCTTCCACGCCGTAGACGATGGCTTTGCGAAGGGCGATGGGAAAGCTGATGGCGGTGTTGTCGATTTGGTCGTCGTCCGCGTAGTTGTTGACGAAGCGGCGGAAGTAGTTGACGTCCAATCTGACTTTGCGGTGGAATGCCTTGGTCAGTCCGCCTTCGTAGTAATCGCCTTGTGAAGGTTGAACGGGGAGGCGAAGAAATACGGTCGGGTCGAGAGACTCGATTTGCGCGGAACTGGAGAGCAGCAGGTTCTCAGAGGACGGCGTTTGAAAGACGCGATCGTACGAGAAGTGCAGGACCAGGTCAGCAGAGGGGAGATAGCGGGAGATGGAGAAGCGCGGCTGAACAGCCTGTTTGTTGAGCAGAAGCTGGTAATGGTCCCAGCGAAGGCCGGCGCTGATGGTCCAGTTTTTGAGCCGCAGAAGGTCTTGCGCAAATGCGGCTTGTTCGAGGTCGGGGCGTTGGCCCGCGAAGGCAAAGTTGGTTGGAGTTCCCTCATCGAATTGCGTCGGGTCGGTGATCACGTAGCTAAAGTTTTCGTGCAGGGAGGTGTTATCCGTTTCGACGCCGAACTTCCATTCGTTGCGTCCCCGGTCGGCGGTGAGGCTTGCTTTGACGTAGCCTTCGCGAAAGCGGTTGTGCTGGAAGACTCCGATTGGAGTGGACTGGGGATTTGAGTTGAAGTCGTTTGCGTTGTCGCGAACCATGCCGCGCAGGTTGGCGAGGGTGCGGGAAGAAAAGATGTGTTCGTAGGAGGCGAAGCCCATCGTCTCGAGGTTGTCCGCGGTCTGGCGCTGGCCAGCTGCCTGTTGAACCTGCTCATTGGGAAGGTCGTAGCGGGAGATTGCGTGGCGCAGGTTGAGTCCCAGGCGGTCGCTGGCTGTGATGTCGCGCTCGTAGCGGAGGGAGAAATCGCCGAGGGTGCCGGTGTTGGAGTAATTCTGCGGGACAACGGGATTGAGATAGTGGCCGGTGCGGCTTCCGCTGGCGCTTGCGCCCATGGTGTTTTTATCCCAGGTGTATTGTCCACCGGTAAAGGCGCTGGCGGTGTCGAAGCTTCCACCGGCGGCGATCAAATCGCCATGGAAACCGGCTTGCTGATTTTGAACCGTGTTGAGTTCGACGACGCCGCCCATTTTGCGCCCGTACTCTGCGGGAATGCCGGCGGTATAAATGCTCATGGACTGTACGTCGTCTGCCTCGATCTCTGGGCCGAAGCTTGGGGAGCGGTTGTCGGTGAGGGGAATGCCGTCGACGACAAACTGGGTCTGGTACTCCGAGCCACGCGGGTGTAGAACGGCGTTGCCTTCGTAGAGCCAGCCGGGCTGCGAGTTCACGAGATCCTGCAAAGAACGGCCTGGAATGGAACTGAGGCGATGTTGAATGACATCGGAGCCGATTTGACTGACGGAGCCGGCCTGGTCGGGATCGATTAGTGTGTTTTCAGAATTGACGGCGATGGCTTGCGTGACTGTGGCTAACTTGAGCTGAATGGCGTGACGGATGGGAATGGAGGAAGCGAGGGCGACGGTTTCGGTGACGGGAGCAAAGCCGGTTTGTTCGATTGCCAGCGTATAGAGGCCGAAGGGGAGCCGCTGCAGAACCAGATTGCCCTGGTTGTCTGTTTGCAGGATTGCCCGATATTGATTCGCTTCACTGGAGACATGAATGGCCGTCTTCACGCCCAGGCCGGAAGGGTCGGTCACTTTCAGCCTGATTTCACCGCTGTTGCTCTGGGCCTGGAGGGATAAAGCGCAAAGAAGGAGAAGAATTGCAGATTTCTTCATCGGCCCTCGCCTCTATAGGCTAACAATGCAGGCTAACAATCCAATTAGGGACGTGCAATTCGGCAGGTGGCGCCGCGGGCCTAGACGTTTCGCGACCAAAAACCGATCCGGGAATTTTCTGCATCTAATGCAGTGGCGTCGCAAGACCGCCCGATCGAAAGGAAGAGGATCATGCCCAAGCAGAACGACAAGAAGCAGAACAATCAGTCTGTCCAGGATCTTATCAAGGCGTTGAATGAAGATCTCGCTCGCGAGTATCAGGCGATCATTGCCTACATCGTTTATAGCAATGTTTTGCGGGGAGCCAAATGGATGCAGATCGCGGCCGAACTGAAGCTGCATGCCGCCGAGGAGTTGCAGCATGCACTCATTCTCGCCGACCAGATCGATTATCTCGGGGGAATGCCGACGGCGACGCCAAAGGAAGTGAAGCTCTCGGAGAAGGCCGAAGAGATGCTTCGCTTCGATCTGGATAACGAGACCGAAACCATTCGCAATTATCGGACGCGTGTGAAGCAGGCTGAGACGCTGGGCCATTACGCGCTTGCCGAGCAGCTGCGCAAGATCATTTCGCAGGAGCAGGAACATCAGCACGACCTGGCCACGGCGCTTGGGATCGACGTTCCCAACGTGCTTCCCCATGGCGCATAGTCGCCCGTGGTGAAAGTCGAAACGACCGGAAACCATCCCTCCGGGGCTAAAGCCCATCTTTCCTTATCAACCATTTACGGCACGGCTGAAGCCGTGCCCTTTCAAAACCGGACTTTCACCACGGACTGATAATAGAGCGTCTCACCGGATTATTGAATCGCGGTGGGGCAGTCGGAGACCGCAACGACCTGCCTCGCCATGCAATGGAGTCGGCGTTGTCAGCCAGTTGCGGCTGTGACTCCACGGAGCTTTGCCCCGCCTCTATCCAATCTTGAGCTTGGCAAACACCGGAATCTTCAGTACATCCAGGACCAAGCCGAATCCGATCGCCGCAGCGAACTCACTGGCTACGATGGCAATGGGAAGGGCCGTCATTGCGATTCCGCAAACCGCGAGTGCTGAGATGATGAGAACGTCGGCCACCGAAGATAGTACGAGCCAAATACTGGGCCGCAATCCCCAAAGTTGGCCGCGCCCTCGTATGACGTAAGTTGTGGCCTGGCTGCCAAACACGATGCCGACCACGGAAAGGGTTTGGAGTGCCTGGGTGCCGAGATGCAACTGGAATTTGCCCACTGCCAGGATGGCGGTGGAAAAGGCAAGGAAACAGGCCCCGAGAATGACGCCGGCGGTTGTAATCTTTCCAATTTGCCAAGAATTTGGCATCTTCGACGGTCTCACCCTGTCCGTGGTCAGGGACATGGCGAGGAAGTCGCCAGTGATCATAACGATGACCATCAGCATGGGAGTCAGGACCGCATGGCCGGTCATGACAAGGCCAACGGCCAATAGAAGAACCTGTAGGATCTTCTTCATGACTGAGTTCAGCGTGTACGTAAGGATGCGCTGGAACGTGATCCTGCCCTCTTTGACGGCTGCCACGATGCCGCCAAGCCCAGCGTCAGTCAACACCACACCGGCGGCCGATTTTGCCACATCGGTTGCGGTCGATACTGCAATGCCGATCTGTGCCTGACGGAGCGCCGGCGCGTCATTGGCGCCATCTCCGCACATCCCGACTGTGTGCCCACTCTTCTGGAAGGCTTTGACGAGATCATATTTTCCTTCGGGAAGAATGCCTGCGAAGACTGCGAAATCCTGCGGCTTGATTTGATCGGGAAGTTTTCCCGGCGGACAGACTGCGCCGTTCAACCCGACGGCATGGGCGACAATTGCCGCCGTAACGGGAGCATCCCCCGTCACCATCACTGTTCGTACACCGAGGGTTTGCAGTTCCGAGATCAGTGAGATCGAGTCGGCGCGCGGCGGATCGCTGAGAGCGATAAGTCCGATGACTTCGACGGCAGCCTGCGAGCCCAAGGCGACTGCAAGAACCCTGAAGCCCTGCTTTTCAAGTTCGTCGACAATCGCAGCGGCTGCGGGCGACGGGGCAGCGAGGGCGATGACTGCGGTGAACGCGCCTTTGATGATCCGCTGCGAGCCAAGCTTCCCATCGATCGCCGTGGCCTCTGAGATCTTCTTTCCGGGGTCGAATGGTACGAACGCGGTCAGCTTCGGCAAGTCAGAGGCCGGCTTATGGGTTGCCGCAGAACGAATCGCTGCGTCTACGGGATCCTGGCCGCCGTCTGAACTCGCCAAAGCGGCCAATCCGAGCACATGGGCCTCGTCGAACCCCCGCATGGGACGAACGCTGGTAACAGAAAGCTCGTTCCGCGTGAGGGTTCCGGTTTTGTCCGAGCACAAGACGTCGAACGAGGCTGCTTCATCTACCGCGGAGAGTCGCGTCGGAAGCACACCTTGCCTGGCCAAAGCGCGGGCTCCGAGAGCGGCGGCGAGGGTGAATGTTGCAGGCAATGCCACGGGGATAGCCGCGAGGACCGCCGTGAGCAGCAAGGGCGCGATCTCGCTCCAGGGCAGTGCATGGGCATACGCATATATACCCATGGCAACTATTACGACGCTATTGAAGATTGCGAGATTGCGCACGATTTTGAGGACAGCTTTCTGCTGTGTGCTCACGATGTGCGCGGTGCGGACGAGCTCCGCTGTGCGACCGAACTTGGTGCGTGCCCCAGTTGCCGTGACCACCGCTGTGGCTTCGCCACGCCGGACGAGAGCCCCTGCAAATGTGTCAAAACCGTTGCCGGCTTCAATGGGCAGGGACTCGCCGGTGAGCATCGACTGATCGAGTTGCACCGATCCCCCGGTCAAATGCACGTCGGCAGCGACCACACCACCCAGCGAGAGCTTAACCAGATCGCCGCATACCAATTCCGCGGCGGGCACAGTTTTCCAGACGCCATCGCGCAAGACGGAGGCATTGAGTGCGAGCCGCGACTTCAAGGCGGCGAGAGTGGCTTGAGCTCGACCCTCCTGAAAATAAGAAAGTGCCGCGTTGAAGATCAGCAAGGCTGCGATGATCGCAGCCTCGTAAAACTTATGGAGCATAAGCTCGAGCACAATTGAAGCTTCAAGCAGCCATGGAACGGGCGCCCAGAATTTGGCCAGCGCATCGCGCAGCGGATGTGCCGATGTGTCTGGCATTGCATTGGGGCCGTCTTTGGCCAGACGGGCACGAGCTTCATCGCTGGTGAGGCCTGCCGATGGGCCGTCGTGAACCGGTTTTGCGGCTTGACTTGGTGGTGCGGGTGGGAGAGCGCCAGCAGAAGTCACAATTCGTCCCCTATCACCGTGTTGCGCTACCACCACTCCATGGAACGCCGGGACGGCGTCATCTTTACACCCGTATCGGGCTGGGCTGAGCGAAGAAGCAGAAGCGGGCACTGCACGAGCTTTACGACCTTTTCAGCAATCGAACCGAAGACCAGCGGATGCCAGCCGGAGATTCCGTGTGTAGAAATCACGACCATGTCGATATGCTCGCGATCGACGACCTCCATGATGTTTCCGGGGACGTCATTGCCCACTTCGACGCTGGAGGTGGATTTCACTCCCCTGGACGCGAGAGCCGCGTGGCACTTGGCCAGATGGGCTTCTGCGCGTGTTCGAGACTCCTGCATGAATTCCGCCTCGGGAGCCATGTCTGGAATTGTCGTGGTGGGAAACATCGGGATTACGTTCAGAAGGTAAAGCTCGGCGTGAAAGTGTTGCGCAAGATCGGCGGCCATTTCCAAAGCTGCCTGGGAGGACGGACTGAAATCAATGGGCAACAGGATCCTTTTAGGGATGGACGGAAAAGCATGGGCTTCAGGCATAACGAACTCCTCACCGCATCTTGAAAGCGGGCGGAGTCCCATTCTCTTCCGATCCCAAGAACGAGAACTGTGCTCTATTGCACATCCGGCTGAGACCTGGAATCCACGAAGAGCCGGAGTTGGGTAAGTCCGTGCGGCATGCGAGAGTGCCCTGCCAGTGAGTAAGGCCGCACAATCTGAACGCAATCTTCTGTGCCCAATTGCTCAGATGCAGAGCTTTCAGAGTGCAACACTCGGTCTGCATACGCGATCGTCCCTGCGATGAGCTTACATCTCAACCACAGGGCCACGCCGATTGGCAATGAGGCGGCATTGGTCGTTTCGCCTGATCCATATGAGCAGCCGCTCACGGATATGTTCATCAACCCACAGAAATGGAGAAAGCAATGAGCATCACTAACTCTGTTGTCGCTATCTATGACACGCACGAGCAGGCGGAGCACGCCGTCAAGGAGTTGCAGGAAGCCGGCGTCGATATGAAGAGCCTCTCGATTGCCGCAAGAGATACGCACACCGACGAGCATGTCGTCGGCTACTACAACGCCGGCGACCGCATGAAGTATTGGGGCAAGGTGGGTGCGTTCTGGGGCGGGTTCTGGGGCCTTCTGTTTGGGTCGGCATTATTCGCGATACCGGGACTGGGGCCAATTCTTGTCGCCGGTCCGCTGGTGGCTTGGATCGTGGCAGGGCTTGAAGGAGCTGCTGTAGTTGGAGGAGTCAGTGCGGTTGGAGCGGGGCTGGTAAGTATCGGCATCCCGAAAGACAGCGTACTCAAGTATGAAGTCGCGCTCAAAACCGACAAGTTCCTGCTGGTTGTCCACGGCACGCCAGAGGCTGTAGACAAGGCGAAGAACATCATCGGGGGAACCGAGCACAGTTCGTACGCGGTTCATGGCGAGACGGTTTTCGCCTAATAACAGTTAGCATCCCGTTGCGACCGGCACCTCCCAGGCTTCTACTCTCGCTTCGACGAATACGAAGCGGGGATGGAGAAGGATCCGCCGATCACAAGAGTTAAAGATCCCCAGAAAACCCAAAACCGGGCGCCGCGGCGCCCGGTTTTCGTTGGGATGAGATTTTGGGATCAATTCCGTATTTGGTTGCGGGGGCTGGATTTGAACCAGCGACCTTTGGGTTATGAGCCCAACGAGCTACCGGGCTGCTCCACCCCGCATTACCAGTTTAACAACACCCCGAGAGGGGGTCAAACGCGCTTGCGATCGTGTGCGTTGGAACGGGTGGTGAGAGCCAGGACCGCTCGACGCGGCTGCCGCGCGAATCGGCCGCATCCGTTACACTGCTCGCAATCCTGTAACGCCGAGGAACGCCGCAGATGTCGCAACTCTATGTCGTTGTGCTGGCCGTCATTGTGGTGGTGCTGCTCGCGGTGGCGGTTTCGCGGTCGTTTTTTGTGAAGACCAAGGCCGACTACCTGGTGGCCGGCCGGTCCCTGCCCGCATTTGTGCTGGTGCTGACGCTGCTGACTTCGTGGATCGGCGCGGGCTCGCTGTTTGCGGGGGCGGAGAACGCGTATCGTAACGGATTTGCCGCGCTGTGGCAGGCTGGCGGTGGATGGCTGGGGTTGCTGCTCATCTATTTCATTGCGCCACGGGCACGGAAGTTCGCGCAGTTCACGCTGCCCGATTTGCTGGAGGCGCGCTATAACCAGACGGCGCGGGTGCTGGGGACGTTTGCGATTCTGTTTGCCTATGTGGGGATCACGAGCTACCAGTTCAAAGGCGGCGGGAATGTGCTGCACCTGATTTTTCCCGACATGGTGACGCCGGAGCTGGGCACCTACCTCATCGCGATTTTTGTCATTGTGACGACGGCGCTGGCGGGCATGTCGTCGGTGGCTTATATGGATGTGGCGATCGGGTCGCTGGTGACGGTGATCTGCGTGATTGCTACGCCCTATCTTTTCCTGAAGGCCGGTGGGTGGGCGGGACTGCACGCGGCGTTGCCGGCGACGCATTTTCAGGTACTGGGGAATCTGACGTTCGTGCGCGCGATGGAGTTTATGGTGCCGACGATGCTGCTGATGCTGGGCAACCAGGTGATGTATCAGAAGTTTTTTTCGGCGAAGACGGAGAGGGATGCGCGGCTTTCGGTGGTGGGATGGATTCTGGGGACCATTGTGCTGGAGACGCTGATCGTGGCCATTGCGGTGATCGGGTCGGCGTTGTATCCGACGGGCGAGGTGGCGCGGCAACCTTACGAAATTATTCCCTACACGGCACGGCATGGATTGCCTGCGCTGCTGGGCGCACTGTTGCTGGGTGCGGTGTTTGCCAAAGTGATTTCGACGGCTTCGAACTACCTGTTTTCACCATCGACGAACCTGATCAACGATGTGTTTGTGCGGTACGTTGCGCCCGGCGCCTCGAACAAGCGGGTCATGATTGTTTCGCGATTGGCGGTGGTGCTGCTCGGTTGCTGGGCGCTGTACCAGGCGATCTACGCGCAGAGCATTCTGGAAAAAATGCTGTGGGCGTACACAATTTATTCTGCTGCGCTGACGCCGGTGGTGCTGGCGGCTTTCTATTCGAAGCGCGTGACAGCGTGGGGTGCGGTGGCCGCGATTGGCGCGGGGACTGTGGTGACGCTGGCCTGGGATGTGCCGGGAGTGAAGTCGATGTTTCCTCCGATTCTGGCCGAGCGCGACGCGATCTTCCCTGCCCTGTTTTTGTCGGTGGCGGCGATGATCGTGGTGAGTTTGCTGACGCCGAAGCCGGCGTTGGAACAGCTGGCGCAATTCTCCGATTAGCATTCTCGTGATGTCGAAGCGTGGCGCTGGTCTGTACCCTAAACTGAAGCGTGGACAGTCAGATTCCAAGTCGCCCCTGTTGGGTTGAAATTCGCACCCGTTCCTTTGAAGACAATTTCCGCTTTCTCGCCAGCGTGGCCGCGCCGCACGCGGAATTGCTGGCGATCGTGAAGGCCAATGCCTATGGGCACTCGCTCGAATTGTGCGCTCCAGCTGCGGTACGCGCAGGGGCGCAGTGGTTGGGCGTGACGAGTGTGGAAGAGGGTGTAGCGGCGCGTGGGCTTTGCGCGGATGTGCGGATACTGGCGATCAGCGGCGTCTTTCCAGGTCAGGGCGCGGACGTGGTGTGCCAGAAGCTGACCCCGGTGGCATGGGAGCCGTGGCAACTGGATGAGTTGGAGAATGCTGCGCGTGCGCAAGGCGCCGCGGCTGGCTCGATTCCGGTTCATCTTGAAATTGATACGGGCATGAGCCGGCAGGGTGTGAATCTAGACGGGCTCTCGCAGTTGCTCGCACGCTTCAGCAGCGGATCGCCTCTGAAGCTGGATGGAGTGATGACGCACCTCTTCGCCGCAGACGAGGCGGACGGAGCGATTACGCAGGAGCAACTGACACGGCTGGCTTCCGCTTTGGAACAAGTGGGGGCAGCGGGTCTGCACGCCGAGTGGCTCAATGTGGGCAACTCCGCTGCGCTGCTGAGTGGACAGACGGCGGCGATTGGGGGAATCGCCGAGCAGTTTGGAATGAAGGCGATGGTTCGACCTGGCTTGGCGCTTTATGGGCTGGCGCCGCAATTCGATCCAGGATTCTGGGCAGGTGAACCGGCGGCGTTGGCGGAGGCGCATCGACGATTGGAGCCGGTGCTGAGTTGGAAAACAAGGGTAGTTGGAGTGCGATCGGTTTTGGCGGGCACAGTGGTGGGATACAACGGGACGTTTGTGGCGACGGAACCGATGCGGCTCGCGTTGCTAGCAGTTGGGTACGCGGATGGGCTTGATCGGCGGCTGGGCAATCGGTTCAGCTTGTTGGTGCGCGGGACGCGGGCTCCGCTGGTGGGCCGGATCAGCATGGACCAGGCGGTGCTCGACGTGACGGAGATTCCTGGCGTGGAAGCCGGCGATGAAGTGGTAATTTTGGGAACGCAGGGCGGCGAGACGATCACGGCGTTCGACCATGCCGAGGTTGCGGGGACGATTCCCTGGGAGATTTTCACGCGCATTGGGCCGCGGGTGGCGCGGATTTCAGTTTAGGTGCATTCGCCGACGGTGCCAATCTGGAGGCTTACTGTCTCTTCGCCGCAGTCCTTTAATCCGGCCGCTCCCAATGCGGCTTCGATCATGGCATCGATGCCCATGGCAGAGTTGAGAAGCATGTGGTAGAGGCCGCGCGCGCACCACTCCTGCTGATAGAACTTGCGGATGACGGCGGCGCGGCGCTTGTCAAAGGCGGCGATCATCTGGTCGGCCTGATGTGCCTGCTTAGGAAAGGCATTGATAAACCATTCGCGTTTGTTCTTGGCTGTAGCGTAGATGAATATGTGGAAACAGCCGGGATGACAAGCCAGGGCACAGGCCGATCCGCGGCCCACGAGGACGCAGTTCCCTGCTTCGGCGGCGCGCTCAATTTCTTTTTTGAGCAGAGATAGCATGCGCTCCGAGTCGAAAACCTGGTGGTCGGCGATGCCCGTCATGGGATAGGCCGAGTCGTGCCAGAAGGCCTTGCCGTAGCGGTAGTACCAGGGGTCGAGGCGCTCGTCGAATTTGGCAGCCAGCTCCGGGGAAACGCCAGCAGATTTTGCCGCCGCGGAAACCAGCTCGGAATCGAGTCTCTTCCAGCCAAGGCGGACCGCGAGCTGGTGGGCAAACTCGCCGCCGCCTGAGCCGTATTCGCGTTCGACGGTGATGACGTTGATCGGCGAATGCCTCATGGGAAAATTGTCCCCCGCGAGTGGAGGATACAACGGAAACGGGTAGAGCGGGCAAGACGAGTTTTGGTTTTGTGCAAGAAACTCGCGAAAAAGGGGGATGCTTTGCCGGCAAATCACAGCTTCAAGGCGCGAAGAGGATTATGCTTCTTGGCGAATTGCGGTGGAAGGAAAGGAGGCAATCCATGCTAAAGGCATCCGTTGATCCAGAAACCGGTGCGGGAATCGGTTCGGTGACAGAGGCTTCTCGTGGAAAGATGAAGCTCGCATTGAGACTGACGATCCGATTTTCCATCATCCTGATCGTGGGTGCGGCAATTCTTTTTGTTCCCGCAGGAACTCTGACGTTCTGGCAAGGGTGGGCCCTTTTAGGGGTCTACTTCGTTCCTACGAGTTTCGTTTATCTCTATTTCCTCAAGCACGATCCGCGGGTTGTGGAACGCAGGATGGAGAAAGGAGACGGTCGGCGCGCAAAAGCTGCTTATCCGGTGGGGTATGCCAGGCTTTGTCTCCGCCTTTCTGCTTCCCGGTTTCGATTACCGATGGGGGTGGTCCCGCCACCTGTTCGGCGGAGTGCCGACGTGGCTCTCGCTGGTTTCTCTGGCGATGATTGTGGCTGCTTTCTTGCTCGTGTTTTGGGTAACCCAAGTCAACCGCTTTGCCGCGCGCATCATTCGTGTGGAAGAGGGCCAGACAGTTATTTCGAACGGACCCTATCGCTGGGTTCGTCATCCAATGTATTCCGGCAGCGTGATTTTATGGATGTTCACTCCGCTGGCGCTGGGATCTTACGTCGCCTTGCCAGCGTTTGGGTTGATCCTTCCGTTTTACGTCATTCGGCTGCTGAACGAGGAAAAGGTTTTGCGACAGGAATTGCCGGGTTACCAAGAATATTGTCTTCGCACCCATTACCGGCTCGTTCCTTTTGTTTGGTAGAAATGCTGCCAGCGTGATTCGTCATAAAACTTCCGGCATACCTTGACGGTCTACAATCGCGCGCGGGGGGCCGGGAAAATAGAAGAGGCGCGGAGTGTTGATTCACACTGCCCGCGCCTTCTATTCCCTGTTCCCAATTCCGACCACTCGGCAGGCGGTGGTGGATATTCGCTGCTGCATTGATTGGCTGGAGGAGCAGGGGTACGAACACTTCGGCGTGCTGGGGACGAGCCTGGGCTCATGCTACGCGTTTTTGGCGAGCGCGCACGACAAACGGATCCGCGTGAATGCGTTCAATCACGCGTCGACGGCGTTTGGCGATGTGGTGTGGGCGGGGCAGAGCACGCGGCATGTGAAACAGGCGCTGGCCGATGCGGGCTTGACGCAGGATCGCGTACGGGCGTTGTGGGCTGCGGTGAGCCCGGTGAGTTTTTACGACAAGATCATGCGGCCCGAAGTTGCCGGTGCCGACAAGAGCGTGCTGCTGGTGTATGCGAATTACGATCTGACGTTTCCCAAGGAGTATTCGCTGAAGGTGGTGGAGGCGTTCAAGCGGATCGGGCTGAATTTCGAATTGCGCGTGCTGCCGTGCGGCCACTATACGACGGGCGAGACGCCGTTCAAGTTTATCGATGGATGGTATATGGGGTCGTTTGTGTGGCGGGCATTCAAAGCGCTGCGGGACGAGAAGGCGGCGGGCAATTTAGAGCCGAAATCTGTGCGTACATCGGACCAGGAGCTAGTCGGCAGGTAAATCTTCGGATGCGCTTTCGTTTTTCGTCCATTTAAAAAGTGCAGAAGATGATGCGGTGTGCTATAACCGCGTACTAAATGCAGAATTCTCCGCTTATTCTCTAGATTCATGACGATTAATGCGGGGAGGATTCGGCCGTCGACATGAGCTACAAGCGTCAGCGAATCCGCGATCCGCTTCACAACCTCATCGAGTTCCCAGCTGACCATTTCCACGATGCCATATGGCGCGTAATTCAAACGAGTCACTTCCAAAGGCTTCGTCGGATCAAGCAATTGGGTTTTTCGGAAATGGTGTATCCGGGAGCAACACATAGCAGATTCGCACATAGTTTGGGCGTCTTTAATACGGCGCGAAAACTCATGGAGGTCGTTGAGAGGCATCTAGAGCGCACTAGCGATTGGGACACGACTCAATCGCAAATTGCACTGACAGCAGCCCTAGTTCACGATTTGGGTCACGGCCCGTACAGCCATGCATTTGAAGATGTCGGAAGAAGGCTAAACCTATCATTGGCGAAGCATGAGAAGGTGACCGAAGCACTTGTCCGGGATGGGGAGTTGAGCGAGGCGTTGAAGACGCTGGGAAGTGGATTCGCATCGGACGTGGCGGACGTAATTGCCAACCCGAGTTCAGCGAGAATTTATGGCGCGGTCGTCTCCAGCCAATTCGACGCTGATCGACTGGACTACATGCAGCGAGACCGACTGATGACCGGCACCTATCATGGCGTGATCGATTTTGATTGGCTTCTTTCAAATCTGGAGGTTGGAAGAGTCTCCGTCGGATCTGATGAAGAGCAAGCAGGCGAGATCGAAACGTTCGTGCTCGGAGCGAAAGCGATTCATGCAGCAGAGACCTATTTGTTAGGCCTGTTTCAGCTTTATGCGACCGTCTACTTCCACAAGGCCACACGGGGAGCGGAGAAGCTCTTCACAGAATTGCTGACAAGGGTCATCGACCTTTCAATGAATGGTGACGGCGCGAAGACAGGGCTCGGGGAGAACCACCCAATTCTCCAGTTCGCATCACATCCGGATGATTTGAAGCGGACTCTCGCCCTAGACGACGCGGTGATTGCTGGTGGCCTCGTTATGATGTCGCTTTCGACCGACTCGGTAATCGCAGATTTCTCATCCCGTCTTCGGAATCGAAGGCTATTCAAGTGCATAGACGTTCGCGAAGTTCTGAGCCAGAAGTTAAGGGCAAAGTTCGGGAAAGTTGGAAAGCCCAAGGCCGCCAAGAGGAGCAACGCGGCCATGGAAGCCGGAAAATCGACAAGAGTAAAAATGAAGAAAATGGATGCGCTTGACCGAGCCTGCGACTCGACTGAAAAACGACTGCTGGAATTTACTGAGGAAGTGAACCGCGATTTTCCGAGAGTACTACTCGATAAGGGGGAGCGATCTATTTACAAGCGAATCGAAGAATCGAAAGGGCCTCTGAACCAGATCATGATTCTTCCCAGTTCGGGTGACGACCTGCCGGTGGATGTTGCTTCGATATCTCAAGTCGTAAATGCAATTGCTCCGTTCAAGTTTCTTCGTGTATACCTGGAAGAAGGCGAACAAAAAGCGAAACAAAGAATCGAGGATATCCTCGATGAGGAGGCGAAAAAATGCCGGCTTTGACTGACCGACTTAGAGCTGAGAAAGCAGCTGACATTGTCCGCCACGCGGGGGGAAAAGTTGTCGGCAAGACTAGACTTCAAAAAATGGCCTATCTTCTAGAAATAACAGGGCTAGGAGCGGGTTTCCCCTTTGAATACCGTCACTACGGCCCATACAGTGAGGAACTGGCGGATGGAATCGCAGGTGCGTACTTTTGGGATTTGATGTCAGAGGAGGAGCATACAGCCAACTGGGGCGGGGCATATTCGGTTTTCCGAGCGAGTTCGACCGCCGGATCTGCGAGGGTCAACCCAGCGCGGAGAGAGATTCTTACCCTGGCCTCCAAGGCGAACCCCATCTCGCTTGAGCTTGCCGCCACTGCGGCCTTTCTTGCCAAAGAGAATAGCCGCGATCCTTGGGCCGAGACGTCTCGACGCAAACCGGAAAAGGCCGAAAAGTATCTGGATGACGCGAAGATTCTCTACTCGAAATTGAGAGAAATCAAGACGCCGAAGAAAATGCCAGCAATTTGAGGAGCGTGCGGAACTCACGGACCCCTCTCCTTCGTTCTGGGTCGCTCGCCTACGGCGAGTCGTTGGCTATCTGGAAAGCGGATAAGTGAAAGGGCGCGGAGCCGAAAACCCCACGCCTTTTCTGTTGTGATTGCGGCTGATGCAAAGGTTACTGCGTGACGGGCTCTTCCGGCGGCGCCTTCGGTGCTTTCAGGTGAGGCGCGTTGGCAGATGGCGGGGCACCGGGAGGACTCGGCGGCGCCGGCGTGAAGCCTGAGCCTTTCTTGATGCGCAGATCGCCGACGTCGGCGATGAGATTGATTTTGGCTTGGCCGGAACCGATGCGGCCGCTGACGCTCTTGCTTTCGTCGCCGTTGATGAGCAGCGGATAATCGGAGACGATGTCGCCGTTGTGGGTGTGGCCTTCGATGTTCGCGGAGGCTTCCGGAGGTAGCGTCACTTCGACGTCGCCTTTGCCGCTCTTGGCCTGAATGCTGTAGTTGCCTGCCGGTTCGACGGAGATCTGGCCGCGGCTGTCGTCGACGTAGGAGTCGCCGTAGATCTGACTGAGGTCGACGTCCTTGGCGTGCGTGGTGACGCGGACGTCACCCCGTGCTTCGGTGACGCGCAGGTCGTCGGAGTTAAGAGTCATGTCGCCGGGCAGCGTGGCCAGTTGCAGCTCGGTAACGGATGTGTGCAGATGCACCGGGCCGCCGATATTTTCGAGATGGACGTCGCCGAAGATTTCGCCGTTGAGTGTGACCTTGCCCTTGATTTGGGAGAAGGTGAGGTCGTTGCAGTTGCCGTCGGCCGTGAGGTCGCCTCCGATTTCGTGGGCGGAGAAATCGCCGCGGTCATTGGAGAAATGCACCTGCACCGAGCCTTGAATGGTGCTGAGATGCACGTCGCCATGACTGGAGGTGATGTTTGCGCCTGCGCCGAGGCCAGCTGCCGTCACGTCGCCGTGGCCGGAGTTGACCGTGACTTGTGCGCCTTTGGGAACGGTGACGGAAAGATTGAGACGGCCGCTGTTGTTGCTGTCGGATTTCACGAGAACCGTGTTGCCGCTGACCGTGACGTGGGCTTGCTCGGCGTCAAAGATGCGTTTGGCGTCGGTATCGGAGTTGGCGAACGCGACTTCGTGGGCCTGCACTTCGACAGTCGAGTTGTCGCCTGCGGTGACGCTCACATCGCCACGGGGATTCTCGATTTGCACGATAGCGCTGGACGGGACCTGCACGTTGAGAAGCTGCTGATCCTGGTCGCGCTCGGGCAGGCCGAAGAGGTTGAAGAAATTGCCATCATCGTGGTCGCCCCACTGGGCGCGCATCGGGCCCCACCAGCCGTTCCAACCCGAGGCAGCACAGCCCACCAGCGCAAGCAGGATGAGGATGCCGACAAATCCGCCGCCACGGCGCACAGGTGTGGTGCGGCGCAGGTCGAGCGCCCACTCGCCTAGAAGTGCAAGTCCGGCGGCGATGAGAAGAAGCGGCCACCAATGGCCATACCACGACCAGAAATTGGATGGCGCAATGCGACCGCTATAAATCAGAAGGCCCACAATGCCGATGCCGACGAGGATGATAGGGCCGACAACCGACGGAACGTGGGGGCCGTAGGCACTGCCATAACCGGCCTTCCACGCGTGGCGTTGGGCTTTCCAGGCTTCGCGCTGGGCGCGCCATGCGGCCTTTTGCTGTTCGCGGTAGGCGCGGTATTGTGTGCGCGGATCGTACGGCGGAATGCCGCCGCCGGGCGGGGTGTAGGGGGGCTGGCTGCTCATGACCGTCCTCCCGAGCCTGGACCAAAGTCCTGCGGTGGGGCGGGCACGATCGAGGTTCCGGCTTGTGCCGGCGGCTGGGTAGTGGGGGAAGGTGCAACTCCAGCGCCGTAGGGGTACGGGCTACCGGGATACATCGGTTCATCGCCTGCGGCGGCTAAAGCGGCTCTCTGCGCCAGCTTGAGCACACCGATGAGGATCAGGAAGAGCGGAAAGAAGATGTTCCAGCTGACCAGGTCTGCCTGGTGAAGCAGAGCGACGACTCCCAAGAGAAGCAGAATGGACGGGCCGGTCAGGCGGCGAATCAGGATGTAGCGGTTCATTGAGGGCCCCCTTTGGTGTCACTGACACGACGAACGATGAGCCACGCGCCGAGCGCGATAAAGATCAGCGGCCACAGGAAGTGGACGAACCGTTCGGCCAGATAGCCCATCTGGTTGAGCAGAAGAATCAGCCCGAAGCCGATGAGGATCAGTGCGCCGATGGGTTCCTTGCGGCGCCAGCCTATGGGTGGCACTGGCGGCACGGGCGGGATGGGCGGCGGAATGGGAGGCGCACCGGGATCGGTAAATCCGGGGTTCGCAAATCCCGAGACCGGCGTATAGGAGGGTGGCTGATAGGCTCCCGCTGCGGGCGGTGTGTAGGGCGCTGAGTAGGATCCGGCGTAGGGCGCCTGATAAGCGCCGGGCGCCGTGCCGGCCGGAGGCGCACCCGGAGGCGGCGTTCCCATGGGAGGTTGCCCCGGATAATGCGTGCGAGTGCCGAGGTTGAGCCAGTTGCCCACTTCGTTCAGGCCAAGCGGATCGGGGAGCGGCTGACCATCGCGCCGCGCGACTGCGGTGTGGTAGGCCTCAAAGGATTGGTAGAGAACCCATGCGGCGATGAAGATGCCGAAGATGCCGTAGTGATCCGTAATGCTGATGAGCACTGCGAAGATGACGACGTGGATCAGGCCTTTGAAGAACTGGCCGTTGTACATCGCGCCTACTCCGGGAATGATACCCAGGACTGCGGCGGCGACCGGGTTGGGCGCGCCCACGGGAGGCGGGATAAACGGCTGCTGATAGCTTTGCCACGATACGGAGCAGGGTTCGCAGAGAACCTGCCCTCCGGGTGCATTGCGAACGCAGTTGGCGCAGAGCGCTTTGCCGCAATTCTGGCAATACGCCGTTGCAGCGACATCCTTGTGATTTACGCAGTCCATACTGTGCTCCTTTCCCGTGCTGTTCTTGCGGAGCCGCCTAGAGCGAAAGCAGAGCTGCCGTTGAAGTGGATGCCGGGTTCCAATGCTGCAAGCGCAGTTTGATCTTGCCTGGACTGCGTGAATTCGTTCATGAATGTGAGAGAGGTTTCCAGGTAGTCGGGATCATCTTCGATCGCGGGTACTCCGGATTGTTGCGGAGGATCGACGCGGGAACCTCCATCCTTGTGCGGGGGATTCTGTTTGGATTCTCCGGGTGCAGCGGGTTGGGGGTTACTTTGTTGCTGGTTCTGATTGCCCTCGCCCTGGCTTCCTTCGCCCTGGGTGGAGCGGCGCAGCTCGCGCATACGCGACTGGACTTCGTACACCAGGCGGAGGTGATCGTAGTAGCGAATGATCGGCGTGGAGGCCATGGTCAGCCGCCGCTCCATGAAAGAACGGATGGCGGTGGGACGAAGATTGGCAATGCGCAGATCGGAGAGGCGAACGCCGGTGAGGTTGAGGGTCAATGCGATGGAGAAGAAGGCCATGGCGGCTGTCATCATCAGCCGGGGCTCAGCGAAGCGGCGGACACGCGCCATGAAGCCGGGGCGTTGCCATGGTTGCGGGATGGGCAGAACGTCGCTGCTGCCGGTGACCAAGCCGTAGCCAGCCACTTGTCCGGGGCCTGTTGCGGCCAGAATTTTATCTAAAAGCCCTTCCGGGACTTCAGGCTCGGTGGCAAGAAACTCGAGCCACTCACGGCCGCGCCGGGATTCCTCGAACAAGGCGGTGCAGGCGGCACAGGTTGCCATGTGCCCGGTGAAGGTCTTTTCATCCTCGGGTCGCAGCAGTCCATCCAGGGCGTCGGCCAGAAGCGTTTCCCACTGCCCGCAGGCGGGGGAATTCGGAATGTGTGTGCTGCCAGCCATGATTACATCACCTCTCGTTTAGTACGTTCCAGGAGGCGCGCCAGTTCCGCGCGGCCCCTGCTGATGCGGGACTTCACAGTACCCTCGGGTATGCCCAGAACCTGGGCGATTTCCTTGTAGTCCAGGTCCTGCAAATCTCTAAGAATGACGGCTTCTCTGAGCTCCACGCTGACGCGGGCCAGCGCGTTTTGCACCATCTTGGCAAGTTCCTTCTGCGCAGCGGATTCATGCGGCGACGGACCCTCGGAGGTCAGCCGGTCGATGGGCCGCAATTCGTCGGTTACATCCCAGCCCTCGTCGAGGGAACCGGTGGCGCGCAGATTGCGTGTGCGACGGAAGTTGTCGACCAGCAGATTGCGGGTCATGGTGGTGATCCAGACCTGGAGGCTGCCGCGGCCAAAATCGAAGCTGGCTAGATTGGAATAAATCTTCAGGAAGACGTCCTGGGTTAGATCCTCGGCATCGGCGGCATTGTTGGTAAAGCGGTAGCAGAGGCCGTAGACACGGCGGTGGTGCGTGCGGACCAGCTCGGCCCATGCGCCGGAATCCCCGTCCATGCAGCGGCGGACAACCTGGGACCAGTCGATCTCCAGCGGTCTTACCTCCTCGCGCGCCGCGCGAGCCCTGGGCGCCAAATCGGCGGCAGCGGGATTACCCTTGGGCGGCCCGCCGCGTTGGGAGGCGCCCGCCTCGCTGGGCTGGAGTAGGCGCCGTGGAGGTTTGGGCGGGGCTGCCAGCCCCATCATGCTCCAGCTTAATGTACCCGCGCATGCCATAGGGAGCTATACGCATGATTTTGTGGGATGGTTCCGTCGATCGGGAAGAGCCATCCCGGCCGTCTTCCATCGAAGCCGGGATGCACCTTGCGCGGAGCCCCAGACTACTCTCCGATTCGTTTCGGGATACTCTTGCGTTGTAAATCGATGGAGCGAGAGGGCTCGAGATGAGGCAGCACGAAGAACGCGGGCTTATACTTCCGAGCTGAGGCCCTTCAATGCATTTATCGAGCAGATTCGCTTCGAGAATGCTCTTTTCCTGCGCAGGGCTCCTTTGTTTTCTGCAGTCGGGCTGCGGCGGATCGGGTTCCGGCAGTGGGAGCGGAGGCAGTTCGGGTCAGCCGCCCTCCAATTTGACCTACCCGCAGACCTCGATCAATGCGACGGTTGGTTCGGTGATTTCACAAGATACCCCGACAGTCGGCGGGACCGTCACCGGGTACGCGGTTTCGCCGGCGCTGCCTGGGGGATTATCGCTGAATGCAACGACAGGAACGATTTCCGGCACGCCCACTGCGCTGTCCGCTCAGGCGACCTACACGGTGACCGCTTCCAACTCAACTGGCTCGACGACGGCCGTACTGAAGATTGCCATTGGTCTTGCTGCCCCATCCAACCTAGTTTATCCACAGACCTCGATCACAGCATCGGTCGGCACGGCAATTTCGGCGGACGTTCCCACGGTCAGCGGCATCGTCGCGGGCTACACCGTTTCGCCTGCGCTTCCAGCCGGACTAACGCTGGATCCGACGGCCGGGACGATTTCCGGCACGCCCACAACAGTGATCGCCCAGGCGACCTATACAGTGACCGCTTCTAACTCGGCTGGATCGACTACAGCAGCATTGAGCATCACCGTTGTTTTCACTGCGCCCTCCAACCTCGTTTTTTCCAAACCCTCAGTCACAGCGACAGTTGGCGTAAGTTTAGACGACGAGTCAACGGTCAGCGGAACCGTTTGGTCTTATTCGGTATCGCCTCTACTGCCGATTGGGCTCGAACTAACTCAACCACAATTCGGGTGTTTCAACTGTGGAGGAGGGATCGCGGGAATTCCCCTTGGGGAATACCCCCAGGCGAACTATACAATCACTGCATCCAATCCAGGCGGATCTACTACCGCCGTGGTGAGCATCACCGTTGTTCTGCCTGCTCCCTCACAGCTTCTCTATCCACAAACCACAATTTACGCGACCCCTGGTATTTCGATTACACCGCTCACGCCAAGCGTGTCGGGGACCGTCAAGAGTTATTCGTCGAGCCCTGCACTGCCGGCCGGTTTGACGCTTGACCAGACGACCGGGACTATCTCCGGAACACCGACGGTTGCGGCTCCGAAAACCACTTACATCATCTCTGCCTCGAACAGCGGTGGAAGTGCAACAGCTCAGATCACGATCACTGTTGCGGCTGCTCCGACCGTCGTACTCGAACTTGGACACGGGGCCACCGTGAGCGCGGTTCAGCTCGCCTCCGATCGGCTACTGAGCCTGGACGTTTCAGGTCACTGGGTTCTGTGGGGCTACTCGACCGCGACAATTCTGGCGAGCGGAGATGGGGCGACTGGGCTGATAAACAACCCAAATCAAGGTCCCCTAGCCGGACAGTTTTTTGCTGTGTCGACAGCGACCCAGATACAGCTTTATGCGATCACCGACGGTCATTCCCTTGCCTCCATACCTTTCTCCGTTACGCAGGGGCAAAGTTGGGCGCAGATTGCGTCGGACGGCAGCTACTTGTGCGCCGGCAACGCAAGCGGACTAACTGTCTGGTCGCTCGACGGGCAATCGGAGCTTACTGTCGCGGGAGACTATCACGCGGCCTCACCCTATGCGGCACCGGGACAGGTTCAGATTGCGAATGGACCCGCCGGAGTCAACGTCATCCAGACGATCTCGGTTCCGTCGGGAGGCACATCGACGGGGCCTCAATTTTCCGGAACCTTCAACTCATGGTTTTTGGACGGTCAAAGCTTCTTCACCAATCTGTCGAATAACGTGTGGATCTACTCGGCGGCCGGGATTCAGGAAGCATTCCTCGCGATGCCATCGATCGCCAATCTGACAGGAAACGGGAATTTGTTCTGGCAGTATGCCGCCACAAACGCCACAGAGATCGACGTTTACTCGGTCGGTTCCGCCAGCAAAACCCAGACGTACCCGGTCAGCAGCGCGCAGGTCGATGCCTCCGGCACGACGATCGCCGTTATCGGGACGACACAACTCAGCGTGATCAACCTGAGCGGTCAGACCCCAACCGAAACCACCCAATCGTGGCCTGGATCAATCATCACCTACAGTGTGCCGGTTTTCGGATGGCTGAACTCCCAGGCCTGGGTCTTGGCTGGGCAAGTGATCGTCGACGGCGCGAGTGCTGCCGCGACTCCCCGGTATTTCGGTTATGGAGTTCCCCTGGGTGTTGCCGGTTCTGCCAATGTCGTGGCCGTGGCAACTCCCTTAGGGATGTTGCTTCTCAACCCGAGCACAGACGCCCAGATCGGCAACATTGCTGGCTTAGTCTTGGCAGGTAGCAGTGAGCCCGTGAACATGGCCCTTTCCAGCGACGGGAGCGTTCTCGCTGCCGCCCAACCAGTAAGCGCAGCTCCGTATGCCGATGGAACCCTGAATCTCTACTCGATCCCCTCGGAGAATCTGATCAGCACTTTCCCTGCCGGTGATCTCTCATTCAGTCTCTCCCCCTCGGGCACGATGCTTCTGCAACAGACTGCGCAGGGCTGGGATCTCACAAATCTCTCCGGAACGATTGTCCTGTGGTCCGGTGGGGGCGCGGGTCCTGTGGCTGCGTCGCCGGACGGAACGCTTGTCGCGGCGGCCAGCGGGGTCTTGCCAACGGAGGGTGGCACTGTTGGCGGTGATTCGCAGATTTACCAAAATGGCACTCTGGTCGCGGCTGTTCCAGCCTATGCCTTGGGATGGATCGACAATAACGACCTGCTGGCAGGCAATTATGTGAGCGCGAAGTACCCCGGCGCGACCTATGTGACCAGCACGATCTACAGCCCCTCCGGCCTGACGCTCATTACATTTCCGTCGAACACACTTCCCGAGATCGTGACCCCTGAATTCACTGGTGCGAATTCGGTCTATGACCCACGGTCCAACGCGGTCTACTCGCTGGCCGACGGATCGAACCTATGGCAAGGACCGGCTTTGAGCCCTCCGAACGGAGCCACGTTCGGCGCACTTGCGGGCCCTTCTGTCGTGTACGTCCACGACCATCGGGTTCTATTGGAGCCCTACTAAAACGGAACAGGCATTTGGTAACTTTTGCGGCGTGAATTCATCAGACAGATGGCAGCATGCCATACCTGGCGCAACCCGATCGCTGGGCCGGTGCGATTTGAGGAGAAGAGTATGTCGAGATTCGTCGATCCTAGAATTGTTGCAGTCGGTGTGATTGGGATTTTTATTCTTGCTGCTGTATTTGTGATGACCCGTGGGGTGAAAGCAGCGAGCGGGGTGGCGATTCCCGCAGCGGCGAGCGACGATACGCTGGCCGCGAAGCCGGGCAAAGAGGCTGCGGTGTTTGCGGGCGGCTGCTTCTGGGGCACGCAGTCCGTCTTTGAGCGCGTGAAAGGTGTGATCGACACGACGGTGGGGTACGCGGGAGGTTCGAAAGAGACCGCGACCTACGACCAGGTGACGACGGAGACGACGGGTCACGCCGAATCGGTGCGCGTGGTGTACGACCCTTCGAAGATCACCTATGGGCAGTTGCTGCGCATTTACTTTTCGGTCGCGCACGATCCCACGCAGCTCAATCGGCAGGGACCGGATGTGGGGATCTCGTATCGGTCGGCGATTTTCTATTCGAATGAAGAGCAGCGCAAGCTCAGCCAGGCTTATATCGCGCAGCTCGACGCGGCGCATGTGTTTCCCCGACCGATTGTGACGCAGGTAGTGCCGTTGAAGGGGTTCTACGATGCGGAATCCTACCATCAGCACTATGCGGATCAGAATCCCGATAATCCGTACATCCTGGTGTGCGACCGGCCCAAGATCGAAGCGCTCAAGGCGCAGTTTCCCGAACTGTTTCAGGATTACAAGAAGAGATAGTGCGGCGTTGCGAAGGGCTTTTTGATTCCTCGGCACGTTCGCATCGGATAATCCCTGTAGGCAGGTTGCCTCGCAGGTCCGATTGACAATCGAGAACCAATCGAAGCGAGTTTTGTTCGCTACTGTAGGATCGCTGGGCGATCTTCATCCCTGTCTCGCGCTGGCGCTGGAGCTTCAGCGCCGCGGACATCTCGTGACAGTTGCGACGACTGAGTACTACCGCTCGAAGGTGGAGAAGCTCGGCCTGGGGTTTGTTCCTATCCGCCCGGATATGGACCCGACGGACTCAGAAATGATTCGCCAATGCGAGGATCTGAAACGCGGGCCGGAGATTCTGTTCCGAAAGATCGTTCTTCCGCATCTGCGAGAGACGTACGAGGATCTGCTTGAGGCGGCTGCCGGCGCAGATTTGCTGGTTGCCGGGGAGTTGAACTATGCGGCCCCCCTGGTGGCGGAGAAGCTGGGACTTCGCTGGGTGTCCGCGATTCTTTCACCGGCGTCTTTCTTTTCGGCGCACGATCCGTCGGTGATGGTCAACGTTCCTTGGTTGATTCATGTGCGCAAGGCTGGGTGGCGCGCCTATCGCGCGGTATTCAATCTTGGTCGGCGCGGGACCATGCATTGGTGGGATCCGGTGCGGGAGCTGCGGCGCGACGAGGGACTTCGGCCAGAGTGCGATCCATTGTTCCGGGATAAATTTTCGCCGGAACTAGTGTTGGCGATGTTTTCTCCGCTGCTCGCAAGATCGCAGCCCGACTGGCCTCATCAGACGCGGCAAACCGGCTTCGTCTTCTTCGATCAGCATGGAGCCGATGCTGGAGCCGAGAGAAGACTCGCAGAATTTCTGGCGATTCCAGACGCGCCGATTGTTTTTACGCAGGGATCTACCGCAGTTCACGCGCCGGGAGATTTTTATGAGGTGAGCGCGGAGGCTGCGAGAAGACTTGGACGGCGTGCTCTGCTGGTTGGTACATCTGCAGCGCCTGGCGTTCTGTCGCCTCGAATTCTCGCGTTGCCGTACGCGCCTTACTCGCAGGTCTTCCGCAGCTCGGCAGCTATTGTGCATCAGGGCGGGTCCGGCACAACCGGTCAGGCGTTGTTCGCAGGCAGGCCTCAGTTGATCGTTCCTTTCGGATGGGATCAACCGGACAATGCTGTTCGCGTGGAACGGCTCGGGGCAGGAATTCATTTGCCGCGGAGCGCTTATTCGGTTGACTCTGCAGCGGCGGAGCTGGAGAGGCTTCTTGCGGATTCGCGATTTTCAGAGCGGGCCGCTGAAATCGGAGCACAGATTCGTACTGAAGACGGTCTCGCGGCCGCTTGTGACGCGATCGAAATGCTTCTTCCGATATGCTCCGCCGCCTGAGCCCCTCGGGAGATCGGAGGTAAACACAGGGGCGTTGGAGCAAAGGCACATCAGGCGTCGATTCATTTGGGGCCTCGCGCGAGCAGCAGAAGCAGCACGCCGACAACAGCCGCAATCCCACCACGATAGGCCCACTGAATCTGTCCCGTCATGAAGCTGCCCGGCAGCACGTTGATCCCCTGCAAAATCCAGATCACTCCGACAGCGATCAGCAGGATCGCTAGCACTCGGACAATAAATCGCGCTGGTCTATTCATTTCGGCACCGGTTTCGCGGAAGTATACCCGAAAACAAAGTCATTTTATCGTCAGTCATCGACCCGACAGCGCCTACAGCCGTTGTCGGGCGCGCGAAGGAAAGAGATGATAGGAGACTTCATCTTGGGGAGTGCGCCAGGCGCGGGGCAGACTTTAGGCCACCTACGCCTTCCGCCAGAGATAAAGATTGACGGCAGAATACACGGAGGGCATTACGGGCGGAGCTCCGATTAGCAGCACCAATGCAGAAAGAAAAGAACAAAAGAATCTGAGAGTTACATCAACATCAACCTCCCCCTCGGCATTGCCGGATGGGCTTGTGCCGGACGGAGCTTGTCACTTCTGTGCAAGGGCAAGTGACCATCGTGGAATTTCGCTCGAGCGCAAATAGCTGCAAAGTATTGTTTTGAGGCCGCATCCTTGAGAACGAAGACTGATATTGCCATTGTTGGAGCCGGCCCGTATGGCCTATCCCTCGCCGCCACCCTTCGCGCCCGCGGAATCGCTCATCGCGTCTTCGGTGCTCCGATGCATACGTGGGCAGAACATATGCCGCGGGGCATGCATCTGAAATCGGAAGCGTTCGCTTCGTCTCTCTACGAGCCCACGGGAAAATTCACCCTGAAAGCCTTTTGCAAGGCCCAGGGCCTGCCGTACCGGGACATCGGCTTTCCGGTGCCTTTGGCCAAGTTCGTCGAGTACGGGCAGGCGTTTCAGCGCCATTTGGTTCCGCATCTTGAGCCCGTCGACGTGATCGCCCTGGCAAAGTCCGGTGAAGACTATCGCTTGACGCTGGAAAGTGGCGAAGAGTTGACCGCGCACCTCGTGATCCTGGCAACCGGGATTCGCTACTTCAACTATCTACCTGCCGAGGTGCGCGGCCTGGGGCCGCAGTTTGTCTCGCATACCTACGATCATGCGGGGTTGGAGAAGTTTGCCGGCAAGTCGTTGGCGGTGATCGGCGGAGGCGCTTCGGCACTGGGATTTGCCGCACTCGCTGCCGACGCGGGAGCCCGCACTCAAGTCTTTGTGCGGGAGTCCTCGGTGAACCTCCACGATCCGCCGGATCTCCAGCGGCCGCTGATGGAGAGGATTCGCGCGCCGTGGACCGGCCTTGGTCCCAGCTGGAGGAGCTGGGCTTGTGTGCACCTGCCGCTGGTGTATTGGTCTCTTCCCGAAGCTCTGCGCCTCGAAATCGGTCGCCGCCACCTGGGCCCTTCGGGCAACTGGACGATCAAGAAGACAGTTGAGGAAAAAGTGCCAGTGCACTGCGGCTCGCAACTCAAGCACGCAGAGGTCATCGCGGGCAAGCTGAACTTGCACTTCGCGGGCCCATCCGGGGAGACAACCCATGTTGCCGATCACCTGGTGATGGGGACAGGCTATCGGGCCGATGTGGATAGGCTCACTTTCGTCGATCCAGCGCTCCGCGCCCAAATCGCCCGACAGGCGAACGGCTCCCCAGTGCTCAGTTCGCACTTCGAGGCCTCTGTATCCGGCCTCTATTTTGCAGGCCTTGCGGCGGCCAGCAGTTTTGGCCCCATGCTGCGTTTTGTGTATGGGGTGGAGTTTGCGAGCAAGCGTATCGCCGGCCATGTGCCTGTCGCAGTGGCTCGCCGGCGCCGAACAGTGGTCTCCGCTCAACTGAAACCAGCGACCGACTCACGCTCAAACTGAAATCAAATGAGGGGATTGGTCCGTTGCGGCCGGATGGCCTGCACATGCCTGGCAAAAGCACAAGGCTTGAAAATCGCTTCGCGCTGGAGACTCCGTCAAATATCTCCGCGAGTGCTGTTCGAACGGGCAATGTTGCGCGCGGAGGACGATCAATCATTCTTCAAAGTCGCTCATGGCAAGCGAATCAGTGCCGTGGACACGCGCGGTGTCAGTAGCGTTCGAGGAAATCCGGGTCGACGGGATTTTCGAAGAGCGACGCGTCACGGGTGACGATGGTCAGTCCCGACGGGGTGACGAAGTAGCGGCGCTTGTCTTCGACTGGGTCGTAGCCGATCACTGTGCCTTCGGGGATGTGGACGTCGCGGTCGATGATGGCGCGGCGGATGCGGCAGTGGCGGCCGATGTTGACGTGCGAAAAGATAATGCTTGCGTCGACGTCGGAATAAGAATTGACGCGGACATCCTGCGAGAGGACTGAGTTTGAAACCGATGCTCCCGAGATGATGACACCGGCGGTGATGACCGAGTTGACGGCCATGCCGGTGCGTCCGGGTTCGCCAAACACAAACTTGGCTGGCGGATACTGGCGGACGCGCGTCCGCATGGGCCAGCTTTTGTCGTAGAGGTTGAAGGTCGGCGAAACGGAGCAGAGGTCCATGTTGGCGTCGTAATAAGCATCGAGCGTCCCGACGTCGCGCCAATAAAGAGCCTGCTGCTTGTTCTCGTCGACGAAGCTGTAGGCCATTACCTTTTTCTTGCCCAGCAAACCGGGCAGGATGTTGTGGCCAAAGTCGTGCTTCGAATTGGGGTCCTCGGCGTCGGCGATCAAAGCCTTCAGCAGGCATTCGGTGTCGAAGATGTAGATGCCCATGGAAGCATCGACCGCATTGCGGTTAAAGGGTGAACGAATGGTGGTGCTGGCCGGCTTCTCCTCGAATCCTATGACCTCGCCGCTGGGGGCCACCTCGACGACGCCGAATTGCTTCACTTCGTCAGGTGAGATGGGCAGGGTGGCGAGGGTGACCTCGGCGTGCTTCTCCCGGTGGTACTCCATCATGCGGCTGTAGTCCATTTTGTAGATGTGATCGCCGGAGAGAATGATGACGTGCGAAGGCTGTTCGCTGCCGATGGAGTAGATGTTCTGGTAGACCGCGTCGGCGGTGCCCATATACCAGTTGCCGCCGGTACGCTGCATGGGCGGCAACAGCTCATAGAACTCGCCGAGTTCCTGGCCAACGATGCCGGTCCATCCTTCGCGGATGTGGCGATTGAGTGAGAGCGCTTTGTACTGGGTGAGAACGTAAACCTTGCGCAAGCCGGAATTGATGCAGTTGGAGAGGGTAATGTCGATGATGCGATAGTGCCCGCCGAAGGGCACGGCCGGTTTGGCACGGTCGCGGGTCAGTGGAAAGAGCCGTTCCCCTGCACCTCCTGCAAGCAATACGCCCAGTGTGTCCCTCATGTCCGTAGAAATCCTGCTTTCTTGGTTTCTGCCTATCCGCCCTGCAAACTCATGAGCCCAGGGGACACGATCCAACCGGCCGCTCCATTAAGACACCTGGAGCCGAACGAGGGAGGATACCACGCAAAGAGTAAGACGCGCAGCCAATCCAATTTAGACGGTGCTGGTTCCGGTGAAAAACAAAAAATCGCGAACGATGCGTTGCGTTTCCGCCTGAGGTAACCAGGATCCAACTGAAGAGACGCCGGCTTTGATCTGGCGAACGTCTCGGATTTCTAGAGCGCGATGAAGGACTGTTAGCGCTTTTTCTTGAACCGGTACTCGGCGCCGACGGAGATGGCGAAATTCACATCGGTCTGGGTGATCTTGTTTCCGTAGTTGATGCCGTAGCGGGTTATGACCGCATCGGGTGTGATGCGGAAAACCCAATGAGCGGAGCGATTCAAATCAAAATGGCCGCCGAGGATGGCGCCGAGAGCGAGCTGGTTGTTGTAGAAGTCGACGACTGAGGGGGACTGGCCGCGCAGATCGGTGTCGAAGTTGCCGTAGGCTCCGCCGACCAATGCGTGGGCAATCAGCGCGCCGTGCTTGTTGTGCGGTCCAAGCCACTCTGGCCCGGCGACGAACAAATACTGGCTCACAAATGGCCCATTAATGGCGTAGGCATTCGGAGCGGCGCCGCTGGTGCCGAGGTAGCCCCGTCCGGAGCCTTCAAGAGCCCAGTGCTGGGTGAACCAATACGAGCCGGAGAGATCGAGGCCGCCGAGGTTGGACCCTTGCAGCAGCGTCGGTCCTGCTTTCATGTGGTCATAGGCCAAGCCGAGGGACAGATCGTAGCGGTTGTCGTAATGGATATTCGCCAGCGGATCGATTGAGATATAGGTCCCGTTCGCAGGAGATTGGGGCGGCGCGGTCTGGCTTTGGGCCTGAGCGTGGGAGCAGGACGGGAAAGACAGAATCAGCGCTGCAATTGCAGCAAGGGCAGAAAGACTTACAGGAAGACGCATCACCATCCAGCTTACAAGACCGCGCCCGGGCCGGACAACGCGGCTGTGGCCGGACGCGGGTGCGAAAGGGCTCATGGAATCAATTGGGAGGATCTTCGAAGTTGGCTGCAATTGGATGCCTTGTTTGTAGACGGTTGGCGGCGGGCACGGTTTGCAATGAAATGACGATCGCGACCAGAAGATCGCTGCCAGAGGCCTAGGGCTTACAGCGCTCCGCCCAGTCGGCGTAAATGAGATAGCGGACCGTCTTGAGGGTTTCCCCTGCGCTTAGGATTCCGGAAAAGAACGGCGATTGCGGTGCGAGGGGCGGAGCGGCGTGCATCTTCCATTTGATTGGCAGACGGCCGAAGATCATGGCCGCACGCGGCAGATGGTAAGTGCTCGAAACGATTTCAGCCGATCGCCAGTTGTGGGCCTGCATGATTTGGATGGCGAAGCAGGCGTTCTGGATAGTGTCTTCCGCGTGGGGTTCGAGGAAAATGGCGGAATTAGGGATGCCTTCCGACTCGGCGACCCTCGCCATGACTTCGGCCTCGACGAACTTGTTGTGTGCGGGGCCGCCGGTGAGAATGAGGCGGGGCGCGACTCCGTGCATGTACTCGCGCACACCCTCTGAGACCCTTGCGAGCTGCTGCGGTGTGGGATTGCCGTCGGAGTCGGCTGGATAGCCGAGGACGATGATGGCGTCGAAGCGGGCGAGAGGGGAATTCGAGGTGGGCGCGAACTCGCGCGCCAGTGATGCCCAGGCGAGCAGGGCAACGGCTACAAAGAGGGACGCCAGGACGGCGTACCGACGCCATTTCGGCGCCGGTCGAGGGGATGGAGCATGGCGCCTGCGCCGTCTGCGCGCAGGGTTCTGCTTCCGAAGTGGCCGGGGCGGGGGCAGACCAGGCAAAGAAGTACTTCTCCACTTTCCACTCTAACCCGCTAAGCCTAAGTGGGGCGACTGCAAGCCTCGTCGGGAGGGGCTGACCGGGAGGTTAGGTGAGTTGCGCGGGCTCACCCCAGGCCGCGAGCACAATCTCACTCAGCGGCTTGCGCGACCGCGGGGACGTTTCGGATTCAAGAAGCTTTGCGTTGGGCAAAGATGAGGGTTCGCCCTGATAGCCGAGGGCCATGACCGAACCGAGGGCAAATTCGTCGGGGATTTGGAAGGCTTTGCGTGCTACGTCCTGGTCGTATCCGGCCATCTGGTGCGTGGAAAGGCCGAGCTCCGCAGCTTGCAAGGTAATGAAACCGGTGGCGGCGCCGAGGTCGAAGAGGGCGAAGTTGTTGGGCGCGTTGTTATGGCTGAATTGTTTCTTGGCGATCCCAAGAATCAGGATCGGCGCTTTGGGCGCCCACGCCTGGTTGAAGCTAACGAGGAAGGATGCAATCTTCTGAAAAGTGTCGGAGCCGCGCCGGCCGACGATGAAACGCCAAGGCTGCTCGTTGTTGGAAGAGGGGGCCCAGCGTGCAGCTTCAAAAACCTTTCTCAAATCGGCGGCACTCACGTCGCGGTCTGAAAAAGACCGTGGGCTCCAACGGGTGCGGAACACGGGCAGCACCTCTTCCGTGGCAGGGGCGTGCTTCAGCTGATGAACCTCAGTGGCGGAAAGCGTCATAACTGGAAACTCCGATCGGTAAGTCCTGTGTTTTGATTACAAGAGCGGATTGAAGGATTCTCTGCGAGAGAAAAATAGTTGTCGCAACACAAATTCGCAGGCGCAAGAGCGCTGACATTAATTTCCGGTGACGCGGGCTACCTCCCCCGGCTGGGGCCAATTTGTAACAACCTGTTTACACGATTGTGGGATTCTGCAATGGCACTCATCGTTGCCGATTCCATTCTTTCGTCCTGCTCGGACTGCCTGTATCGAGCCTTGAATGTGGATGGTGCTCCCCCCAACGGAGTGGGATGAGAAACAGGTCAACGGCTTTAACCAATTGGCGGAAATAAACCGTGGCCAGCCAGACATTTCGCAGTTTGAACCTTTAGGAGAGCCGAAACAATGTTCAAAAAAAACCATTCAGCCTTTCTTCGCCTTGCGATCGCTTCCCTGATTCTGATGTTGGGAAGTGCGGCCGCGCATGCGCAGACTTATACCGAAGGCTCGATCGCGGGTACAGTGTTTGATGCAAGCGGCGCGGTTGTCGCCAATGCGGACATCGCTATTCACAATCTGGGTACGGACGCAGAGACCCACCTGACCTCAGATGGCAGCGGTTTTTTCAAGGCCCCGCAGCTGTCCGCTGCTATCTACACCGTCAGCGTGAGTGCCGCGGGCTTCGCTCCATTCAAGGAGGTCAACGTCACCGTGCTCGTCGGCCAGACGACTGAAGTGGACCCGCACCTGCAGACGGCGGGTGCCAGCACAAGCGTCGAAGTCACGGCAGAAGTCCCGATTCTGAACTTCGAATCTCCGGACATCAGCACCGAACTGACACAGCAAAGCATCGAGAACATTCCGCTGAACGGAGGCCGCTGGTCGGATATGACCTTGCTCACTCCGGCCGCTGTGGGAGATTCGAATGGCTTCGGTCTGATTGCTTTTCGCGGGATCAGTCCGATCTTGAACAATGTGGAGATCGACGGCGCGGATGACAACCAGGCGTACTACGCTGAGGAACGCGGGCGCACGCGAGAAGGCTACTCCACCTCCAAATATGTGATCCAGGAATTTCAGGTGAACACCGGCGTCTACTCTGCTGAATTCGGTCGGGCCGCAGGCGGCGTGATTAACGCCATCACCAAGAGCGGAACCAATAACATCCACGGCATCGCTTACTTCTCCGACCGTGATAACGACTGGGGCGCGTTCAATCCGTACACCACCAATACAGTCAACGCTGGAACCATCGCCTCACCGAACTTCGTCACTTCGCCCTACAAGCCGATCGACTGGCGCAAGGAGTGGGGATTCGACGCGGGCGGTCCCTTGGTGAAGGACAGGCTTTTCTGGTTTTACGGTTACGCGCAGTATCGCCGCAACTTCCCCGGCACAGGAAAAGCCGCGACGCCCAGCTCGTTCTTTACTCTGCCTGACGCAACTCTGCCCGCAGGCTATACATGCAACTACACAGATGTACTGGCGGGCGGAAAGATCACCTCCGGTGCAGGCTATGTCTCTGCACCTACCGGCGGAACTGCCGCCAGCCAGGTCGACCAGATGGCCTGCAGTCTGGCCGTGCGCCTCAACAATGCCGGTAAGACAGGCTATACGACCTATGCCGGTGGCGCAGCGGCATACACCGCGCAACTTACAAACCTGCTTTCGGACCTCGGAGCGGTACATCGGACAGGCGACGAACTTCTGAATACCCCAAAGATCGATTGGCAGATCAACCAGAAAAATCACGCCAGCTTTCTATTCCACCGCTTGCGCTGGGACTCGCCGGGCGGCGTGCAGACACAGGCCACTAACACCTACGCGATCGACGCCTTTGGCAACGACTTCGTGAAACTCGACTATGGTCTGGCCAAGCTCGATACGCTGGTCACTTCCAGAATCTCGAATGAAGTGCGCTATCAATTCGGCCGCGAGCTCAATGACGAGACGCAACAACCCATCTCGGCTTACTCACAGCAAAACCTCGCAGGTCTCAATGGCGTCACTGCTACCTCGGCCGGGGGCTTCTCACCCAACATCACTTATGTCGCGCTCGACAACCCGTCGTCCGGCGCAGGTATGTATCTTGGATCTCCCTACTACTCTTATCGCAAGGCGCTTCCCGACGAGACTAAGTGGCAGATCGGAGATACAGCCGCCTGGGTCAAGGGAAACCACTCTTTCAAGTTCGGCGTCGACATGATTCATAACTACGACCTGCTCAACAACACGTATGAGAGCAACGGAGTCTACACCTATAGCTACATCGGAAACTACTTCGCCGACTTGCTCAGCGAAGGCGGCACAAAAGGCGTCTGCAATAGTACGGGCTCGGTGACAGCTCCCGGAACAACGGGCACTGACTACACTGGCGCCGCTCCTTGCGGAACTTATGTGCAGGGCTTTGGTCCGACAACGTGGTCCATCAACACCATGGACTACGGCTATTTCGCTGAAGACCATTGGAAGATAACACCGCGTCTGACGCTCGATCTGGGCGTGCGTTATGACTATGAGAGCCTGCCGGCTCCCTACTCGTCGCTGACCGTCGCCACGGGAGCATTCGTTCCATATCTCGCGTCCACAAACGGCCTTTGCGCTGCTTACACGGGCCCTGGAACTTGCCCGACTCTTGCCGCTCAGGCCAATATCACCAATCATCCGAGCGACAAGAACAACGTCGGTCCACGCATCGGCATCGCTTACGATCCGATGGGAGATGGAAAGACAACTGTGCGCCTTGGGTATGGTCTCTACTATGGCCGCGTCACGAACGGAGTGCTGCTCAACAATCTGCTCAACACCGGCAGCCCGAACGGGCAGTACGTCTCTTCGACCTTTAGTCCGAATTCCGCGGGAGCGCCGCTCTTCCCCAATCTGGTCACGACCGCCTCGTTTAGTTTTCCCACGTCGTACTTCTTTTCGGACAACTTCCAGAATCCGATGGTGCACGAGTTCGACTTCTCGATCCAACGCGAAATCTCGCACGGCGTCATCGCACAGGTCAGTTATATGGGCGCCCTCGGTCGCGAGCTTCCGAATGCCGAAAACATCAATCTGAACCCCAACGCCAACACTTCCACAGGCACCAATCCAAACGGCGTGATTCAGACCGTGCTCACGGTGTCGGATAGTAGCAACGCAGGGCCGATTCCCAATGGCACTACGTTCACGGTCCCCACCTACTCCAAAGGCGCTTCGACGACCTCGAACCTCATCAATCCCAACTTCGGCGCGGTCAATGAGCTGATGAGCAACATCAACTCGAGCTATCATGCCGCAGTCGCGGAGATTCAGGACAAGTCCTCAAGGTTCCTTCAGTACGATGTGAACTATACCTGGTCTCACGCCGCGGACTTCAACCAGAACGAGACGACTACCACGTTGAGCAGCGGCTTCATTGACCCGTACAACATCGACGGGTTCAAAAAAGGCGGCAACTATGGAAACTCAAACTTCAACGTGCCCAACCGCCTGGTTGCCTGGGCGATGATTAACGGACCGACGGTCGATGGCGGCGGCTGGGCGAAGTGGGTGGCCAATGGCTGGAGCCTGAATCCTGTCTACCAGGCGCAGAACGGCCTGCCCTACTCGGCGTCTATCAATTCAGGTTCGGCGGCGTCGAATGCTTACAGCAGCGGCGTGAATGGCGGCGGCATTAGTTCCTGGATTCCGGAAATTGGCCGCAATACATATCAGATGAAGAGAACCATGGTGGCTGACATGCGTCTCGAGAAGCAGTTCGAAGTGAGCGCCTATGACCATCCCTATCATTTCCAGTTGATGGGCGAGTTCTTCAACGTAGCCAATCATCCCAACGTCACCGGCGTTATCAACGGCGCCTATAACTTGTCCGCCCAAACAACTGGATGCCCCGCGATCGCCGGGCAGGCGCAGCAGGAATGCGCGACGATGACGTTCATTCCTAAAGCCGGGAGCGGAATTGCCGCAAGCGGTTTCCGAGCGATCAACAACGCCGACTCGAACTTTGCTTACAGCCCGCGGCAGGTGCAGCTTTCTTTGAGGTTGGACTTTTAGGAAGACGACAGGACGAAATGGAAACGCGGTGGCTTCGGCTGCCGCGTTTTTTATTCGTACGAGATTGCGAGGGGGTTGAGGGCGCGTCGTGAACTGCGCGCCCTATGGATAGATGCGGTGCAGCGTTCGCGCGAAGGGAATTGTCTCGCGTACGTGATCAAGAGCGCAGATCCAGGCGACGAGGCGCTCGATGCCCATGCCGAATCCTGCGTGGGGAACGGAGCCGTAGCGGCGCAGATCGAGATACCACTGAAAGGCTTCGAGGGGGAGCTTGTGATGCTCGATGCGGCTCTTGAGCAACTCGTAGCTCGACACGCGCTGCGAGCCGCCGATCACTTCGCCGTATCCCTCGGGCGCCAGCACATCGACGCAGAGAGCAAAGTTCGCATCCTTCGGGTCAGGTTCCATATAAAACGCCTTCACTGCTGCGGGATAGCGATGGACCATGACGGGCCGATCGAATTGCGAACTGAGCCAGGTTTCATCGGGGCTGCCGAAGTCGTTGCCGTATTCGAAGGGCTGCTCGAGTTCCCCCTTTTTGTGCGCGTCGTTGAGCATTGCCGCCGCTTCGTCGTAACGAAGGCGCGGGAACGGCGGCAGAATGGTCTTGAGTTTTTCTGGATCGCGGCCGATCACCTGCAATTCAGCTGCGCGGTTTTTCAGTACGCTCTGCACGATGTGCGAGATGAAGTTTTCGGCTAATTCCATCAGCCCGTCGAGATCGCAGAAGGCGACTTCGGGCTCGATCATCCAGAACTCGGTAAGGTGGCGGCGGGTCTTCGATTTTTCGGCGCGGAAGGTCGGCCCGAAGCTGTAGACCTTGCCCAGCGCGAGCGCGGTGGCTTCAATATAGAGCTGGCCGGACTGGGTGAGAAACGCGGGATCGCCGAAGTAGTCGACTGGAAAGAGCGTCGAGGTGCCTTCGCATGCTGCGGGTGTGAGGATCGGCGGATCGGTGCGGATGAAGCCGTTGCTGTCGAAGTATTCCTGGGCCGAGCGCATGATCTCGGCGCGAATGCGAAGGATGGCGGATTGGCGCGGCGAACGGACCCAGAGATGACGGCGCTCCATCAGGAAGTCGACGCCGTGTTCTTTGGGCGTGATGGGGTAGGGATCGGATTCAGGGACGCGCTGGATGACCTGTAGGTCTTCGACGTCGAGCTCGAAGCCGCCCGGGGCGCGTTTGTCGGCGCGGACTTTGCCGGTGACGATGACGCTCGATTCCTGTGTCAGGCCTTTGAGCGCCTCGAAGACTGCGGGCGGCACGCTTTTGACGTGGGCCACTCCCTGCACTGTGCCGGTGCCATCGCGAAAGATGGGAAACAGCAGCTTGCCGCTTTCGCGCGAGTTGTAGAGCCATCCGTGAAGGGTGACGGATTGGCCTTCATGCTGGCCGAGTGTGTCGATGGTGGCGTTGGGCGCGGCGGGCTTGGGTGCTTCGGGTGTCGATGCGGCGGAGATGATTTCTTCGGACATGATGGAGAGGCTCTCTGGGCGGCGTGGTCTCCCACCCATCAAGCAAAGAGCGCTTGATGGATGGGGCACCCTGGCTCCTTTGGCTCAGCCGAGGAGAGCTGGTGTGCCGGAATTATTAGAATAACGCTCAGGGCTGTTTAGAATCACATTCGGGGCGGCTTGGGATTCCGGTAGTCGCGGTGGCGCATCCTGGTCGTCTGGTTTATCGTCCAATGCATATGGCGAATGCACCGGCAACTGCTCCTCAACCCGTTCCTCATCCCACACTTGAGGCGGAAGAAGTCTATCGCCGCTGGCTTCAGTTTCTCGACGATGAGTTCAACCGGCATTGTTCGCCGGAGCGACGCGCGGAGATTGTGCGCGACCAGCTCTACCAGCTTTATCTGGGCCGCCCGCATGGGGGTAAGCTTAATTTGACCCTGACCAGTGAACTGCCGGGGAATGTGTTGAGTATGTCGCTCGATCCGGAGAATGTGACGCTGGAAGCTGAGCACTTCAGCGATGTGGATCAGAAGCGTTTCGCCGAGCGCAAACCGCTGTTGTGGTTCTGGCAGATGTTCGACCGCTCGCCGATCGGGCTCAATCACTGGCTGGGAATTCGATTCCGCTGCATGCTGGGGCACCATCTCTTCGAACATATGGGCACGGGCGTGAAGATTTATCACGGTGTCGATCTATCGTATGGCTACAACCTGTCAATCGAGGATGGCGCTGTCATCCGGCAGAGAGCGCTGTTGAATGATCGTGGTGGCATCAAGATCGGCAAAGGTGCGGTGATCGGCTCGTTTGTACGCATCTTTTCGCATACCTCGTCGCCCGACGATATGGATCATGTGCAGCTGACGCCGACGACCATTGGCGCGGGCGCGCGGATTGGTAGCCACGAAATCCTGCTGGGAGGGACGACGATTCCCGATGGCAAGGTGGTGGGCAGCTTTCCGGCGAACCGCTCGTAGCGCTGCGGTATCGCGGATGCTGTAACCTGAGCTTTCAAGCTTATTTGAATATTGGAGCGCTCGTTTTGCAATCCGCAGCCTTCACCTTTGCCTTGTTCGAATTTGTTTTGCTCATTTTTTCTTTGAGCGTTCATGAGTGCTGTCATGCGTGGATGGCTTCGCGGCTGGGCGACCAGACGGCGCGGCTCGAGGGCCGGGTGACGCTGAACCCTATGTATCACGTCGATCCTGTCGGGACGCTCTTGTTCCCCGCCATCGCAATCTTCGGACCGCTGCTTGGCTTCGGCATGTTTGGAGGAATGCTCATTGGCTGGGCCAAGCCGACACCCGTGATCAGCCGCAATTTCCAAAAGATCCGGCGGGACGAGAATCTGGTGACGCTGGCTGGGCCGGTGTCGAATCTGGCGTTGGCTTTCGTGGGCGTGGTCGTGCTTCTGGTGCTGGCACATGTCGTTCCCGGCGGCCGCGAGATCGTGCTCTACACCTTCCACGAAAGCCTGATTCCCGGCGTCGACCCCACCGTGCAGGCGCTCGCGCTGCTGGGCGTCGCATGCATCCTGATCAATCTTTCGCTCTTCTTCTTTAACCTCTTTCCTATTCCGCCACTCGATGGCAGCCACCTTCTGCGCAACATCCTGCCTTATAACGCAGTCCAGACCTACGACCGCATTCCTTACTGGGTAAGCTGGCTATTGATGATTTTTGTTGGCGGCTACATTCTGCGGCTGCTGCTCATTCCGACGCTGGGAATGGTGCTTTTCGTGCTGGCGCGGGCTTAGTACTTCAGTTGCACTAGCTCGAATCACATAAACCCGGGCCTAAAGGCCCCGAGTTTGCACTGGTTTTCAGGGGGATAAATCCCCCTGCTCCCTCCAGAACGGCTGTCTGCAACTGAAGTAAAAGAGCGTCAGCGCTGGCCGTTACAATGAAACGAGCCTTCCTTCGATCTCCTGATCGAATTCGGCTTCATTTTTTTGGCAACCCACGGGAACCGATCGACGCAATGTCCGAACAAATCACTTCGAAATTTCGCCCGCGCGTTTTGAGCGGGATGCGCCCCACTGGCAAGCTTCATCTCGGCAACTACATGGGGGCGCTGGCCAATTGGGTCAAGTTGCAGGACGACTACGAGTGCTATTTCTTTATCGCGGATGTGCATGCTCTGACGACGGATTATGCCGACACATCGAACATTGCGCCAAATACGCGGGAAGTGATTCTCGACTATCTGGCAGCGGGGCTCGATCCGGCGAAGAGCGTTCTGTTCGTCCAGAGTCATGTGCCGCAGCATTTTGAGTTGCCAATGTATCTCGGCATGATCACGCCGGTCGGATGGCTTGAGCGCGTGCCCAGCTACAAGGAGATGCAGGAGAACTTGTCGCACAAGGATCTGACGACCTACGGGTTTCTGGGTTATCCGGTGCTGATGGCTTCCGACATTTTGCTCTATCAGCCGAAGTACGTCCCGGTGGGGCAGGACCAGCAGGCGCACGTGGAACTAACGCGCGAGGTGGCGCGGCGATTCAACAATTTCTATAAGCTTGATGGGCGCGATGTGCTGCCGGAGCCGGATGTGCTGCTGACTCCTTCGCCGAAATTGCCGGGGACCGACGGGCGCAAGATGTCGAAGAGCTACGGGAATACGATTCTGCTTTCCGATCCGGAGCCTGAAGTTCGCAAGAAGCTGAAGACGATGGTGACCGATCCGGCGCGCGTGCGGCGAACCGATCCTGGTGATCCCGACAAGTGCCCGGTGGGCGATTTGCACAAAGTTTTCTCGACGCCGGAGACGCTGGCTAAGGTGTACGACGGGTGCCGTTCGGCCGGCATCGGCTGTATTGAGTGTAAGGGCTGGGCAGCCGACGCGCTGGTGCAGGTGCTCAATCCCATTCAGGAACGGCGTGCGGGTTTCACCGAGGCAGAGGTCAAGGATATTCTCGAGGATGGGTCGGAACGCGCGCGTGTCCGGGCCGAACAAACCATGGTTGAAGTGCGCGCCGCCATGCAGATGCCGGAGTGATTGCCTATCATGGGATTCTGTGCTTTCCCAGGTCTGAAAATCCAGACCTGGGGCACCCAGCTTATTCGAGTTAAGAAGCTGTGACTGTAGTGACTGTATTGACTGAAAACTCCTCCAATCCCGAAACCGCGCCTGCTGCGCCTGTGAAAGAGCCTTCGCCTGCTCCTGCGCCCGTTCACGAGCCGGAGCCGGGGCTTGTGCCGCTGTCGGATCCTGAGCCGCCTGATCCTGAGCCGAATCCCGACCCGGAGCCCGATGACAATCCGCCGCAGAAGGCCGCGGAAAGCGCAGCTCCGGAACTGGTGCTGACCGCCCCGCCTGCTGCGGGTGAGAAATCCGCTAAACCGGCTGCTGCCAAGCAGAAGAAGGCGGAAGAACCGCCGGAGGGATCGCCGTTTTCGGTGACGGTGGGTGCGGTGTATGACGGGCCGCTCGACCTGCTGCTGGACCTGATTCGCAAGCAGGACATCGACATCTATGACATTCCGATTTCACAGATTACGGCGCAGTTTCTGGCGTATGTGAATCAGCTCAAAGCCACTGATGTGGATGTGGCGGGCGAGTTCATCTATACGGCTTCGCTGCTGATTCACATCAAGAGCAAGATGCTGCTGCCGCGTGCGCCTTCAGGTCCCGAGGATACGGCCGAAGACCCGCGGCGCGAGCTGGTGGAGCGGCTGCTGGAGCATGAGCGCTTCAAGAACGCTGCGCAGATGTTGCAGCAGAAGCAGATGCTTGAAGCAGCGACGTGGACTAATCCCGGCTTCCGCGAGTTTAAGGATGATGCCGCGGCGGAGCCGGAGATTGCCGCCGATACGGTCGATCTGGTGCGCGTGTTTCGCGACATTCTGGATCGGGCACGCAACCGGCCGATCTTCAATGTGGATGAGGATGCGGTGACCGTGGGGCAGATGCTTCAATTCCTGGCCCGGCGGCTCGCGCTCGAAGATAAGCCTGTGGCGCTGCGGCGGCTGCTGAGCCATACACGGTCGGAGCGGGCGCTGGTGGCGATGTTTCTGGCACTGCTGGAGCTGGTGCGGTTGCAGGCGATCTTGTTGCGGCAGGACCGGGCTTTTTCGGAGATCTTCATCAAGAAGCATTCCGGGTTCGATGCGGTGATGAATGAGGGGCTGGCGAATGCTCGGGACGATTGGAAATGAAAGGGTTATATTTTTCCTCAGGCAGTTATAACTTTTGTTATACTAAATGAGTTTGGAGGTCTCTGTGGCGACCGCGAAAATCATCTCTGTTGGCAATTCGGCTGGAATCATTCTGCCCAAAGAGATTCTGGCCAGGATGAATGTTGAGAAGGGAGACACTCTCTACATCGTGGAGGGCCCGCAGGGCATTCGATTGATCCCGTACGATCAGGAGTTCGCCACGCAGATGGAGGCGGCGCGCGAGGTGATGCGCGAGAATCGCGATGTGCTGCAAAGGCTTGCTGAGTGAGCGAGCCCATCTGGGTGCGGCACGATGTCGTCCTAGCAATGCACGAAGAGGCTTTGAAGCTGCACGGCGGGCCTGAAGGTGTGCGCGATATGGGACTACTCGAATCGGCGTTAGCCCGGCCGAAAAACCTCTCAGCTTATTCCGAGCAGCCGCCTTCGCTTGGCAAGCTTGCGGCTGCTTACGCCAAGGGGATTGTTGCCAATCACCCTTTTGTTGACGGCAACAAGCGCACTGCGTTCACGGTTTCGGTCACATTTCTCCGGCTGAATGGATTGAAGCTGACTGCGCCGAAGGAAGACCGCGTTCTTACTTTCTGGAGTCTTGCAGACGGGTCACTAACGGGAGAGCAACCAGGCAATTGGTTTGAGCGATTTACGGTCTGACTGCTTTTAGGATCTCGGCCCCGCGCCTGCACTTCTGCGAGATCGGCAGAATAAACTCTCTTCAAGACATCTTGGAAGGCGACCCGGCTTTCCGGACCGTTTCAGGGCTCTTCAGCAAAATTGCCACTGCCCTTGGGTCCTTTTTGGGGAGCGGCGGCAAAGCCCGCATCGCAGAATCTGCACGCGCATTTCGTCCCTGAATTCATTTCCTATTCATCTGGTTCGTATATCCATTGCTGAGTCTGGATTTCTGCTTCCCCCCGGCACTCCCGGACTAGATCCTTATTCAAAGTTTGGAGCACGACCATGACCGAATTGGCAACTGCCATCCCGGGGCGTCCCCCCGCCGCAGGGCTGCTTGAACAGAAAATGAAGAAGTCCCACGCGTTGATCAGTGGCGCCGTTGTCCTGATCGCGCTGGTGATCGGCGTCGGCTTCATTGGATTCCACATCTCGGCGGACTTCTCTGGCGTGACCCTGGGCAGCGCGTGGCCCTATGTGCTGCTGATTGTCGCTCTGTTTATCGCGTTGGGATTCGAGTTTGTCAATGGTTTCCACGACACGGCCAATGCCGTGGCCACGGTGATTTACACCCATTCGCTCGAACCAAACATCGCCGTGGTGTGGTCTGGCATGTGCAACCTGGCTGGTGTGCTTACTTCCACTGGCACGGTTGCTTTCACAGTCATCACGCTGCTGCCTGTGGAACTCATCCTCCAGGTCAGCGCGGGCGCGGGATTCTCGATGGTGTTTGCGCTACTCATCGCCGCGATTATCTGGAACCTGAGCACCTGGTGGTTCGGTCTGCCGGCGTCAAGCTCTCACACCATGGTCGGTTCCATCATCGGAGTCGGCATCGCGAACCAGCTGATGAGCCCTCACGGCAGCGGCACCTCGGGCGTGGATTGGGAGCAGGCCACCAAGGTCTTCAAGGTGTTGCTCATTTCTCCAGTGGTCGGCTTCGGTGCGGCGGCGCTCTTGTTCTTGCTGGCTAAGGCGACGATCAAGTACCCGGCTCTCTACGAAGCCCCGAAAGACGCCTCGCCTCCACCGTGGCCGATCCGCCTTCTGCTCGTGCTCACCTGCACCGGTGTTAGCTTCTTCCATGGTTCAAATGACGGGCAGAAGGGTATGGGTCTTATCATGCTCATTCTGATTGGCACGGTGCCGACGGCATATGCCCTCAACCATGCCGTAACCTACGGTGGCGTGCAGGAGTTTATTGCAGCATCGGAGCAAGCAGGACGCATTCTCGACCGGCACGTCGATAAGGCCGGCATTCTTGGCGCCGACGCCCGCACTGAAGTTACGGATTACATCCGCACCAAGCAGGTGCAACCGGACACGATTCTCGCGCTGCGCGAATTGGTGGAAGACCTCAACCACGAGGTCGCCCTCTACAAGGAATACAAGGCCGTTCCCGCCAGCCAGCAGACCAACGTCCGCAACGATATGTACGTGGCGAGCGAAGGGATTCGCTTGCTGCAGAAGCGGGATGCCAGTTTGGTGAAAGACGGGAAGCAGCCGCTTTTCAGCAAAGACGAGAACGCCACCCTTACTTACTACAAGAGCAAGGTCGACAAGGCCACGAAGTTTATCCCGACCTGGGTGAAGGTCGCTGTGGCCCTTGCGCTGGGGATGGGCACCATGGTGGGCTGGAAGCGCATCGTGGTCACCGTTGGCGAAAAGATCGGCAAGGAGCACCTGACCTACGCGCAGGGAGCGACGGCCGAGCTCGTCGCGATGGCCACCATTTTTGCCGCGGACAACTTCGGCTTGCCGGTGAGTACGACGCATGTGCTCAGTTCCGGTGTGGCGGGAACTATGGCGGCGAACAAGAGCGGGCTGCAGATTTCGACAATTCGCAATATCGCTGCGGCGTGGGTATTCACGCTGCCGGCGGCGGCGCTGCTCTCCGGTGGACTGTTTGTGCTGTTCCGCCAATTCGCCAACTAAGGTTCTGGATGGACTTGAAGTTTTTGAGGGGACAGGCTTTGGTCTGTCCCCGTTTTATTTCCCGGTAGAACAAAAAACCGCGAGCCGAGAATCTCTTCCGGTATAGTTGCTCGTACGGCGAAACCGGGAATCCCGCGGGTACTGGTAAGCGGGCGCTTTCGAGGGTCCCCTTGAGCGCCTGAGTCAGCGGTAAACGGGCTGGTTTGGCTGAAATCCAGTTTTACAGCATCACGACAGGAGATCGTCATGGCTGTTCTTTGTGCAAAATGCGGCGCCGAAGTGCCCGCTGGAAGCCATTTTTGTGCCGCGTGTGGAACGCCCGTGCTCGCGGCCGCTGCGTCCGCACCGCAGGGCTACACGCCCGTCAATCTACCGAGTCAGCCGACTGCGGGTGCGCAAACAGCAGCGGGGTCGCAGCCGTTGCCGGGGTATACGCCGGTCGGTGGAGTCCCTCCCGCTGGCTACGCTCCGGCGGGCGGTTACGTGCAAGCTCCCGCGGCACCCGTAAAGAGTGGCGGCAGCGCGCTCAAGATTATCCTGATCATTGTTGTCGTGCTTGTGGGGCTGGGCATTTTGGGCGTGGGCGCGGTGGGATTCACGGTGTGGCGCGTGGCGCACGCGTTCCATGTGAACGGAAAAAACGGCCAAGTCACGCTGAATACGCCCAGCGGTAGCGTGACTGCGAGTAACGCGAGCAACTTCACCGCGGACGAGTTGGGTACGGACATCTATCCGGGCGCGCAACCGACCACGGGTGGAATGCGGATGAATCTGCCTACCGGATCGGTGATCTCCGGGGTTTTTCTGACGACGGATTCGAAGGAGCAGGTTGTGGCTTTCTACAAGAGCAAGCTCGGGAGCGAAGCGTCGGTGTTCGATGCGGCCAACAGCGCCATGATCTCAGTGAGAAGGCCTTCGCACGACAACATTATGATTTCGGTTTCATCGCGGGAATCGGAGAACGACGGCAAAACGAAGATCTCCATTGTTCATACGAAGAACAACAGGCCTTCTTAGGGATAGAAGTGCCTGAATTGCAGTGGATGGGCGCCTGATCGACTTGGGCGCCCTTCTTGTTGTCTCTGATTTCCTCATCTGGCTGCGCGCGCAGGGCTCCGTTGCATCCGGTACGATGAAGGTGGGTACCGATTGCTGCATGAGCCTTAGAGCCAAGCTGGAAGCTGTTATTTACGCCGCGGAGGAGCCGGTCACGCTGGCGCAGCTCGCTGGCTTGTTTGCCGAAGAGGCAATGGAATGGAAGGCGGAGCAGCAGGCTGCCGCCGCGGCGACCGAAGAAGCTGCTAAGCCTGCATCTCTGCCGATGATTGATGAGGGTCTGCAGTATCTGGGGCTGGAGCAGACGCCGGAGTTCTATGCGGCGGCAGGGCCGGCCCAGGCCGAACAGACCGAAGTAGCGACGTCGACTCCCGACCCAACAAACGAGGCCGATGCCGCTGCGGTGGTGGTGGGTCTCGGTGATGCGGCAGCTGAACCGGCGACCAGTGGGATATCCGATCCGGAAGCAGAGGCGAAGCGGCAGGCGCGCCAACGCGACCGGGATGTGAAAGCCGTGCTGCGCCGATTGCTGGACGAACTGATTGCGAGCTATGCGGCCGATGATCGGGGTGTGGAGATTCGCGAAATCGCGGGCGGCTATCGCATGGCGACCAAGCCTGAATGCCACGACGCTGTGCGCCTGTTCATCAAGAGCCTGAAGCCGCCGATGAAGTTGTCGCTGCCCGCTCTCGAGACATTGGCTGTGATCGCCTATAAGCAGCCGGTGACCGCGCCTGAGGTGAATGAGATTCGCGGCGTGGAGTCGTCGGGCGTGCTTGGCTCGCTGCTGAGCCGCAAGCTGATCACCACGGCAGGACGCAAACCGGTGATCGGGCGGCCGATTCTTTATAAGACCACGAAGGAGTTCCTGCTGCGCTTCGGCTTGAAGGACGTTGCCGAGCTGCCCTCGATGGAAGAGTTCGAAAAGATGGCGGCGATCGAGCTGGACGAAGCCGATGCAGAGGGCGAAGACGTGGGTGGACCTGGCCCCGGCGGCGGTCCGGATTTGGACGAGAACGCACCGGAAGACGAGACCGGCGAAGAAGCTTCAACCGCAGCGGCATTGGCCAGCGTCGAGAACGATTCGCCCGAGGTTCCAGCGGCGACCGGCGAACCGGATGCCCCTGCCGAAACACACGCATTGGAGACCTACGCATCTGGAACGGACGTAACAGAAACGCACGAGACAGATACGCACGGATTTAGGGAACACGCAGAAGTCGAGACTGCACCTCATGACTGACGAGTTAAAGCACCCGGCGGACGGGCCCGAGCAGGACATTACATCTGAACCGGCGGGAATTGCCGCGGATGCAGCGGAAGAGACGAAACAAGCCACAGACGCGCCCACAGCGGCGCTACCCGCAGAGACAACGGAGCTGGAGAATGAAGACTCTGTTGCCGACAGTGGCGATGGAGAATCCGCATCCGAAGAAGATTCAAAATTCAAGCCTGAGCCGCGTCCTCCTGCAAAACTCGAGCGACTGCAAAAGATCCTTGCACAGGCGGGAGTGGCCAGCCGCCGCCACGCCGAAGAGCTGATTACCGGGGGCCGGGTGCAGGTGAACGGGCAGACGGTCACGGTGCTCGGCACGAAGGCCGACGCGGGGCGCGATCACATTCGCGTGGACGGCAAGCTGCTGCACGGCGCGGAGCGGCTGCGCTATTTCGTGTTGAACAAACCGAAGGGCTACGTGACAACGGTGACCGATCCCGAGGGACGGCCCACCGTGATGGAATTTTTCGCGAAGACCGGCGAACGGCTTTATCCCGTCGGACGGCTCGACTATCTCAGCGAAGGTCTGCTGCTTGTGACCAACGACGGTGAGCTTGCCAACAAACTGACGAAGGCTTCCTCGGGTGTTGAGAAGACGTATCTGGTCAAAGTTTCGGGCCAGCCTGGCGAAGATGCGATCGAGCGGTTGCGCCAAGGTGTTGTCATCGAGAAAGGCAAGCCCGGCGAGGGCAAAGTGAGCGCGGCTCCCGCCCGCATTCAGCAAGTGCGATCGGGCGACAATCCCTGGTACGAAGTGGTGCTGATCGAGGGGCGCAATCGCGAACTGCGCAAGATGTTCAGCGAGATCGGCCACCATGTGGAGAAGATCCGGCGCGTGGGGTATGGGCCGCTGGTTCTCGATCTGGAGCCGGGCAAGGTGCGCGAATTGGATCCAGAAGAGGTGACAGCGCTGCGGCGCGCCGCGGATGGCAAGCTCAAGCCGCGCCGCTTCAAGACCTCATTGATGCTGCCGAAGGAGGCTGGCCAATCGGCGGAGTTGCGGGCTGGGAAGGCTGCGATCCGCGCCGGCAAGAGCTTCCAGCGCAGAGACGCCCCGCGGAGAGACGATCGCGGCGAAAAGCCGGCCTTCAGGCCGAGAGAACAAAACGCAGCGGAGCGGCCCGGTGGATGGAGGCCGAAACGCGAGGACTCCCGCGGTTTCGGGAAGACCCGCGCTGAGGGTTCAAGTGCAAAACCAGCCTTCGGTTCGAAGCCTGCGTTTGGTGCGAAACCACCTTTTGTTGCAAAGCCTCGATACGGCGAAAAAGCCGGAGAAGCGGGCGGATTCAAAGGACGCGGCAGTCGCGGTCCTGGCGCGAACTTCAGCCGCCCAAATCCCACAGGCGCAAATCCCGGCGGAATGAGACCCAGCTTTGAAGGCCGAGGCAGCCGCGGTCCTGGGGATCGATCCGCAGCTTCAAGCGCTTCGCGCAGTTTCGGTGCAAGGCCAACCGGCAAGCCACCCTTCCGTGGACGTGGTCCCGAGCGAGACGCGCCGCGCGGCTTTGATCGGAATGCGTGCCCCAACCGGCCACCCCGAGGCGATCGAGACGTGCGGTCCGGAACGAGTCCAGCAGGGCGTTCTGGCAGTGCGCCGCGCAAGCCGATTACTCCGCGGGATGAGCGTCCGCCCGCGCGTTCTGAAGAGACGCGTTCTCGTATCGAGATTCGGCCGGTGGAATACGCCAGAGATGCAGAGAAGCCCGTCGGCAGACCGCTGCGCCGCGAAGGCTCGAGGCCGTCCTTCCGTGGGGCGGGCAAGCCAGGATCCGGCGGTCCGACTCGTTCCAATTTTGACGGCGGACGATCGAAACCTCCCTACGGTTCGAAACCAAAATCCGGATTTAGTTCGAGATCGAAGCCGGCCTTCGATTTGAAGCCAAGGTCGGATTTTGCCTCGAAGCCGAAAGGCGCCTTTGACTCGAAGTCCAAGCCGGCGTTCGGCTCGAAACCAAAACCCGCGTTCGGTTCGAAACCGAAGCCCTTCGCTTCCAAATCGCGCCCTGGAGGGTCAAGACCCAACACCGGACCCGGTGGCGGCAAGAGTCGACCGAGCTCGCGTCCGAGTGGTAAGAGGGCGACCGGCAAGAGGCTCGGCAGGCCAAAAGGATCGCAAGGGAGAAAGCGCAGCTGACGAAGCGAGCGCCCGTTTCGGCATCTACGCATCTTAGGGGGCATGAGCATGGAAAAAGCGACATTTGGTGCGGGGTGTTTCTGGGGTGTCGAAGCGGCGTTTGCGGCCATTCCGGGCGTGACGGCGACGGCGGTTGGCTATGAGGGCGGATCGCTGGAGCGGCCGACCTACAAAGACGTCTGCACCGATCAGACTGGACATGCCGAGGTGGTTGAACTGGACTTTGACCCGGCGCAGGTGAGTTACGAGAAATTGCTCGACGCCTTCTTCGCGCTGCACGATCCGACTACGCCGAACCGGCAGGGACCTGATTGGGGCACACAATATCGCTCGGCGATTTTCTTTCACTCGCCGGAGCAGGAAACGCAGGCGCGCGCAAAGATTGAGCAACTGAACGCCGAGGGCAGCTACAAGCCGAAGCGCATTGTGACCAAGGTTGAGCCGGCACAGACTTTCTGGCGCGCCGAGGAATACCACCAGAAGTATCTGGAGAAGCGCGGGCAGGCGAGCTGCCATATCTGATCAGCGGGCAGTGAACAGTGGACAGGGAAACAGAAAAGCAGTGAAACAGAGAGACAGCGAATTCTAGTGCACAGACGAAATGCTCTCAGTTTTTCGGCGGCGCTTCGTTCATGCTTTTTGCCAGCCACCACGCTTTGACGAATTTCCAGTGAATGTAAACCGAGTGGTTCAGGTGGAGCAGCAGGCCTTCGCGGCCATCGAGAAACCCTAGCCGGAAAAAGTAGTTATAAATAAAGGTCGCGATCGGGTTCAGAACTCCGTTCCAGACAAATGCGGGAAAGGAACGACTGGTGCGGCCGCTTTTGTAGAGCAGCTGCGCGATCTCGGTGCTGTAGCGGCTCATGTGCTCGAGATAGATTGCAAGCGTAGGGTAGGCGTAGTGCAGCATGTCGCGCTTCAGCCTGCCGCATGACCCGTCGAACTGCGGCGTGGAGTGCGGGCCGACACCTTCGCTGAGCCGCGCCGCTCCGCGCCGGAAGAGGCGCAGTTTGCGGTCGGGATAGAATCCGCCGTGACGAATCCAGCGACCGAAGTATAGGTTGAGCCGCGGAATCCAATAGGCTCCGTATTTAGGCTCGCCGCTTAGCAGTTCGCGAATTTCAGCTTGCAACTCAGGCGTGAGGACTTCATCGGCATCGAGCAGCAGAGTCCAGTCGGAAGTACAGAGGTCGAGGGCGACATTCTTCTGCTCCCCGTGGCCGCCGAAGGCATGATGGCTCGTCTTGGCGCCAAAGGACTGCGCGATTTCGAGGGTGCGGTCTTGGGAGCCGGAATCGACGAGCACGATCTCGTCGGCCCACTTCACACTTTCAAGAGTGCGGGGCAGATTGGCTTCCTCGTTCATCGCGATCATGGCGACGGAAAGGGTCTTACTCATCCTCAAAAAGAATAACTTAACAAGGCGGAAGAATAACTCAGCGGGGAGGTCTGATTGCCAGATGGGTCACATCGAGAGCTCCGCGATGCGGGCCGTGTTCGTTGAGCCACGTGGGCGCCTGGATCACGTGTCCCACGGAACACGTCAAGTCATCCCAGATCCAGCGGACGGCAAACTCCTTCACATTGGCTTCGGAGAATTTTTCATCGAACGTGACAAAGAACGGGAGCGGGAATACGCAGGTCAGCTCCATGCAGTGGAGCTGATCGAGCAAAACGGTCGTTCCGGCGCTGTGCGAAGGCACGAACTTATGACGAGTGTTGTAACCCTGGCCCCCGCGAAAAAGAGAATAGGTTCCCGCGTGGCCGCACGCGAGGCATACGGTCCCAATGGATCGAGCTTCAATTTTGCGGATGAGCGGACCGCCAAAGGGCAGGCCAAGACCCTCATGCGGAAGCAGAATGGGTGATGCGCACCACGCGCAGTAAAAGCAGCAATGTGGAATTTCAATTTCAATCAGGGAAGCGGGATGCGGCGCATCCGGTCCCAGGACCGCGTTCGACGGCGACGATGAATCTGCATTCGCTCGCGCACGATCGGGAGAAGTGAATATGTGGAGCTGCTCACTCATAGCGCGCAGTATATTCATGGCGTTCTCCTCACTGTCCGACTCTGGCGCCAGGGCCGCGCACATAGGAGCCCGATGTATTCATCATTGCCCAATTAGTGCAATTGCAAATGCAACTTAGGAGTTAATTACTTAGAGTTACTAACTCATGTTACTTAATCGCTAAGTCGGCATGAGTTATGGTGACCAAAGATCAAGTCAGATTGCTCGAAAGATACTTCGGAGTTAGGCATATTTCATCCGGAACGATAAAGGGCGGAGCCTGCGAGAATTGTGACGGTGGGCACACGTCCGCGTGCGGGGTTGAGAAGAGGTTTGAAATGAAGGTGCTTGTCTTTGGCGCGACGGGAATGGTAGGCCAGGGCGTGTTGCTGGAATGCCTGCGGGACACAGAAGTAGAGTTCGTGGTCACGCTGGGTCGCACCGCGACTGGCGTGCGCGATCCGAAGTTGCGCGAAATCGTGCATCGGGATCTGCTCAATTATGGCGGGATGGAGGAGAGCCTCGCCGGTTTCGATGCCTGTTTCTTTTGCCTGGGCGTGGCGTCGACCGGAATGAAAGAAACCGAATACGAGCGCGTGACCTACGGGTTCACCCTGGCTGCCGCCGAAGCTTTGAGCCGCGTGAATCCTGGGATGACATTCACTTATATTTCGGGATCGGGAACGGATAGTACAGAGCGTGGGCGCGTCATGTGGGCGCGGGTGAAGGGGCGTACGGAGAATGCGCTCTTGCGGCTGCCCTTGAACGCCTATGCGTTTCGGCCGGGATTTATTGAACCGATGGACGGCATTCAATCGAAGACGCCGATGTACCGGATGTTTTACAACGTGCTGGGACCGCTGTTGCCGGTGCTGCACCGGGCGTTTCCGAATCGAATCCTGTCGACGCGCGAAATCGGGCAGGCGATGCTTGCGGTGGCGCGTCATGGATATGACAAGCGGATTCTGGAAACCAAAGATATGCGCCGCGTGGTGGGGCCGCGCGCTGCCATGTGACGATTGCCGAGCAGATGAAGTTATGGCCAAGCGACCATCTCACTGCCGTGGTAGAGTGGGATTCCACGGAGGTCAGGGATGGCGGCTGGAATTCAACTTCCAGGCAGCGGCGAAACCATCGAATTGCAGCAGCAGGTGGCGCGCTTGCAGGCTCTGCTTGAGGCGTCGCGGCAGGTCCACTCCACGATTAAGGAAGACGAAGTGCTGGAGCAGACGCTGCGGATTGTTGTTCGCGAACTGGAGATGGCCGGCGCGGCGTTTCCCAGCGTGGGCCTCGCCTATGGCAACGTGAAGGATCTGAATCTAGGGAATGGCAGCGGCTCGTCGCAGCCCATCTATCTGTTGCAGGATCGCGAGGGTCGGCGCATGACGGAGCTGGTGGTGGCGCCTCCCGACGGCCGCGAGCTGACGATCTATGAGGCTGATTTTCTCGAAGGCCTGGCGCTGCAAACGGCTGTGGCGCTCGAGAATGCACGCAACCACGAACGCAACGTGCAATGGGCGCGGGTGCAGCAGGATCTCGATGCGGCGCGGAATATTCAGCGGTCGCTGCTGCCGCAAAGTCTGCCGGAGATTTCAGGCTATTCTGTGGCTTATCGGTCGGTTACCTGCTATGAAGTAGGCGGTGACTACCTCGACATTGTGGAGCAACCGGACGGTGGCCTGTTGATGGTGGTAGCCGATGTGGCCGGCAAGGGAATGGCTTCGGCGATCATGTCGACCAGCTTCCGCGCGGCTTTTCGGGCGATCGCGAGCACAGGGTTGCCGCTGGACGAGCTCGGAGCGCGGATGAATCAGCACCACTGGGCGGAGGGTGAGGAAGCGCGGCGGCGTTATGTGACGGCGATTTTTTTGCGGCTGAACCCCGAGCGGGGCGAGCTCGAAGTGGTGAATGCGGGGCACAATCCGGGGTTTCTGCTCGCCCCGGGCGGGGAGATTGTGCAGTTTGAATCGACGGGAACGCCGCTGGGGATGCTGCCGGGCATGCGCTACTCCACCGAGAAATGCGGGTTTACACCAGGAGCCAGGCTGGTCTTCTACACCGACGGATTGACCGAGGTATTCCGCGGCGATGAAGAATTCGGTCAGGAAAGGCTGATGGACGTGTTTTGTAAGTGCCCGGCAGTGAAGGCGGATGATATTCTCGGTGCATTGTGGACGGCCATAGGTGAGTTTGCGCAAGGCGCGGCCCAGGGAGACGATATGACGGCTCTCGCACTCTGCCGGGAAGCGCAGTAGGGATAGGGAAGAGGGATGACCAAGGTGAAATCCACCAGCGTGGAGGTTCGGCTTCCGTCGCGGCTCGGCTATGAGAAGGTGGCAATGAGCACCGCGGCCGCAGTGGCCAAGCTGATGGGTTTCAAGCCGGAACGCGTCGAAGATCTGAAAACCGCCGTGGCCGAAGCGTGCATCAATGCAATAGAGCACGGCAATCTGCTGAATGAGGGCCTTTCAGTCGGGGTAGTTCTTTCGTCGGTGGACGATGCCCTCGAAGTGAAAGTCATCGACGATGGCAAGGGACTTAGAAAGCTGCCTGTCAAACCTGACATCGATCGCAAGATTCATGGCGAAGAGGATCCCCGCGGCATGGGCATGTTCTTGATTCAGGCATTGGTCGACGAGGCGGAGTGGGTGAAGGGCACCAATGGAAAGAGCAGCTACGTGCGGCTTGTCATTCGCCTCGACAAGGAAACGGATTAGAGCATCACTGGAGACACAACAATCGTGCAGACTGATACGAAAGCGCGCATCGACCAGGTTACTTCTCCGGCCGGCCATCCGGTCACGGTCTTACGGTTCGAGGGCGATATTGCCAGCACGTCGAAGGACGCGGTGCTGGGCACATATCAGGGTTTGCCGAAGGAGACGGCGAAGCTCGTCCTCCTGGATTTCACCAAGGTGGACTACATCAATTCGAGCGGCATTGCGCTCGTCATCCAGATGCTGATCGAGGCCGCGAACTCCGGGCAAAAAGTGTTTGCCTTCGGGCTGTCTCCGCACTTCACCAAGGTCTTCACCATGGTGGGAATCACGAAGTATGCGGGGCTGTTTCCCAGTCAGCCGGAGGCGCTGGCGGCGCTATAAGACGCTTTCTCGGAACGAGAAACCAGACGCGTAAAATTGCCTTATGGACTTAGAGGCGATACAGACTGCGCTGCGCGAAGCCGGCCACGATGGCTGGCTTTTCTACGATCATCATCATCGCGATCCCATTGCCGCACACATCTTAGGCCTCGACGAAAAAGCGCACATCACGCGGCGGTGGTACTATTTTGTGCCCGCAGACGGCGAGCCGCGCAAGCTGGTGCATCGCGTGGAGCAGGGACGTCTCGATTCGCTGCCGGGAACCAAGGGACTTTATTCAAGCTGGCTGGAGTTGGCGGCGGGCCTGGATGCGATGCTGACAGGCGCGACGCAGATTGCCATGCAGTACTCGCCTAACAACGCCATTATGTATGTGTCGATGGTGGACGCGGGGACGGTGGAGTTTTTGCGCGGGCTGGGCAAGCAGATTGTGAGTTCGGCCGATCTCGTGAGCCAGTTCGAAGCCGTGCTGAGCGAAGAGCAGATGGCGACTCACGCGGTCGCGCAGAAAGCGATCGACCGGATCCTTGAAGAGGGATGGAAAGAGATTGGGCGGCGCGTTCGGCCGTCGTCGGGTTTGCGCCGGACTGCTGAATTGACGGAGTTCAATCACGTGCAGTGGCTGAGCAAAGCCATGCGGCGCGAGGGATTGGTCTGGGAGAACGGTCCCAACGTCAGTGTGAATGCCAACAGCTCCGATTCGCACTATGAGCCGACGATTGACCATTGTGCACCGATCCGCCAGGGCGACTTTATGTTGATCGACATCTGGGGACGGGTGAACGAAGCCGACAGCATTTTCTACGACATCACGTGGACCGGCGTGGTGGGGCGCGAGCCAACGGAGCGGGAGCAGAAAGTCTTCACAACGGTACGGGATGCGCGCGATGCGGCCATTGCCGCCGTGGAATTGGCTTTTGCGGAAGGACGCAACCTTTGCGGCTATGAGGCGGACGACGCGGCGCGCGGGGTGATTTATGCCGCGGGTTTTGGCGCCGAATTTACGCATCGTACGGGCCACAACATCGCACGGGAATTGCATGGGCCGGGCGCACATCTCGATAACCTTGAAACGCACGATGAGCGTCATTTGTTGCCCTATACTTGCTTTTCGGTTGAGCCGGGCATTTATCTACCGGAGTTTGGCGTGCGCAGCGAAGTGGACATGATGACGTCGGATACGAAGGCCTGGGTGACGGGGAAGATACAGCGCGAGCTGGTGCGGATCTGATCAAGCAGTGAACAGTGAACAGAAAGAGACTCGTGGGATTTTCGGTCGCTTAGGCAATTGAAACCGCGGCTTCAGCGACACTGTATTTTGCGTCTGGTGCAATGAGCGCCCTATCCTGCGCGCTAGGAGAACATCATGCCTGAATCTACTGCCGCTTTCCCCTATGAAACTCGTCTCAACATCCTAAATGGACCGCTGGAGCTGATCGACGTGAAAGCCGTGGCGGACGCCTGCGAGTTCAAATGGTTCAACCAGACGCTGTGCCAGGTGAATGGATCGGTGGTGCGCGTTGGCGTGTTTGAAGGGGAGTATCACTGGCACAAACACGATGACGACGATGAGTTTTTCTACGTGGTCGAAGGCGTGCTTCTCATCGATCTGGAGGAACGAGGCCCCCAGCGACAGCTCTTCGCCGATGGGGTGCAGAGCCGCGTTGTAGAACTTGCGCCCGGACACGGCTTCGTGGTTCCGCGCGGTGTGATGCATCGCACCCGGGCGCAGCAGCGCACGGTGGTTCTCATGGTTGAGAACGCCGGAATCATCCCCACGGGTAACTGAACGGGAACGGGGCTGGCCGTTCCGGTGCGATATAGTCGAAGAGGCATGGCAGCAACACCCAACAGCACTCCTGCAGCAACCAAAACCACGCAGCAAGGATTCGTTTACCTGCCCTTGATTGTGGGCTGGCTTGTGCCTGGAGCGGGGCATTTTTTGGTGCGCAAATGGGGCCGCGGCGCTCTGCTGGCTCTGGCCATTGTGAGCATGTTTGTGCTGGGTCTGGCCATGCAGGGCAAGGTCTACTCGGGCGCGCACGACATTCTCGAGATCCTTGGCCTGGCCGGCGACCTTGGCAGCGGGCTGCTCTACGTTGTGAGCCGGGTGTTGGGGTTGGGTGCGGACTCCGTGCAGGTGACGACCGCCGATTACGGCACGCGGTTTATCGTGGTGGCCGGGTTGTTGAATGTGATTGCCGCTGTGGATGCCCACAACCTGCGCACGGGGAGGAAAGAGCTCTGATGCTCAGTCCCTCCCACTTTACGGCGGTTTTGCTGTTTGCCTTGTGCGCGTCGGTGGTTTTTGGTATCACGCAGCGCGAGACACCCCGGCGCATGGTCCGCTATGGTCTCTACTGCTTCCTGCTGTTTGTGGGCTCGGCGATTGTGCTGAGCTGGGGCATGTATCTGATCGCACGCTAGAGCCGCGGATTTGCATTCGTTTGCCAGGATAATTTTCAGGAAACCAGAACGCGCGCCTGCGGCCGGGAGCTTTTCTGCACCGTAATGCGGATATCCTGGCCAAGCAAGAGCAGGAAGCGCATGAGCCGCTCCAGAGAGAATCCCGCGAGTTGGCCGCGCACCAGAGCTGAGACTTTCGGCTGGTCTACTTCGAGGAGTTCCGCGGCGCGCTTTTGCGTGAGGCCTCTCTTACGGATGAGCTCCGCGATCTTATGGGCGAGTTCGGCCTTGGCCAGAGCCTCTTCAGGATTCGGAATCCCGAGATCGGCGAAGACATTTCCGCTGCCGACAACGTAATCGCTTTCGCGCTTGGGCATGGCTAACTCTCCAGTTCCCGATCAATTTCAAGGGCTCGAATCGCCGACGAAGATCAGGCGCTTCATGGAAAGCTCAAATACATACAAGATTATGCCAGAAATAGCATAGGCGGTCAAGATCGCACAGATCGAAGCGACGAAACGCTCCCTGGTGGAGGCCGGTTCTTACTCGAGAATCACCTTTTCCGACGTGGCATGCATCGTCACGGCGGTCACGGAAACAAGAGGTAAGAAATCAAAAGTGTAACTGGCCGTCACTCTCACCAGGCAGCCCTTACTATTGGCTTGAGTTGTACACCCGGTGGTGGTTCCGTCCGGATTCTTACCCGGCCAAACATACGCACCCGACGTGTTAATCGTCAGATTGCTTGGGTTAATCGCCCCCAGGCTTTGCACATAATTTTGAATATCGCTGCCGAGGGCGGTGCAGTCGTATGCCATCGTGAAGCTCGGGGGCGCCGATGTTCCGCACGGTGTGGCAATGTTCTCACTCGCGGTGTAGCCGCGCACCATGGCGAAGCGCGCGCCCTGCTGCGCCGCGTAGGCCGTATAGTGATAGGCATACATCGTAAACATCCCATCGAGAACGGCGAACAAGAGGAAGACCAGGAGCGGCACGGTGACAGCGAATTCCACCAGCGCTGAACCGCGCTCTTCGCGCGCCCGACAAAACTTCTTCTGCATGTCAATTATTCTCTTCATTGACTGGCTGCTCTTTTACGCTTTTGCTCTCCAGCAGGGCACCGTTCAATTTCACCTTCTCGTCCTTCAGCCAACAGGCAGGAGGAATCTCACCTGTCTGCTCCCACCGCTAAAAGACTAGCTGCCTCCGCTGCGCATCGATGCCGTACTGGAAAGCGACATAGAGGAAGGAACGCCCGGCCAAGGGATCAAGGGCGAATAGGTTCCTGTAACCGTCACATTGACGCGCTGTACCTCATTGTTGCTCGAACACGTCGGGGGGGCTGGTAAGCAACTTGCAACGTAGCTGGTGCCGTCTGAACATTCGCAACCAAACGTAGGAGTTCCTGCCGACAGGTTCGGCACATCTGGTGCATCATCCAGGGCCGCATTCTGCATCCCCGCCGTATCGGTCGGATTCTGAGACCCGTACGCCGCCGCAGCCTGTGCTGCGCCTACGACCTCAACCGAAAGATAAAAGGCTCGCCCAAAATCGAGGGCGCCACATAGCAGCAGCGGAAACAACGGCAACACAAATGCCAGCTCCACCAGGCTTGCCCCTTGCTCGTCTCGCAACAGATTGAATCGATTTAGTTTCTTCATAAGCTACTCCGAAAGCGCAAACGATCCCAAGATCTTGCTGGGACTGCCGCCGAGATATCCCCCGGAACCGTTGATCTTGAAGGTTTCGTTATCGTCAACGATCATATTGTTCACATCGAGGGCCGTGGCAGTCGCTCCGTTGTTGATGGTGACACCCGAGCCGCTGTTGAGCGTGAGGGTTTGCGTGGGGAGATAAATGATGCCGTTAAAGTAAGAGGACGAGCCAGTGTCGATGGTCATGCCCGAGCCGTTGCCGCTGGCTTCCCAAACCAGCATGTTGGCAGTCGTGCCCGCTGTCGACGACGTCGTTGCCGGCGCCGTAAGCTGCAACGTGCTACCGCTGTTCGGCTGCAACGATCCATTCACGAAATACAATTCCACGCCCGTCCCGGTAAGTGTGGCGCCGCTATTGACGTTAATGCTTCCGCCCATGTAGTAGAGGCCGGCATTCAAGGTGACAGAAACATTCGAGTTGAGATTGAACCCATTCGGGTAATAGCCGGGTTGCAGAGTTGCTCCACTATTGGGCGTCTGAGTATTCGTCGTCGAAGTTGCCGGCTGAGAGGGCGGCGTAAGGCCTGCCAGCGGGTTGCTTTGCGGCGTAGTAGTGTGCGCCGGCGGGGTATTTGAACCCCCTATGTTCCAGGTGCAGCTGCTATTGCAGTTATTGGGACTCCACGTTCCGTAATAAAGGAACGTCGAGGCAGTCACGCTGTCGCCGTTGTCGGTTTGAAGGTTTCCATTATCGTAAATGCCGCAACTGTTCAAAACAAAGGTGCCGTCGGAGCTGTTAAATGCGAGGCCATTCGTATAAAGGCAATTACCGCCGCTGGTATTCGCATTGATATACGAATCGCCTGCTTCCGCGCGCGCCACCAGATTCCATGTCCGAACCCCAATAATGCCGCCAAAGAACGTTCTTTGGGGCTGGGTAAGGACCACCTCAGCCATATGCGTGTTGCCGTTGTTTGGATCGCTTGTTCCAAGCACGCAGGGAGCAACATTAATGATCATGGCCAAGCCCGACGTGGTGGAGACTGTGCATTGGTTCGCTGTTGGGGTGATCGTGGTGCTGGTAATGCCGTCTTCTTTCAAAGCCGTCGCCGCTGCCGTTTGCATGTTGGCGCAAACCGTGTTGTTGCAGTTGCCGAGCTCCAGACCGGCCGCGATCGCCGCTGCATCGGCCGCCGTCTGCAACTGACGCTGTTGAAATCGGACGAATCCCACGTCAATCGCCAGCGCCATCGCGCCCATGAGCAAAGTCAGACTCAGCGCCACCAACACCAGCACTTGTCCGCTTTCGTCACACAAAATCTTCATTTTCGAACTTGCGTTGAAGCGAAAATACTGCCTCGGCATAGGCACCCCTTAATTTCAGTCATCTCTGGCGATCTGGGCGGGAGAACTTTGAACCCCCTTCAGAGAGATACCAACCGGAGAAAACACCCTTCCCCAAGCCAGCAACTCACGCATCAGGAGGCGCCGACTCAAGTATTTATTTGTATTATTTTAGGCCCATTAAGTTACCACTGGGGTGCTTTCGATCACACGAAAGTTACTTTAATCACCGAGATACGGAACTCAACCTTAACGCTCCCACACCGCCGCGTCGAAGGTGTGTTTGTTCTCATAGCCTTCTGACTTGTAGAGTTCTGTGGCGTCGTGGTTAGCTTCAGTGACGGTGAGAGAGATTTCGATAACGCCCTGGCGAATGAACTGGGCGGCGGCGAGGGAAAGCAGGAGGCGGGCCAGCCCTTGGCGGCGGAAGTCGGGGTGCACGCAGAGTTGGGTAATGTGTCCGCTTTGCGGGCTGACGCGCGAGCCGAGCACGAGAGCCGCGAGATCCCCGCTCCGGCGGTCCAGGATCACGTGGGAGGCTACGGGCGAAAACGCGCCGCATCCAGCGTAGCGAACAATGTTATGCAGAAACCGCAGCGAGCCATGGACCGAGTGGTACTGGTCATTGATGAGGCTGTCGGGATGGCCGCGATAGGCGGCGGAGATGAGGCGTGCCGCGGCGTTCAGGTCCTCTTCGCGCCACGGGCGTAGCTCCAGGCCAGGGGGTAAGTCGATGCCGGGGCGTGTCCAGCGCCCTGCAAGCGGCTGCACCATAAACAGCCGTTGGAAGACATCGAATCCTTCCCTGCGAAATAGGCCGGCGTGGCTGCCTGCGGGATGAAGCAGGAGCTGCGATTCGACACGATTGACTTGCGGCGAGTTAAGGAGGGTTTCGAGCAGGTGCTTGAGCAGCGTCTCCTCGATTTCGTGAGCGGGCCCCTCGTGAGCAGATCCCGAGGCGCGATCAGAAGGCACCGGGATCTCGGGGCTCAGGCCTGGCAGAGCGAAGACGTCGCCGATGACCGCCTTGCTTTCTTCATAGACACAGAAGGCGTAGCCGGTGACCTGGCCGGACTCAAGTGCGGCATAACCAGGCAGCATGTGGCTGTCGATGTACTGCATCAAGAGCTTCGAGGAGGCGCGATAGTCCCAGTGCAGCCGCTCCATCCAGACTTCGCTCTCGGCTTCAAGGACAGGACGGAGCACCGGTGCTCCGAAGTGCCGCAAGTCGAGAATCTCGAAGGAAACGTTCGCTGCCATTTGTCTTCTTAGAATGCCATCGGAATCAGCCTTTTGCGATGCTCACTTCATTTTGCAGTACATGCCATTGAATCACTTGCGTCCAACGAGGTAAATTTCAAGTCCCTGCTCGGGCCATGTGAAGAGCGGTTCGTATTGGCGGCCTTCCAGATACTCTCCCAGATCATCCTGCGTATGCAGGTCGACGCCGCGACGCCCGGTGACGCGTGCCACCAGCAAGTGCTCTTCGTCGGGCACGCCGGTCTCTTCGTAATTGACGACCTGGTGATTGCGATAGAAGGCCAATCCGTACTCGACGTCGCGGCGGACGCGAAAAACGGCAACCGTCTCGTCTCTGGGGGCAAGGCCGGCCAGCCGTTCCGCGAGCGGGCGTGCCGAGTAGGAGCGATCAAGGAGGTTTACCACTCGTTTTGAGGCGCTGACGGCCGGAATGCCGAAGAAGGGACCGAGTCCGTAGAGGAAGAAGACGAGAACCATGAGGATGGCGGTGGTGGCAAGGCGCAGGCGCGCGACGCCAAAGCCGTGCACTACCACGAGAATCAGAAGCACTGCGCCCGCTGCGGCGAGAACCGCAGCCGTCAGCGCGTGCGCGGGCGGCATGGTGGTGCCGTGGGCTACAAACCAAGGCAGCAGAAAAGCGATCAGCGCCATGACACCGCAAAGCAACGCGTGCCCCAGTAGTATCCAGAATTGCAGGCCGGCTTTGCGGCAGCGAAACAAATAGTCGCCGGTCAGGATGGTAATGGGCGGGATGGAAGGGAGAATGTAGCCGGGAAGCTTGGATTGGGAGAAGGAGAAAAAGATGATGGGGATGAATGCCCAAAGGACGAGGAACTCGGGAAAGGCATCGCCGGGGCGTTTGGGCGCGGGCTTATCCGGTTTGGAATGGCGCAGCCGCCACTCCGCCACTGAAGTCTGCACCCCGTCGACCAGCGCCCGGATGGCGATGACCGTCCAGGGCATCACCGCGAGCAGAACAACAATCAGGTAGTACCAGAAGGGCTGTTGATGCTCAAAGCGGTTGGTGGCAAAGCGCTCGATGTTGTGTTCGAGAAAGAATTCGCGGAAGAAAGTTGGATTCTGGTGCTGGACCGCGACGAACCAGGGCAGGACGATGGCGAAATAGAGCAACACGCCGGGCCACCAGAACGATCGCTTGATAATTGACCACTCGCGGCGCAAGGCGGCAAAAGCCATCACGATGAGGATTGCCAAGAACGGCGCCACGGGGCCCTTGGCCAGCGTGGCGACGCCGGTGAAGAAGTAAATATCGAAGAGCCAGAATTTCGAGTCGGTTTCGTACCACGCGTACCAGCCGAGCAAACCGATGGAGAACGGGGCGGCCATCTGCATGTCGGTAGAGGCGCCACGGGAGAAACCGATGATGCCGGCGCAGGCTACGGTGATGAGCGCTGCGTCGAGATGGCCTCCACGGCGAAAGCGCCGCATGTGCAGGTAAATGAGCGCTGCCATGATGAATGCGAAGCTGGCCGAAGGCAGCCGGGCGCTCCAATCGTGTACGCCAAAGTCCTGGAAGACAAACATGGCGCGCCAATAGTAGAGAGCCGGCTTCTCCAGCCAGGGGTGGCCGTAGAGATAAGGCGTGACGCAGGCGCTGAGACGCTCCTTCAGGGAGGGCGCGGAGTCGAAGCGGCCCAGCATTTCATGCGCGATCTGGGCATAACGCGGCTCGTCGGCGCCTACAAGGCCGATGCCGTCCCCGCCGAAGAGCGGTGTGACTCCATAAAGGATGAAGAAGACAGCAAAGACGACGAAGACAGAAGCTTCACAAATAGTGGCCCAATTCGGCAGCCGTTTGCCCGGTTTTTCCGTCGATGCCGGAGCAGTTGATTCCAACGCAGTCTCCACGTCCAGCAGTTCTCCAATGGGGCCGTCGCGTAGTGCAGTGCGCGAACGCATTCGGCCTTTGTACGGGAGTGAGGGGACTCCTGGGGCCCGGTTGATGGTCGGCCTCAAATGAGGCGGAAACGTGGGTGCGAGCGGCGCGGGACCTGCTCTCCGGTACGTTTCGACAGGGACAAGGCTAACAGATTTGGCCGATCCTCAACCGGATCTGGAATCCTGTTTGGCCACGCCGCTGGCTACGCAGGGGCGCAACACGGCTAGTATTTCCTCGAGCGCGCGGCCCAGCGGGCCATCGATGGTGCAGCCCGCAGCATTCTCGTGTCCGCCCCCACCCAAGCCCTCGGCGATGGCGGCCACATTCACATTGCCTTTGCTACGCAGGCTCATCCGGATGCGCTGCTCGGGCAGCTCGTGCAGAAAGACGGCTGCCTCGACATCCGCGATCGAAAGGGCGTAATTCACAATGCCCTCGCAATCTTCCTCGGCTGCACAGGTGCGCACCATGTCGTTGTGCGTGATCCACAACCAAGCGAGGCGCCCTTCTCGGTGCAGATTGTTGAGTGCGGCGCCAAGCAGCAACAACTTCGACATCGGTGTGCGGAAGTAGGTGTCTTTGGAGATTTGGATAGGATCGGCGCCGGCCAGCGCCAGTTCCTCGGCCAGGGCGAAGGTGGAAGCGCGGACTCCGCCGTAAATAAATCCGCCCGTATCGGTGAGCAGCGTTGTGTAGAGGCAAGTGGCGATTTCCGGAGTGAGGTTGGCCCCGGCTGCCTTGATCAACCGGTACACCAGTTCGCCCACGCTGGCTGCTTCGCGATCGATCCAGTTCACCCGGCCCCAGGGTCGGCCGCTGACATGGTGGTCGATGTTGACGATCGTGAAGCGCTCGAGCCCGCGCAACCGCGTGCGCTCGGTACTGTCGCACTCGAGCAGAATAGCGGCGTCGTAGGGGCCATGTACACGCAGTGCCGTACGGATGCTGTCGGCTCCCGGAAGCTTGCGATAGACCACCGGAATGCGGTCGGCGGTGACGAGGTCGGCGCGCTTGCCGAGCTGCTCGAGGAACATGCCCATGGCGAGGACGCTACCGACGGCGTCGCCATCGGGCCGCGAATGGGAGCAAACCAGGAAGCGCTCGCCGGTGCGGATGACTTGCAGGATGGTGTCGATTGGATTCGTGGAGGAATTCGCAGTGGGATTCGCCGCGATATTTGCAGATGTGGGACTCTCGGCAATGGGGTGGGACTGATCCATCCGCGGCTACTCCACCGGGGCCTTTTGCCGTTTGCGCGAGCGCTTCATGATCTCTTCGATGCGCGCCTGGAAGCGGCCGGAACGATCGGCGAAGAAGGCGAGATCGGGGACGTGGCGGACGCCCATCCGCTCCTTTATTTGGAAGCGGATGTAGCCCTTGGCGGATTCAAGGGCGGCGACGGTGTCGTCTTCAGCCTTAGCAATGTTGGGGGTCGCGCTGTCAACGGCCACGTAGACACGCGCCGACTTGCCGCCGGGATTCAGCAGCACCTCGCTGACGTAGCAAAAGGCGATGCGCGGATCGACGAGTTCCCCCTCGATCATTGCGCCGATTTCTTCGCGCAGTGTCTCGGCTACGCGGTCCTGATGATGTTTGCGCCCCCTATGCTCCGGCATGCGTGGTTCATTCCTCGGGTAAACCAATCAGGATAGCAGAGTGGGTTTTGGGGACGGGCGCAAAGTGGTGGTGTTCTGCGAGTGAGTGGGTGTCGATCAACCAGTAACCACTGAGTTGGCGGTGATGCGCCACGAACGCAAAGTTTCGCGCGTAATGGCCCGATGGGTGCCGCGGCAATTTCATATTCGTTGGGAGGTCGCGCTGTTGCCCCGCGCTGCGGAAGCCTGATCAGTACCACACTCGAAGTCCGAAGACAAAACTGGAGTTGCCGGTTGCTTCTCCGGACTGGCGTGTGTAGAGGGCGGAGTTGCCGTATTTTCCGTCGTAAGCCCAGCCAAGATACGGGTTGATTTTGCGAGTCACCTCGTAGCGGAGCCGGATGCCCGCATCGATATCCGAGAGGCCCGAGCCGGTTTGGCGCGCGGGGTCGTCTTTACTATAGAAATTGAGCTCGGCCTGCGGCTGCACCACCCATCGCTGCGTAACGAAGAGATCCCACGAGCCGTTGATCCGTCCTGCCACGCGTCCACTGTCGCGGATGTAGAAGGTCGGCTCGATATTGAAGAAGTAAGGGGCCAGACCCTCGACGCCCAGGGCAGCCCACAGGCGAGTGGGGTTCGAATCCACATCGGCTCGGACGCCTGCCTGCGCATCGAAATAGCGCGTGTGCGGGATGGGCCGATCGTAGAGCGCCTCGTGGTCCCCATCGCTCACCCCATTGGCCCCGGCGAAGCCTTCCGACTTGATCCATAACCGATTCATGTCCGTTCCGACCCACCCCTGACCGTCCCACCGCAGCTGATTGCCCGATCCGGTTGTCCTCCCTTCCAACTGATCGAACAGCACGTGCCTGAAGACCATGTTGTCGTCAACGGCAGGCGGCCACTCTGTGTGCGTTTGGGGTGCGGGCCCTGGCGGGGCATGCATTGAAGATTGCGCGCGAGCCGATCGTGCTGGTGGGAGGCCGAACAGCCATGCGAGGAGTGCGACGGCGCCTGCAAGGGAAGGGCGCAGGAAACTGATTCGCATGCCTCTCACGACACCACCACCGTTCTGAACATGCCGGCATGCATGTGGTAGAGCAGATGACAGTGGTAAGCCCATCTTCCCCGCGTATCGGCGCTGACGAGATAACTCACGCGCTCGGATGGTTTCACAGTGATTGTGTGTTTATAGGGATTGAACGGCCCTTGCCCGTTTTCAAGTTCGCTCCACAATCCATGCAGATGGATGGGATGCTCCATCATTGTGTCGTTGATGAGCACGATGCGGACTCTCTCCCCCAGTTTGAGTTCAATCGGCTCGGCACTGGAGAATTTCTGTCCATTGAATCCCCAGATGAAGCGCTCCATGTTGCCGGTGAGATGTAACTCGATCTCGCGGGTCGGCGGTCTGCCATCCACACCGCGATAACGCGCACGCAAGTCGGCGTACGTCAATACACGGCGGCCGTTGTTCTCGAGGCCGTCTCCCGGTTCGTTCAACCGGCTCATCACCATCCTTGGCTTCGCGGCGACTTGCGGGCCGGTATGTATCTTGACCGGGTTGGACGGCTGCAGGTTCACCTCTTCTGAGGCTGTGCCGGATGCCAGACCTTCGGTCGTCGAACGGCTTGGCTGGGGAAACGGTGCGATTCCAACGCCGCCGCTCATGGACATGCCGGCCATTGCTCCTTTTTCCGCTGACGTCGGAGGCATCACCGCGCTTCCGTTTGTACGGCTCTCCGGCATCCCCGACTCGCCCATCTGCATACCGGACATGTCCATGCCTTTCATGCCGGGCATATCCATGCCCTTCATGCTGCTCATATCCATGCCCATGTCCATCATGGTTCGCTTAGGTCGCGGGTCCATCGGTGGAACTGGGGCAGCGAGCCCGAGTCTTGGCGTGAGGGTTCCGCGCGCGAATCCTGTGCGATCCTCAGCCTGGGCAAAGATCGTGTACGCGGTTTCATCCTGCGGCTGCACGATCACATCGTAGGTTTCGCCAACGCCCATGCGGAATTCATCCACTTCGACCGGCTCAACATCGTTCCCGTCGGCCTGCACGACAGTCATTGAAAGGCCGGGAATCCGGACATCGAAGAAAGTCATTGCGGAGCCGTTGACGAGCCGAAGACGGACGCGCTCGCCGGGTCGAAACAGCCCCGTCCAGTTGGCCCGCGGAGGATTGCCGTTCAGCAGATAGGTGTAGACAGCGCCTGACACATCGGCGATGTCATTGGGACTCATGTTCATTCGTGCCCAGGCAGTGCGCTCTTTGAGAGTTGATTCGGCGCCCTTGTCCTTCGCCTCGCTGAGGAAGTTGGCAACAGTGTGCCGATGGTAGTTGTAGTAATCGCTCTCCTGTTTCAAGTTGCTGAGAATCGATTCCGGATCGGCATCGGCCCAGTCCGAGAGGAGCAATACATATTCGCGGTCAAACTCGAGGGGATACGGGTCGCGTGGTTCGATCACGATGGAGCCGAGCAGGCCGGTTTGCTCCTGCATTTGCGAATGGCTGTGATACCAATAGGTGCCGCTTTGGAGCACCGGAAACCGGTAGACGAACGTTTCGCCCGGAGCGATGCCGCGAAAGCTAAGTCCCGGAACGCCGTCCATTTCCGACGGTATCCGCATGCCATGCCAGTGAATTGAGCTTGGCATCTTGAGGCGGTTGGTTACCGTAATGGTGACGGTGTCGCCCTCACGCCAGCGCAGGGTCGGTCCCGGCGAAGAACCATTGATCCCCGTCGCTACGGCGCTGTGCCCCGTGAAGTTTACGGGCAGCGTGTCGAGGGTCAGTTCGAAGTGCGAGCCCGATAATTCCGGGGCATTCTGCCAAGCGATTTCGCCAAGGGCCAACCGATTCTTTCCACCGAACGCAGCGAGGGCTCCTGCGGAAACAATGCCCTGGACAAAGAGGCGGCGGCTGAACAAAGTGTGGCCCTTGTCGTCGTTTAATTGATTCATGTTTCTGTACTTCTCGCGCAATCGAAGTTTCGCACCGCAATCAATAGGATTCCGCATTGGCCAGAAAGGCTCCCGGAGAAAACGTCATAGGTGCAATTTGCGGGGTTTCCTCGGTGATACAACCGGAACTGATCCGGGCTCTCGTTTCGATGAATTTACGGAAACCCCGATTTGGCAACCTCGACGGCATCGAAGCTCACCCGGACCCCTTTCTTAGCGTGGTCCTGCCGTCATTCGGAAGGGAGTATTTAGGCTCGGATTGTAAGGATGCCTTGGAGAACTGCTTTATCGGGCCGAACGATGGAGAAGAAAACGGATAGGGCGCGCCAAGTAGTAGAGAAGATGAAGCGCTTTGGGCAAGCGAAGGATCTCGCGATCTCTTTCGTTTGGCCGAGCGAAATCCGTCGAGAGCAACACTCTGACCCGGTCTCGGAAGTCAAGAAGCCTGAAGTTGTAAGCTAGATGGCTGCGGGGCAGCTTCCCGGGTTCATCCAACACGGCCTCCTCAAAATGCGCCGCAAGGTTGCTCGCATCCCGGTTCGATTTGAAACGCCGCAGAACTTTCGCCGGGACTGGGGCTCCGCAAACACGTTGCGCCAGCATCACACCCAGTGCGAGCGAGCGCAAGAGTCCTACGCGCTTGGCTTCTCTCGTTACCGCATTCCAGTCCAGGTCGGGTTTCTCCTTGAGAAGCTGCGCAACATCGCAGATCCAAATCAGCCGTGACCATGCGTGTTTGCTCGCATGCATGCAGAGCATCAGGAGCGAACGTTCGGGATCCAGGTTGGGGACGTCAACGCCGGCAAGATTCACTGTTTGCCGCCGCGGCCACACCCAATCCATGCCGAGATTGTGTCTATATCGCGGTTGGGTGAGTTCCAGCCGCCAGCGAAGCTCGAGCACCATTCCATCCGAGGGCCGTTCAAAGTGGTACTCGTAGTAGTTTTCGATCGACGGCGAGCCATCTTTGTGTGCTTCGGTCTCGAGTTCATAGCCGTATTCGAGCAACAGCGCAGTGGCCCTCTTAAGGTCCCGCTCAAAGATCAGAAGGTCGAGATCCCCGGCAGGACGAATCGTCAGGCTCTTATAAACCGAGGCGGCGAGAACCACACCCTTGAACGGCATTGCCGGTATGCCCTGCTGATCAAACCGCTTCAAGATGGAAACCAGTTCTGAGGCGTTGGCAAGACTGCGGAAAGCATTCCGGTCGTAATCGATGCGCAGGAGTTCTCGTATCTCCGGCGGGACGGGTGCGTCGGTTTCCATGAGCCTCGCATAGAGCAGAGGCACGACGCGGTGCTGACGCGCGCGCGCGATCAATGAATTCCAATCCGAAATTCTTTCGGCGAGATTCTCGAAGCGCTGCCCATCCCCGTGGAAAGAGCATTGGGAGATTGCCTTCAGAACCTCGCGAGTCTCAGGATCGATTTGCATCAGATCCGCCGTTTCGCAGCCCATCGCGCAGACCCGCGCCGTGAGCTTGAATCATGCATTCAGATGCGCAGCGATATTCTGCACGAATCGGCGACTTGGTCGTATGAGTCATTTCTTTTGTGTGCGCCGTAGATTTGCACGCGCAGTTGATTTTTTCATCCGGCGCATTGAGCCGAACCCTCTTGTTGAGTAAAGGGCGATTCCGTGCCCATCTTCGCTGCGCGAATGGTGTTCACTCAGCATAAATTGCAAATCGACATGAGAAAAGGATGCACGCATGCGCTTTTTTCCTGAATACATCTAAAGTTCGATGGATTTGAATCGGATGAGAACCTGTTTGCGGAGCGCAGTTCGAGATTCCCGGAGTGCCTTTTGCAGCGGGATTTGCGATGCGGTAAAGCGCATGCGGGTTGCTTTTACGATGCGACGGAAATCTTATCTGACGAAGGTGTCTGTATCTCGTATGTATAGCTCAGTAGCTAACACAAAAGTTGTAAGAGATACCCCATTAGGGACCTCGAGTTAGCAGTTACCGGAACTCGGATTTGAATTACTAAATACTTAATGTTTGTGCTAGTTATCCATGATCATCCGCGCTATACTCCGAAAAGATTATTTATCTGGGAAGGGGTAACTTACCCCGACAGGAGCGGAGAAAAATGCAGATAGAGCGTACAGATTCTAAAAACCTAGTGGTCAATGGGCTTCCCGATGGCTCGAGAGTCATCGTCGATTCCGAGAATGAAAAGGTCTACGCATTGAATGCAACTGCCGGAGCGGCGTGGGACGCTTGCATTGGTCAAACGACACTTTCGAAAGTTGCCGAAGACATGCGCCGCATCGGCGACCCTTCCATCACGGACGAACTCGCACAGCAGGCCGTTCTGGAGTTGCAGGAGAAGCAACTGGTGAAGACCTCGGGGTCGTTCCCGAAGGCAAGCCGGCGTGCAGTGCTCGCAGGATTGGGCGCTGTCGCTCTGCCGTTGGTCGTCTCCATGACTATGGGAGAACAGCGTGCTTTGGCGTCGGAGGCACGTTCGAATCCGATTTCGGATCCGCCTACGAGTGACGGCAAATGGTGTGATCGGCCGACGGCCCATGTAAGTCACACATCGGGCGATCGTTTCTAAACTTAGTTTGATTTGAATATTTCTGGAGATGGGTGTGCCGGATTGCACACCCTTTCCGAATTTGAAAATAGAAGATTATCTTAGGCGAGTCTCTTGTCGAGCTTGAACCAGGACCAACATGACGCGCGCAGTTGTCGCGAAACGGTGCATCAGGCGCCGGCTCGAAGTTACGAGTCTTGCGGGCACTGCTTTGGCGTCAGCCTCTTTGGATTTGCGATCTATGTTGAGGCTCCGTCTTTTGAGGTAATGGAACTTCTCGATCGCTGTGTGTTTCCTTCCGTTCCCAGGACCGACATTGCTTCTTCTTGCGCCGACCTCTGCCTCCGTGTCGCCCAGGATGCGCATGAGTTTCGTCTCTATCGCGATGATTGTTTCGTGGCATCGGCGCCCCGGGCTGACCAGCTTATGCGCGACCTGATCGACTGCCTGGATAGAGGATTCGTGGAAGGCGTGCGAAACCTGAGCGCAGTGCATGCGGGAGCAGTTTTGCTGGGTGATCGTGCGTTGTTGTTCCCAGGCGCTTCGCACTCTGGCAAGTCGTCGCTCGTGGCTGAACTTTTGCGTCAAGGGGCAGTTTGCTATTCCGATGAGTACGCGCTGATCGATTCTGAAGGATTGGTGCATGCCTATCCCCGGCCGCTCCTTCTGCGCAATGGCGGGCGTGAACAGACGGCTGTGCTCCCGTTCGAACTCAACGCCCGTGTCGCTTCGTCACCGGCAAAGGTTGGCTGGATTCTTTCGCTGCAATATGAAGCAGAAGGTTCCTGGAATATCCAAGAAGTTTCTCAAGGTCAGGGCCTTCTGTCCCTGCTGCAGAATACGCCACACGTTTTGGCCGACTCGCCACACATTGTCGGATCATTCCGTCGCGCGGCTGCAGGGGCGCGATGCTTTGAAGGCCAACGCGGCGATTGGTCCGACGCGGTAAGTCGGATCATGCAACTTGCTCTCGCTGCCTAGAGCGATTCCAGAGTGGGTCTACCCATGTTGAGTTTCATGCCAGGTCGACGACTCCTTGGGGTCGCGTCGACTTGAGGGTTACGGCTCCGGGGTATAGCAGCTCTGGAATCGCTGTAATCGTGCAGATCAGGTCGCGGGGATCGATGCTCTTCTCGTTCCCGGGAGGTCCGGTAGATCGCCCGGCGATCCGCCGGTGTTCCAGAGCTAGCAGGCCGGGTGCGGGTTTTTGAAGACAACCTCGATCGGCAACCAGTCGGACAGGCGCTTCTGATCGATTTCCGCATCTCCGGCCTGGGGCGCGAGCGAGGATCGGACAAGCATCACGGAGACCTTCACTTTTCCCTTCATGCAGTAGGCTCCGAGCAGCCGCGCCAGCCCTTTATCCGCCAGATCCATATAGTCCGCGGGAAGGGCGCCCTCTGCGCCAGAGATATCGAACGGACCGACAATCACCTGGTCCATCATCGGCTGATCCTGTTTTGCTCCCGAAGGCTCGAATCGCACCACGAGGCTGGCTCTTCTTTCCAGAGCATCGGGATTCGCCGTGAACTTGATAGCCGGAAGAGTGACGCCCGCGGGGTTTGGCTTAGGCGCCTGCGTGTCGACCGCAAGACGGTAGACAGACCCCTTCCATTTGGGCGTAACGGGAATACCGGAGGCCTTGTCCCCCTGGTTGCCGCACCCCGCCAAAAATGCCAATCCACCGATTGCCAGTATGATGCCTTTTCTCACGTCATCCTCCTCGTTCTTATGAGACGACGCGCAAGAATATCACCTCTGTGTGTCGCTGGAACAATGACGGCGAGAAGTGTCGGCATCGGGCGAGAAGAACAAAGGCTAGAACGGTTCCTCTTGCGCCGTCTCTGCCTCCAGGTCGCGTGTTGGGCTGTACAGGCTGCGGAGAGGCCAAAAGTCCCAGGAAAAATTGTGAAATACATCCCTCAGCGGCTAAAGCCGGCGTCAGTCCAATCGACTTATCGGCACGAGTAAACTCGTGCCCTTTCAAAACCGCTCTCGGGACGAGCTTTTCCGAAGCCTGTGTAACCCGCCGGGTCAATTCGGCATAGGCTAACTGCAAGTTATAAGCTCAACGATCTTCGAATCTACCAGGCACACGTTGGCAGCTCTTGCCCGTCGTTCGCTAAGGCGGATAATCCATAACCCACTAAAGTAACCTGCATGCGCACGAAACTGCCGCGCTTGGCGCATAATCTAAGTGTTCGAGGATTTGCGTAGTAATGTGAGTTTTATCAATATGTTAGACAGATAGATCGATTGAAGATATCGACCGGAAGAAGTTAGGAACTCGGCAGAGTCAGGCTCCAAGCACCAATATCTGAGATACATCGGAGTCCCCGAATGGTTGCTATCGACTCCGATGAAACGGCTCAGAAGCACCAGCGGCCCGAGGAGACCATAGGTGTCCAGTTCCTACCTTCTGGGCTCCGAGGTCGTCGAAACGAGCACTTTGAGACATTGCCCACAGCAAGAGGTCCGATGAAATGAAGACCGAGTCGCTATTCATGCGGAAGGTGCAGCTGGCTTTCGGCTTTGCCATGTTGACCCTGCTGTTGATGGGGGCTCTGTCCTATCGGTGGATGGTCCTCTCGGATGAGAGTGACCAGTGGGTACGGCATACCCACGAAGTGTTGACGAGTATTCAGAATCTCCGCCTGGCCATGGAATCCTTGAGGTCCTCGAGCCGCGAGTTTGCATTGACAGGCAAGGAATCGGATCTTGATCCGTTTCATGCCAACGTAATCGCAGTGAAGCAGGATCAGGACAACCTTCGGAAGCTGACCGCGGATAATCCTATACAGCAAAACAGGCTCGCCTCCCTCGCAGACCTTGTCGCAGAAAACATCGAGAATTCCGAGGCCATCATTCATCTGCGCAGGGCGCAGAGCCTCACAGTTGCGGCGACTGCCAGTTTGACGGCCCGGGGCGAGAGCGAAGCGGATGATTTTGAAGCGTTAGCCGACAAGCTGCAGAGCGAAGAAACGGGTTTGCGGAAGTTGCGTCTTGCGGCCATGGAGCGAGACTTAAGCCAGACCAAGATCATTCTCTTGACTGGAACCATGTTGGGGATGTTGATCACGGGAGTTGCCGGCTGGTCCGCATTACGCGACAGCACGATGCGCATCCAGGCGGAAGGGCATCTTGTACAGAAAGTTCAGGAATTGAATCGCTCGAATGAGGAGCTGGTTCGACTTGCCGATGCGACGCGTACGATGACCCAACAGATGACTCATGCGGCAGGGCATGACGCTTTAACGGGATTGCCCAATCGATTGCTCCTGAACGAAAGCATTGACCGAGCGATCACCTTTGCGCAGCGTCACGAGATCCAGTTTGCGGTGCTCGTCCTGGACCTGGATGGCTTCAAACATATTAACGATTCCCTGGGACATCCGACGGGCGACAAACTTCTGCAATCGCTTGCAAAACGCCTCGTGCAACGCGTACGTTCCACCGATACGGTGAGCCGACAGGGAGGAGACGAATTCGTCGTCCTGCTATCCGAGATAGACCATCCGCAAGATGCCGTCTCGATGTCGAGAAGGTTGTTGGATGTCGTCGCGGGCGCTACTTCAATCGAAAAACACGATCTTCACATTACGGCGAGCATCGGTGTCAGCATTTATCCCGACGATGGCCGGGATGCGGAAACACTTATCAAGAACGCGGACACCGCGATGTTTCATGCCAAGGAGAATGGGCGCCAGAGCTTTCAGTTCTTCCGATCAGCCATGAATGTCCAAGCAGTAGAGCGGCAAATGATCGAGGAGCATCTGCGGCGCGCTTTGGAACGGCAGGAATTCACGCTGCACTACCAGCCGAAGATCAATATCGCAACTGGAATGGTTACTGGCGTCGAAGCATTGATACGTTGGACGCATCCTACTCTGGGTTCGGTATCGCCGGGGCAGTTTATTCCAGTCGCTGAGAGCTGCGGTCTCATTGCACCGATCGGAGACTGGGTCCTGCGTGAAGCTTGTGCGCAGGCCCAAGCATGGGCGAAGGCAGGATTGCCGATGCTGACAGTCGCGGTCAACGTTTCTGCGATGCAGTTTCGGAACGAGACCTTTCTGGATGACCTCCGTGCAATCCTCAGTGAAACCGGCCTGGATCCCAGATACCTCGAGTTGGAGCTGACCGAAGGTGCGCTCATGAAGCAGGCTGAGCTTACCGCTTCGATGCTGTCAACTTTGAGGGAAAGCGGAGTGAGGGTGGCGGTCGACGACTTCGGGACAGGTTACTCAAGCTTGAGTTATCTTCGAAAGTTTCCGCTCGATGCCATCAAAATAGACCAGTCCTTCGTGGGACAAATCACCACCGTTCCCGATGAGACAGTAATTGTCCGCGCAATCATCAGCATGGGGAGAAGCTTGAATCTGCGAGTCATCGCGGAAGGTGTGGAAACACAGGATCAACTTGACTTTCTTAAGGCTCATCGATGCGACGAAGCACAAGGGTACTTTTTCAGCCGGCCCGTGCCTCCCCAGGAACTCGTCAAGTTCCTTGAGACACGACTGATCCTATCCGAAGGACTTCAGCATTAGCGGATGAGCTATTGGAGCGACGGGGCTCGAAATCATTTTCCATCGTGCGGTTCATCGTGGGCCGATGATGACTGCACGAGAATCGCTAAATACCTATTCAGAGTGCTGTCTCGATCAGCAGTTTTGAATGGAGGGGGATAGAATGGCCTATGGCCCGATTTAGCAGGTTCCACGTGCTCTACTCCGGCGCCCCGAGCCCCGGCAAGAAGTTCCGGCAAATTGTGGCTGGGCCGTCCGAAGATCGCACGTTCTATGAAGTTCGCATTTTCGAAGGCGACTCGGTCCAGATGGACCCGGACTTCGACGCAGTTGGAGGAGTTGAGTACTACTCCCACGACACGGTAGAAGCAGCCGACAAGGACGCCGATGCGGAGCGCGACCGGAGCCTTGCCTCGGGTTGGGTCCTCTACGACGGAAAAACTCGCTAGACGCCCGCTCGTGCTCGCGCGTTGTCAACAATTCGTCCGGGCAAATCTTTCTTCAGGATTTTTGGGGATTGAAGGCAGCTTAACTCTTCGCTTAGTTTGAAAATACAAGAGCCCCAGGGTATCAATCTGGGGCTCTTGCTTATGGGTATCCGGGATGCCGGACGCCGCCTGAGAAACTCCACCTAGAATAGCAGATCGGCAAGAGCCGATCAAACTTGAAGTCGAGTGCCAAACGGAGGGCAAGGGAGTTGAACCCTAATGGCTGATAAGGCCACTCGACCGTTTCTCAGGCGGCGTCCAGTACCCACTGGAAATACCCTCCAAACGCGTGCCTGCGAATGTCCCAATCTAGCGCGAATGCAACGGTCGTTCTGTGATCGGGGATACGGGATTCTATTGGCGGCGTTACGCGGTGTGGAATGAAGCAGGCAGAAATCCGGCGCAGTGCTCTGGGTTTGTGGAGCGCTTTTGCTGGTCGGCAGGGTTAGGCGAATCTTGGGATTCAAGGCCGGCCAAACGTCGCTTAATTGTGGCAGGCGCACCGGGAATCTCGCCGCATCTGCTCCGGGCTTTCTTTCTGTAACTGTAGGGCACATTGCTGGGCATCGAGCACCATCTTGCGGATCGTTGCGCGCTCTTCGACGTCGAGGGCCCGTTCGATCTCATCCAATTTCTGCAGAAGCGCAACGGTATTCATGATGGTCATCACCCTCGCAATCTCAGATTGTCATGAGGGCTCAGGGAACGATGTGACGAAACGCACAAGGATTTGGCCGACTCAGTCAGTCAAAGTGATACAGCTCACACGGGCTTGGCGGCAGCGGTACGACCGGATGAGATTGGCTGCTGCGGGAGCCCCGCTTCAGCTCTCGACGTAATCCCAGAAAGAATCGGTCAGTTCGGCGCCCAATTCATTGGTCATGCGGCGGGCGGCGCGCTCGACTTCTGCCATCAGGCCGTGCAGGTAATCGCGTGACTGAGAGATGGCGACGACGCCCAGGGTCGCGGACTGCCATGTGACCGCCTCGTCAAGCTCGGCTACGGAGATGTTGAAGCCCTGGCGGAGCTGATCCTTCATGGAGCGGACTACCTGGCGCCGGTCCTTCAGGGACTGGGCGTGTTCGATGCGAAGCTCGAGGGTCAGTTGGGCGACGGGCATAACAGTTCGTAGACTGCGAATCGACTGGCTGCATTGTAGAGCGGGAGGACGGTTTGCGGTCGGGACGTGCGTAGTCTTCAACGGAGCAGGGCGAAGGCGACGACGGTTTCGCCGGACTCGCCCGTTTCGGCGAGCAGCTGAGTTTCCAGTTCATGCGGCACCGGCATCTCGCATGCAACTATTTTGGATTCAGCGGCCCCGATGAAGCAGAGCTCGCAGCAGCCCAATTCATCGCCTTCACCCATGCGGGTAGGGGGACCGAAGACGCGGCAGGTCATGGGCCGCCATTCATAGACATCGCAGAGGCCTGTTTCGGGATTGAGTGCAGGGCACGGTGCGTCATTGCCGAAGTCTTCGAAGCGGGCCTGGTCCTCATCTGAATCGCCGAGTCGACCGGTCATCGCGTTGCCGGGGAAATCGGGGCCGAATTCGTCCAGCCAAGAGCGGGCGCGTTTTCTAATCGCATCGGCGGTTTCAGGATCTGCTGCATGCAATGCATTCATGCCGGTGCGGAGGCGCGCGGCGTCAAGCGCATTGATGGCGAAAGCGCCGTGGCAGCATTGGGTGCATCCCGGACGACAGGCGAGCCACGGCCCGGCTTGCCGCGCTGCTTCGGCTGACGCGGCGTCCATAATTTGCACGAGTTGTGCGTCGCCGGCGGGCAGCTGCATCCCGCAAGCATAGCTGAAGCAGACCTTGATCAGGCGGGCATCGACTTTGTCATTTCGACCATTTTGATTGGGAATTTCTCGTGAGGAAAGAGCCGTTGCGCCGACCAAGCAAACCGTTCATAAAAGCGAATTGCATCCCGATTGGAAGAAACGACGCGGAGCCTGGCGGTCCGAAAGCCTCGCTCGGCAATTTCGAGCTCTGCGCGCGAAAGCAACAGCCGCCCGATGCCGGCGCCTCGATAGCTTTGATGGACCCAGAGGTCGTCGATCCACTCGTTTTGAGTGAACACCATGCCCATAATTATTTCCCTGGACGCGGCGACCCAGGCAAAGGACCAATCCTGACCCCCGATCGGGACTGGAGGATCGGTCCAAAGTCCTCCATAGATCTCGTCGACGACTGTTTGAACGAGATCCCGCACGACCAAATGTTCGCCGACTTTTGGGCGGCGAATCTCGACTTCACTGGGGATCTGGTTCATCTGACGACTGATTTTAATTGCCGTCCGATGCTTCGCCGATTCCTGTTTGCCTAAGTCGTGTTATAAGAATTGCGAGGTCGCCATGCTTTATCTGGAGCGCACTCCCGCCGTGCCGCTGGATGGTTTCATTCGTGTGCTGTGGTATGCGCAGGCGCGCGACGCTGCGCACCGGCGCGAGCGCGTTCTACCCACTGGATGCGTGCAGGTGATCCTGAACCTGGCGCGGGAATTTCTGCTCGATTGCCCCCTTGGCGAGAGCGACTGCCGCATGCCACCGGCGCTGGTGGTGGGTGCGCGCTCGGTGTATGAGATCATCGACAACTCCGACATGGCGGATTTGATCGGTATTGTTTTTGCGCCCGGCGGGTTCGCGCCGTTCGCTGGGGACGCCGTCGATCTGTTCAGCAATCGCAGCGTGGGTCTCGAAGATGTATGGGGCGCGCCCGCGCGCAGCTTGCGCGACCGGCTGCGCGAATTGCCTGACCCTGCGACGAGACTTTGCTCTCTGGAGGGATTTCTAATCGAGCGATTCGCGCCGCGCCTGACGCGGCATGGTCCGTGGCGATCGGCTGCGATCGATTTCGCGGTGCGTGCTTTTGGAAGCGCGCCGGGAATCGCTACTGTGCGGGATGTGGCAAGGCGGACTGGCTGGAGTGAGCGGCGCTTTTCGCAGGTATTTCGCGAAGAGGTGGGATTGTCACCCAAAACGTGGTGCCGGGTGCAGCGCTTTCAACGCGCGGTGCGGCGGTTGCATGCAGGCGGAGATGTGCCGTGGGCTGAGCTGGCGCTCGATTGCGGGTTTTATGATCAGTCGCATTTTGCCAACGAGTTTCGGGCCTTCTCGGGGATCGATGCGACGACCTATTCGGCGCGGCGCACGCAGTGGGCAAACCAAATCGTCGCGGATTAGTGTCCTTTTTCCTCACTCGATTTCCGATTTTTCCAAGAGAGCCTTCGGTTAGGGCAGGCATAGTGGTGCGGTAGCTTGAACCAGGAGGATATATGCCATCAACCGTGACTTCACCATCCACCATCATGCCCACGCTGTCCTATCGCAATGCCCCAGCGGCTATCGAATGGTTGACCCAGGTTTTCGGATTCGAGAAACACGCCGTGTATCCCGGCCCCGACAACACCATCGGCCATGCGGAACTAAAGCTGGGCGGGGGCATGATCATGCTGGGATCTTTCAAAGGCGACGCGAATGGCCGCCGGTATAAATCGCCGGATGAAGTGGGCAACGTGGAGACGCGTAGCAGCTACATCATCGTTCCGGATGCCGACGCGGTGTATGCGCGCGCGAAAGCTGCGGGCGGGACAATCGTCCGCGAGATTCAGAATACGGATTACGGCAGCCGCGAATTTACGGTGAAGGATCTGGAAGGCCAGTCGTGGAGTGTGGGGACCTACAATCCTTGGGCCGCGCAGAGTTGAGGGTCGGAGCCGGACTGCTCGGAGGCTGGGTTGGTCGGTCTTTTGGGTGCTGCGCTATATTCGTTGCGTAGCTCCCGGAGGTCTCCCGTTGACATTGAATCGCTGCGTTCTTCCTTTGCTCTTGCTGTCCTTTGTTGTTTCAACCGCTGATGCGCAACAATCGCGGCTGCTGGTTGCACAGAAGGGCGACCGCAGCCTCGCTATTGTTGATCCGGGCGCCGGGAAAGTTCTTGGTTCGGTGGCCGAGGACGGCGTCACCGGGCATGAGGTGATTGCTTCGGCGGATGGGCGCACCGCGTATGTGCCCATCTATGGAAACTCGGGCGTGGGCAAGCCGGGGACTGACGGCACGAAGATTGTGGCCATTGATATTGCTTCGCGGAAGATTGTGGGCGAGGTCGATTTCGATCATGGCGTGCGGCCGCACTGTCCGCTGATCGGGCCCAAGGACGGTAAGCTCTATGTGACGACGGAATTGGACATGTCGATCACGATCATCGATCCGAAGACGCTGAAGATTGTGGGATCGATTCCGACGGGGCAGCCGGAGAGCCACATGCTGGTTCTCTCGCACGACGGGCGGCGCGGGTACACGGCGAACGTTGGGCCGGGGACGGTATCGGTGCTTGACATCGCGGAGCGCAAGACTCTGAAGGTGATTCCGGTTTCGGGGAACACGCAGCGGATTGCGATCTCAACAGACGACCGCTGGGTGTTTACGGCGGATCAGACGAAGCCGCAGATGGCGGTGATCGATACGGCGACGGAGCAGGTGGCCAAGTGGATTCCGATTGTGTCGGAGGGCTACGGCGGTGCTGTGACGCCGGATGGGCGGTGGTACATCGTCGCTCTGCCTGATGTGAACAAGGTGGCCGTGATCGACATCAAGACCATGCAGGTGGCGCAGAACATTTCGGTGGGTGCGTATCCGCAGGAAGTGGTGGTGCGGCCGGATGGGAAGGCTGCTTATGTTTCGTGCATGCATAGCGATCAGGTGGCTGAGATTGATCTGGCGAGCTGGAAAGTGACGCGGATGATTGCTACGGGAAAAGATACGGATGGGCTGGCTTGGGCGGGGCAGTGAGTTAGCGAATGCAGATGCTCTGGTGTTGGCGATGTCGACGTGAAGTGCCAATGCTCGATGAGGAAAAATCTGTGGAAATTCAATCCATCAATATCGAGTCTAATCAAGGCGGCATGTATCCGGTGGTAGGAGTCAAGGCTTTTAAGGTTCGTTCCCTGTCGAACCTGGGGCCGCGGCCTCGGATTTCTTTATCCGTTTTTCTTTCTTTGCGATGCAACCACGACCGGGATTTGGGAGTCGTAAACAATAAGTCCCTCAGCGGACGTAAGTCCACTACGAAAGAGAGAACGATATGAAGAAGCTTTTTGCAGCAGTTCTGTGTGCGGCCAGCTTTAGCAGTTTGGCCCTGTGTGAAGATACGGCGAAGATTGATGCGCGTATCGATGCGGCCCATGCGGTTCTTCACGAGTTGATGAATACGCCGGATAGGGGTCTTCCGTTGGACATCGTCTCCCGCGCAACCTGCGTCCTCGTGGTGCCTTCATTCAAGAAGGGCGCCTTCGTTGTGGGAGGGGAGTACGGACAGGGTGTGGCAACCTGCCGGACGCACAGCGGCGGGTGGAGTGCCCCCGCATTCGTTCAGCTTGAAGGAGCAAGTTTTGGTTTCCAAATCGGCGGGCAATCGACCGATCTGGTGTTGATTGGCATGAATCATCGTGCTCTCGCCGACCTGCTGAAGGAGAAAGTAAAGCTGGGAGGCGATGTTGCTGTGGCGGCCGGGCCCGTTGGCCGCAATGCCCAGGCGGCGACGACGGAGCTCGCCAATGCCGAGTTCCTGACCTACTCGCGCAGCCGAGGGCTCTTTGCCGGGGTCGATCTGAACGGCGACGTGGTTCACCAGAACCGCTCGGACACGGAGACTGTGTATGGTCACGCCGTTCCTTTCGAGAGGATTCTTTCCGGTGGCGTACCGACTCCTGCGGGCGCTACGCATTTCATTGCCACTGTGAATCAGCTCTTCCGCCGTGGTGAAGCGCACAGGGCTTCGGACAGGTAGGAGCGCATGCTGATTTGGTGAGAGCATATCGGGCCCTTCTTTCTTTCCATCCACGATGGCTTTATATCCGCGATGGGCCGAATGCTCTCTCCACTTGCGCTGACTTAATTCGCAGCTTCGTGCACCGGCCCATCCAGCAGTGGGTGGTCGAGACCTGAGAGCGTGGTTCCGCTCTCCCTTTTCAGGTCGAATGCCAAGATCTCGTTGTCGCCTTCTCTGAGCCAGACACCGGGGACGTAAAGCGTTTGCTGCGGGCCGATGTCCCAGTAGCGGCCTAGCGCGTGGCCGTTGATCCAGATAACGCCTTTGCCCAGCGTGCGCACGTCGAGGAAGGTATCACCGGCTTTGGCGAGGGTGAAGTGGCCTCGAGAAAAGCATGGGCCGGTGCACGGCTCGTTACTGAATTCGATCTTGTTTGTCGCTTGCATGGGCAGCGGGTAAATAGACCAGCCTTCGACGGACTCACCGCGCCACAGGACCTGCTTAGTGATTCCTGCTCGCTCGCCGCGAATCACAATGGAAAAATTCACGCGGCCGGAGTTTTCGACGAGGATGTCGAGTTGCTGACCTGCGCGCGCGACGTGTAGCGGGAGCGACATCGTTCCGAGGCGGCGGTCGAGCGAGCCGACGAACGCGCCGTCGAGATAGACGCGGGCATAGCTGTGCAACTGATTGAGCGTGAGGTCGCCATCGCCCGCGGTCTTCAATGTTGTCCGGTAGAGGATGTAGCCGTAATTCTGCCCGATGTCTTCCATCGTGAGCGGCTGAACTGATTGAATCGGGTCTGGCAGTGCTTTCCATAGCGAACGAGATTCGCTGAGCTGTATTGCCGGAATCGTAATGGGAGCTGGCGTGTCCGGGATGGGCTGCGGTGTCTCGCCTGTAGCTTTGGCGATGATGTCGCGGAAGGCCATGTACTTCGGCGTAGGACGGCCGCTTTCGTCGAGCGTGGCCTGGTAGTCGTAGCTGGTGACGTCGGGCTGATAGTCGCTGCCGTCCGAATTTGCGCCGCTCATAAAGCCGAAACTGGTGCCGCCGTGAAACATGTAGACGCTGACCGAGTAGCCCTGATTCACGATCCAGCGGAATTCATCGATTTGCTGCTGCGAGTCGCGCGCCTCGTGTTTGCCGCCCCAGTGGTCGAACCAACCATCCCAGTACTCGCCGGCCATGTGCGGCTGGTTGGGACGCATTTTGAGGAGTTGCTCAAAGGAGTGCCGGGCCTCGCCTGTGCCGAAGTTGACGGCGGCAGGTAAGTCGGAGAAAGAACCGTTGGGCATTTGTTCTGCGCCATCGGCGGTGTAGAGCTGCGCATCGCGAAAGCCGCTGTCCTCGATCAGCCGCCGGATCTGGCCCAGGTAGTGATGGTCGCTGCCGAAGCTGCCATACTCGTTTTCGATCTGGACCATGATGATGGGACCGCCGCGGCCGATTTGCAGAGGCGCGAGTTCCTGGCCAAGACGGTGCATCCAGCGCGACGCGGCTTCGATGAACTTCGGATCGTCGCTGCGCACAACCATGGAGTGATCTTTGAGCAGCCATCCGGGGTAGCCTCCGAAGTCCCACTCCGCGCAACTGTAGGGGCCGGGCCGCAGATTGACGTAGAGACCTTCCTGCTGCGCCTCGCGGACAAACTCGGCGACATCGTTGTTGCCAGAGAAGTCGTAAACGCCGGGCTGCGGCTCGTGGACGTTCCAGAAGACATAGGTGGTGATGGTATTAAGCCCCATCGCCTTGGCCTTGCGCAGGCGATCGCGCCAGTAGGCTCGGGGCACGCGGGCATAATGCATCTCGCCGGCGAGAACGCGGAAGGGCTTGCCATCGAGGGAGAAATGATCGCCCTCGACGCGGAAGCTATGGCCCGTGGCGGGCGATACCGCGACTTGGGCCGAGGCGAAAGGGGCTAATGCGAAGAAAGAAGCTGAGGCGAAGGCGCAGAAAAGCGCGAGTTTTGTGAACGAAAGCGGCTTCATAATTAGGTCCTCTGGACTATACCGCATCACCGAGGTACCGAGCCGCTGGGCCCATGCCAGGCAGTGGGCAGGCGTGGGGATGATTCACTGAAACGCTTGGATTATCGTGATTTATCCGGTCTTCAGAATTCGATCACCGGACGCAGCGCTGGGCGGGATTGCGCAGAGTTCAGTACCTCCGCACGTTACTTTTGTTTGGCGCGGTTACCACGCCGTAACACCTGCGTGGGAGGCGGTGTGGTTTGATGAAGTCTGCCTCAAGGAAAAGTTCTCAAGAACCGTCGAGGGGTCGGCGCGGTTCGGCGATAGCGCAAGAGATTTTGCGTTGCGACAACATATACCCCAGATAGAATCGCCCGCGATTGGCGGCCATTACAATCTCTGCTCTCCTCGTTCCCCGCTTCTGCACTGACCCACAACGCTGATCACAACTTAGCTGTACTCCGGATCTCTCGTACTTCCCAGCCAGGAGCATCCATGCGTAATCGATCTGGACGCCTGTACACTTCCACCCGCGCGCTTGTCTTTGCGTCGCTCTTGGGTGTGATTTCACTGCTGACGGGCTGCTCGAACTTTAGTGTCTCCAATCCCGGCTACTTTGCGGCGATCTCGTCGACTGCCACCACGATTCGGGTCAACCAGCAACTTCAGATTGTCAACAACGCAAAGATCACGGGCGTGCCGCTGACCTTTTATGTGAATGGGATCGCGGGCGGCAATGCGGTGCTGGGAACGATCGATAGCAATGGCCTCTATACCGCGCCGGCTATCGTTCCTGTTCCCAATAACATCACGATCACGAGCGCCGCGACCACGCATCCGGAATATCCTCCGGGAAGCTTGGCGCTTGGGGTGTTGAATCCGATTCCGATCCTCACTTCGGTCACGCCCACCGGCTTTGCTGAAGGCGTAACGACGGTGACTGTGGCTGGATCGCAGTTTGTCTACGGGGCGCAGATCTCGTGGAATGGCGCGCCGATTACGACCACATTTGTGTCGAGTACACAGCTGGTGGCCTCTATTGCGGCGCCCAATCCTGGGACCTTCCCGCTTCTTGTGACCAATCCGAATCCGGGTTCGGCGAATTCGGCGACTGCGAATGTCCAGGTCGCGCCGGGGCAGGTGGTTTTCCAGCTGCAGCCTCAAACGGGCAGCGATGTGCGCGTAACCAATTCCATTAACTTCGGGTTGACGGTGACGGGAACGAACAACACGGGCGTGACCCTCGCGATCAACGGTGTCGCGGGTGGCAATGCGCAGGTGGGTACGGCGGTCTCCAATGCGGACGGATCGATCACCTATACCGCGCCGGCCGTGGTGCCGAAGCCGACCAACGTTGTGCAGATGACGATTACTAGCGTCGACAATCCAGCGGTCTCAATCAACCAGAATATCTCGGTGCTGAATCCGATTCCGATTTTGACGTCGGCGACTCCGACGACATTCACCCCTAACCAGTCGGCGACTGTGACTTTGACGGGGCAGGATTTCATCTCCGGCGCGACGGTGCTGGTGAATGGGGCGCAGGTTCCTACGACGTTCGGTAGCGCCACGACGCTTACGGCGACTGTGGATCCGACGCAGTCTGGCAACAACTTCATGGATCTGCAAGTGCAGAATCCGAGCCCCGGGCCGGCGAACTCGTCGGATTTGATCGTGGATCTGCAGAGCACGACCCCTCCGGCAATGAGCTTGACGGATGCTTCGCGGTTCCTGCAGCAGGCAACCTTTGGCGCGACCGACGCGGACATTCATAACGTCTCGCAAAACGGATACCGGTCGTGGCTGAACGCTCAATTCGCGCTGCCGCCAACGACAATTGAACCGGGCGTGGAGCAGGCGGTGATTCTGAATAGCCTCAACCCGCCTTGCGCCGCCTCTGACGTCAAGTGCAACGCCGCGCTCTTTGTCCAGAACAGCAGCGACGAGAATTATGTTCAGAATGCGTTCTGGCAAGATGCTCTTTCTGCCGACGACGAGCTGCGGCAGCGGGTGCAGCATGCGCTGAGTGAGATCTTCGTGATCTCGGGTACCAATGCCTCGGTCCAAAGCATGCCGCGCGGCGAAGCCAACTACTATGACATGCTCGGTGCGGATGCTTTCGGGAATTTCAGGCAGCTGCTGCAGGATGTGACCCTGAATCCGATGATGGGCCAGTGGCTCAACATGCTCGGGAATGACAAAGGCAATGCCACGACCGATCCCGATGAGAACTACGCCCGCGAAGTGATGCAGCTGTTTACCATCGGCCTTTACCAGTTGAATAACGATGGGACGCAGAAGCTGGATGGGAGCGGAAATCCGATTCCGACTTATTCGAATACCGACGTGATGGGGATGGCCGCGGTCTTTACGGGCTTTAGCTGGCAAATACCCGGCGACACGACGGAAGCGGGATGGTCGAATTGCTGCCAGTATGTCGGCACAGGATTCGGCGAAGAGCTGCTTCCGATGACGAGCTACGCGGATCATCATTCGACGGTGGAGAAGGACTTTCTAGGCGTGACGATTCCAGCGTCGTCGAATCCGGATCCCAATGGAGACCTGAAGATTGCGCTCGACACGCTCTTCAATCATCCCAACCTGCCGCCGTTCTTTTGCCGGCAGCTGATCGAGCATCTCGTCACCAGCAATCCAAGCCCCGCGTATGTGAGCCGCGTTGCAACGGTGTTTGAGGACGATGGGACAGGCACGCGCGGCAACATGCAGGCGGTCATCACGGCGATCCTGACTGATTCTGAAGCACGCACGACCTCTGCGGCCGTGGCCAATCCGCAATACGGCAAGGTCCGCGAATCGCTGCTTCGCTACACCGAGTGGGCGCGGGCTTTCTCGGCCCAATCGCGCAACGGCGGCTACTGGCTGGGCAGCACCGAGGATCCGATCTATGGACTCGGCGAGATGACGCTGCGTTCGCCGACGGTCTTCAACTGGTTTGCTCCCAACTACATTCCGTCAGGATCGAGCATCTGGCCGACGGGATTGCTGGGACCGGAGTTTCAGATGACCAATGTGACGACGGTGGTTGGCTATCTGAATTACATGCAGGGTGCGATCGGCGCCAACGCGACCAGCGGCCCGGATGTCTTCGCATCGTATAGCACCGAACTCGGTCTTGCCTCCACGCCGACTGCGCTGGTTGACCGGCTGAATCTATTGCTGATGGCTGGCCAGATGAGCAGCACGCTCGAAGGCGAGATTGTGAGTGCAGTCAGCGCCATCGATATTCCCACAGGCGATCAGAACGCAATCAACGCCGCGCTTGCGGCCCGTGTGCAGACCGCGGTTTATCTGACGTTGGCCTCACCAGACTTCACAGCGCAACAATAGGGAGCCCACTATGTGCAAACACGACCATACTCGGCGGCAGTTCTTAAGGACGGCATCGTTCGCCTCCATGGCGGGTGTCTCGGCCAGCCCATTTCTGATCGGGCTCAACTCGATGGCCGCAATGGCGCAAAACAACACCGCTCCCGACTACAAGGCGCTGGTGTGCGTGTTTTTGCAGGGCGGCAATGACGGGCACGGAACCGTGATTGCGACTGACCCCGACTCGTATGCTGCGTTTACGCAGGCGCGGTCCGGAGCGCCGGGTCTTGCCTATCCCATGAGCGAGCTGCTGCCGATCACGCTGCAAACGCCGCAAAGCGGGCGCACCTTTGCGCTGAATCCTTACCTGACCGGGGTGCAAAACCTTTTCAACGCCGGCCGCGCTGCGATTGTGGCGAATACGGGCACGCTGATCGTGCCCGCAACCAAGGCACAGGTGAACGCCAGCTCTGTTCCCCTGCCGGACTCCCTGTTCTCGCACTTCGATCAGACAGCCGCATGGCAGGCGATCGCCTCGAATGGCGGTAGCGCAGAGCGCGTTGGGTGGGGCGGGGCGGTCGCCGATCTGATCGAGAGCATGAACATGAATTCGAACTCCATGTTCACCTGCATCTCGACGGCTGGTATTGCGCTCTTTCTCTCCGGGCAGACTTCGTTCCAACTCAATTGCACGCCTGCGGGACCGATCCCGATCGGCGGGCTGGCGCAGCCCTTGTTCGGCAGCTCGGCCGGGACCAATTCGCTCAACTCAATTCTGAGTGCCACTGAGGCGAACCTCTTCGCCCAGGAATATGAGGTTGTGATTCAGCGCTCGATCCAGGCGCAGGCGACCCTGGCAACTTCCATGCTCCCGGCGGGTGCGGGCGGGGTGCCAAACCCGACGCAATTCCTCGACCCCACGACAAAGAAACTGACGGACAATCCTCTGGCCGCATCGCTGCAAACTGTGGCCAGGATCATCGGCGGCCGCGCAGGACTCGGGGTCACGCGGCAGATTTTCTACGTCCAGCTGGGAAGTTTCGACACACACAACAACCAGGCGCAACTGCACGCCACCCTGCTGACGCAACTCGGAGAGGCTCTGGAATACTTCGACGGCCTCATGACTTCGATGGGGATCGGCAACCAGGTGACTACATTCACGGCTTCGGACTTTGGAAGAACGCTGACCTCGAACAGCAACGGTACAGACCACGGCTGGGGCAGCCATCACTTCGTGGTTGGCGGCGCCGTCCAGGGGCAAAACATGTATGGCCAGTACCCGATAATCGGAGTGAATCAAGCGAATGATTTGGGCGCAGGCAGGCTGATTCCGACGACTTCGGTCGATCAGTATGCGGGAACTCTGGCGAAGTGGTTCGGACTCTCAGACGGACAGATTCGAACCGTTCTGCCGAATTTCGGGAACTTCGGTTCCAGCCCATATCTCGGATTTATGGGCTAAAACTGGTCTCATAGACCGGTCTCGTCGGGGTCGCAGCGGAGTCCAATTCATACCGCGAAGTTACAGACTGGCTCTGTATCTCCATTTCTGTGAGCAAGAGCAGAAGGGGTCGTGCAGGACCGGTATTGTCGTGCCCCGCCGGATTCCTGTCCGGATTACGATGGGCTACCCCGCAGCTACAGAAATCTACGTGATCCGCGATCCCGTGGCATTTCCTGGATGTCCTCCGTCACATCGAGGTCAGCAGAGATTGTCTAAGGTTGATCTCGCGCGGGAATCCCGGTGCGCGGCAATCGATTTCAGACCTCGCAATCGATATGCTACCGTGTTCTTACACCCCAGCTTCCACTAGACGTTTGGCGGGCACAAGGGCTCTGGTGCCAAATGCTAGAGCGGTTCCGCAGTGAGTGTATTCGTTTCTGGACGTGGTGAAAGGTGGCTCTTTCTTAAGGAAAGAGCCACTCGGCCGAATCGGCTTTCTGGACACAGACACTGCGAAACCGCTGGGGCGGCCGCAAAAAATCCTACGCAGGCTGCTTGAGGGCGGATGGGAATCCAGATTGCACTGAATCATCGGACACACTACCGATACGAAAAGGCGGTCTCCCTCGGTCCGCAGATTATCCAGTTGCGTCCTACACTCAACTGTCGCACTCCCATCCTCAGCTATTCGCTCGATGTCACTCCGTCGGAACACTTCCTCAGCTGGCAACTCGATCCTTCGTTGAATCGTCAGGCGCGCCTGCTTTTCCCAAACAAGACGGGTGAGTTTTTGGTCGAAGTGAATCTCGTGGCCGATCTAACCCCCATCAATCCCTTTGATTTCCTGCTGGATCCCAAAGTGGAGAAATACCATTTTCTATACCCACAAGACCTTGCGCGGGATCTCTATACCTATCTGTACGTCGAACCGGCTGGACCCCTGCTGCATGCGTTTCTTGAAAACTTCCGGAACCAGAATATTGGAACCATCGATCTTTTGTTGCTTCTGAATCGAAAGGTACGCGATGAAATTGCCTACGCGACAAGGCTGACGCCGGGGGTCCAGACCTGCGAGGAGACCCTTGAGAAGCGCTCGGGTTCGTGTCGCGACTCGGCCTGGCTGCTCGTTGAAATTCTTCGGCATCTGGGAATCGCAGCGCGGTTTGTCTCCGGTTATCTGATTCAGACTGCGGAAGAAGGGGTCGTGTTGAATGGCCCTAGCGGTGCTCCGCAATTGGACACTGCCGATCTGCATGCCTGGGCAGAGGCGTTCTTGCCAGGCGCCGGTTGGATTGGATTGGACCCGACCTCGGGTTTTCTCGCAGGCGCTGGCCACATCCCGCTGGCCTGCACTTCCTCTGCTGCGCAGGCGGCGCCGATATCAGGCACAGCCGAGCTGCCCAGCGCCGACTTCAGCTACTCCATGACGGTTCACCGTTTGAATGATTCACGGACGCAGTCTTCCGATCCTGAAGAACAGTGGCTTCGTGTACAACAGGTGGCCCACTGCGTGGACGCGTCACTTGAGGCGCACGACGTAAGGCTGACCATGGGCGGCGAACCTACATTCGTCGGCATTGACGATCCAGAGAGTCCGCAATGGAACATCGATGCCCTTGGCGCTATGAAGCGAAGCCGTGGCCTGACATTCATTCGTGCCCTGCGTGAGAGTATGGCGCCGCACGCGCTGCTTCACTACGGCCAGGGAAAATGGTATCCAGGGGAGCCGCTGCCGCGTTGGGCACTGAGTTGTTTTTGGCGTGCGGATGGCGTTCCGGTTTGGGAGGACGCCGATCTCATCGCGCGCGAAGATCACGACTACGGATTTGGGACGGGCGATGCTTCCAAGTTCATGCATGCGCTGACACGCCGCCTTCAGGTGACCGCGGAGAACGCGCTGCCGGCCTTTAGTCCGGGCAGCGAATCGACGGAGCCCGCGGGGTACATCCTGCCCATTCGCCGTCGGCAACCGGACGGCCTCTTACGCTGGTCGAGTCAATGGTGGTTTACCCCAGTGGACCGCCTTGTCTTGTTTCAAGGGGATTCACCGGTGGGCTATCGCATACCGGCCGAGGCTATCCCGTGGGTCGCGCCCGATGAACTTAAGTATGAGTTCGATGATGCACCGTACGCAGATCGAGCCAGGTTACCCCAGAAGTCGGCGCGCCGCATGGAGCTTTTTGCATCGGACCCGGTGGCCGACACGTTGCCAGCTGTCTTGCGCGCGAATGAAGATGTGCCCGAACTCATCCGGCCATCGTTGTGTGTGCAGGCACGCGACGGCCGTCTGCATGTTTTTTTGCCATACGCACCAGTGCTCGCAGATTACCTCGACCTGATCGCCGCGGTTGAGGACACATGCCGGTATCTCAAGATGCCCGTCTGGGTCGAGGGCTACGCGCCGGCCGCCGATCCGCGGCTGCTTTCGTTGAGCGTCACACCTGATCCCGGCGTTCTTGAAGTCAACTTGCCGCCTGCAAAGAATTGGGATGAACTTGAGAAGATCAATACGCAGGTTGATAGCGAAGCACGCCGCAATCGATTGACCGCTGAGAAATTCGACTACAGCGGTAATCAAAATGCGACTGGTGGCGGAAGCCACATTGTAATTGGGGGCGCAACCATTGAGGACAGCCCCATTCTGCGGCGCCCGGATCTGCTGCGCAGCATGATTGCGTTCTGGCAGAATCATCCTTCGATGTCTTATTTATTCTCGGGATTGTATGTTGGTCCGACGAGCCAGTATCCACGTGTGGACGAAGCGCGGACGGACGCGCTGTATGAACTCGAAGTCGCCTTTCGTCATCTCCCTTCAGGAAGCTGCCCGCCTTCTGTTGTGGATGGATTGTTTCGGAATTTGCTTGCCGATGTTACCGGGAACACGCATCGCGCAGAGTTCTGCGTCGACAAGCTTTTTCCACCGCAGGGTCTTGGATTGCCACTCGGCTTGCTCGAATTGCGCGCGTTTGAGATGCCGCCGACCGCGCGGATGAATCTTCTGCAGATGTTATTGATCCGCGCTTTGGTCTGCATGTTCTGGAAAGAGCCGTTCGAGGGTAGCCTGATTCGCTGGGGCACGGCGCTCCACGATCGATTCATGCTGCCGCATTTTGTCCGGCTAGATTTTTTCGAAGTGCTTGGGGCTTTGCGGCAGTCCGGCTTCAATTTCGAGGATGAGTGGTTTGCCGAGCATCTTGAGTTTCGCTTTCCAAGGATCGGGTCGATCCATGTAGACGGAGTGGAACTGGAACTGCGTCGAGCGCTCGAGCCGTGGAACGTCCTTGCTGAAGAGACGGCTTCCGGCGGAACGGTTCGCAGCGTGGATTCTTCGCTTGAGCGAATCCAGGTGAAGCTGTCGGGGATAACCGCGGATTCCCGTTTCGCTGTAGTCTGCAATGGCCACCGTGTCCCGCTGCAACCGACGTCCGAGCCGGGAGCAGCAGTGGCCGGAGTGAGATTTCGCGCGCGCAGATTGTCGGCGACCTTGCACCCGACGATTCCAGTGCACGCGCCTCTAGTCTTCGATCTGATTGACAGTTGGAACGAACGTTCGATCGGGCAATGCATCTACCATGTTGAACCACCCGACGGACGCCAATTCACAGCACGCCCCGCGAATGCCACTGAGGCGTTGGAGCGGCGCCTGGAGCGCTTTCAAGTCACGCACGCCGCACTCGGTCCAGTGAAAGCGCCCGAGGTTGAAAACAACTCAATCTTCCCTGGGACGCTGGATCTGCGTGTGCCGACCCCGCGCCAGAACAGCCGGATCGATACGCCGGAGCCTTTGCCATGACGGTCGATCTCTATCAGACTCCGTTGCGTTATGGCGATGCCTACGACGAACTGTCGGCCGATGGGGTCACGCCCCGGCCGCACTGGGCGCGCTTGATGGAGTCACTTCGAGCGATCGGCCCCGAGGAGTTGGGACGACGATGCGTTCGCGCCGAGCGTCGTATCCGCGAAAATGGAATCACCTACAACATCTACAGCGATCCGCTCGGGGCAAACCGGCCGTGGGAAATCGATATTGTTCCCTTCTTGATCGCGGCCGATGAGTGGCGGGTTATCGAGCAGGGAATCATTCAGCGCGCCCAACTGCTGAGTTTGATTCTCGAGGATCTGTATGGCGCGCAGAGTCTGCTTGCGAGTGGACGTTTCCCTGCCGAACTTCTGTATGCCAATCCTGCATTTCTTCGGCCGATGGTGGGCGTGCGAGTTCCTGCGCACAGCTATCTGCATATGCTCGCGGTTGATCTTGCGCGTTCGCCGGATGGCCGTTGGTGGGTGCTTTCCGACCGCACGCAGGCTCCCTCGGGGAGTGGTTATGCATTGGAGAACCGCACCATCGTCTCCGATGTTCTACCGAATGTCTTTCGTTCTTCCAATGTTTTGCGCCTCGCGCCGTTTTTCCGGGCACAGCGGGATGCGCTGACCGCGTTGAGCGAACGCAGCAATCCACGCATCGTTCTACTAACTCCCGGCCCCCATAACGAGACTTACTTTGAACACTCATACATTGCGCGGTATCTCGGGTTCACATTGGTCGAGGGAGCGGACCTGACCGTACGGGATCGGTCCGTTTATCTCAAAACTGTCGACGGATTGGAGCAAGTGGATGTCATTCTGCGCCGCGTCGACGACAGCTTTTGCGATCCGCTCGAACTTCGGAGCGATTCTCTTCTGGGCGTGCCGGGTTTGGTCGACGCGATCGTCGCAGGAAACGTAAAAGTTGCCAACGCCCTGGGTAGCGGGGTGATTGAGACGGCAGCGATCATGCCGTTTCTTCCCGGCCTTTGCCGACACATGACGGGACAGAGTTTGATGCTTCCGTCGGTTGCGACCTGGTGGTGCGGACAATCCTATGCCCTCGATTGGGTGCTTAAGCATCTCGACTCCGTGGTCTTGAAGCCGGCGTTTCCATCGCGCGGCATGGAGCCTGTATTTGGAGCCAAGTTAGAACAAGCGGAGAAGGGAAAGCTGGCCGCACGCTTGCAGGCACAACCTCATGAGTATGTCGCACAAGAGCAGATCGCCTTATCGAATGCGCCTGTCTGGGGCAACGGACACCTTTACTCGCGCAGCGTAGTGCTGCGAGCCTATGTGCTCAACACCGGCAATGGCTGGACAGCCATTCCGGGGGGATTAGTGCGCGTTGCCGAAGCCGAAGGTTCGGTTGTTTCGATGCAGCGAGGCGGACACAGCAAGGACGCGTGGGTGCTCTGGGACAGCCCCGTCGATACCTTCAGCCTGTTGCACCCGCGCAATCAACCGGTCGCATTGCGCCGGGAGTTACCCGGCGTGCCGAGCAGTGTGGCCGATCGTGTTTTTTGGCTAGGGCGTTATGTCGAACGTGCCGAAAACACAGCTAGAATTGCGCGCACACTGATTTCTCGTGTGCGGCGAGCCGACCAGGAAGAGTTTGGGTGCTTGCTGCGATTGCATCGAAGTTTGAAGTCGCGGCAAAGTAAGTTGCCGAAGGCAAAAAAACGGCGGCCCACTGCGCTGGAATTCGAACACGAATTGGTTTCCATCATTTCCGATGTCAAACGAACCGATAGTCTGGCTTTTACACTTTCCGAGGTGTCTCGTGTCGGCAATAGCGTTCGCGAGCGGCTATCGGCGGATATGATGATCCTGATCGGCCAGTTGCGCAATTCAATCCAGGTTGGCCGAGAGACGCAATTTCCTGAGTATCCCGCGACGCTGACCCTTTGCTTGGAGTTGCTCTCTGCCTTCTCCGGGATGGAGCGCGAAAACACTACGCGCGGATTGGGCTGGTTGTTCATGAGTATCGGACGCCGCCTTGAGCGTGCGAACTATCTGACCAGGCAACTCCGCGAGATCACTTGGCCACTTGGCGAGCAGGATTGGCCGCTCTTGGAGTGCTTGCTTGAGATTGCGGACAGCTCGATGACCTACCGAGCGCGGTATTACACTACACTGCAGCCCCTTGCTGTGCTGGACGTGCTCATGGCAGATGAGAGCAATCCGCGCTCTTTGGATTTTCAACTTGCTCACCTCGTGGATCTCTATCAGAAGCTGCCTCGGCACTTACCGGGCGATCTGCAGGCCATGCGAGACGCGCTGGCGTTGCTGCGCAGTTTCGATCTGCGGACGATAGGCTATACCTTTCCGGGCGATCCAGCCGCTGCTAAAGATTCGGAAGGGCTGGCTCGGCTTGGAAGTGTTTTGGAAGGATTGGAGCGACTGCTGCCTTCCTGGTCAGATAACTTATCGAGCCGGTACTTCAGCCATGCTCGCACTTTACCGATCACGATTGGCCTATGATCTACAAAATCATTCATCGCACGACTTACAAATATAAATATCCCGTATCCGTGGGAAGCCACGTCGCTTGTCTCAAGCCGCGGTCTCTGACCCGTCACAGGTTGGCGCAAAGCGAATTGCACATCGAGCCGAGTCCGTCGACAATGACGGAGAGAGTAGATTATTTTGGAAACCACCTGTGCTATTTCACCATAGAAGAACCGCACAACGAATTGGTCGTGGAAGCGCGGAGTGAAGTAATCATGGGGGAAAACGAGACCTCATTGGCGCAGTCTTCGCCTCCGTGGGAAGAAGTGGCCAAATCGTTATCCCAAGATCGTAGTCCAGCGACAGTTGAAGCCTACCAGTTCAGATTTGAATCGCCGCGCATCAGGATTCGACCGGAGTTTGCCGCTTATGCGCGCCAATCATTTACTTCGGGACGCGCGATGTTTGACGCGCTCTTAGATCTGACAGCGAGAATTCATAATGATTTTCGATTCGATTCAAAATCGACGCATGTCCGCACCCCCATCGAAGAGGTCTTCCGCAAAAAGCGGGGCGTGTGCCAGGATTTCGCGCACATTCAAATTGCTTGTCTCCGCTCGCTGAAGCTGGCGGCACGATATGTCAGCGGATATCTTCGAACTTATCCGCCGCCCGGACAACCACGGCTCGTCGGAGCCGACGCTTCACATGCCTGGGTATCGGCCTATTGCCCAGGGATTGGCTGGCTCGACCTCGATCCGACCAACAATGTTGTTCCCTCGAACGGCCACGTGACAATTGGCTGGGGTCGTGATTTCGGTGACGTGAGTCCTCTGCACGGTTTGATTCTCGGCGGGGGCGCTCATACGCTCAAGGTCGCTGTTGACCTTGAGGCGCTGTGATCCTGATCCGAATTAAAGCTGCGTCCCGCTAACTACGGCTGGCTCTTCCTCCGCCACCACAAAAAAACTGCGCAGGTCGGCTTGTCCAAAGGCCGTTGTCATCGCGACATCCGACGCATCCCTGCCTGTTGCCATCAGAATGCGTCCAAGCCTCGGTTGGTTATTGCGCGCATCAAATGTCCACCATCTGTTCTCGAGGAAGACCTCAAACCATGCGCTGAAATCCATGGGAAGCACAACGGGCACACCAATGTCCCCTAGATATCCTGTCGCGTAGCGGGCCGGGATGTTGAGCGCTCGACAGAAAGTGATGGCCAGATGTTGATAGTCGCGACACACGCCGACACGCTCCGTATAGACATCGAGGGCGGTTTTAGTTGGCCGGGCGTGTTGATAGTTAAACAATACCTTGCCGTGGACCCAATTACAGATCGCCTGCACGCGACCCCAGCCTGGCGCTAAATGCCCGAATAGCTCCAATGCAATGTTTGAAAGGCGATCCACCTCGCAGTAGCGGCTATTCAGGAGGTAGGTGAGCACTTCGTCGGGCAAATCGCCCACCGCAGACTCGCGAGCAGCCCAGCTGACCTCATCCGGCTCGTCTGAGGTCTTAATGAGCGTGGAATTGGTTAGCCGCAGCAGTCCTGGATGTGCAACGAACCGCGCGCAGCGATTCCCAAAACTGTCGATGTAGTGGGTAACTTTGAGGTCCGGTTCCGTCTTCAGCTCGTCCGGTTCGAGAAGATCGCCTGCGCGGGAAGGGTGGACGTTGAGGAGCGCCACAATGGCGACTGTGGCCGGGATCTGGAACTGAATGTCGTATCCAAGGCGGATCAACATCGTCGGAACCTCATATCTGTGCGCTGCGGGGTTGGATATCCGTGGGCTCTGGGATCGCGCGAAGGGACTACACCTTGATCATCTCATTGATGAGATGCAGCAAACCGGAAGTACGTGTACTGAGCCGTTGCAATCTGCAGGACGGCAGGGAGGAGCCACGCGAATCCCGGACTCACGCGGCAAGTGTTGAAGGGCAAATATGCGGCCTATGCACAGACCGAGCGTGCAGGGCTCCGATACTTGTCCGCAAGTAAGTAATAAACCACGGGAGTTACGATAAGTGACAATGCGACTGAGATCAGGGTTCCTCCGATGACGGCAATCGCCAGCGGCTGGAGCATCTGCGATCCAGAGCCCAGCGCGAAAGCCAGTGGAAGCATACCGCATATCGCAGCGACCGCGGTCATCACGATGGGACGCAAGCGGCGCTGCGCAGCTTGGAGCATTGCTTCGCGAGGATCGACGCCCATGGCGCGAAGCTTGTCATCTGCATCGAGCAGGAGGATTCCATTCTTGGCAACTATGCCGATGACCATGATGAGGCCCATGAAGCTGGCGACGTTGAAGCTGGTCTGGGTGATCAGCAGCGCGAGGACCACGCCCGAGATGGAAAGAACCGAGCTGGTGAGAATGGCGATTGGAGCGGAGAAGTTGCGGAACTCCAGCAACAAGACGCCAAAGACCAATGCCAGAGCGAGGATCAGTACGCGCAGCAGATCGTGAAATGATTTCTGCTGCTCCTCGTAGGTGCCTCCATACTCGACGCGCACAGTGGACGGAAGGTGTAGACCGGCGACCGCGGTTCTGACTGCAGCCATCGCGGTGCCAAGATCGGAACCTTCGAGGCGTCCCGTCACCAGAATCTGCTGCTGCAGGTTTTCGCGACGAATCTCATTCTGCGGCGGCAGCTGCGTGACCTGGGAAATGGAGCCGAGCGAAGCTGTATGTCCGGTGCTGGAATTGAAGACGGTATTCTCGATAGCCGCAAGAGACGAGCGATTTTCTTCGGGAAGGCGAATGCGAATCGTGTAGGGGCGGCCGTTGACAATCATCGGATCGGTAGTGGGTAGGCCATCGAGGATGGCGGTCGCATCTTCCGCGACTTCCTGGGGTGTAAAGCCGAATTTGGCCGCAAGCACGGGACTGATCTGAAAGCTTGTTGCGGGGCCGCTGACGGTGTTGTCAATGCCGTTTTCCGTATCGACTACGCCTGGGATCTTAGCGATCGCGTCTTGCACTTTGGGTCCAAGCCGGTTGAGCAACGCCTGGTCGTTAGAGAAGAGCTTGATTTGAATTGGCTCTGGCGCGTTCGATAAATCGCCGATCATGTCCTGCAGTACTTGTGTGAATTCGACATCCAGCTCGGGCTCTGTTTTCTTGATCTGTTCGCGAACGTCGGCCATGACATCGTCGATCGGCCGGGACCGTTTGCTTTTGAGCTTGACCGTAAAGTCGCCATAGTTGGCTTCTGTCACCGCTGCAAGGCCCATCTGAAGGCCCGTGCGCCGCGATGTGATTTCGACTTCCGGCGTGTCGTGCAGAATGCGCTCGACGTGCTCCAGCACCCGGTTCGTTTCGGTCAGAGAACTTCCCGAGGGCATGATGTAATCGAGGATGAATCCACCTTCATCCATTTCGGGCAGCAAGTCCGAACCGAGCGCGGAGTAGCCGAAGTAAGCCCCAACAATCAGTGTCAGGCAGATGCAGCCGAGAATCGCAGGTCGCGCCAGTGCCCAATCGAGCGCGCGGGCGTGAATTGACAGGATGCGCGCCATGAACTGGCCTGAGTGTTTGCGTTCCGGCTGCGACATGTCCTCGCGGTTTTCTTCATGACTGGCATTCCTTGATCGCTCCCGCAACAAGACGAACGATAGAGCAGGGGTCCAGGTCAGCGCCAGGAATAAAGATGTGAGCAGGGCTGCGGTCATGGTGATGGCGAGGGCGCGGAAGAAACTGCCGGTGACACCGGTGACAGCGACGAGGGGAAGAAAGACGACTACCGGTGTGATGGTGGACCCGATGAGAGGGACTGTAATTTCGCCGAGAGCGCTGCGCACGGCTTCAATGCGAGACTGTCCGTTGTCGCGATGGACGACAATGTTTTCGACCACAACGATGGCGTCGTCGATGACAAGCCCGATGGCCGCTGCGAGGCCTCCCAAAGTCATCAGGTTGAAGGACTGGCCGATTATCCAAAGGAAGAGGATCGTGATTGCGATGGTGACCGGGATGACAAGGCCAGCAACGACGGAAGAGCGCCAGTCGTGAAGGAAGAGGAAGAGGATTACGCAGGCCAGGAGGAGCCCGATGAAGATGGCGTCGCGGACGCTGGCGATGGAGTCGCGTACGAGTTGTGACTGATCGTAAAACGGCTCGAGGTGCACGCCGGGAGGCAATTTGCTGCTGAGACTCGCAACCTCGACGGCGACCGCATTTGCGACCTGCACCGTATTCGAGGAGATTTGCCGCGTGATGTTGAGCAGCACCGCGGGCTTTCCGTTCGAGGTGACGGCCGTATATACCGGCATCGTTGAGGGCTCGACAGTAGCCACATCCGCAACCCGGATGGGCGCTCCAGCTGGAGTTGTTTTGATCACTAGATTTGCAAGCTCACTTGCAGAGTGGGCCTGCGCCCCAATTAGACCGAGGATAAGTTGGTGGTCGGCTTCATAGAGTCCGGGTGAGTCGATGATGTTGGCCGCCTGCACACCGCTTACGAGATCGAGCAAGGTGATGCCGGATGCCTGCAGGCGCGAGAGATCCGGAATGATATGAAACTCAGGAATCTTGCCTCCCTGCACGATCACAGTACTCACACCCTCCACGCGGTTCAGCGGAGGTTTCAGGTCGTAGGTCGCAATCTCCCAAAGTTGTGTCTGCGAGACAGTCGCCGCACCTCGATCGTCTGCCGTCAACGCGTAGCCGAGGATCGGAAAAGTCGCGAAGGTCAAGCGGTTGGTTGTGATGCGCGCCGTGGAAGGCAGAGTCTGTGCCACCTTGGAGAGCGCGGCATCCGCAAGCTGCAGCGTGTGAAACATGTCTATATTCCAGTCGAAGAACAAACTAATCTCGGCTGAACCGCGGCTTGTGGTGCTCCTGACTGTTCTCAAACCAGGAACGGAGTTGACCGCATCTTCGATGGGCTTGGTGATTGTGACCTGCATCTGCTCTACAGGCATAACTCCGTTGTCAACACCGATGACGACGCGCGGAAAATTTGTATCGGGAAAAACAGAGATCGGCACCTGCGTGGCGGCGTACACACCCGCTACGGTGAGCGCAATCAGGAAAAAAAAGATTGGTGTGGAAAGCCGCGAAAGCCAGAACGGCTTTTCGGAGACGGGAGGCGGGGTCACTTGTCGTCTCCACCTTTTGCCGCGTCTGGTTTCTCGTCACCGGGCGTGCCGACTTTCACCTTGGTTCCATCGTCGAGAGCATAGGCGCCGGCGGTGATGACTGAATCCTTCACGGTGATTCCGGAAATAATCTGCGCTTCATTGTCAGACTGAATTCCTACTGATACTGGGCGCTTGTGCGCATTGCCATCGGCACCAATCACCATCACATACTTGGTGCCGTCTGCCCCGGTCTGGATCGCCTCGACAGGAATGAGCAAAGCATTCTTGACCGTGCGGCCAGTGATTGAGGCGTGGACCGGGGTTCCGGCCTTCAAAAGATTTTTGGGATTGTCGACGCGCAGCCAGACTTCGACGGTAGTGCTCCCCGGATCAAGGGCTGGACTGATCAGAGAGACCTTTGCATTCACTGGATCTTCCAATCCGGGTACGCCGATCGTCGCGGCAGCTCCAACTGCGAGTTGCTGGGCCTGCACCTGCGCGATGTGTAACTTGGCAATCAGCGTGGAAGTCTCCATCACCGTAATCAGTGGCGTTCCCGCGGGCGCTGTCTCGCCGGAAAAGAGCGGACGGTCTGTGACAACACCATCGATGGGACTGCGAATCTCTGTGTACTCGAGTTGAGCCTGCGCACCGAGATACTTGCCCTTGGCGGAATCAAGCTGGCCCTTTGCGGACTCAAGTGCCGCTTTGTTGCTGGTCTTCTGGACGGATTCAAAGTGCTGGCTGGCGATATCATAGGCGGCCTGCGCCTGCACCAGAGCGGCTTTTGCGGTATCCAGATCGCGTCCCGGAATCGCTCCTTGCGCAAAGAGTTGGGTGCGCGCGGTGACGATGCTTTGGTTTAAGTCGAGGTTAGCTTTCGCCTGCGTCAGGTCTAACTGCGCCTTGGAATAGTCTTCGGGGACGGTTGCTTTCGTCGCGGTGTCATATCCGGCTTTGGCGGCTGCGTACGCTCCCTCGTTGTCCAAGGCGGCCGCCGATAGGTCGTTGTTCTCGAGCGTGGCCAGCAGTTCTCCGGCTTTCACGCGAGCACCACGCTGGACGTAAAACTTCTTGACGGGCGCGGTGATCTTGGGAGAAATCGCAGCTTGAGCAAGAGGCGATAGCGTGGCGTCAGTGGCGATCGTCTCGGAGATACTTCCCTGGTGCGGCTGTGTAGCCTGCACTGTAACTTCCGGAGCAGGCGCAGATTCCGGTTTGTGACAGCCCGCCACGACCACTAACAAACCGCATAGCAGGCCGTATCTAAGTGAGCGATTCGATTTCGACGGACTCGTTGTCGTGCGCATAGATCAGATCGTTCCTGTGAGTATCTGTAGATTGGCCAACGCGGTTTGATAGCGGAGCACTCCATCCTCCCGCGCGGTCTCGGCGGATACAACGGAGTTCTGTGCGTCCACGACTTCAAGTACGGTTCCCTCGCCAGCGGAGTAGCGGAGCCGCACCAGACGAAGGCTCTCGCGCGCGGTTGCTGCGCTCTGGTCGAGCGATTGGAGTTGATCGCGAGCGACAGTTGCCTCGCCGTAGTATTCATCCAGGTCCGCAACCAAGCGCCTTTGTGTCGCTGTGAGCGTTACTTTTGCGGAGTCGCGCAACGCTGTTTTCTGCTTGATGCGATCATGCGTCGAGAACCAGTCCCAGACAGGGATATCGAGGGTCGCCGTAGCCGAGTAGCCAAGGTTACGCGTACCGCCCGGTCCATGCACTGCGAACTCGGGTGAGTCGATACCGTAGTTGAAGTTCAATCCCAGGTCCGGCAGATAGGCGGAGCGAGCCGCGGTTACAGATAGATTTGCAGCGTGCATCGAGGCCAGGGCGCTTTTGAGTTCAGCATTATTCTGCGCAGCGGCGGCCTCTATTTCTTCGCGTGTCGAGAGCGGCGCCGGATTGGCATAGTCCACCAATGTGTAAGTGGCCTGCGGATCGGGGAAGAGCAAAACAGCCAGATCCAATCGCGCTTTCTCACTTTTCAGTTTGGCGTCGGCAAAGTCGCGTGCGCGCTGCTGCTGCTCCAGCTGCGCCTTTACGACGTCAGCATGCGCGGCTTCGCGAGCATCTTCGCGGTGCTGGGTGAGCTCGGTGAAGCTGTTGGCCTCGTCCAGCGCGCGCTGTGCAATCGCCAACTTGTGGTTTGCGGATAGCGCGCTGTAATACAAGCTGACGACGGTGACCACGAGGCCGCGACGGGCAATTTCAAGTTCAGCCGACGCCACACGGGCGGCGGCCGAGGCTTGAGCCAGGGCAGTTACTTGTTGCAGGCCGATCGTCTCACTCACAACGCCCTGGCTGGTGTATTCGTGAACGCTGTTATTGGCGATGAAGCGTGGAACGCTCGTGGTTGCTGCCGTGCTGGCATTGGCTGACTGGCTTGGTCCGTGCGCCGGCTGTGTGTATAGATATTGGTTGTGGTAAACGACGCTGGGTAACAAAGCGGATCGCGTCAGCGAGCGATCGAGGGCTGCGATCTTAGCCGATGCAACTGCAGCAGCAAAGTTAGGTTCGTTGGTCTTGGCGCGCGCTATCGCGTCTTCCAGAGTAATTGGGCCAGGCGAAACCGGCGCCGAGGTGGAAGCTTGCGGCGCCGAGAGCTGCGTCTGTTGGCTCGACGAGGGAGCGACAAACGACGCTGTAAGGCAGAGTGGGAAAACGATCGAGGCAAGAATTCGCATAGTTAAGAATGCGGCGGAGCTTATCGCAGCTGTTCGGTGTCGACGCGTATACAGACTAATCTTTACCCGCCACAATCACGGTGAAAGTGTCGGGCACGATGGCTGGACGAGGTCGGGGATTGGTGGCCGTAGCCGCTGGACGGGGACCAAACTGCGCTGTCACAACGTATATCTTTCCCGTTGTCCTGTCTAACGCCATGGTGCGAGCTCCCGGCTGCGTCGCCAGGCTTTGAAGCACTTTGTAATCGCTCGTGCTCGCATCGACGATCGTAACCGTACCTTCCCCATTGGAAGAGAAGGCGAGATTCGTCTTCGGGTCGTAGGCAGCGGCATCTGGACCATTGCCAATCGTCGGCGTTGCAATTACCTTCCCCGAATCAGCATCGACGACTGCCATCTTCTTTTCATCGCAGACGGCGAAGAGCCGTCGCCCGGCGCGGTCAATCGCAAGGCCTGAAGGAGACTCGCACGGGCTTACTGACCAGGTCGCTGTAACCTTGGGATCCTTTGCATCCAGACGGACAATCTCGCTCTTGTCTTCGATATTGTCGAAGATGAAACCTTTTCCGTCGGCTACCGGGAACTCCGGCTTACCGGGCAACGACACGGTTGCGATGACCTTTTGAGTCGCGGTATCGATCACCGTGACATTGCTGCTGCGCCCGTTAAAAGCCCAGACCGTCTTAGTCACCGGCTCGAAGACAATTCCGTCAGGATTCGTGCCGGCAGGAATCGACGTTACCGTCTGCAGAGTATTGCGATCGAAAACAACCACCGCATTGGCGCCCCCGTCACTGATGTAGCCAAATTTTCCGGCGTCGTCCAGAGCGACGCCATGCGTCCCCTTAAGGCCGGTGATCGCACCGATCGATTTACCGGTGGTCGCGTCGAGGATCTCGACGCGGCCGCCATGAGTAATGTAAAGGCGGTTTGCAGCCGAATCGGCGGTGAGATAGTCCCATCCTCCTTCGCCGCCGACCTTCCAGCTGTCTTGCATGCGATAGCTCTTCTGCGCGAAAGCCGGAAACGTCACGGCCAGGGTCATTGCTGCAAGCAATCTGAGAGCACGAGAATTGCGATTCAATCTTGGCGATTTCATGCCTGTCTCCAATACGACGCGGCAGTGTCGTCTACCGCTGCTGGCAACTGTTTCATACCAACCTTAAGCGGGCCTGAAGAGACACGAAGAATTATTGAGCACTTGAAGGAATCGAAGCCGTGGGCGCGAGTGGAAGTCTCACTATGACGGTAGTTCCGCGGGCGACTTCGCTCTGGATTTCGATGGATCCTCCGCATTTATCGACAACGGCTTTGCAGATCGCGAGCCCGAGGCCGGTTCCCCCCGTTTTTCTGCTGCGTGACGGCTCGGCCCGCGAGAACCGCTCAAAGATTTGAGGAAGACTTTCAGCAGGAACACCCTCGCCTTGGTCGCGGATAGTGATCCGTGCTTGAGAGTCCTCTTGCTCGATCCCAACGTTGATCGCCGAATTCTGTGGGGAGTGTTGAACAGCATTTAGCAGCAGGTTCGAGCACAGCAGCTTGAATTGGTCTGCTTCGACTCTGGCCATCAGAGAGGTGTTGCCTTGAATCAGAATCGGAATCTGGCTGAGCTGGGTCATCGTATCGAACTCCAGCACGACCTCACGCATGCACTGAACAATGTCGGTTTGGAGGGACGCAGGATTGACTGCGTTGCTTTCCTCCACGCGCGCCAGCGTCAGCATCTGAGCCACGATGCCCTCCATGCGCCCGCAATCCGCGAGGCACCGTTCCAGTCCGGCCTGGTATTCGAGAGGTGTCCTCTCCTTCATACTCAGCAATTGCAGCGAGGACTTCACAACCGCAACACCGGTTTTCAACTCGTGCGCCGCATCTCCCACAAATCGCCTTTGCTGTTCGAATGACCGTTGAAGACCATGCAGGAGAACATCGAGAGCCGAGACCAGCGGAGCGAGCTCCTGGGTCATTTTGGCTTTTTCCGGCGGCAGAAATGTCCACGAAGACGCGGACACTTTGGAAGCAGCGGTCGCTAGCTCGCGCAACGGCGCCAATCCGAGATTCATGAGCCAGGACATCAGAATGCCAGTGCACGCCAGCACTAGCACGCTGCTGATCGCATAAAAGCTGACTGTGCGCAGGATTGCCACCCACACGCGCTTCATCGAGGAGCCGTAATAAACCGTTACATAGCGTCGAATGCCCCCGCCCTTGTCGCCAGGATCAACGATGCGCAGTCCGTGCAGCCGGATCACGCGGTACCTGTTGCCATGGATGGTGGTTTCATAGAAAGTCTCCTGCCCGTCCTCATGGCTTTCGACCTTGATCCGTTCATCCGGGCCCGGCACTGAGTTTCCCGCCCATTTTGGGGAGCGGCCCAAAAGCCTGCCGCTTGCGTCCGTCACCTGATAAATATCGTCCGGCGGTACCGTCGATTCGGTTCCGTCCAGCATGACGTTGTCGCTCGCATCCTCGGCGTCCTGCACCGCCCCAAGCAGGGAGTCGGCCCGACCGCGCAGCAGTATGTCAAAGGCACGAAAATGAACGTGCCGCTCGTAGATGAGGGCAAGCGAGGTCACGCAAAGCGCCGAGATCAGCTCGATCAGAAGGACCGTGACAATCAGTCTCCGGGTAATGGAATAGGACTTCATTCTTCATTCGCCCTGGTGACGAGCAGACGATAACCGCGTCCGCGCAGCGTCTCAATGCTGGATTGTTGCTCGTTCGCGCCGAGTTTCTTGCGCAGATTTGAGACATGCACCTCGATCACATTCGAGTGGTGTTCCCAGTTGTAATCGTAAAGGTGCTCCAGAAGTTCGCGCTTGGAAATGATGACTCGGGGGCGATGCATCAGATATTCGAGTATTCGATATTCCATCGGAGAGAGAAGGATTGCCTCTCCGGCTCTATGCACCGTTTGCTCTAATGTGCTTACAACCAGGTCACCCGCAGTAAGGGTCGGATGCGCTACACCCTTTCCTCGTCGAATGAGAGCCTTGGCACGCGCAAGCAGCTCGCCGAGGTCGAATGGCTTGCTGAGATAATCGTCTGCTCCTGCGTTCAACAAACTAATGGTTGATGTAACTTCGCCGATCGCGGTGAGTATAAGAACCGGCGTTTCATCCTTGTCCGCCCGCAGGCGCTTGAGAACACTGATTCCGTCGAGCTTGGGAAGCATGAGATCGAGAATGATCAGGTCATAGCAACGATTCTCGGCGAGTGAGGCTCCCGTGACGCCGTCTTCAGCGCAATCCACGGCGAAGCCAGGACCCTCCCGTAGAGCAGACGCCACATTTTCAGCGAGCCGGAGTTCGTCCTCGATGAGGAGTACGCGCATGGAACGATTATCTATCGGTCCAGATGAAGGCACCCTTAAGGCTGGAGTGCGGCGCGTTCTTTCTCATTCTGTCTTGCTTGGAGCAGCTGCGCGCTGCGCGGCGCCGATGACGTGGCAGCCTGTGGAGTCTCCGGCTGCGCATAGTACCCCAGGGCAGGCGATTCAGTGAAAAGACATAGGGTCGCTACAACTTTTCGCTACAGTTGAATTTCAACTCTTGGTGAGTTTGAAGATTAACTCTTTGAGAGGATTGGAGGCGCGGGTCGGGATCGAACCGACGCATAAAGGTTTTGCAGACCTCCCAAGCCCAATTGCGGGGTTTTGTCGATTCCTGTAAGTGATTGGAAAACATAGAAACTCGCCTCTGGTGCTCCAAATGGCCACAAGTCCCAAAAAGCGGCTACTACCCACAAAAGTCCCCACAGAAAACCGGCCCGTTAGCGAGTGGAAAATGCGCTGTTCGTCCGGGTGGAACCCGTAATGCAGCAGGTCAGCGAAGGCCCTGCAAGCCTTGGTGGGCTCCCAAATTCCCAACAGAGTGAATTACGGGAGCATCAAGACTGCTGTCTGCGTTTAGATTGCTTCCGGGGCAACTCGTTCGCCCCGTGCTTCCAATTTGAGACTTTCGAGATTACTCCTGAAATCAACGACGATGCTCCCGTGAGTCCCTCTATGAGACTATCGAGCTCCGGGTTTGCGACGACCGTTGAACCGAACAGGGGCTCGGTTGCGCCTGCCCTGGGGGGCCAGCGAAAAGCTCCCACCACACAGGGATGCAATTCAAGCTCCAGATGAGAGCTGCTGTTTGTTCTAAAGGTTGTAGCCCCTCTATCCTGTGAAAGCATCATCTGAAGCTCGGATATGCTCACATCGCAACTGGGTCTGCTCAGAAAGGACTCCGGCCTTAAGACTTCGCGCATTACGCGTTTGCCCAATCCGCCTGCAAAGGAGTTGATCGTCGAATCCTGATACATCCCGGCGCACATCCCATACCAGATTAGGACTCCAGGAAATGCGTCAAGATGCGGGAACAACAATTGTGCATGGTCAAGAGTCCCGGGACTTATCTGGCTGGCAAAATATGCGATGAGAAAAGTCCCAACCTCAATGTCCAAGGAATGCGACCGCTTGAGCCTCATGATAAGTTCATCGAGAGCCATGATTCTGTCTTCTCGCGGCCCACGCATGAATTCAAAGAGTTCAAAAAAGCCGCTCAGTTCTGACTCTCTGTTTAGCCACTTCCTGATGTCGATCTCTCCCTTTAGAAACAGGTCTCCGCAGAGCTCAATTATCAGAGATGCGGGTTTCTCAATCCCGCGATCAAGCCGGTCCCCGGATTCCAAGGAGATGAGCAAACGCCATGGGCTCAGAAGAGTGGCGCTTCCCAGCGCAAGCTGTGGTTGAGAGGTAAGCCCGCGAGCGGAAAACCAAGTCCTTGATACTTCCTCAATGTCAAGGCTACCCAGCGAAACAGCTCTGGACAAGACGAAAGAGTGTGTACCTGCGCAAGTGAGTACTGGAATATCTGAAAGGTCTCTGCGACCGCTAATATGTGTAGCGGTTTCGCCAAGAATCAGACCGGCGCAAATGCTTTCCAGCCTACCCAATTTTGGCATGCTACTCAGTCGAAGTGCTTTATGGGCGGTCTCGAGATCGCAGACGCGAGTGTAGGCAGTGAGCGGACGCAACACGCTAACATATGTCGATGACCATGCCAAGAAATCGCGCAAACTACTGAGAGTAACGATTGCATCTGGTAATGGCGCTCGGTCTCTCGGATCATCTTGCCAAACCAAGAGAAGCTCATGTTGCGTGGCTGAAGGAGAGATCGTCGTAACAGCGCGATACTCGTACTTAGAGAACAGCTTTGCAGCAGAATGAGACCAACGATCTGCCTGAAGGAACTCAATCAACTCTCGCCGATCTGTCTCTCGAACCCACATCTCAAGCTCTCCTTCCCGCAAAAACGTCCTTGATCTTGGGCAGATCCCGTGCTGGCCCAAGTTCAGCAAGAGCCTTTTCAAAATAACCGGGCAAATCGTCGGAATAGTAGATTGAAAGACTCGTCTTGCAGCGCGTAACTGCCATATAGCTCATGTTTCTTTGCAATCGGAATCTCTTCAGCGACTCGCATGCAGCCAGATGCACGCCTCGAAACTCAACTCCCTTTGCTGAGTGAAATGTCCCAACAATGATCGGCTTCGCTGGATCAAATGACGAGTGATCTCCACCTTTTTGCAGGCTGCAGAGTTTTCCAAGAGGAGATGATGCGAGCAACGACCACAGCTGATCGACATCTTCTGACCTCGGGCAGAGAACTCCAAAGAGTTCGTTCGGGTAAGCTCTGAGTTGAACTTCTAGCCTTTCAATGATCTTCTTTGCTTGTTGATCCATGCCGGATGCGCGCGCATGCTCAACAGAAGAGGGTTTGCTCGCTTCATCGTAATGCGAGGACCGAAGGAGTGAAACGAAGCCCACTGAATCGCGCGCGAGACCATCTGCGAGTTTACAAATTTGCCGACCGCATCTGTACTGGTAACGCAGATTGTGCTCACGTCCCTTGACTAAACTTCGCAGCGCCTCCAGTGGATCGGGAGTCGTATAGATTTTCTGTCGAGAGTCAGCTACAGCAAAGATTGATTTAGCGAGTCGGCTGAATATCTCAATTTCATCCGGGAGGTAGTCCTGAGCTTCATCGAGAAGTATTGCATCATAGATATGAAGCAGCTTCTTCTTATCGATTAGATCTTTGACTTCTTCGAGGAAGTATTTTCGCTGCTCATCAAATCCATCCGGGGGTGCTGCAAACACTCCGTATTGAAAAAGGAGTTGCTGCGCCCAGCGTCTAGAGGTTTGGATTTTGTCTTTCGGAAACGAGTAGGTCTTGGCACCCGAGGCGATGAATTCTTGCAGAGCTCGCGAGAAAACGATAATCGCGATGTCGGGGTTTCCTGCCAATGAAAGATAATTGCCCCTGAGAAGAAGAAGGTTTGTCTTCCCGCTTCCAGGCGGGCCAGTGACAAGGTGATTTCCAGACAAGGGCAACGCAATGACGTCTTTCTGATCGTCATCGAGTTCTTCCTCTCCTACCCACCAGCCTTCACCCATCACTCTTCTCCGTACTATTCTTCATCGCGCTTGGCCCTGGAGTAATTTCAACGCGCTCCGGTAAACAAAGGGAACCCAAAAGCTCGCTTCTCCAGCCTGATTCGTTCTCTTCTCAAAGAATCCGATTTCCACGAGTTTTTTTGCCTCTGTCTTCGCCCTCTCCTCGTCAACTCCCCATACCCTTGCAAGACTCTTGGCCGAATGCTGTGTCTTTTGTCCTTCCAATGCTCGCATACGAGGAGCAAGGGCCGCATGTTCAGCGCAGAGGGTTTTATCGAACCTCTCCTTTGATACGTCTTCCAAGGCTTCATCGAAAGCATTGCGGTCGATGAGGAGTTCCCCAGCGGGCTCGGGAGCTCCCAATTCGAGATGTTGCAGTTGTTTCGAACGTGCTGACGACAGAAGATGGATCAAATCACGCGGCGCGGTTTGTTTTGTACTGTCGCACGTTCGGCTGAGCATCCATTTGAAGGTTGCCGAGCCCTTTCCTGTAACTATCTGTGAGGGGAAAATGCGATAGAACAGCCGTTCCTGCTCTTCCCTTGATAGCACAGTACCTTCTGCGATTCCGCAGGACGTGCGAATCCATGCGTTGTGAAGCACCCGGCTAATTACCAAATGCAAAAGACTACGCTCATCCCAGGAGAGCTTCGTATACCGGGTAATGTGGCTCGCCTCCCGGAAGCCTTGTTCCGTGATCTGCGTCCAGATGTCGTCGCGCATGAATATTTTGATTGCGATATTCGTAAATGGAGCAAGGTCCCGATAAGTCCTGAAGAGCGATCGAAGGGCTTTGGTTTCGAGCTCTGGCGAATCAATGAACGCGACATCGAGTCGATCTAAAACGATCCACACCTTCAATGACGCTTCGGACAGTGCAGCATCAGCGAATCCAAAAAGCTCATCTGCAGAAACGAACCCGAGTTCTCGCTGCTCAGTCGTCGGCTCTCCAAGGGTTATGCTCCCGCCGAGCGCTTCCGGGAGTCCCGTTAGTGGATTGAGCTTGACCTCAGTGTTAAGTTTCAACCGCTTGATGTATTCCATCGTGGAACGGAGGATCCTTCTGAGACTCAACTGTGCAGGGACCAGCCCAGCGTCTTCGAGGTGCCGGATCATGTTCCTCGAATTGGAATTTGATATTCGATGCTCACGGAATTGGAAGGCGAGCAACGATAGGAAGTAAAGCTTCCAGAGACCTCTCAACTGTTCTTCTGTTGCCAATCCTCCATCCAACAGTTCGCTGAAGACCGGCGACGTACCTATGACGTCCTCGCCTGGAACAACCAGGATGCCACGGTTGAAGAGTTCCGAGCTCTTCCTGATCAACAAGGAATAGATTGCACTCTTACCCGACCCCTTGGGTCCGTAAACGACGTCAATTTCTCCCGAGAACACCCCCTGCCACTGCTCAGTCTGAACAAAGTAGGAATCCAGCTCGTTACGCTCATCTTCGGCGATCCGTTTGCCGAAATCGGTGTTTGTCAAGACCGATCTCTTGTCCATGGGTGCCCCTGGCTGATCTTTCATTGAACTCCGTGTGATCATAAATCGGCGCGCATCCCGGGGCGTTCATTTCCGCGATTTCCTCGCCAAATTCACTGAATTGCGGTTACATGTCATGGTTCTGAGCAACTTTTCAAGGAAACGGAAGTCGCAACACGAAATTCTGGCGCTAGGGCACCCCCGGGGTGGCGCGTCACCCGCACGGCGGTGAAACTGGGGAAGGACCCGCGCCCTCAGTTCCGCTAGTTCCGGCCATTGAGGCTCAAATTCCCCGTGAATCGCCCTGAATGCGATCTTGAGTGCCGGAATCGGAACTGGGTGGGGCGGTTCCATCGCTAGACTGGCGCGACGGTGGCGCGTCACCCTTGGCGGCAACACTCTTGCCTTTGAGTACTCGAATCGCGTCAACTCCGATAGAATCGCGAAACATGTGGGAAAACCCTAAGCGTGTTGAAGCCGCAATCAAGCGATTAACGCGAGAAATCGATGAATTTGATGCCCACTTTTACAGGTTCCACGAAACTGAAGATCGGTTCTTGTATGCCGGGATGCTTGAACGCAAGCGTGATGACATTGTAAGGGGTGCCGTAATCCAAATCCACACAGGGATTGAAGACCTATTGGACCAACTCATTGCGTATGCCGTCACTGGCAACACCCTCCGCAGGGTTCGCAGTAAATCAGGCCGTGCGTTGCGCTCCATCCTCGTCGGCGGCGGAAGTATCGGTTTTGATAGAAAGCTCGCGCTTGCGGTTGCGCTTCGGATCATCACCGCAAAGACCAAAGACCGGCTTCAAGTCCTCAACACCCTACGCAACAGATGTAGCCACAACTGGGTACTAAAAACGCCTGTTCGTTACGGCAAACGGCCCGCACAGAAGAAGCCGCCCCTGCTTCTATACGAGGGTCGCGAGCTTCATACTGTTGCCGTACTGAAAGACTTCATTGCTGAATTTGGCGGTGGCATTTATCTCAGGTTTTTCAGCAAATACGCTGACTTGCATTGAGATCCCTCTGCGAATCTCCAAAATGGCTATTCCGCATTCCATCCAAACAATCGGCCCAGGCCTGTAGCATCTTGCGGCGCTGCGGACCATATTCTGCGCGGTTGTAGATGCCGCGCACTCCACGCAGTTTATGGTTCAGCGCCTTCTCTATCCAATCGGAGTTGAACCCCATTTCGCTCAGACGGGTTGCACCCGTGCGCCGCAGATCGTGGACCGTAAAATGCCCCATGCCGCGTTGCAAGCGTTCCAAAGCATGGTTCAGTGTGCCAGGTCCGATCGGCGTGTTGCCGTCGCTTCCACGGGCTGGGAACACGTATCCTAGGCGTCGTTCCGCTGGTTGCAAACTTTCGAGAATCGCCATCGCCTGTCGGGAGAGATAGACGATCTGCCCCGCCCCCGTCTTCGAGTGTTCGGGTGGTATCTCCCACTCGCCCCGTTCAAAGTTGATGTGCTCCCAGCGAACCAAGCGTACTTCCGACTTGCGCGTCAGAGTGAGCAGGATCACCAGGAGTGCCGATTTGATTTCGTTCCTGAGCGGCGCACCATCGAGCCGGTTCAGGAGTAACTGGATTTCCGCCTCGCTTAATACCCGGCTACGCGCCTTCGCGGTCGCAATGTACTTTACAGGTGTCGCGCGGACCGGATTCTCGGCAGTCACCCCACATGCCAGGGCATAATCCCAAACCCGCTTAAGCAGATTTCGAACGGCAACCGCCGCTTGTCCGTGCCCGCCGTCGCGGATATCAAACACGATGTCTCGTATGTGCTCGGCTTGGACCTTTGAAAGGCACATTGCCCCGATCGATGGGTACACGTCGCGCTCCAGATAGCGGCGAACTGGCCCAGGCTCCTTGCGCGCTCGCGCGACCACTTCGCACAGATATCGTTCCGCGAATTCTTGGACGGTGAGGCCGCGCAAGGCCTCGCGCTTTTGCTTGTGGCGCTCGTCGGCAGGTGAGCGGCCCGCGCGAATCCCCTGCAACAGCCGGTCCCGCTCCGCATGCGCAGCAGACAGGCTTACTTCAGGAAAGCGCCCCAGGTTGACGCGCTGGCGGCGATGGTTCTGCATGAAGCGCAACCGCCAGCTTTTCGCTCCGCTCGGCCAGACCTCCAGGTAGAGCCCGCTCCCGGCATGCACAGAGAAGCGGGCCTGTTTTGGCTTAAGCGCTGCGGCGTTTTTCTGGGTGAGGTTCACTACCTCCATTGGCCCCCAGAATGGCCCCCGAGCGCCAATTCCGGCGGGTTAAAAGGTGTGTTGTGTGTGCGTGGGCAGGTCTGGGATAAGAAAATCTCACGGCGACCTGTAGAAGGGGCAATTGCGAAGGTCGCCTTAGGATAGTTGTGGTCTTGACGGCGAGGAGTGTGCGGGCCATGAGGCAGCCTTTCCTGCGCGTACCGCTCGCAAATTGGACGGTCTGTAAGCGTTCACTCGACAAGGGAAGCAGACACACATCCGTGCTGTGAAGCCGTCCTTCCACCAGACTCGGAATGGCCTTCTCAACAATGTTGTAAGCAATATCTCTGATCGAATTATTTCTTAAAAAATAATGCATTTCGTGTTTAAATTGTGACATATGGTGAGATTTAACTTCAAAGGATGGGTTTGAATGATTAATCATGATAGTTATGTCCCAATTCTGAAATGGAAAATGGGGGAATACCAGGCGCTCAGTCGGCTTTCAGATTCGGTGAAAAACAAGATTACCCCCCTCATTGAGATTCCGCCTGTCGGATTTGACTTCGAACTTGCGCAGAATCGGGAGAGCTGGGCATCTCACCTCGGCGACTTCGGGAAGCGGCTCAAGTCGAAATGGCAGTCCCGTGCTTGCTTCGTCGATCTGAAATGGGTTCCCGGGGATGCCGACGTAGGCGACCAGCATCCCGTGGACTTTGTGTTAGGACAAGCCCGCGACGAGGGATGCACTGCAATTCCGGTGCTCAGTCTTGCTTGCGATAGACTGACCCGGCAAGCGATCCGGCGCGCGGCTCGCGAAGATGGGCGGGGCGTCGCTTTCCGAATCACTCGTCCAGATTTTGACAGAGATTCTGTATCGGATGACATCGAACGGTGCCTTGCTGGGGTGGATATGTCGATAAATGAGGCTGATCTTGTCATCGATATGGGCATGCCGAACTATGTTCCATTAAAGATTTTTGTGAAGAGCCTCAATACGGCGCTCTATGAACTCCTGCCATCTCCGAACCGATGGAGGTCATTGGTCATTGTTGGTTCCTCGTACCCAGCAAGCGTAGTAGGACTGGCGTCAAACTTCGTTACGAGATATGAGTGGCTCGCGTATAAGGCCTTCATTCAATCGCTTTCGCGCGGTTCCCGAATTCCGACGTTTGGGGATTACTGCGCCGCGACGACTGATCTTGTAGAGCTTGATATGCGGTTGATTAAACCGCTGGCGAAGTTGCGGTACACCACAGACGACAAGTGGTATATCGCGGTCGGTAAGAATGTCCGTGCCCACGGATTCGACCAGTACCGCGCAATGTGCATCGAACTCAAACGGCAACCATTCTTTAGCGGTAGAGATTTTTCAGAGGCAGATCGGTACATCGAAGACTGTGCGAAGGGCGTGGAAAAGACGGGGAATCTCAGCACGTGGGTATGGGTCGCAACCAACCGCCATTTAACGAAGGTAGCGTTCGATCTCGCCAAGCTATACGCATCTTGAGCCTCGACCTTACCGCCTCGCGAAGCTCGTCGAGGGGAAATCTCAAAACAAGTTCTCGGTAGAGGACCGCACGTGGCATCCGCAACATCTTTGACGGCAACCCCTGGCCCGCGAGCAACTCTATGGCCTCTGATCGCCATAAGAGTTCTGCGAGGGCTATCGGGTTAATCTTCGGATTGAGCCTCGGCTGTCGATGAACGTGAAGAGAGACTTCGCCGGTCGCGTTGAGCGAGGCCACCTCAACCCCCCACCACTTTGGGAGCTGTTTACGAGCGTGCACTGCATGCCGTTCCCCGACCACCAAGGTGGCGAAGTCCAGAACAGCCGCGTAAGTCTCCACCTGTCCCGGGAGCCGATCCAGCGTATCCGAATCGCTCTTTATCTCGTAGCCATGCAACGAACCGTTCACGACGGCAACATCCACCCGACAAGTTCCGTGACGTAGGCCCAGTTCATGAAGGATGCGAGTATCCGAGTCCCCTCGGTGAGCCGCGTCAAGTTTGCGGTGAAGCACTAGCCGAACATCCCTGTCGCGCATCATTGATCGATTCAATCCACCTAGCCCCACCTACATCGTGCGCGAATGGCGAAACCCGCTTTGCGTTTCGGTCCCGCTCACCAAGTCTCTGCTATCGGGGTAAAGGGTGCGAACCCTTGGCTGTACTATAACCGGATAGTCGGCACCTCGCGCAATTCCCTTATCGGATACCCAGCCGTCAGACTCAGCCCGATTTGGTGTCTTTGTAGCTGGGGAACCGCCTAAGCAATTCATCTTCAGTATTCCCTGTGATCTCCATCCACTCCGGTGCCCAGCGCCAGAATTCCTCAATATCAGTGGCTCGGCGGCGCGCTTGACGTTCCCTGTCCTGTACGGCTCGGCGCGCATCCATGCCCGCCTCAATCTCAGCTGCCACTTCATCAGGCCGGGGAAAGAAACCCTGCCCGGGCTTGATCCTCAAAGCGGCGAGCGCGTCCCGGAATCGCGGGATGGAGTATTTCAGGGCCACTTGCTCGAAGTCCTGTAGGTAACCCTCTATCGATTCCGTTAAATCCTGATTCGGATAGCGCGCCGCCGTCTGGTCTACCAGCGTTGTCAACTCCATCCAATCCGCGTCGCTTAACAGCTTCCTTGAGGGCTGCTCGATTCGCGTCAACGCGCTGCTTAGCGGAACTATGCTTACATGATTCATTGGCCGCCTCGTTGGGGCGTACGCCCCCTTTGTTCTCATCTCTGAGTGGGAACACATCCTGCCATGCGTTCGTGATGCTCTGGTTCAGAACATCCTCAACGCGCTGGCCCTCCGTCTCCAGCCGAACCAATTTCGCCACGATGTTCTGCCGGGCGCGGTCTGTGAGCGGTGCCCGCTTCTTGCGGCGCATCTCTTCAAAGTCTTTCCAGACCTCTTCGGGAATCCACTCCGGCAATACAAACAGTGAAGGCTTGCCCTTCGCTGTGGCTTTTGCTTTTGCTCTTGCCTCAGGTACTGGTACTGGAACTGACTCCGGTGCTGGAACTGGTACAGGTAGTGCCTCCGGTGTGCGCTCAGCGTTATCGGGAGATGAAATCTGTGCGCACGGTTTTTGAACGGTGTGCGCACAGAATGAGAGGCGATTCCGCCCGAGTCCCATCTTTGTGGCATGGTCCGCGTGTTGTTCCCAGTCATGCACGAGCAGTCGGTGAGTTGGATCGGCGTCCAACCAACCCGCATGAATGAGAGCGGCGATCAAATCGCCCGGCTTGCCGCTCCACTCGACCCACGCCTCGATGGTTTCATCAGGGTATTTACCGATGTTGCCTTGAGGTGTGAAGCGACCCGTGAAATGCCAAATGGCCTCTAGCCAGCCAAGCACAGGGCCTTTGGGCTGCCCGAGAATGGCTTTTAGGTTTGCGAATTTTGGATGGTCCGGAACTGCTCTGAGCGCCATCAGGCCGTACCCTTCCCTTTCTTTCTCACACTCTGCTCTCTTTCACTTTCGTTCCCCCTCACAGACATGCGGCCATGACCATTCGGCCATGATGCATGCTGTGCCAATCTCCCGCCCACGGATGCGCCTCCGGGGTGGGCCGTAGAGCGGGCCGCCGCAGGTCGCTGCCTGCGGTGGCCCGCACGTCACGCTACTGTTTTGATGGCTCGGGACACCTCCCCTGCCGAAGAAACGCCTCTAGATCGGCCTTGGCAATCAAGGTGCGGCCTCCCGCCTTCACCCGGCGGAGCTTGCCTTGCGAGAGCCACGCTGAAACCGTCCAGGGCGAAACTCTCACCAGTTCCGCCGCTTCTTTCGTTGTCACCAGATCGCCTATCAACATTTCCTTGTCTCTCCTATCAAAAGACCGCTTGCACAAGTTGTCCACGATCTCTACAATAACCAATAGCAATGTCCATGAAAATGGCACAAATTATGGCACAGACAAAGAATCTCTCAATCCGCGCGAAGAAGGACCGGAATCTATCGGTCGTTGCAGACTCCGGACCAGAGCGAAGGCTTCCCGCAATGCCGCTCGAAATCGAGTATTCTCCGGTGTGCAAGATCGAAATGGGCTTTGAACGCTTGAAAGATGATGTTGTGTTTCGGTTTCGCGTCAGCGGTACCCACGGTGTTGAAGCGCCCGACATTGATGCCCACATAACCCGAGAAACGTTCCTGGACGTGAAGACACCCGGCGAAGCACTCGACTTCTTAAGCGCAACTGGGCACTTTCGCACTCAAGATGAGGCCTTTCCTGCCCGTCACGAGACCTTACTTTGGAGCGACTTTCAGCGTTGGCAAGAACTGATTGGGATTCTCATGTACAAGGGACAACTTCCTGAAAGGGGAGTCTTCAAGGACGGAAAGCAGATAGGGATAGAATTCGCGGTGCCAGAGAGAATTCGGCCAATCATGGGTGAGCTGTCTTTCGCGGAGGAGAGACTGCTAAAGAACTCTCCCGAAGGAATCGCAATCACTCCGGAACCCGAGTCCCGAAAGCCGGGTGCTCGCATAAAGCTTGTTGCTCGAATGACTGTCAATTCCACACTCGAAGCGATGCTTGCAACTGTGTATCTAGACAGTCTGAGTGGCGTCAACTACGGCCTGTGTGCGTTGCCAGATTGCAATTGCCTGTTTGTAATCAATTCGAATCATGCTCGGGAGTATTGCTCTAACGCGTGCGCGCACAAAGCATCTGTGCGGCGAAGGCGCGCGGCGGCGAAGGTCAAGGTAAAGTCGCCGACAACAAAAAGCAGCACCAGAAAGGGAAGGAAGTAAGCCCATGTCCATTTTCAAGCGGGGTGGCGTGTATTGGTTCGAGTTCTGGCACGACGGGCGTCGGTATCGAAAGAGCACAAACGTCGGAAATCAGCGGGCCGCCGGAGATATAGAAAGGGCGTTTCGGACGGCTCTCGCCAAGGGCGAGGTTGGCATAACAGAGCGCAAGGCGATTCCGGGATTCCGCACGGCAATGAGCGGTTTTCTGAAATGGTCCGAAGAAGAACATGCTGCGCACCCCCGCACTCATCGGCGGTATGCCGTAAGCGGCTTGGCACTACTGAGATTCTTTGGCGATACTCCGCTGGATAAGATCACCCCGGAAGAGGTTGAGCGGTTTAAGACTACCCGCGCTGGTGAGTTCAAAACAGCGAGATGCAAGACAGGCCGGGTGCAGACAAAGAAGAGAATCCGCCCGGCAACGGTGAATCGTGAATTAGCCTGCCTGAAAGCACTGTTCAGTTTCTTCATCAAGGCCGATGCGGTGGCAAAGAATCCAGTTAGCCGAGTGAAGTTTCTGGCCGAGGACAATCAACAGACACGGGTTTTGTCACACACGGAAGAGCGGGATTACTTTGCGAAAGCTTCGCCCGTACTCCGCGACGTGGCGCGACTCATCCTTGAAACTGGCATGCGCCCGGAAGAGGTCTACACGATTCGGCCTGAGAACGTGGACTTAGAGCGGAAAATGATTCAGGTTCCCCATGGGAAGACGAAGGCGGCGCGTCGGCTCTTGTCTCTCACTTCTGCGGCGTTGGAAGTCCTCAAGCGGAGACTGGCCGGATTAGAAGGTCCATATGTGTTCCCTTGCGAAAACGATTCAGAGCGGCCCATTCCCAAAGTGAATAACGCGCACGACCGCGCGGTAAAGGACAGCAAGATCGCTCCGCTCCGTCTCTATGATCTTCGCCATACTTGGGCAACACGCGCGGCCATGTCGGGAATTGACCTTGTGACGTTGGCGGCCATGCTCGGGCATTCAAGGATCCAAATGGTTCTTCGCTACGCACACCCCACCCAGGCGCATCAGGCGAAGGCAATGGAACGCCTCGAACAATTCAATGCAGTTCAACAAATCACGGCATTCGATGCGATTTCAGCTGTGGCGCAATAGTTCCCTTCGATAAACACGAGATTGAATGTGGCTAACGTGCTATTCACGAACTCACTTATCGGAACTGTTCGAGAGCAGGCCAGTCGAATATAGCTAGTCGAGATGGTACTCTGACTTCGTCTTTCGAAGGTGCAATCTTAGTGACCGTCTTAGTCAGTTGGGTTCGTCGAATTCGTGAAGCAGAGGAACTTGTCTTCGCATCCGATAGCCGCCTCTCCGGTGACGGCAGGAATTTCGATGCATGCGCCAAAATTTTGACGCTACCAAGATCCGATTGCGCGATTGCATTTGCCGGGTACACAGGACATGCGTTTCCGATGATGCTCCAACTCGATTTGGCAATTGCTGCATATGAGCCAGCACGGCGAGGTGGGTTGGACATCAGTACTCTTCGAAAACACGCCCTTAAACTATTTGATCGGATGACCGAAGAGATCAGACCTTCTCCCGGGCTATCGGTCAAGCAGAGCGTAGCACCTGAGGCGAACTTCCTGTTCGGCGGCTACTCGTGGGTTAAGAAGAAGTTTGAACTGTGGTCTATCTTGTATGAACCTGCAGATGGTGGGTTCGTGGCTAGACCCGCTGGATGGGTCCGATTTCATCCAGACGCGAAGAAATGGGTCTACACGCGCGTCAAGACTCCGAGGTCAACGGACGTGCGCGCCAAAGTCGAGTTTGGAGGTGACCAAGCTCCAGAAGCGCGCAGGCGGCTGTTAGCATTATTGACCAGCCGGTATCCTAATCTAGAAAAGTTCCATGGTCTCAATTGGGAGCCATTCGAAGTCATTCGAGATATGCTGCGTGCCCCAAATCATTCTGAGACCATTGGAGGCGCTCCCCAAGTTGTGAAGGTGTACCAGTACCTTCAAACTTCCCCGTTGGCTGTTTACTGGCCGAATAGAGAATCCGGAGAGGTGGTCTTGCAGGGGCGTCCCTGTCTTGGGTACGAGCGAATCGACAGGTGGATTCTCGATCCGGACACCTTGACTTCAGAGAACCCCGCATTCACGCACGAATGTCAGGGAGAGCCTGGGGTTCCGCAAGAAATCTAAACACTCTTTGTAAACGGTCGCGCTAGGCAGCTAATCCTTCGAAAATGCAAGTAGTCCCCACAAAAGTCCCCACAGTGGCCAAATCTGCTCTGTTAGTGACTCAAGATAAATTATTGAAAGGTTTGGAGGCGCGGGTCGGGATCGAACCGACGCATAAAGGTTTTGCAGACCTCTCCC
>CAZAQN010000008.1:0-120040 GCA_964487345.1 uncultured Occallatibacter sp. | reverse complement strand
ATGCCGCGATTGATATACGGCTTGCCGGGAAACGACTCGTCCAGATGCCAGCCCTCGGTAATCGAGTCGCCCATGAACACAACCCGGTTCTCTCCCGCCGCCGGTGGTCCCAGTTTCACATCCGCCTCCTTGAACTTCGCCAGCCACCCAAAGTCCGTCAGCAGCAATTGGTCATGCTTCCGCCAATAATCGTTGTCGGGATGCTTCGGCGGTGCGGGCGTCGCCGGCGTCACTGGTGGTGCAACCTGAGTCGGTGCAGGCGCCTTCGTCCCCGGAACATTCCCCGGCTCCTGCGCCGACGCAACGCCGGCCACAAAAGGCCCGACAAAAAGAACCGCAAAAACAATCAACCAGGTCAGTCGAGTCACTGCGAAATCTCCTCTTTGCGGCGAAGAAAATGGCTCATCAACAGCGCATCCGATTATAAGTCGACATCGGCAACGAGCCGGCTCCACACCTCCAAGGTCCACCCGCGAACGCCGACCTCCTTAGATCCTTCTAATTCCCTCGGACGCCGGATCACGCAAACACAACACCTTATCCAGATGTGATCCAGAACACAGCCAGCCGTTGTAAGAAATCCGTACGTTACATCCCATTCGCCTGTGAAAACCCTGGTCCGCTTTGCCGCCAGGGATATTCACTGGCGCCCGCAGAACGAACGAGGTGGGCATGGGTCATTCCATTTGGCAGTCGATGGAGCAGAAGGGCTACAGCCGCAGAGATTTTCTTCAATTCTGCGCCGCAGCCGCAACCGTAGCAGGACTCGGCAAAACCGGAGCGGCCCAGGTCGCCAAGGTCTTCGACCAAAAAGAAAAACCAGCCGTCGTCTGGCTCCACTTTCAGGAGTGCACCTGTTGCAGCGAGTCGTTCATTCGCGCCTCGCACCCCATCGTCGTCGACGCACTCCTCGACGTCCTGTCGCTGAACTACTCCGAAACCCTGATGGCCGCCTCCGGATTTCAGGCGGAAAAATGCCTCACCGACACCATCGCAAAAAACAAGGGCAAATACATCGTCCTCGTCGAGGGCGCGGTGCCCCTGGAAGCAGACGGTGTCTACTGCATGATCGGCGGCAAAACCGCGGAATCGATCCTGCAAACCGTCGCCAAGGATGCCGCCGCTGTCGTGGCGTGGGGCAGCTGCGCCTCCAACGGCTGTGTGCAGGCCGCCAAGCCCAATCCCACCGGCGCCACACCGATCTACAAACTGGTCGACAAGCCGGTAATCAACGTGCCCGGATGTCCGCCCATCGCCGACGTCATGATGGGCGTCGTCACGCATCTCCTAGTGCTCGGTCAGCTTCCCGCCCTCGACAGCCAGGGCCGCCCGAAAGAGTTCTATGGCCGCCGCGTCCACGATACCTGCTACCGCCGGCCCAACTACGATGCCGGCCTCTTCGTCGAGTCCTTCGACGACGAGAATGCCCGCAAAGGCTACTGCCTTTACAAAATGGGCTGCCGCGGTCCGGTCACCTACAACGCCTGCTCAGTCACAAAGTGGAACGAGGGCACCAGCTATCCCATCCAGTCCGGCCACGGCTGCATCGGCTGCAGCGAAGCAGGCTTCTGGGACAACGGTCCGTTCTACCAGCACCTGCCGTCCTTCCCAGGGTTCGGCATTGAAAGCACCGCAGACACCATCGGCGCAGCCGTGGGACTCACCACACTCGTCGGCGTCGCCGCGCACGCCGTAGTGACCAACGTCCGCAAGCGAAGCGTGATCGCGGAAGTGCACGCCGAAGACCAGAAGGAGCCATAAAGGCCTATGACACGTGTAGTCGTCGATCCCGTAACCCGCATTGAAGGCCACCTGCGCATCGAGGCCGTGATTGAAAACGGCGTCATCACCGACGCATTCAGCGCCGGCACCATGGTCCGCGGCCTCGAAAAAATCCTCATCGGCCGCGATCCGCGCGATGCCTGGGCCATTACCGAGCGTGTGTGCGGCGTATGTACCACCGTCCACGCACTCACCAGCGTCCGCGCCGTTGAAAGTGCTCTCGGCATCAGTGTTCCCCCCACCGCCGAACTCATCCGCAACATCATGATGGCAACGCAGTACGTGCAGGACCACGTGATCCACTTCTATCACCTGCACGCGCTCGATTGGGTCGACATCGTCAACGCCCTCAAGGCCGACCCCAAAAAAGCCGCGGAACTGGCTCAGTCTTTTTCTCAATGGGACAAGAACACCCCCGCCTATTTTTCCGACGTGCAGGACAAGATCAAAGCCTTCGCCGCCAGCGGTCTCGGCATCTTCGCAAACGGCTATTGGGGCCATCCCGCCTACAAGCTGCCGCCCGAGGTCAACCTTGTTGCGGTGGCCCACTACCTCGACGCACTTCAATGGCAGAAGGAAATCGTCAAGATCCACGCGGTCTTCGGCGGAAAGAACCCTCACCCGAATTACCTCGTCGGCGGCGTGCCCTGCTCCATCAACATGAATGAAGTAGCCGCCATCAACTCCGAGCGGCTCAACCTCGTCGCCCGCCTCATCAGCCAGGCCGACGAGTTCGTCAACGAGGTTTACATCCCCGATCTGCTTGCCGTGGCCTCCTTCTATAAGGATTGGGCGAATTGGGGCGGCGGACTGACGAACTACCTCAGCTATGGCGAGTTCCCCACGCAGGGCTACAGCAAGCCGGAGACATTCAAGTATCCGCGCGGCGTGGTCCTCAATCGCGACCTCAGCCAGGTGCATCCAGTCAATGCGCGCGACTCCCAGGAGATCAAGGAGTACATCGCAAGTTCCTGGTACAGCTATGAAGGCGGAGACAACGAAGGCATCCATCCATGGGCCGGCGAGACCAAACTGAACTACACCGGACCCAAGCCGCCCTTCGAAACGCTGGAGGGCTATCAAAAATATTCGTTCCTCAAGACTCCGCGCTGGAAAGAACAGCCGATGGAAGTGGGCCCGCTTTCGCGTCTGATTGTCGCCTATGCCTCCGGACGCACCGACGTGCAGGAACTGGTGAAGGACACACTGGGCAAGCTCAACGTTCCCGTGGCAGCGCTGTTCTCCACGCTGGGCCGCACTGCGGCTCGTGGCCTCGATGCGGCACTGGCCATGATCTGGCTCAAAGAGTTCTACGGCCAGTTGATGGATCGCGTGAAGATCAACGAGGTCTCAACATTCAATGGTGATCTCTGGGAGCCGAAGAGTTGGCCCGCCGAAGCCGAAGGTGTCGGTTTGACTGAGGCTCCCCGCGGCGCGCTGGCGCATTACATCAAGATCAAAAACGGCGCAATCGACAACTACCAACTGGTTGTCCCGACCACATGGAACGGCTCGCCGCGCGACGCCAAAAAGCAGCGTTCGTCCTTCGAGCAGGCGCTGATCGGCACGCCGGTAGCGAAAATCGATGAGCCGGTCGAAATTCTTCGCACCATTCATTCCTTTGACCCGTGCCTGGCCTGCGCCGTGCATCTGTACGATCCGCAGGGACGGCACCTCAACCGGGTTTCCTTCGAGTGACGCGCATGAGTGCTCCCGTAATTGGCGCAAGTAGTGGTCTACCGGCAACTCCAGATCGGCCCGTCGAATATCGCCGCATTTACGTGTGGGAACTTCCGGTACGCGTCTACCACTGGATCAACGCGGTGGCGCTGGTGCTTCTCTGCGTCACCGGATACATGATTGGCGCTCCCATCCGCCTGTTCTATGCCGCCGAGGCCTATCAGCAGTACTGGTTCGGATGGGTGCGCTTCATCCACTTCGCAGCCGCCTTCGTTTACGTGTTCAACTTTCTGGCCAGGCTTTACTGGGGATTCGTCGGCAACAAATATTCCAATTGGGCCGCCTTCTTTCCGCTGAAACCAACACAGCGTCAGGAGATCGTCGACGTCATCAAGGCAGACGTGCTTGAAACCAAATTGCACGGCCCCATCTCCACCGGGCACAACGCGCTCGCCGGCCTCATCTACTTCTTCACTTTTTTAGCGTTCGTAGCCCAGACCATCACCGGCTTCGCCCTCTACTCCAGCATGAGCAACTCCTGGATGCCGCGGATGTTCGTGTGGGTAGTGCCGCTGCTCGGCGGCGAATTTGGCGTGCGCTTCTGGCACCATCTGTTCCTGTGGTTCTTCGTCACGTTCATCATCGTCCACATCTACCTCGCCTTCTATCACGACTACATCGAAGGACGCGGCACAGTATCCTCGATCATCGGCGGCTGGAAATTCGAACGCGAAAAGAAATAGAAATGTTTTTCACTATCTGACTAAGACACGAAAATTGGGTGCCCCAGAGCCTGCCCTGAGCGAAGCCGAAGGGTCTCGCTTTTGAGACCTGGGAAAGCACGAATCCCAATGTGTCGGCGCTTCAGAGACCTAAGGAATCTCTGAACAAGTCCCTGTTTTGAAAGGGCACGGCTTTAGCCGTGCCTTAAATGGCCAGAAATGTGTGGCGGCTTTAGCCGCTGAGGGAAGTTCTGAAACTTGCTCAGAGCATCCTAAAGGTAAAACATGATCAATTTGGAAATCGCCGCGAAGCCCACAAAAACGCTCGTCCTCGGCCTGGGCAACACCATCATGGGCGATGAAGGCGTCGGCGTACACGTCGTGCACGCTGTCGAGCGAGCCCTCAACCAGCACGAACCACCATCCAATATCGAATGCCTCGACGGCGGCACCGGCGGATTCATTCTCCTCGAACCCCTCCAGCAAGCCGACCGCATCGTACTCATTGACGCTGCCGCCGATGGCAACCCTCTGGGAACCGTCACGCGCACCACGCCAATGTTCTCGCGCGATTATCCGCCCACCCTCACAGCTCATGACATTGGCGTCAAGGACCTGCTCGACGTCTTCTATATGGAAGGCGGCGGCCGCGAAGTAGTGCTTTACGCCATCACTATCGACCCGCAACAGCCGATTTCGATGAACCTCTCCGCCACCGCCACAAAAGCCGCAGAAGAAGCTGTCCAATTAATCCTCGCCGAGCTTCAAGCCCCCTGCCCCGCCTGACAACCATAGTCCTCGCCCGAGGAGCATATCCGTTCATCACGCAAATTCAAAATCCTTAAGCCTTGCAGCTCTCCTGTCGAAAGTGAGAGTCGACGAACAACCGGCCCAGCTCCCTACAGCGCCAATCAATGCGTCGGAGAATGATCCTGCACCAGTTCGAAGAATGACTGTTGCGATCAAGACTTCCTGCTCGTTCTGCACCATCAAGGTGTCCGCCTGAAGGATTCGTTCGACGGCGCGCGCGATTTCCAAAGCGGACAATCCGTAGACACGGTCGAGCACCCATACAGTTTCAGCGATTGTCACCAGGCTGATGAATCCAGGCCGATCCTCAGTGAGAAGTCGCTCGATAATTCGTGTGGCACGCGGCGATTGCACCGGGTCGTCCTGCGTCAAATAACGGACGAGCACATTCGTATCGAGGCCGATCACCGGCGTCGTCCACGCCGGATTCCCTCGCTCGCACCCTCAGCAATGGCGCTCCGCATCTGTTGAAGTGAAGCCGGACGATTCTTGCGCGATGGGACGATACCCTTCAGAGCAGACGTCGGGATCTTGGGCAGAATCACAACGCTTCCGTCAGGGTGGACAAAAAACTTGATTCGATCGCCCGGCCCAAGGTGAAGGTGGTCCCGAATCGCCTTCGGAATTGTGGCCTGGCCCTTGATACTGAGTGCGGATTCCATTGCAATCCCTCCTTTACATTCTAGCAAAAGTAATACCAACGCATGTCCCGGTGCGGTTTCCAGGCAGAGCAATCGCATGAAGGAATGTTGCTTCTGGAACTAGCTCCCCGTGCCGCCGAACTGGAAGTCCAACCGTAGTTTTTCCCGGAGGGAAAACACGAAAGTAGCCCAGGCTGGAGCGAAGCGGAAGCCTGGGACAACGATCCGCGCATATTTTCGCGTCCCGGAGGGCCGCGTCGAAACCTTCATGGAGATGGCGACCTGCTCATGCGATTGCCCTGGGATTCCACGCTGTCTCAGGGCGCGACGCCTTTTCCACACAACGCCCCCCAATCCGCACCGGCTAACACAGCCGTCCAATGCGCTACGCTTTGAAGAGTCATGAGCACATGTCCCATCTGCGGCGGCGTCGGTCTCATCGAAGAAGTCTCCGCCACCGGCCTGTGGGTCTCCCGCGCCTGCGAGTGCCAGCAGATGGAGCGCGAACAAAATCGCCTCGCCGCCGCGCACATTCCCCAGCGCTACCGCGAATGCACCCTCGACGACTACGAGATCTACCACGAATCCGACCGTTCGCTGGGACGAGCTCTGCAAACCGCCCGCAAATTCGTCGAAGCATATCCAGTCGACACCGCAGGGAAGGGCTTGCTCTTCACCGGCTCCATCGGCGTTGGCAAAACGCATCTTGCCGTCGGCGTTCTACGCCGGCTGGTACAGGAACGTGGCGTCCGCGGCCTCTTTTGCGACTACCGCGAGCTGCTCAAGAACATCCAAAACAGCTACAACACGCAGGTCAACACCACCGAATTGGAGCTGCTCAAGCCGGTCTTCGCCGCAGAAGTGTTGGTGCTTGACGACCTCGGCGCCCAAAAACCCAACGAGTGGGTCTGGGACACCGTAGCGCTCATCCTCAACACGCGCTACAACGATAAGCAGTCCACATTAATCACCACGAACTATCCTGACTTGTCCGCTGGCGGCGGCGAAAAAACCGATGCCGAGCGCGCCGCACGAGAACAGACCCTCGGCGATCGCATTGGCGACCGCATGCGCTCACGCCTCTCAGAGATGTGCGTGCAGGTGCAGATGAATGGCAAGGACTTTCGCCAGACCGAAGTCCGACGCGCAAAATTCGGATAACTCCCGCCTTGGCGCGCAGTCCGTAGAATCCCGGCCAAATCTGGAACCGGTTGCATAAATGGTGTTTTGAAAGGGCACGGCTTCAGCCGTGCCGCAAAGAGCCAGTAAAACAGAGGGCTTCAGCCCCTGAGGGATGGGTCACTCGGCCCGGCAATATTTATGCAATCGGTTCTGGAATCGAATGAATTGGATTTAAACGCGCGCGAAAACGCACCGTAGCAGAATGGCCCTACAAGAGCACGAGGCCTAGAAAATCCAGACCGTCACAAGCACAGTCACCATCGCGGCCACAGTCATCAGCTGATAAACCACCTCGCTGTGCTGGTTCGCCTGCTTCATTGTGAGGTCGTGCCTTTGCACCGGAGGAAATGCGGATTGAGGATAAGATTGCATGGCTCGCTGGCCTTCCTTATGACACTTATAGAAACGTCGCCGGTGCGCAAAGGGTTCCGTATTTCCCTTATCTATGCTCAGTTTCGACAGATTTGAAAATCACTCGAAAGATGTAAGACGACTGGCCAGCGTTTCTTTTCTTTCTTACTATCGGCGATTGTCGCCAAAACTTGAACCTGTCTTCTATATCGGCGCCCCAAGGGGGATTCCTTCAGTAACGGGTGTAAAATCCGCTCGTGGAATCACATCCCGAAATCGACCCCCAACTCAACTTGGTCCCCCGCATCGAAACCCGCGACCGCAACTGGCTCCCCCTCGCCATCGCCGCCGGAGTTGTCGTGCTAGTAGCCGCCTCCGTGATCCTCATCTTCGAGCACGGACGCAAACCCGCCGTCGTCACCCCCGTCTCCGCAGCTCCCGATCCCTACGCCGCCAGCCTTCCCATCTCCGGCCTCGTCATGAGCGAGTCCGGCAACCTCGCCGGCGGCAAAGTCACCTATGTCGACGGACACATCGCTAACAAGGGAAACCGCACCATCTCCGGCCTCACCGTCCAGGTTCTTTTCCGCGACCCCGCCAAAGAGGTCACGCAGAACGAAACTCAGCCGCTCAAGCTCATCCGCACCCGCGATCCCTACGTCGATCTCCAGCCGGTCTCCGCCGCGCCGCTCCAACCCGGCGACGAACGCGATTTCCGTCTCATCTTCGACGCCGTCTCGCCCGACTGGAACGGAGCCTACCCCGAAATCCGCATCCTCCACGTCGATTCGAAGTAGCCCGAGGACCAACCCAAGTCAGCCGAGACGCCTTCCGACCTTTTACTTAGTAGAACTTACTTTGAATTGTAAAAATTACACCCGACGAGCTGCCGGGCGATTTCCACTCGGCATCCATCCCCTTTCGCCGCCAGGCTCAAGTCGCTGATTACAAATAGAGTAGGGCTCCGGTTATCTCCGTCACACGCACCCCACCCCTTTTGGCATGGCTCTTGCTCCATACAGGGCGAGCCGCATTGAGAAGCTCTCGCGGTGTCCCTGCGAATGCAACATCAAAGAGGCAACATAAGATGAGAAAACAATTCAGAGCTCCAAAGCTTTCCCCACGCCAGTGCGCCGTTGTTCTCCTGGCTTCAGCGTTTGTTGTCCCGGCAGTCGCGCTGCACGCGCAGACTTCAACTCAGCCCCAAAGCGCACCGCCCGCGGCGACCTCGCAACAGCCATCCTCACCCGCCAACGCAATGCCTTCCGATAAAGAAGGATTCTGGGGCCACGTCAATCCCTTCGCCCGCAAAAAGTGGGTGAAGAAGCGCCTCGATCCCATCAATGATCGCCTCACTGAGCTCGATCAGGTGAACGCGAAGAACGCCAGCGACATCAAGGACGTCGACGCCCGCGCACAGGCTGGAATCCAGCACGCGCAGTCGACAGCCGATGCAGCCAATCAGGCCGCCACCGCAGCCGGCACCCAGGCCCAGCAAGCCAGCACCATCGCCCAGGGCGCGTCCGGTCACGTCGACCATCTCAACACCACCGTCAGTGGTCTCGATCAGTATCACCAGATCAGCGAGGCCGACGTTCCCCTCCACAGCGCAATCCTGTCCAAGGACGCGAAGGCGCAGCTGGACACCCTGGCAACCAGCCTCGCCGGTCATCAGGGCTACATCGTAGAGATTGAAGCACACGCTCCGGGTGCCGGAGCCGTTGGTATCCAGAGCTCCCAGCGCCTCGCCGAGTCGGTCGAGCGCTACCTGGTTACTGAACATCAGATTCCCGTCTACCGTATGCACTTTGTCGCACTCGGCAATGCTCCGATTGAAACCGCCGGCGCAGACCCGAACACCAAGCCGGCCCGCATCAGAGCCGGCAGCGTACACATTCGGTTGATGGAAAACAGTTTGGCGGCCCAGGACTCCACGTCTCCCCATGGCATGTAGTCCCCGACAGGTGCGGAGCGGCATAAACCGCAAAGCCACCCCCTGAGGCTCTTTCCCGCGCCGACGGCTCCCCGGCCGTCTGGCCGCCAAAAAAGCTCTCGCAACACGAGAGAACCAAGGCAACTTGGCCCCCGCCGAAAACGGGGGCCGTTTTTTGTGGACTGGCAATTCCAAGATCATCCACAAGAGCTAATTCTGAATCGCTCCCAGCACGCGGATGCGAAATCTCAATCTTCTCCATCGCTGTCATCCTGAGCAAGCTTGGCGCAAAGCGCCAAGCGCCGCCGAAGGACCTGCGGTTGCCTTTAGCACAGCATCAATCCGCAAGAAAATGGGTGCCCCAGGTCTCGACTCTGAGACCTGGGAAAGCTATGAACCTCAATCGGGAGAAAACTCCCGGGCCACCCCAATTGTCATCATCCTGTGAATGGCCAGTAGCCCTGAAGCTCGCGAACCTTGCCGATCGACCCCACCTCCGCTACTCTTCCAAAATGCGACCCCTTCGCTATTCCATCAACGTCACCTTGGACGGGTGCTGCGATCATCGCGAAATGATCCCGGACGAAGACCTGCATCGCAACGCGGTCAAGAACCTCGAACAAGCCGATGCCCTCCTCTTTGGCCGGGTGACGTACGAAATGATGGAGGCAGGGTGGCGACCGCCGACGCCTGCAGCAGCGAGGCCCGAAGCGAGGCTCGATGCGAGTCCAGAACCGAGACCAGATTGGATGGAACCCTTCGCCCGCACCATCGACGCCGTAAAGAAGTATGTCGTGTCGAGAACCCTAGGCCGAGTCGATTGGAACGCGGAACTCCTGCGCGGGGATCTGGCGACGGCCGTTCTCGAGCTCAAGCAGCAGCCGGGGCAGGGACTGGGCAAGGGATTGCTCGTGGGAGGCGTAAAGCTCCCGCTCGCGTTAGCGGAGCTGGGATTGATCGATGAATACGAGTTCGTGGTGCACCCCAGGCTAGCGGGCCACGGGCCGACGCTGTTCGCGGGACTATCGAAGCGCATCGATTTGAAGCTCGTAAGCCGCCTGGAGTTCGCTTCGGGCGCAGTGGCGATGCGGTATGAGCCGAGGCGATAGCTGAACTCCACAATTACCTAAAGGGTACGGGCTTTAGCCCGTACATCCATCCATCCCCACATTCTCCCCCTTCTTCGACTTGTTCATCCGCCGCAGCGGACGAACAAGTCGAAAAAGCCGCCGTCCATTTCTCCCATCGCGCCACTGCGCCAGTTGCAAACGCGGCAGCCTTCCCGGGGAGGGAAGGCATGAAAAGAGCCCATGCTCAGGCGAAGTGCAAGCCTGGGGACAGCATCACAATCATGTTTGTGTAGGGGCGTAATAAAGCCCGCTCAGACGGGGCAACGGAGTTTGCGTTCCTCGTAGTTCCCCAACGGATACGAGTATGGAATTGATACCCTGGCGCACAAAACGCCGGCAAGAACCCAAAGTCGAAGATGATCGAAAGCCTAGGATTTGGGCGAGCCAAATTACCTTCAGCGACGGCTCAACACTCGAGATCGACAAGGACGACGTCTGCGTAATCGTAGGACCGAACAACAGCGGTAAGAGCGCGACCCTCCGTGCGATCTCTTCTAAGCTGGGAGAGCACAGGGCGACCAGCCCAGTAGTTCGTGAGATCACGTTCAAGAGGCATGGTTCTGCTGAAGACGTTGAGATGTGGCTTGAGAGTTCGACGAAGATCGTTCCAGGCTATTACAGCGACAAATTCGAAATGTTCGGGAATTCTGTTCCTCGCGCTTCAGTCGGCTACAGATGGGGACGTGACGACGGGATCGAGGATTTGGCTGGGTTCTTCTGCACGTTCTTGAACGCTGAGGGAAGATTGCAAGCGGCAAATCCACCAGACAGCATAGCCTTGACAAAAGAGGGCCCGAGACACCCGATCCACATCCTCCAGTGGAACGATTCCATTGAAAAAAGGATAAGTGGCTACTTCGAGAAGGCCTTTGGAACTGGCATAGTTGTTCACCGGAACGCCGGCGGCAAGGTGCCTGTCATGGTGGGTGCGGTGCCAGCGCCGAAACCCGGAACAGACAGACACAGTATTGATTATGTAGTAAACCTAGAAAAATTGCCCGCCATTCATACCCAAGGTGACGGCATGAGGAGCTTTCTCGGCGTGCTGCTTTACAGCGCAGTTGGCTCCAGTTCGATCCTTTTGATCGATGAGCCGGAAGCGTTTCTCCATCCGCCCCAAGCGAAGCACCTTGGGAACTTCCTTGTCTCTGAAACCGGAAGCCGCCAGCTTTTCATCGCCACACACAGTGGCGACGTCCTGCGAGGTGTTCTGGACTCGGAGAGCGGACGCGTTCGTGTGCTCAGAATTTGCCGGGAGGGTGACTCGAACAGGGTATGCTTGCTCGAAAACAGCGACATCAAGAGCATCTGGGGTGATCCGCTGCTCAGGTACTCGAATATTCTCGACGGTCTTTTCCATGAGCGAGTAATTGTCTGCGAAAGCGATTCAGATTGCCGCTTCTACTCCGCCATCGCTGATGCGATCTATGAGTCTGCACCCGAAGGCGAGAGGAAGCCTGACGTCATGTTTACCCATTGTGGCGGAAAGGACCGGGTCGCGCTAATCACGCGCTCCCTAAGAGCTCTCGACGTCCCCGTTTCAGCGGTTCTCGATTTCGACGTATTGAACGCTGAAAAGCCGCTCTCTGACATCGTGGAGGCCAGCGCTGGAAGCTGGAGCGAACTCCGGAAGGATTGGCTAACCGTGAACAAGGCAATCGGCAACATGAGACCCCAACTTGGTGTGGCAGAGGTGAGAAGGGACATCGACGCAGCTCTAAGCCAAGAGAAGGGTCACATACTCACCGAGACGGCAAGGAAGACGATTCAGGACGCTCTCAAGGCATCCTCGCCATGGGCAACCGCCAAATCTGTTGGAACGCGCTTTATCCCGAGCGGAGATGAAAGCCAAGCTCTTGTACGCTTAATCGAAGGTCTCGAAAGGCTCTCCATATTTGTGGTACCGGTCGGCGAACTGGAACAATTTGTGAAGTCAGTCGGTGGACACGGTCCTGCTTGGGTCGCAAACGCACTCAGGAAGGATCTAGAGAAGGATCCTGAGCTATCTGAGGCGAAGTTCTTCGTGCGGCGGGTGGCCCAGATCTGAGGAACCGTCAATCCGCGAGAAGCTGGGTGCCCCAGGCCGGGGCCCCCGCGAACAGGTCTTCGTTCGTGAGGTGGAGGTATCGCCTTTGAGACCTGGGAAAGCTACGAACCTCCTTTTACTCCCGCGCGAATGGCCCGTGTCGACTCTCCGCGCCAACCCGATGCAGATCCTCGAAGTCCGTTCCATTCAATATTCATTTTATTTGAATATTGAATAGATCAAGCTACAATACACATATGCTGCGCCCCCTCGATCTCGTGGTCCTCCTCAAACTCTCCCTTGAAAAGGGCGACCGCCCCACCTATCTCCGCCTGGCAAACGAACTCCATCTGTATCCTTCGGAGGTCTATTCTTCGGTCAAACGCGCGCGCGCATCCCATCTTGTCCAAAGCCTCGACCACAAGGAGGATCGCTTGAATCGTTCCGCCCTGCTTGAATTCTTGCTGCATGGCGTGCGTTATGCGTTCCCTGCGGAAAAGGGCTCCCTGACGCGAGGAATGCCGACCAGCTACGCGGCTCCCCCCCTCAGCAAATCGATTGCGGCCGCCGGAGAACCTCCTCCTGTTTGGCCCTACGCCGAAGGGCGGGTGCGGGGCTACAGTTTTTCTCCGCTTCACAAGAACGTGCCTCTGGCCGCCCTCCAGGATAAAAAGCTGTATGAACTGCTGGCGCTCGTCGACGCCCTGCGCGATGGGCGGGCACGCGAAAGGGAACTGGCAGGGCGAGAACTCACGCGTCGCCTGGAGGTATCTCCGCATGCCAAATCCAAATCCAAATCCGAATCTTGACCTGTTGGAACTGGTGGCACTCAGGCTGCGTCCGGTGCTCTCGGAAATCGTCTTTGTCGGAGGCTGCGCAACCGGTCTGCTGATTGATGATCCCGGCGCTGCGCCCGTGCGCGGAACTTATGATGTCGATGTCATCGCCGAGCTCGCATCGTACACCGAGTACACATTGTTTTCCGCACGGCTCCGGAGTCTCGGATTTCGTGAAGATACCAGGGAAGGAGCGCCTCTTTGCCGCTGGAAGCATGGGAGCCAGATCCTCGACGTAATGCCAATTGACGCCACTGTGCTCGGGTTTTCCAACCGATGGTATCCCGAGGCTCTCCGTACCGCATCGCAGGTCCGGCTGTCCAAAGGAATCGTAGTGCGGGCGATCATCGCTCCTTACTTTTTGGGGACCAAACTTGAAGCTTTCCGTGGCCGTGGGCAAGGGGATTACTTCGCCAGCCATGATCTGGAAGATTTCGTAGCCGTCGTGGACGGCCGCTCCTCTCTTCTCCCGGAACTCGAAGAAGCATCGCCCGAGTTGCGAGCCTACATTGCCAGCGCTCTTCGTGCTCTTCTGAAGGCACCGCGCTTTCTCGACGCACTTCCCGGCTATCTCCTGCCCGACGATGCGAGTCAGGCGCGGATTGGACAGCTGATAAGAAAACTGCGCAGGCTGAGCGAATCCCGTTAGTGGCTCCTCCCTATCCCTGTTCATTGCCTTTTGCGCATTAATTCCCCCATTCCGCTACCCTGAATTCATCCCAAAAAACTGAGTTCGCCGTTAAAGCTGCTAATGCAGGTTAACGTCAACCGGCAGAGATATTTAGCCACAACCCATTCATTTTAAATGGGTAACCGTAAGTTATTGATATTCGTAAACCCCACAGAATCAGATATTTCCCCAAAAACGAGGGGGAGGGGGTCAGGGAGAAACCATGCTCGTCGAATGCCGTCACATCATGCCCCGCGGGGCCAAGTGCAAAGCGGCCGCTCTGCGCGACCGGCCGTACTGCTACTTCCACAACAAGCTCCACGATTACACCCGCGACGGCCTCCGGGACGACAAAGCGCCCCTCTGTCTCGCCTCCATTGAAGACGCCTGCGGCATCCAGCATGCCCTCACGCAGATCATGGGCGCGATGGCCAGCGGCCGTCTCGACAGCCGCGAAGGCGTCCGTCTGATCTATGGCCTGCAGGTCTCCATCCAGGCTCTCGACCGCGTCCCCCAAACCCCGCCTCAAGAGATGGTCCAAGCCACCGCGTGCGACGGAATTGGCGTCGATCTCGCCGACCAGGGAGCGGACCAGTGCGAGCCCCACACCGACTGCCCCACCTGCGCTAACCGGTTCAGCTGTGAGAACGTCGCGCGGCAAAGCAAAAAGAGTCTCCGCGACCACATCGATGAGGCGCAGGACCGCCCCGAACTCCCCGAGCGCGAGCCCCTGGCCCTGCCCGCATCTGCGACGGATTCTGCGGCTCTGCCCGTTCTGCCTCCCGGGAGCGCATCGTCGCCCGACCTGCCCGCCCCCACAAGCGACAAGCCGAAGGATGCAGCAGCCCTGGAAGCGGAACTAAGTACGGACCTGGAGGCGCGCATCAACAAATTCCGCACCAACAAACACGAGGCCGACCGAGAGGCGCGCGCCAAAGTGCTGGCTCGCATGATGGCCGATCACGAGATCACCATGGAGGACATCCTGGCCCTCCCGGAAGGCAGCATGGAAATCCCCGTCCCGAGAAAACGCGACTGGGAAGAACAGCCGCGCGATCTCTGCTCCGTAAGCGATTCCTGAGGAGAGGTATTCCAAACACACGGACCGGGGAAAGGGAAGCCGTGGTGCCCCAGGTCCGTGTGTTCGGACCTGGGAAAGGAAAGCGCATGCCTGACCGGCGAGTCCCGGTAGAATCAACATGGAATGCACGCCGGCACTTTACCCATACCAGAAGATTCGCTTCTCTCCGGCAGCCGCTTCGTCCGCGCCTGCCTGCGCAAACCCGTCGATCGCACGCCCGTCTGGTTCCTGCGCCAGGCCGGCCGCTACATGCAGGAGTATCGCGACGTCCGCAAGCACCACACGCTGGTTGAAATCTGCAAGCAGCCCGACCTAGCCGCCGAAGTCACCATCACCGCTGCTGAGAAATTAGGCGTCGACGCAGCCATCATCTTTGCCGATCTGCTGCTGCCTCTTGAGCCGATGGGCCTGCCTTTCGAGTTCCAGGCCGGCGAAGGTCCGGTGGTGCATCATCCCGTGCGCACCGCTGCGGATGTGATTGCGCTCCGGACGGATCGTGCCGGCGATCTCGCGTACGTCGCCCGCGCCATCGAAAAAGTCGCCGCGCACTTCCGCGATCGCCTCGGCATCATCGGCTTCTGTGGCGCGCCCTTCACGCTGGCCAGCTACATGATCGAAGGCGGCGGTTCGCGCAATTACATCCACACCAAGCAAATGATGTACAACGATGCCTTGTCCTGGCACTTGCTTCTGGACAAGCTGGTCCTCGTGCTCATCGAATATTGCCGTTTGCAGGTGCAAGCGGGAGCCGACGTGATCCAGATCTTCGACAGCTGGGTCGGCTCGCTCGGACCAGCCGACTACCGCGACTACGCGTTTGAAGCCTCCAAGCGCCTGGTCCGCGCCGTGCAGGAACTCGGCGTGCCCGTCATCTACTTCGGCGTAGAGACAGCAGGACTGCTCAGCGCGATGGCTTCGACCGGAGCGGATGTGATCGGCCTCGATTGGCGGCAGCCGCTTGATGAAGGCTGGCGCGCCGTCGGACACGGCCACGCGGTGCAAGGAAATCTCGATCCCATCACGCTCTTCGCGCTGCCGGAGGTGCTGGAGCAGCGCGTCAACGAAATCCTGCACTCCGCCGCCGGCCGCCCCGGCCACATCTTCAACCTCGGCCACGGCATCGTTCCCAACACGCCGGTAGAAAACGTGCAGGCCGTAGTTAAGATGGTGCGCAATTTCAAGCCGCAGGAGGACGCCGGTGCCTAAGCAAGCCGTCCTCCTCCTGGCCCACGGAACCCCCGAAACCGCCGACCAGATCCCCGAATATCTCCGCAACGTGGTCAGCGGCCGCCCCATGCCGCAGCACGTTGTAGAAGAGATTCAGCACCGCTACGCCCTCATCGGCCGCAGTCCACTGACTGAACTGACCATGGAGCAAAGCCGGCTAGTCGAAGCAGAGTTAGCCGCTCAAGACCATCCAGTTCGCGTGTACGTCGGCATGCGCAACTGGCGACCCTACATCCCCGACGTGGTGAAGCAGATGCGTGCCGACGGCGTCGAAGAAGCCGCCGTGATCTGTCTCGCGCCCCAGAACTCTCGCACCAGCGTCGGCCTCTACGAACGCGCCGTCAAAGCCGAAGCGGGAGCATTGCGCATCGACTTTACCCGTGGTTGGGCGCGTCACCCGCTCCTCGCCGACGCCTTTGCCGAACGCCTGCGCGCCGCCCAATCCAAGCTCATCGTAGAAACCGGCGCATCCGTCCCGGTGCTATTTACGGCGCACTCCGTCCCCACGCGTACCGTGGAGCCGCAGCCCGCCGAAGCAGGCCAGCCACGCGAGTGGCCCGCCGGCAGCCCCGATCCGTATGCCGATGAGGCGCGCCACACCGCCGAGCTCGTCGCCGAGCGCGTTCCCGAAATCCCCCGCTGGTGGTTTGCCTTCCAAAGCCAGGGAGCCAGCGGCGGCCCCTGGATCGGACCCACCGTCGAAGAGACCCTGGACCAAATCGCCGCCGAAGGGGTAACAACTCTGCTCCTGCAGCCCATCGGCTTTCTCTGCGACCACGTCGAAATCCTCTATGACATTGACATCGCTTTCCGCGCCTGCGCGGCCAAAATCGGCATACGCCTCGAACGTCCCGAATCGCTGAATTCCTCGCCCACCCTCGCCAAAGCGGTCGCCGATCTTGCCTGCAAGGGCCTCCAGCGGCTGTTAGGTTAACGCGCACGCTGATCGCAGGTTTCCACAGGATTTTTTTGGCTGGAGGGAGTGTTACCCCTCCGTTGTATTTACAGTGGAAAGGCAGCATGTCAGCCTTCCCCCAGGCCGATTCATAGGGGTCAGATTGTCCAACTTATCCATTTCAACTCCGGTTTCGGAGCAGACGACGTGTGTTTGCCGCGTCTGCGGTAACCCGAACATGCGTCGCCTGGCCCGTGCCGGATTTCTCCGGAAGTGGATCCTTCCTTTGTTCGGCTACTACCCTTGGGAATGTTTCGCTTGCCGCAAGGTACGGCTCCTTCGCGTTCGCGGCAAACGTGTCCTTAGGCGGCTTTGGGACGACGATCTCTATATTGCTGCCGAAGAACCCGAACTTCCCGTTAACGCAGCAGAGCCTCCCGTTAGCGCAGCCGAACCTCCTTCCTACGAGATCGATCTCCCCAATGAGGAAAGGGCACTCGAGGAACACGCACACAGTTCCCAATGGACGGAGTGATTCCGGCGGCGCGAATTACGGGTCGCGTCGGCACGCCTACACCTTGAGAAGTTTGGGCACTCGTCAATGGAGAGACCGCCTTGTTTCGATTTCTCGCCGCACTGTGCGCGTTCAGTTTCCGAGTATTGTCACGCGGATGATCGAGCTGGCGGGCTCGCCGGACCGCGTCGTGCCGGGACACTACATGCTGCAGTTCAATAGGTTCCCAATGCAGGGGCGAGTGGCGACGATTAAATGACGAGGACCCCGACCTATCGCGGACATTTCTAAAGAGAAGATCATGAGCACTGAGGCGTCTCGAAAACTTACATCGAATGAGGCACGGCTCATTCTGGTGTGCGGGCTGCCAGGGGCCGGCAAGACAACCCACGCAAGGGCGCTCGAACGCTCGTTGCGTGCCGTGCGATTTGCGCCCGACGAATGGATGTCCGCTCTGAACCTGGATATCTACGACGAGTCCGCACGTTCAAGAATCGAACAGCTGCAATGGTCTCTTTGCGAAAGGCTCCTGACGCTGGGCCTCACTGTGATTATCGAGTGGGGCACGTGGGCCCGTTCTGAACGCGACGCATTGCGGCAACGCGCGCGGGCACTGGGAGCCGCCGTCGAACTGCATTACCTCTTCGCACCGGAGGATGTGTTGTTCGAGAGAATTCGGCGCAGGGGCGTGGAGAGTCCGCCCATCGATCGGGAAGATCTGTCGCGTTGGTGCAAGCAGTTCGAAGTCCCTTCACGTGAAGAAAATGCCCTGTACGACAAAGTCGAAGAGGTCGATAGCGAGCACGCGTGATGCCGGAGCCGGCTCGAGTCTGCCACGCAAACCGCCTACTTCCGCAGCATGTTCTTCGCCAGGAACAGCACATTCGCCGGCCGCTCCGCCAGCCTCCGCATGAAATACGGATACCACTCGCGCCCAAACGGAATGTATACCCGCACGTTGTATCCCTCGGCCACCAGCTTGCGCTGCAGATCGCGGCGCACGCCGTAGAGCATCTGGAATTCGAACCCGCTCGGCCCGATGTTGCGCCGCTTGGCGAGCCCCTTCGCTGCCTCAATCATCTTTTCGTCGTGGGTTGCCAGGCCGTGATAGATCCGCGAGCTGAGCAGCTTCCTGGTCAGCTTCACGTAGTTCGCATCCACATCCACCTTGTGCGCGAAAGCCACTTCCGGCGGCTCCTTGTAGGCGCCCTTGCACAACCGCACACGAATCCCATCTTTGATCAGCCGGTCGACGTCCATGTGGGAGCGGTGTAAATACGCCTGGATTACGATGCCGATGCTTCCACGCAGATCGGGCCGGGCGTTGACCCGCCGCACAATGTCCAGTGTGGTCTGGGTCAGGGACGAGTCCTCCATGTCGATGCGCACAAAGTTGTCCACATACTTGGCGTGTTCCGTGAGGTTGGTCGTGATCGCCTCCGCCAGGCCCGCATCCATCGCAAGCCCCATCTGCGTGAGCTTCACGCTGATATTCGCGTCCAGCTTCCGCTCGGCGATCGCATCCAGCAGCGCATGATACACATCGGCGGCCTTCTCCGCCTCCTCCGCGGTCGACACACTTTCGCCCAGCGAGTCGAGTGTCACATGCATACCCTGCTTGTTCACCGACTCAGCCGCGCGTAGCGCATCCTCGATCTCCATGCCGGCGACAAAGCGTGCGCTCAGTTTGTTGCCAAGGGAAGAGCGTTCGCAAAAGCGGCGCAAAGGACGATTATGTGAGAGAGCAATAAAGGCGGAACGTAGGACTGGCATGAGGCGATTCTGCCGGCGTAATCCGCTGGTTGCGGCGCGGCCGGACACATTAGTTTCGCATAGGGAGCCACGATCCCACGCGGTCGCACATCACCAAAGGAACGGGTCCGCAGTCCAATACGTATCCGCAACGATGTTGTCAGGAGGTTTCGCCCGGATGCTTCATTCGACGCTTCGCTTCTTCTGTGCTGCACTGTTGACGGTGACCGTGTCGTGCTGCCTCGCGCAATCCCTTCCCGCAACCGCGGGTGAGACTCTCAGCGGCAAGCATATCGTTCTGGCCGATGCTGTGCGCGGCCATACCGTCATCCTTGTTGCAGGCTTTAGTCGCGAAGGGGGCGCGGGCAGCAACGATTGGGTGAAGGCGATCCATGCGGACCCCGCTTTTGCGAATGCAATGGTGTATCCGATGGCCATGCTGGCAGGTGCTCCCGGCTTCATCCGCGGGATGATTCGAAGCGGCATGAAGAAGGGGCTTTCGCTGGAGCAACAAGACAAATTCGTGGTTCTGACTGACGACGAGAAACAGTGGAGAACTTACTTCGACGTAACGACGGACAATGAACCCTACGTCGTTCTCCTCGACGCGCAAGGGAGGGTGCTTTGGCGCGGCCACGGTTCTGCCGCGAATTCTGAACCACAGTTGAGGGCCGCGATGCACTGAGGTTAGCGTGCCTTCTGCCAGGATTGTTCTGCGATTCCGGCTTTTTCGGCGTTTGCGCTTCGAATTGCGCGTCAGTGCATATCGCGCGGAGCCGGCGTGCCGTCGGACCAGTTGCCAACCCAAACGAGAAATATGGTCATCCGGTCTTCGGGATCATTCGCCGCGATCGTCGGCGAGCCCGGAAGATTGGCTCCCCACTTCCTCGCGGCATCACCCGGAACAAACCACATCATATGCGGATGCCAACATTTATCGTTATCGCTTAAGTACTGCTGCCTGGACATCATGTAGCACATCGCACCCGGCTCCAGCGCCGGCAATTCATTTCGGTTCAATGCTGATTCGATCGCCTGCGCGATCTCAGCTCTCGATCTCCCCGCCATCACCAGTTTGGCCTTCATCAGCACAGTGGGCAAATAGGTTCTTGCGGCGGGCGCATTCACGCAGATGGGGGACATGATCTTCGGATTCCAGAACTCGGGAAAATCAGTGGCAGCACCGAAGGACCGCTCTACCAGGCAGACAAAGCCATTCTTTCCATCTGCTGCGGTCGCATATCCGGCCCGTCCCAGCACCAGCACTTCGGCTCCGTCCGAAATGGAGCTTGGAGCCGCACTGCGAGCCAACGCGATTTCAGAATTCCGGTCCGGCATCAAGTATTGATTGAGAGAAGCCATCGCCGGATAGGGAGGCTTCTCCGAGTCCACTTGTGCCTCGCAGGCTGCGCCGGGGAAGACAACCTGCGCGAGGAGTGCTACGAATGCTAAAGCGAGGAGCGCGATCTGCTTGTTCTTCATGGAACCGTCCGGTAGGTGCACGATCCGCATCACATTTGGGAAGACCGGCCCCGACATCGCCAGGAGTAGTGGTGACGACATTAGATCACGGAGAGTTGGCGGTCATCCGCCCAGAACGCATGCTTTGCAAGCCAGATTACAATCTGGACGGCGTCGGGGCTTCACCCGTCCGTACATAAACCGGATATGTCAGTGTGTACGGGCTCTCTATTTGAATAGGAATAGTAGATGACCGCGTTCAATTAGCGCTTAGCGTGGACAACATGAAGGCCAGCATGTCCGGGCGCGAGTCCTTGAACGGCGCTGCCGAACCTGGACGCGATCTCCTGGAAATCGATGTCTTCGAGGTCACAAAATCCGTGCGAGCGAAGAACCGCGGCCACGCCATCCGGCTCGAAACGGGTAGCCGAACGTTCACCAAGCTTCTCAAGCTGATCTGCCCGCGCCTTTTCTATTTGCCTCAGCTCTTCTGAGAATGCCTCGGCAGGTTCCATGTAGTCGAACACCACCTCCGAGTTCTGGATCGACGAAATATAGTCCAGGGTGCGGTCGATAGCGTCCTCGGTCAGATAGGGCACAACCCCGAGCCAGGTGAAAAACGCGGGCGCGTTCTGCTGAAAGCCTGCGGCGACGAGCTTCTCTCCCAATTCGTCCTGCTCGAAATCGACTGGCACGAAAATAAGCGATGGGGGAAGTGCGATTTGAGCTTCGGCCAGGCGCTCGCGTTTGCCTGCCTGCGTCGCGGGGTGGTCCACCTCATAGATACGGATCTCCCCTGCGCCATGGGGATTCCGGAGTGCGAACGTGTCGAGTCCGGCGCCAAGGATAACGATCTGCCGAACCCCTCTTTCGACAGCCCTTGACAAGGCATCTTCCGCAATCCGGCTTCGTGCGGCGGTGAACAGGCGTCCGATGCTGGCCAAGGGGTGTTGGTTCGCAAATTGAAGCACGTCCTTTTCGTCTTCACGCAGAATCTTCAGGGCAAATGGGTCTTCGAGGATCGAGCCATGATCGAGCACCTGATGAGCCGCTCGTTGCCGGGCGATCATCAGGGCTGTGCGGCTGGGTTGATTCGGCTTCATGTTCGAGGTCTCCGTTCTTATCAATAGCTGATCGCACAAGTTGTCGTGTGCTCGACCGTAGCAGTTCCCGAGTTGCTGTAAACCGAAGCCGCGATGTCGAGTGTGTCACCTTTCACCTAACTACAAAGGACGCGTGAACTCGGGAACTGCTCTGGCGCCGTGCACACCGATATCTTCCGCTCAATTAGATACCTTCCGAATCACCCGACTATTGACTTTGCACAACAATCTCGCGCTGAGCATGCAGCGTTCGGTATATTCGCTCCTAACCGGGACGCAAATTGACCGGGACACAGACTGATAGATGCCGAAGGAGGTTCGTGTCGATGGCCGCGAAAGGCAAGCTTCGGTTCCTGAAAGAATTCATCCACCCGGAGCACTTACGGGCTGCCCCTCTCAAGCGCCTGTGGACGCAGTTGATCGGCGTCTTCTTTTTATTCTCTGTGGTTGGATTTATCGTCGACCTGGTCTATCTGAAAGGACAGATGCCGTATGCTGTGGCGCTGTCGATCGCGGCCATCAGCGGTCTGAACGCGGTGCTTTGGGTCTTCGTGCTGGCTCGTCTTTCGAAGGCCCTCATTGTGCCCTTGATTGTGCTCCAGTTCTTACTTCCCGCCATCAACACCGGCATCGCAGCCGGGATCATCGGCGCCTTCCATCTGCAGCCGGTTCCCTCGGACAAAGGAATAGATTTCTCGGCATTCGGAATCATGTTCGTGCTCATCCTCTCTTATGTTTTCCTCATCATTTACCTCCGAGGCACCGGGATGGAGTCGTTCCGCATGCACAACGAACTGGCGCAAGCGCAGGAGGTGCAGCAGGTCATCCTCCCGGAATCCCGTCTGGCGCTCCCAGGGCTGGTGGTGGAGAGCGAGTACCGGCCTGCGCGGGAGGTGGGCGGGGACTTTTTCCAGTTGATACCGCACAGAACCGATGGCAGCTTGCTGATCGTGGCCGGCGATGTAGCCGGGAAAGGACTGAAGGCAGGGATGCTGGTGGCGTTGCTGGTGGGAGCGATCCGCATTGCGGCTCAATATGTTCCTGATCCAGCTGCCGTACTCAGCGCCCTGAATCTGCTTCTTATGGGTCGCAGCGATGCCCAGGCCACCTGTCTGGCGCTGCGTATTGCGAAAGATGGTGCAGTGACGCTGGCCAACGCCGGCCATATTGCGCCCTACCTGAACGGGGAGCCATTGCCCATGGAGGGCGCTCTGCCGCTGGGCATGATCGAAAACGCGGAGTCTTCCGTCATGCATTTTCGACTGAATCTTGGCGACAGACTGATGCTGATGTCGGATGGCGTAGCAGAAGCGACGGATGCCCACGGTGAACTGTTTGGATTTGAGCGGGTTCATCAACTGCTACGGACTGCAAAGTCTGCCGCCGAGGTTGCCAGCGCCGCCCAGACGTTCGGACAGGAGGACGATATCAGCGTCATCTCCATCACCCGCACTGCTGTGCTAGCTAGTTCAGGTACCCTTCGATAAAGACCTTCGTCGCGCCTGCTTCCGATTATGTGCGTCGAGGTTTTGGGCTAAGACGCAGGGCTTTGGTCGTATGCACACGATCACTCCACTCGGAACAGCGCACATCCATGCGGGGCGAGAACGACATGCAAAGCTTTCGCCCGCGGAATGCGCTTCTGGTTCCAGATGTCGAAAACCGCATGTGGCTTGTCTTCCAGGTGAAAGACCATCCAGGGAAGATCCGAAGTCGACGGCTCGTCCTGCAGGTTGAAAACTGCCAGATACTGGTGGCTCCGCGTGCGCGCATACCAATAGCGCTGTGGGAACGCGTCGGTCTTGCCGTCCTTGAGTGGCATCAGTCCTTGGCCGCTCTCAATCGAGCGCTGGTTGATTTCGAGCGCGTTTTTGTTGGTGAGGAGCGAGCGCGTGAAGTCGTCGAGCTTGGTCAGATTTGTTCCCAGAATGAGCGGCGAGCGAGAAATGGCCCAGAGCGTGAACTCCGTGCGCTGCTCGTCCGCCGTGTAGCGCGATTGCCGGGGCTCGCCCCACCCCGGATGGGGCTGGAGCGAGCCTTCGGGCAGCATGTCTTCGTCAGGCCACGCGCCTGGTTTGACGTAGGGAGCCCACTCGGCGAGCCGATCGAAGGCATCGCGCACGCCAAAGGGAAACTCGCCTTCGCCGGGTTTGTGCGCGGCGCTCCATACATCCCAGTGGTCGTCGGAGATGCGCCACATCTGGGCATACTTCGCGACCTCGGCTGCGTGCTCAAGCTGCGTGGGTCCGGGAGACAGGCTCAGCAGAATCGGCCGGCCGGTCTTCTTGATGGCTTCGGCGATCTGGCGAATTTCGGTGGGGCGATAGGGGTGGTCCGAGATGCAATCGACTTTGATGTAGTCGAGTCCCCACGACGCATAGAGCTTGAGCATCGAGTCGTAGTAAGCCTGTCCGGCTGCGTTGTCGCGCACGCCCCAGTTGCCTTCGTCCCATGGGCAGGGGGAATCCTTATCGGCTGCGTCGGCTGCGTGAAAGCTGGAGCCGGCGACGGGCAGATTCTGATCGACAACGCCGCGCGGAATGCCGCGGACGATGTGAATGCCAAACTTGAGGCCCTGCGCGTGGACCCAGTCGGCGAGCGGCTTGAAACCCGCTCCATTCGCCGCCGAGGGAAACCGGTTTGCGACCGGAATAAGGATGCCGTTCGCGTCCCAGACATATTTGCGAGTCCCGACTTTGTCGGCGAAGGGGTCCTGCATATACCACCCCTCGTCGATGACGGAGTATTCCCATCCGTATTGTTTCAAGCCGGCAAGCACCGTCGTATTGGCCCGGTAATCGGTCTCGTCGATGGTGAGGCCGTAGGCGTCCCAGCTATTCCATCCCAAAGGGGGCGCGGGGGCCAGCTTTGGGGTTGAGGCCGGGGCCAGGCTCAAACCGCAGAGGAGGAAAAGAAGAATCACGGCGGCGGATAAAGTGCGTGGAAACATGCGGAAACGTATACCACATTTGGCCCGTATTTGGCGGGCAGGGATGGGGTTCCGGGTGCATTCTCAGGGACATGGCCGTTGATGAAGTGATGCGCCTCACGTCCAAATGGGCCTATAATGCTGTCGAATCAAAATAACAGCTGCCAGATGCCTGTCCCGACACCTGCAACTGAGGAGAGTGTCATGTTGAAGCCATTCCTGCTTATTTGTGCAGCGGCCTTGTTCTCGATCGCTCCGTCAACTGTTTCGGCAGCCCCGCCGCAGGATGCGGCCGCCAAAGGTTCCACGAAAGTGACCGCTGACTCCCAGGCCAAGGCAAAGAAACTCTACGCGCGCGATTGTGCCCTTTGCCATGGCGATAGCGGCGACGGCAAGACGGATCTCGCAAAGGATATGCAACTCACGATGATCGATTGGACCGATCCCAAAACGCTGGCCGATAGACAGGACCAGGAACTCTTCAAGATCATCCGGAACGGCAAAGACAAGATGCCTGCCGAAGACCCCGGCCGGGCGAAGGACGACGAAGTCTGGAACCTGGTCGTTTATATCCGCGCTCTTGGCAAATCACAACCTGCCGCACCTGCGACTCCGGCGACGGCGAGCACGGCTCCAGCGCCCGGAAATTAGGGCCGGTTCCCGTTACTGGAATTGATGGTGTTCTACCCCGCCGCTCAAGGGGAGCGGCACACCTCTTGTCCATCTTGTTCAGGCTGATTTTCGCGATCACACTTTTTCGAAATAATCTGCAAACGAGGTCAAACAGCGGTGGCGATTGTCACAATTGTTCCACGTGGAACAATTGTGACAATCGCGATGTATGTGGGTTGCCAAGCGAGGCCTTTGCCTGCGCGGGTCACGTTACTTCAAATTGTTCCACGTGGAACAATTCAGAGGCGTGGAACATTTTCTACAGCGCCATGCGAAGCATTGCCTGGACGGCCAGTCCCCGTGCGATAAGCTGATGCGGGGGTGTGGTAGATGCGATTGCGCGCTTGGAGTCGTGCGGTTTTTAGCAGTGGGTTGCTATTTCTGGGCCTGGTGCTCGGATCGATGTACGCCGCAGGCCAGGATGCCGCAGCGTCTCCGGCACTGCCGATTATTCACGTCGACAATGGGCCAAATTCAGACGCAGCTCAAAAAGCCCATTACGTTGTTCTGGTTTCGCTCGATGGCTTCCGCTGGGACTACGCGAAACGCGATGGCGCCACGCATCTTTTGGCAATCGGCAAGCAGGGTGTCTGGGCACCCGAAGGCATGTTGCCCAGCTTCCCTTCGCTCACATTTCCGAATCACTTTACGATCGTCACGGGTTTGTATCCCGAGCATCACGGCCTCGTTGCTAATGGCTTTTACGACCCCGCAAAACAGACTCGCTACGCCATCGGCGATCCGGCCGCAGTGACTGACGGAAGCTGGTATAGCGGCACACCGCTATGGAGTCTCGCGGAAAGCCAGGGCATGCGCACAGCCTGTTTTTTCTGGCCGGGGTCCGAGGCAAAAATCGCTGGTTATCGGCCCACTTACTATCTGCATTTCGATAACAAAATCGACGACAACGCGCGCATCGACCAGGTGTTGGCCTGGCTGCATTTGCCAGCAACCGACCGGCCGCATTTCATCACGCTGTACTATGATGAGCCCGATCATGAAGGCCACCAGTACGGCCCGGATGCGCCCGAGACAAGGGCTGCGGTCGTGAAAGTGGATAAGCTTGTCGGCAAGTTGAAAGAAGGACTGGATTCGACTGGGCTGCCCATCGATTTAGTTGTCGTGAGCGATCACGGCATGGCGAAGGTCCAAGGTGACTGGATAAATCTGGACAATTTTGCCGACCTTGCAGATTTCGAAACCGCGGGCTCGCTCTTATACGGGAAAACCGAGGAAGACGCAGCGCGTGTCTACAACCAGCTGAAGAAGGCGTCCTCGCAGTTCGTCGTGTACCGGCGCAAGGATGTGCCGGGAGAGCTGAATTTTCGCGACAATCCGCGCGAGGGCGATCCGGTTGTGATTGCGACCGGTCCCTTCCTCATCCGCGCACATGTGCCGCCTGCAGGCAAGCAGGAATCCACGCTACCCCTTGGCATGCACGGCTATGATCCGCACAAGATGCCGGAGATGAAGGCGAGCTTTTATGCGGCGGGTCCCGACATTCTTCCGGGCCGCACCGTGCGGCCTTTTGAAAACGTTAATTTATATCCATGGCTCGCGCATTTGCTCGGACTGACTCCCCCAAAATCCGACGGAAGCCTGAACGTGCTGGCTGGAACGCTGCGCGATGGCGGCGAGCCCGCGAATTAGCAGGAGTGTCTGATTGGGGAACGTTATGTCAGGGAACATAGTATTGGGGATTGATGGCGGTGGAACGCGCACCCGCGCCTCCATTGTCGAGGATAAGAAGGTTCGCGCATTCGCCGAGAACGGATCGATCAAGCGTTTGCGCGTGGGCGTCGAAGCCGCTGATGCTAACTTGCGAGCGATTCTCAAAGATGTATTTGCGCAGGCGGGCGTGAAGGGCGTGTGTGCCGCTTCCGTGGGCGTCGCTAGTTCCAAGATGCCGGGAGTGGCGGAATGGATCGGCGAGGTACTTCGGGAATTCGGCGCGACGAAGGTTGAAATTGTTGGCGATGAAGTGATCGCACTCGATGGAGCTTTCAAGGGCGGACCGGGCATTCTGCAGATAGCCGGCACTGGTTCCAATTGCATTGGCAGGGCTCCGGACGGCAGTCGCGAGAGCGCAGGAGGTTGGAGCTCGCGGCTGGGCGATGAAGGTTCGGGCTATTGGATCGGGCTGCACGCCGTTCGCCGCGCTTTAAAGGCATATGACCGCGAAGAACCGACCCGCGTGCTTGAGACAGTTGGACACATTTGGGGAACAACCACGATCGATGAGCTGGTGAATGTGGGCGATGGTACGCCGGGACCGGATTTTGCCGCGCTTGCGCCGGCCATCAGCAAACTTGCCGAAGAAGGGGATCTTGTTGCCGCAGGGGTAATGGCGCAGGCGGCCTCAGACCTTGTGGATTCGGTTTTGCTTGTTCGAGCAAAGTTGCGACGCAAGCATCAGCTCACCGCGGAGGTTCCGGTGGCGTGGATTGGAAGTGTTGTCGGCAAGGCGCGCCTGGTTCGTGAACCATTCTTCGCTGGGCTGCGCGCGGTGGCTCCTGCGATGCCGATCTGCGCGACAGAGGTTGCGGGCATTGAAGGGGCGATTTGGCGGGCGCAGCGGCTGGCAGAAAAGTCCAGTTAGCCTTGTGAACCTTGAGGCTCGTGGCACAAATTGCGGAGAGCAAACGCAGGTCCTTCGACTCCGCTGCGCTTCGCTCAGGATGACAGTGGTTTATTTGAGTTCTTGCTTTCCCAGGTCTGAGAATCCAGACCTGGGGCACCCATGCTCGTGCTGATTGACGCGGAAAAAATGCAGGTTTTTTGACCCCGATGGGCGCGGCGCCTCCGCTCTGTATGACAGCAACGACGAGGGGAGCTGGAAACTGAAAGAACTAGGAAACGGTAATAGGCTGGCCGCCGACAACTGATCCGAGAAGATGCCCTTCTGCATTCACGGCGACAAGATCGGCGGGCTGACCGACCTTGATCGATCCAACTTCCTGCGTGAACCCGGTCATGGCGGCTGGATTGGCTGTCATCAGGCGCACACCTTGCTCCGCACTTGCGCCGGTAAAGCTAACAAAATTTGCGAGCGCGCGATCGAGGGTAAGCACGCTACCGGCGAGCACACCGTTGGCGGTGGCGCGGCCTTTTTCTACCTGCACGGCGAACCCGCCAAGCTTGTATTCGCCGTCGGGCATGCCTGCGGCGCTCATCGCGTCCGTTACGAGGATTGCTCGGTCGGGACCCTTGGCGCGCCACCAGAGCTTCACCATCTCCGGCGCGTTGTGAATGCCGTCGCAGATGATTTCTGCGTAGAGAGAGTCAGTGGTCAGGACGGTTCCAAGAATGCCGGGCTCGCGATGATCGAGTGGGCGCATGGCGTTGAAAGTGTGCGTGGCGCTGACCGCGCCGGCGCTGATTGCTGCTCGCGTCTCGGTTGCGGTCGCATCGGAGTGGCCGATTGAGATGCGAACCCCACGCGCGGTTGCGTGCGCGGCGAGTTCTGTCGCGCCGGGTAATTCCGGCGCCAGGGTCATGAGGCGCACATGGCCTTCGGCCGCCTCGTACAGCTGATCGAAGGTCGGGATATCGGGTGCGAGCAGGTGCGCCGCTGGCTGCACGCCGCGTTTGGCGTGAGAGAGAAACGGCCCTTCAAGATGGATTCCGATGGGCCGCGCGCGGGCTGCAACCGGGGGCTTCGCGATGAGTTTTGCGAGTTCCGCAACGGCTTTGAGCGTAGTGTCGAGCGGTGCGGTGACAGTAGTAGCGAGAAAGGCGCCTGTTCCGCGTGTCGCCAAAAACGCGCTGATGGTATCGAGCGCGGCGGGTGTTGCTTCCATCACGTCATGCCCGGCGGCTCCGTGAAAATGCACATCGAAGAAAGCTGGAGCAAGCAACGCGCCGGGAAAGTCGAGAACCTGAGCGCCAGCTGGCAGTTCACTTGAGTCGCTGCTTGCGATGGATTGGATGTGGCCGTCTTCTACCGTGACGATAGGACGCTCAATCAAACTGCTCCCGTCCCAGAGCTTTGCTGCGGTGATGACCTTGCGCATGAAGTCGATTATTGCAGGCGACCCAGAGGACGACGGTTTTCGTGGTGGGTCAGTTTGAAACCGCAGAGCTACGTGGTGTTCTTAAGATCAAAGTCTGCGCTGTGGAAACAGCTGCATCCCGCCACCGGGCAGCGAATCTCGCCGCCCTTTGAGAGATCATCCCTATCGTAAGCGACGATTATGTGTGGATTAAACGGATGTCCGCACTGCTTGCAGTTGCCATCGGCATCGTCTAAGCTGGATTTTTCTTGTTCGGTCACGCCATTGCCTCAGATGCTTTCCCGTCTAATAGTGCCACCAAATCCTGCGCGCTCCAAACGTGTTTCAAGCTGACCCAATACCGGACATCACCTGTCGAGCCAACGCCGTGTCCGTTTGTAACATTTGTGTGACACGGCGAGTCGTCGCGCCCTGTTATCGTTCTAGCCATGTTCATCAAGACTCCGATGATCGTCTTCCCAATGGCCGTCGCGCTCGCTGCGGGCCAGATCGTTGCCCAAACGCTTGACCTCTCTACCAGCAAACAACTGATCGAGCCTGTTCCGGGTGCTCCGCAGAAGATCAACAGTCTGCCGATGTCGATCGCCATCTCGCCCGACAAGCGCTACGTGGTTACGGTGAACGCGGGCTTTGGAACGGCAGAGTCGAACTATGACCAGTCATTGGCGGTTCTCGATACGCAGACGGGTCAGATTTCAGATTTTCCCGATGCGCGCACGCTGATCCGGATGAAGCAGACACTGTACTCGGGTCTCGCGTTTAGCCGCGATGGCACGCACATCTATGCGAGCATCGGGTCATTGACCGATCCGCAGGGTACGGGCAAGGACGACACTGGCAGCGGCATCGTGGTATATGGATTCGCGGGAGGCAAAGTGACGCCGGAGCGGATGATTCGCCTGCCGCTTGAGCAACTCGCACCGGGGCATGTGACGCGGCTGATCGGTGAAAGGGATGGCAACATGGGAGTGCCGTTTCCGGCTGCGATTGAAGTGATCGGCAGTGCCGGCGCGGAGAAGTTGCTAGTGGCGGAGAACTACTCCGACGATGTTCTGCTGCTGGATGCAGCGAGCGGCGCGATCGAACATCGGTTTGACCTGGCGGAGAGCGATGCGGTGCCGTCGACCTATCCCGGCGCGCTTGCGCTTTCGCAGGACGGCCATCGTGCGTTTGTTGCGCTGTGGAATGCGTCGGAGATTGTGGAATTGGATCTGGCGAAGAATGAGGTGGGCCGCAAGCTGGCGCTGTTGAAGCCAACGAATTCAATTGCGCCGAGCACACATCCATGTTCGTTCGCGCTGGCGCCGGACGGAAAGACGCTCTATGTGGCGCTGGCGAATCGTGACGCGGTGGCGGTCGTGAATGTGGTTGGAGATCAGTTCGCGGTGAAGGGGTATTTTGATACGCGCTTGCCGGGGCAGAGTTATTTTGGCGCTGAGCCGCTGGCAGTGGCGGTGAACGGCAACGGCAGCAGGCTCTACGTGGCCAACATGGCGAGTGACGCCGTGGCGGTGATCGATCCGCGCAAGCTCACGGCAAAGGCCGCGCGCGCCGGGATGGCGGAGCCGGATGGATTTGTGCCGACTGAGTGGCTGCCGTTTTCGCTGGCATTTTTGCCTTCGCCCGGCGGCGGAAAGCTCTACGTTGCGACCGGAAAAGGGAAGGGAACCGGGCCCAATAACGCGCCTCAACCGGAGACGGAGAGTTCAAGGAAGATTCCTCTGAGGAGGCCGTCGACTTATATCGGGACGCTGCTGTATGGATCGCTGGCTGCAATTGATTCCGCGGAGATCGAAAGGAATCTGCTGCAGTGGACCGATGAGGTGTTGCGTTCGAACCGCATGAAGGCGGCGGAAGAGAAGATTCAATTTTCCGGGTCGAGTGAGAGCCGGATTAAGCACGTCATCTACATCATTAAGGAGAACCGCACATACGACCAGGTGCTCGGCGATTTGGAGCAGAGCGGGAAGGCCGTGGGGAATGGCGATCGGAAGTTGACGATGTATGGCGCCGAGGTGACGCCGAACATTCACAAGCTGGCGCTGCAGTTTGGCGTGCTCGACAACTTCTTTGACTCAGGCGAGGTGTCGGGCGATGGGCACGTGTGGTCGAACGCCGCGATCGGGTCGGATTACCTCGAGAAGACGTGGCAGCAGTCCTATCGCGGCGGTCAGCGCTTCTACGACTTTGAAGGTGTGGTCGCTGCCGGCTATCCGCTGCTGCAAAAGATTCCCGACGTGAATGAACCGATGAGCGGCTACCTCTGGGGCGATCTCGCAGCGCATGGAAAGACGTATTACCACTTCGGCGAATTTATCTCGACTGTCTTTTGCGATCAGCCTGCTGCGAGCAATCCGCAACTGGGGCCGATGCTGCAAGGGCGCAGTTGCGCGCACAAGGCTGTGGCGCCCGGTGAGAATCTTCCGCAAGAGTGGGGCGGGGGCATGAACAAGTGGCCGTGGCCAATTCCGATGATGGCCGCGAATACAGCGACGAAGCCGGAACTCGTTGGGCATTTTGCCGAGGAGGCGCCGGACTTCAACCTACAAATTCCAGACCAGGTACGCGTCGATATTTTTATGCGCCACTTGCAGGGCTGGTTGGCGGACAAACAGCAAGGCAGAGACACGATGCCGAATTTTGTGATGCTGCGCCTGGGCAACGATCACACGGCGGGCACGCGGCCAGGCGGTCCGACTCCCAAAGCCTCGGTCGCCGATAATGACTTGGCGGTGGGACGCGCCGTGGAGGCGATTTCGCATTCGCCGTTCTGGGATGACACGGCGTTTTTTGTTCTGGAGGACGACGCGCAGGATGGGGCCGATCATGTGGATGCGCACCGCAGCTATGCACTGGTCATCAGCAAATATGCGCCGCATGGCGCCGAGGGCGGGCCGTTTGTCGACAGCCGTTTTTACTCGACGGTGAGCGTGGTGCGGACGATGGAGTCGCTGCTGGGGCTGCCGCCGATGAACAACAACGACGCGTTCAGTTCGCTGATTGCGAGTGAGTTTGCGGGTCCGGGCGATCAGGCGCCGTTCGATGCGGATACTTCGAATCGCGATAACAACCTGATCTACACGGCGAACGCGAAACATGCGCCGGGTGCGGAAGAGAGCATGAAGATGGATTTCCGCCATGCGGATCGTGCTGATGCGCAGACGTTGAACGTGATCCTGTGGAAGGACGCGATGGGGGATGCGCCTGTGCCCGCGCTGCTGACTCAGCACCATGCGAAGGCACGTCGGGATGACGACGATTAACTGCGCGCAGTTTGAGCGGGCTTCAAATCAGAAAAATCTTCGGCCGTCGGGTTGATCGCGTCCGTGTATGGTTGTATGCGGCGGAAAACTCCGCCTTGGGGGAGTTGTGCGGATTTGGAATCGCAGGAATTTTCTTAAGGCTGCTGGCGCTGTTTCGGCGGCATCGCTGGCGGCGAGCGCGACGCGTGCGGAAACAGGGAAGCGCATTCATGTGCTGGCGGCGCAGGAAGAGCCGACTCGGCCAGTCTCTGCGAATGACCACATCCAGATTGCGTTGATCGGCGCTGGCGGCCAGGGGATGGGCGATACGAAGACGGCGGTACAGGTGCCGGGTGTGAAGTTGGTGGCGGTTGCTGACTGCTATGACGGCCGCTTGGCGCGAAGCAAGGAGCTCTGGGGCGACGATGTATTCACGACGCGTGACTACAACGAGATTCTGGCGCGCAAGGACATTGATGCTGTGATTATCGGTACGCCGGATCACTGGCACAAGCAGGCGTCGGTGGATGCGATGAAGGCGGGAAAGGACGTTTATTGCGAGAAGCCGATGATCCATCACTATTCGGATGGGCCGGAGATGATTGAGACGGCGCGGTCGACGGGGCGCATTCTGCAGATTGGGAGCCAGCGGGTGAGTTCGGTGCTTTATGTCAAGGCGAAAGAGCTGTTGGCCTCGGGCGCGATTGGAAAGCTGAACATGGTGACGGCGCACTGGGATCGTAATTCGTCGATGGGCGCATGGAATTACACGGTTCCGCCGGATGCTTCGCCGGAGACGTGTGACTGGCCGCGCTTTCTGGGGACCGCGCCGAAGATTGCGTTCAATGGGGAGCATTTTTTTCAATGGCGCAAGTGGAAGGCGTATGGCAGCGGTGTCGCGGGCGACCTGTTTGTACATCTTTTCAGCGGCACGCATTTCGTCACCGGTTCGCATGGGCCGACACAAGGCATGGCGACGGGGGCCTTGCGCTATTGGAATGACGGGCGCGACGCGCAGGATGTGGTTTTGGGGCTTTTCGATTATCGCGAGGGATTCAACCTGAGTGTGCGCGTGAATTTTGTGGATGGCGGCGAGGAGAGCGAGAGCCTTGTGTTTACTGGGTCCGAGGGCACCTTGGAGATTGGCTGGACGGGTGTCACCGTGAGCCGCGTGCCGCGCGAAACCGAGCCGGGTCTGACGGTTGATACGTTTCCGGAGGCTATGCAGGAGCGGATCGAGACAGAGTACGGGAAGAAGTATCCGCGGAAACATTTTGAGGGAGCTCCACCGGTGGGGTCGGAGCGGTATGTGACGCCGGAGGGTTACAGCGATAGTTATGATCACTTCAAGAATTTCTTCTCTTCGGTGCGGTCGAGGCAGCCGGTGGTGGAGGATGCGGTCTTTGGTTATCGCGCTGCAGGGGCGGCGCTGCTGAGCAACCTCAGCATTGAAAAGGGCGCCGTGGTGCGGTGGGATCCGGATGCGATGAAGCTGCTCTGAGACGGATCGATTCCAGTGTGGATCGATTTAGACTGGTTCGGATGGCAAAGCGCATTGGCGTTCATCTTGGCACAGCGGGCGGCGCGTCGAATGCCGTCCAGCGCGCGCGAGAGATCGGCGCAAATACATTTCAGATGTTCTCGTCGAGTCCGCGCATGTGGCGCGCGCCCGAAGTGGACCCCAAGCAGTGTGAACGGATGCGCGCACAGCGGGAGGCACTCGATGTCTCGCCCCTGGTAATTCACACCAGCTATCTGGTGAACGTGTGCAGTCAGACGAAGGATTTTCGCGACAAGAGTGTGGTCGCGTTTCGCGGAGAGATTGAACGGGCGCTGGCCTTCGGGGCGGACTATCTCGTGCTGCATCCCGGTTCCTGGAAGGGAATGACGCGGCATGAGGGGCTGAAGCTGGCCGCGGAGTCGATAGAGAAGGTGATCGATGGGCTGCCGTGGCAGGGGACGCCCTTCACGATTCTGATCGAAAACACGGCTGGGTCGGAGTGCTCGCTGGGTGGAAGCTTTGATCAAGTGGCTGAACTGGTGGCCTTGCTGAAGGCGCATGCGCCGGTGGCGGTTTGCCTGGATACGTGCCATACCCATGTGTCTGGTTACGACATCGTGAGCGATGCGGGCTACGCGGACACAATGAAGCAGATCGCAGCGACTGTCGGATTCAAGGCGGTGCGCGTGTGGCATTGCAACGATGCCAAGGCTGCACGCGGGTCGAAGCTCGACCGGCATGAGCACATCGGGCAGGGAACGATTGGGGTCGAGCCGTTTCGGCGGTTGCTGAATGACAAGCGCTTTGCGCATGCTGCTTTTATTGCGGAGACGCCGGTGGACGAGCCGGGCGACGAAGAGCGCAATGTGAGGGTACTGAAAAGCCTGGTCGCGGCGCCGGCGAAGTAGCGCGTCTCCCCCATTTACACTGAAGGGTGATGGCGGAAGAAAAAGAACAACGGTACGATCCCGGGACAATTGAGGCGAAGTGGCAGGCGCGCTGGGCTGCGGACCCCGCTCTGTATGCGGCCGAACCTCCTTCCTGCGGCAAGCCGAAGTACTACGTGCTGGAGATGTTGCCGTATCCCAGCGGCCAACTGCATATGGGCCACGTGCGCAACTACTCGATTGGCGATGCGCTGGCGCGCCACATGTGGATGCGCGGCTATAACGTGCTGCACCCCATGGGATGGGACGCCTTCGGTCTGCCGGCTGAGAATGCCGCGCTCAAGAACAACACTCCTCCGCGCGAGTGGACGCTCAACAACATTGCCGGGATGAAGCGGCAGTTTGAGCGCCTCGGCATGGGATTTGACTGGGCCACCGAAGTCACCACGTGCCTGCCTGACTACTACCGATGGAACCAGTGGTTCTTCCTCCGCATGTACGAGCGAGGACTCGCCTATCGCAAGAAGAGCAAGGTCAACTGGTGCCCCGAGTGCGCTACGGTGCTCGCCAACGAACAGGTGATCGATGGGCGCTGCTGGCGGCACGAAGATACGATTGTGGAGCAGCGGGATCTGGTGCAGTGGTTCTTCCGCATCACGGCGTATGCGCAGGAATTGCTGGATGGCCTTGACAAGCTGGACGGCTGGCCGGAGAAAGTGCGCACCATGCAGCGCAACTGGATCGGCCGCAGCGAAGGGACGGAGGTCGATTTTTTCCTTGCGGAAAAAATCGACCAGGGATTAGGGAGCAGGGACCAGGGAACGGAAAAGCAGGGACCGGGGATCAGGGATCAGGGATCAGAAAGGCAAAGGATTCGCGTTTTTACTACGCGGGTAGACACGATTTTTGGAGCGACCAGCTTGCAGCTTGCTCCCGAGCATCCGCTGGTGACGGCTTTCGCTGCTGCAGACGCGGGCCTGAAAGTGCAGGTGGGTCAGCTCATCGAGGAGCAGAAGATCGCGCGGGAAACCGGGGATATCGGGGAGATTGAGAAGCACGGTGTGCCGACCGGTCATTTCGCCATCAATCCGTATAGCGGCGAGATGGTGCCCATCTGGGTAGCGAATTACGTGCTCAGCGACTATGGAACCGCGGCAATTATGAGTGTGCCGGCGCATGATGAACGCGATTTTGAGTTTGCGACGAAGTATGCGATTCCGATACGGCGCGTGATCGCGCCTGCCGACCCAAATGCCGAAGAGCCTGCGCTGCCTTTTACGACCAAAGATGGCGTAGTGATCAATTCGGGCGAGTTTAATGGGCTGGGCTATGAAGAAGCGGTGAAGCGCTTCCAGGCGGTAGCGGTGGCCAGCGGTTTTGGTGAAGCGAAGGTGACATTCCGCCTGAAGGACTGGGGCGTGAGCCGGCAGCGCTACTGGGGCACGCCGATCCCGATGATTCACTGCGAGCGCGACGGCATCGTTCCAGTGCCGGACGACCAGTTGCCGGTGCTCCTGCCCGAGAAAATCGAAATCACGCAGCAGGGTGGCTCGCCATTGGCGCGTGTGCCGGAGTTTGTCGATGTCACCTGCCCCAAGTGCGGGGGGCCTGCCAAGCGGGAGACGGACACGATGGACACCTTTGTCGATTCGAGCTGGTACTTCTATCGCTACACCGACGCCAAAAACGCGGATGCGCCGTTCGATCCCGCGCGGGTGGCTTATTGGTTTCCGATTGACCAGTATATTGGCGGCGTGGAGCACGCGATCCTGCACCTCATTTATTCGCGCTTTTGGACCAGGGTTATGCGCGATCTGGGCATGGTGCAGGATGACGAACCGGTGCGGCATCAGTTCTCGCAGGGCATGGTCATCAAAGACGGCGCGAAGATGTCGAAGTCGAAGGGCAACGTGGTTTCGCCCGACGACATGGTGGCCCGCTTCGGTGCAGACTCCGCGCGCATGTATGCGCTGTTTGCCGCGCCGCCGGATCGCGACCTCGATTGGCAGGAGGACGGCGTTGCGGGGGTGAGCCGTTTTCTGGCCCGTGTGTGGAGGCTGGCGAATAAGTACGCGCCGGTTGCGCGGACGGCGAAGAGCGAAGCGGTCGCTGCGCCGAGCGGTGTGTCGCTGAAGCTGCTGCGCAAGCTGCACCAGACCATCGCGAAAATCACGCTGGATTTTGAGGGGCGCTGGCACTTCAACACTTGCGTCGCGGCGATTATGGAATTCGTGAACGAGATGCAGGCTGCCGATGCGCAGCTTGCGGCTGGGGAAGTGCCCGCACCGGTGATCCGCGAACTGCTGCGCTCTCTGGTTCTGCTACTGGCGCCGTTCGCGCCTTACCTCGCTGCGGACCTGTGGGAGAGCCTCGGCGAAGAGGGGGCGGTGCTCCGCGCTCCCTGGCCCAAGAGTAACCCGGAATTGGCGAAGGAAGAGGAGATCGAGATACCTGTGCAGATCAACGGGAAGCTCGTGACAGTGGTACGCGTGGCCGCCGATGCAGCGTCGAAGGAACTAGAGATTGCAGCTCTCGCCGACGAAAAATTGAAATCGCGGATCGCAGGAAAGAGCGTCGTCAAAATCATCGTGGTGTCAGGCAAGCTGGTCAACCTGGTTGTCAAGTGAAAGCGGGCCCCTCGACGGCGCGGCCGGTGCGGGCGACGCAGAAGCTCGTGGACCAAATGGGCTGGGTCTTCCGTCACCCCTCCACTGTTGCGGTTGAGATTGCATGGCGCTGGTTGTTTGGAGCGCCATTTCTCTGGGTCTGTTTTTGGCAGGCGAAAAAGATTCTGACTCTACTGCCGCCTTCCTACACAGGGCTCTCCAACCTTGATTCGCAGAATCCATGGGTTGCAGTGGTGCAGCTGGCCGATGTCTGGTCGCGCTACGAACCGTATGTCACGCGCACGCTCACGTGGCTCGTTCCGGCCGCTGCGATCGTGTGGAGCGTTGTTTCGGGGATCGGCCGAGGGCTCGTGCTCAAACGCATTGAGCCTGGACTTCGGTTCAGGCCAGTGGCGATGATCGCGCTGCAGGCCGGGTGGCTGGCTTTGCTGGGCCTTGTTTTCTGGGGATGGTTCCATTGCATCCAATGGGTCGCGGCGACGCACATCACTCCTGATGGCGACGCGGATCTGGTCGGTTATGCGATCTGGGCGATCTTCCTGTCGTTAGGATTTTTCACGCTTTGGGCGCTCGTCAGTTGGCCTTTTGCGGTCGCGCCCATGCTGATGTTGTTGGAGGATCGCTCGGCGGGTTCAGCCTACGTTGTTAGTTTTCGGCTGGGCAGAGCCTTCGCCAGCAAGCTGATGGAAATCAACCTGGTGATGGGGATTGTGAAGCTTGCGCTGATCGTACTTGCGATGGTGTTCTCAGCTGCGCCCCTGCCTTTCAGCGATGAGCTTGGCCCGAGCGCGATGCATTTTGTGTGGGCCGGATCGACGCTCTTCTACTTGGTTGTGAGCGATTTCTTTCAGGTGGTGCGGCTGAAGGGATTTGTGGAGTTGTGGAAGTACTTCAGGGAGTAGACGGAGACGTGGAATGGGAACGCATTCTCAAGACGGCCAGCAAAACCAGAAGGAGTGCACCGGGTCCCGCGATGATGCCAGCCCACCCGGCTGCAATTCCCCACGCGTATGACATGTCCAAGCTTATTTCGGCTGCATCGACACTGACTTTCAGTCGCATGGATTCGTCCATATTCTGCACGTCGTGAGGCAGGGTGACGACGATCCTCTGTCCCTTCCTGAACCCTGCCGGATAACCTCCAAGACAGACAGTATTTCCGACGATCGAGTTGTCAAAGGAACCTTTCGCGACGATTCCTCGTTTGGCATCGACAATTTTCCAGTCGAGGTCCAGCCGTTTCTGCTCATTCCCCAATATTGATCGGTCCCAATCGAGATCGATCCTGTAGGGTCCGTCGAAACCGGCGTTGAATGGTGAGGAGGCATACTCGCCCTTTCGCAGCGGGAACTCCATCACAAGCGGCTCAGGCCGGGGCTCATATGCATACCAAAGGCAGAGTGCGAAGGGAATAGCGCCTGCGGTAACCAAACAACCGGCAAAGATCGCCAGAATCTTTCGCCACCGCCACTTCTTCATCGAAGCCCCTTTCGTGCGAGGCGGAAGACCTAGTGCCGTGACCATGAGGATTCGAGCTTTCCCAGGTCTCAAATGCGAGACCTGGGGCACCCAAATCCATCAACTCAATTACAAAATGAAGCGGTCAAAGTCCTAGAAAACCTTCAGCCGGATGATGAAGTATTTTTTGGGATCTTCGCGGATGGCCTTGACCAGCTGCTGTGCCTGGTCCATGGTTTGGTCGACGTGATCGTAGAGAGAGCGGTTTTGCACCAGTTGGCCGATTGTGCCCTTGCCCTCGTCAACCGTGGTCAGGATCGAATCCAACCGCGTGACGGTATCGTCGAGCTTTTTTGCAAATGCCGGGTCCCGGGCCAACTTTCCAAACGACCCTTTACCCGAGTTAATCCCGTCCATCAGATTATTCGCGCTGGTAACGGTCGTATTCAGGTTGTTGTAGAGGGTTTCGTCCTTCAGCAGCTTGCCGACCGTGCCATGTCCCTGATCGAGAGAAGCAGTAATCCGATCCACGTTGTCGATCGCAGAGTTGGCTCTTGTGTAGAGGGTATCGTCATTGATCAGTTTGCCGATCGTCCCCTGGCCCTCGCTTATTTCGCTCGTGATCTTCTCCAGGTGGTCTGTGATACGCGCGATTTTGGCATAGTAGGCCGGATCGTTAATCAGCTCGCCGACAGTGCCTTTCTTGGAATTAATCGAGTCCATCAGGATATCGATTTTGCGTATTAGCTTGGAGATGTCCTGAATAGAGTCCTGGCTGGTGCTGATCACGGACTGAATGTTGGGCGATTCGGTGGCGCGCAGTTCGGCGTTGTTGGCCGGAGGCGGTCCCGAAGCCCGACTTGAGTCGATGTCGAGGAAGCTGTCGCCGAGCACTCCGGCCTGGGCGATCGACGCCGTTGAATTCACGTGTATGTCGCGCAGATACTCCTCGCCGACCCTCATTGTGACTTCGACGGGGGTCGGATTCCGCTCTGGAACTACTCGGATGTGGAGAACGTTGCCGATGGTTACGCCTTCAAGCGTCACTGGCGCGCCGTCTTTGAGCCCGGAAGCATTTGTAAAATACGAGCGCATTTTCAGCTTGGGTGCAAAAATGCCGCCGGTTGAGCCGGACATAAGGAAGATGAGTCCGACAAGCACAGCCACGGCCACAAGGACCAATGCGCCAACTCTCAGTTGCGACCACTGAATCTCTTTGCGGCTTGGCACGGCGCTCCCCTGATTATTTTGAGCCGGGACCTATCAACCTTAACGTCTTGAGGATAGCAGACAGGAAGGACTATGGCGCTTCTCCCGTTGCTGCGGAATCTCGGAATCGTGCAAGGAGCCTCTTTCTTAAAGAAGAACCACCCGGAGGATTTTGGTTCCCTCGGTACCAACGCGTGGAGTGCTTTATTGTTCGTCTTCGAGCACCACGCTGGCCATCGCCAAATCCCCGGAGTGCGTAAGCGAGAGAGCTGTGCGCGCGACACCCAGGGCGGCTGCAATCTCGGCGGCTCGTCCGTGAAAGCGCAGCGATGGCTTTCCGCCCGGTTCGCGGACTACTTCGATTTCGAGCCAATTCACGCCACGGCTGATCCCGGTTCCCAGCGCCTTCGCCCCCGCTTCCTTAGCCGCAAAGCGCGCCGCTAGGCTTTCGGCTGCTTTGCGCTTGCGCAGACAATAGGCCTGCTCCGCCGCTGTAAATATGCGGTCGAGAAACCGCTGGCCAAACCGCTCCATCGACTGATGAATGCGACCAATCTCGACCAAATCAATTCCGCTTCCGACGATCATGCTAAAAATGGCGTCCTGAAAATCCAATCCTGGATATCAAACTAAACCATTCATCCCCAGGCCCGGCCAATACTCTTTGAGCATTCATTCGGGAGGAGGGTCACCCGATTTCCGGCAGAATACGGCGACACCGGCCGATCCCAATCTTTTGGATGTGTCAAAGGCAGTCATGGGAGTGCCACTCCCGCACATTCATCATGCTCGGCCCCAAGGCTCCGATAACCCCATCGTGAGAGAGCTCGCTCCCATCGTCGACAACCGGAATCCAGCGATTCCCTGGGCTATGCAGATGAGGGCGATCTCTCTTGTAGAGCCGTCCCGTCTCGTACACACTTTGACCGGCGCCATTCTGGGGTGCGGTGGGTGGGTTTTGAGCAGGGGCGCGAACGACTCGGGTGCGGTCAACCTGCTGTTCGAGTTTGAACGGCAAGTTTGTGTTGATATTTATACGGTCCTGATTGCTTCTGGGCTGGAACTCAGCCGCAGTGGCCACATCCGTTTTACCGAGCTTTGCCAGTGCACGCGTCTCAGCCCGCAGGAGTGCGGCGGCGAGATTGCCAGCATCGATCTCGAAATTCAAACCTATCCCGTTGACACGCAAAACAGCGGCGGGGCACCTCGGCTCGAAGAATGATTCATTTCGAACGATCTTGTCTAGAACTGGTTGCATAAATGTCGTCGCGGCCGAATGAACCCATCCCTCAGGGGCTGAAGCCCTCTGTTTTACAGGCCCATTGCGGCACGGCTGAAGCCGTGCCCTTTCAAAACACCATTTATGCAACCAGTTCTAGCGACAGGCGTGCTGTGCCGTTTTTACTTTCCGGCGTAGGGGTCCGGCACCGCCTTTGCGCTCTCAAGCCAGGCAGTAAAGATCATGTCGCGCAGCATACTTGCCCCTGCCGCCAGACGCGCTGCAGTAAATTCGCGCGACTCGGGAGAACCTGCGCCCGCAAATCCTCCGGCTTTCTCCAATTCATAGACCTTCTCTACGTGCGTCGCACTCTGGCGAAGGTAGGCGACATAGGCGTCGAAGATATCGCCATCGATGGCATGCGGAGGTGTCATTTTCGGTTCGACCTGCTGTGCGAATACATTTGCGCCGACGAACGGTCCTTCAAATTGCCAGTGAATTGTGTGTGCAGTCGTGTAGCTGTTCGGGTTCGCGCCGACCCAGCCGTTGTATTGGATCGTGGTGTGCAGCGGTTGGGAGCCGTCACCGACGTAGTGCCCGAGCCACCCCGCATAGAAGAGAGCGGCTTGTTCCACTGGCCGCGTGTTCTGCCCTGCCACCGTCAGGCGCCGGTACTCGCGCAAAGCCGCCTTCAGACGCTCCCATACTTCGGTCGTTTGCCACGGCTGAAGGCCGATCTTCTCGGGGCGCTGGCCGGAAGCAAAGACCCTAGCCTCGAAATCGAGACGGTTCCGGGGCAATGGGCCCAAAGCGTCGGCGGGCTCAAGATCGATGAAGTGTTCCGGCGCCTGCGCTGCGTTTAACTCCGGCTCGGCGGGAGAGCGCCATCGGTCGGGTTCCGGGCCCAAATACTCGATCTCTTCGATCGCTGCCTCGGAGCGAAGAAACGCCGGCACATCGGGTGGCAGGCTGCTGATAGCAAGGCGATTGACGAGCCGATGGCCTTCGTTGCCCCAGGAATGGGCCAGGGGAGCCATGGCAAAAGAACAGGAAAGGGCGATCAGAAAGCGCAGACCGAAGCGGGGATGAAGCCGCAAGATGAACATGGGGGCAGTATACGATTGAGATGAACGCGAACGGATCATTACAAGGCGAGGAGGCAGTTAGAGGGACGCCACCCTCAACATCACTCCGGTAACCATCGCTGATCCATTCTGGGTTCAATCCGGCGTTTTTTGAGTAACATACATGTACAGCAGGCGTATGGTGCTACCTACGAGCCGGAATAGATATCTTTGCCGTTTGAATCGGAAGACGCGGGCCGCAGCTGGACTGACGTCGAGTTGCCTGACTGTGGAGATGTTTTGCACAGGACAACCCGCCTTTGATGGCCGGTAGCCCATTCTCTTAATGCGTCCTGACCCCTCGAGGGCCGCGCAATGACAACAATGACCCAAAGACGATTGGAGGAGCGGTGAGGGCGCGGTCCTAAGTTGCAGTTTCAGGACGGGCGCAGGCAATCGATCGCAGCAAGCCGCAGACGCATGGAGACAAGCGGAACCCAACGGACAAAGGAAACGGAACGCGACACATCTCCTTCGATGTGGTCTGCGCTTGCTGTGCTCTCGTTGGCAATGGCCGCGGGAGGAATTACCGCACGTCTCGAGGCGGGTCCGCGCTTCGATTGGCTCTTGTTAATGACAGCGATCGGTCTGACGGCCGCAGTGGCCATGCGGCTGCTGGCGGACAACTCCAATGAGCGCGACGCGGCGAGTCACTACTCCGGCGATCCGCTCAAGGACCTGCTCGACTCAGCCGGCCCCATTATTGTCTCTATCGGGCTCGATGGTCGCGTGACGTTTGTCAATCCTACCGCCGAAAGACTGCTGGGATACCGTGCGGCTGAACTGATCAACAAGTCCCGCACAGTGGAGCTTCTGGCGCCCGGTGAGGGGGCACGCCTGATTGCGGAGATGCAGAAGCTTTGCGGCATCGACAAAGACGATGAGTCCACGCCCGCGGGCCGCCTAGCGGCTTATGCGGAGGTAGTTCGCTCTTTACTGCCGAGCCAGGTGCCCAGTTTCGAAACGCACCTGCGACGAAGGAACGGAGAACTGTTTCCTGTACGTTTGCATCTTTCCGCGCTCCGCAACCAGGATGGCGAACCGGCGGGACTTGTCGCCGTGGCTCTCGATCAGAGCACGACCATCCGAAAAGACCAATGGAAGCGCGAAGCGCGTGAGCGTTATCGGGATGTGTTCGAGAACTCGAGCGAGATGGTAGCGACGCTCGATCTGACAGGAAGATTCCTGTACGTCAATCCGGCGTGGAAACGGTGTTTTGGCAAGGATCAGGCGGGGGAAATCGAGAGCGAATTCTTCGAACAGGTTTTCAGTTCGGATTGCCGTGCCGAGGCCGCATCGTTGTTGCGTCGCGTGATGAATGGCGAGACGATCGACCGCGCGCCGCTTCGCAATGAAACTTCGGATGGCCACTTGCAGGAACTCGAACTGAGCCTGCACCAACGGCGCAGGGCAGGGAAGGCGATGGCCGTCCAATGCCTGGTTCGCGATGTTACGCAGCAGAAGCAGCGGGAGCATCGGCTCGCCTTGCAGCTGCTGGTTACGCAGATTGTGGGAGAAAACGTCTCATCGGAGATGGCGGCGATGCGCGTGCTTGAGGCGCTGTGCGTCTCGCAAGGTTGGGACGTCGCCGTGAAGTGGGAGATCAACGCCGAAGAAAATAGGCTCGAGTTCAGCACCGCATGGGGTGTGCCGGGCAAAGAAACAGAGGCGTTGATCCAGGAGAGCGTAAGCACGACGCTGGTGCGGGGAGGCAGCCTCCCCGGGCGTGCGTGGCAAGAGGGCCGCCTGGTTTGGGTTGGCGACCTCTCCAAGGCCGCCGCAGATCCGCGCGTCCAAAGCGCAATGCGGCACAAGATGGTGTCCGGCTGGGCAACGCCGGTGCAGGTGGGCAACAATGTGCTCGCCGTTCTGGAATTCTATTGCCACATGCGGCTGCGCGAAGACCGCGAAACCACGGCAGCGATGGAGACAGTAGCAGCCTCGCTGGGCCAGATGCTCGCGCGTACCCGCGAGCGGGAACGCGCCGAAGAGCTCAGCCGGCAACAGAAGATTCTCTTGCACTCGGTGGCGGACGGGATTTGCGGAGTCGACCGGAATGGGCTTGTGCGTTTTGCCAACCCGGCGGCAACGCGGCTGCTGGGTGCGCCGGCGGCCAGCCTGATCGGCAAGCCGGTGCACGAGCTTGTGCACGGTTCGGCTCCCGCCAGCAAAAAATGCGGCGATGACTGTGCCTTGTTGCGCGCTTCGAGCGGGCGTGTTCCTTCGACCGGTGAAGACACCCTTTATCGCGCCAACGGCGTAGGCTTCCCTGCTGAGTACTTCCTGAACCCGATCCTCGACATGGGGCGCTATTCCGGCTCCGTGCTGAGCTTTCGCGATATCAGCCAGCGCTACGCTCTTGACCGGCTGAAGGATGAATTTGTTTCGACGGTGAGCCATGAGTTGCGCACGCCGCTTACCTCCATTCGTGGAGCGCTTGGCTTGTTGTCCTCCGGCATCCTGGGCGACATCACCGATAAGGCGACCAACCTGCTTCGCATCGCACTTAGCAATTCAGATCGGCTGGTGCGGCTGATCAACGACATTCTCGATCTGGAGCGCGCCCAGAGCGGACGCGAGCCGCTGGTCTTTCGTCCGGCGCAAATGGCGGATTTGGTGCGGCAATCCATGGATAGTATGCAGTTGATGGCGGAAGGCGCGGGCGTCCTGCTGATTCACGACAAAACCCAGGTTGAAATCACTGCAGACGCCGACCGCTTGCTGCAGGTCCTTACCAATCTTTTGTCGAATGCCATTAAGTTTTCGCCGCCCAATTCGGCAGTCTCGATCATGTTGCGACCGGGTTCCAGCGGCATGACGCTCTCCGTCATCGATCAGGGCCGCGGGATTCCGGCCGACAAGCTCGAGGCTATTTTCGGCCGGTTCCAGCAGGTCGATGCCTCCGATTCACGCCAGAAGGGCGGCAGCGGCCTGGGTCTTGCCATATGCCGCGCGATTGTGTCGCAGCATAATGGGCGCATCTGGGCGGAACGCAATCCGATACGCGGTTCAACATTCCGAGTTTTTCTGCCGTATCATCCAGCAGCGGCAACCAAGGCCAAGAACGCCGCCGACGATTCACCCGGCCAGGGCGTGGTATTGCTGGCGAGCGATAATGGCGCTTCGCGGCCGTTAATCGGCGCGCAGCTCGCCGAGCACGGTTATCGCATTCTCGAAACTGCCAACGTAGAGCAAACTCTAGTCGCGGCACATGATGGCGTCGAGGCGATCGTGCTCGATACCGGTTCTAGCGGGATTAACGGATGGGAATTACTGCCGCAGCTGCGCAGAGCGAGTCCTGAGTCCCGCACACCGATCATCGTGTTGAGTCTCGATACTCAGCAAAATGCTACGGAGACTGTTCGAAACGGGAGCATGCGCGCGGCCAATGCAAGAGCGCAGATGTCGGAGCTGATCCGCGTGCTAGGAACCGCGGGGGAAATGGCGCGGATTCTGATCGTTGAAGAAAGCGAGCAGATGGCGGTCCTTGTGGGCGAAGCTTTCTCAGGGGATAACACCACGGTGAGGATGGCGCGCAGCCGGGAACAGGCAATGGATGAATGCCTCGCATTCCATCCGCATCTTCTTGTCTTTAACGTGGGTCTGCCGGACAATGGGGCACTCGGCCTGGTGGGTTGGCTTCGGGATCGGGACATCCTGACACATCTTGTCCTGGTGGCTTATTCGGGCCTGGGCTTGACCTCTTCGGGAGCACAGTTCGGAATGGAACCGACGACGCTGCTGAAGCGAGCGCGGGTACAACCGGAGCAGCTTGAACAATTGGTTCTTACGATATTGCGAGGTTCCCGTCACATTGAATCGGCAGCAGAAGTTGCCGATGTATCGGGTGTGACCAGCGCCTGAATTCGAGGGCGGCGCAGCGGCGTGTTCCGGACGCGCGCCAAACGTGTCCGATAGATTATTATCGTAACCGGCGGAGTGTTGGCGCTCTTCCGGTAGCTGAGCCACCAGGATCTTCGGTCGGCTTTGGAGAGAACGGCAATGCCGCACCGCATCCTCATCATCGACGATGAAGATGATATTCGAGAAGTTGCAGCAATGAGCCTGGAGACCGTGGCCGGTTGGGAAGTGATGGTCGCCAATTCGGGGGCTCAGGGCCTTACGCGGGCTGCAACGTACAAACCCGACGCCATTCTTTTGGACGTGATGATGCCTGGAATGGACGGCCCCACCACGTTTCGTGAGTTGCGGAAGAATCCCGTGACAGCGAAGATCCCGGTTTTGTTTCTTACCGCAAAAGTGCAGGCCACGGACCGGCGGCGTTTTGCCGATCTCGGTATTCATGCTGTGCTTGTGAAACCCTTCGACCCGCTGACGCTCTCCACGCAGATTGCGAACGCGCTTGGCTGGAAGTAGAGAGAGTAGTTCGATGGGGACGCCCAATCCATCAGCGCTTGCCGAGGCCATGAGCCGGCTATGGGCACAGTTTTTGCCGCAGATCGAGGAGCGAGTGTCCACCCTGGAAAGCGCTGCCGTAGCCCTCGCGGAAGGCTCGCTGACCCCCGCTCAATGCGAGCAGGCATCTTCTGCAGCACACAACCTTGCTGGTGTTCTTGGGACATTTGGGCTTGATCGCGGTACGGAACTGGCGCGTGAAGCGGAACTGCTGTACTCAAGCGGACCTTCAACTTCTCCGATGTTGAACGGGCACCCTGCCGCACTTGCCTCGCAGCTTAGAGGCATAGTCGCCGCGAGGGGAAGATAGGTTGGCTTCGAGCAATTACACTCGACTTTGGTGAACCCACGCGATTCATCTGCCGGCCAACTCAACCTCATTTTTGAGGAGAGCTCCGCACGCCGTATCTGGCCCGTTCGCGAACTTGTGGAGGAGGTGCGCGGAACCGTTGAGAAGAAATTCTTTGACGTGTGGGTGGAAGGCGAGATCTCCAACTTCCGGCCGGCGCCCTCGGGACACATTTACTTCAGCCTCAAGGATGTCGAGGCACAACTCCCGGTGGTATTGTTTCGCCGTCAGGCTCTGCTTCTCCGCTTCCGGCCAGAGGATGGCTTACATGTGCTGGTGCGCGGCAGGGTCAGCATCTATGAACAACGCGGTCAGCTGCAGCTGGTGGCGGAGACCCTGGAGCCGGTCGGCGCGGGGTCATTACAACTGGCGTTTGAACAGCTGAAAGAGCGGCTCAAAACCGAGGGACTCTTTGACGCGGAACGAAAGCGTCCGCTGCCTGCGTTTCCCCGCACCGTCGGTATTGTCACCTCCCCCGCCGGTGCGGTCATCCGCGATTTTCTGAATATCGTCGGACGCAGACACTCCGGGCTCAATGTGCTGCTTTATCCCGTTTCCGTTCAGGGCGAATCCGCGCCGGATGAAATCGAGGCGGCCCTGGCCCAGCTCAACGCGTCGGGCCTGGTCGACGTCATCGTTGTGGCGCGCGGCGGAGGGTCGCTTGAAGACCTGGCTGCCTTCAACAGCGAACGTGTGGCGCGCGCCATTGCAGCATCTCGGTTGCCGGTAGTCTGTGCAGTAGGCCACGAAACTGATTTCACAATCGCGGATTTTTCCGCCGATCTTCGAGCGCCAACTCCTTCCGCGGCAGCGGAGTTGATTACCGAAGCCCAGCATAGAGTCGCGGAACGCGTGACCAGCCTTGAAGTGCGAATTGAGCATGCTGTGCGCTTCCAGCTTCTCCACGCGCGCCAGAAGATTGACAGTCTCCACGTGGAGCGTGCAGAGTGGCGCATGAGTTCGCTGTTGAACAGACTGGATCAGCGGCTGGACGATTGCGTCCTCTTCTTGGAACGAGCCAAGCGCGATCAATTGCACGGATTGCAGCGCAGAGTCGCAGAGCTCGCCGGGATGGTCCTGCGGCACGATCCACGTCGATTGCTCGGTGAAGTCCGCGAACGAATTGCCACGAGTTCCACAAGGCTTGATCGCACATGGGAGCGTCTTGTTCGCGATCAGGCGATGCATCTCCGCGCAACAGAAGCGCGGCTTCACGCTCTCTCGCCGCTCGAAGTTCTTCATCGGGGCTATGCTCTGGTTCAGAACGCCGACGGCGTTCTCGTTCGCTCTGCCGCTCAGCTCGCTCCTGGCGATCTGGTCCGCACGCGCCTGAGTGATGGCTCGTTTTTGAGCCGAGTCGAAGAGAATGCGGCCGATGCTCCACCGCAAAATCGATCCAGAGAAAAGTGAGACGATGAGCACATTAGCAAAACGCAAGCTTTTCGGTACAGATGGAATTCGCGGTATTGCAGGTGAGCCGCCTCTCGACGCAGACACGGTCTTCGCGGCCGGATTGGCGATAGGCCATTCTGTGCGCCAAGCCGCTTCGAAGCCGAAAGTCATTCTCGGCCGCGACACGCGCGAGTCAAGTTTCTGGATTGCATCAACCATCGCTGCCGGATTGCGCGAAACCGGCGTGGTGGTCGAGAGCGCTGGAGTTGTTCCGACACCAGCGGTCGCATTCCTGGCGCACACCCATGGATTCCACGCGGGGATCGTGATCTCTGCGTCTCACAATCCGTGGCGCGACAATGGCATCAAGCTCTTCGGGAGCGACGGATTCAAGTTGCCCGACGCGTTCGAACTTGAGATCGAGGATGAAATCCTGCATCATGCGGTAGTGGCCGTTGCGCCCGATCCGTCGAAACTTCCGCCGATCCAAGACGACGCTTCCCTCCAGGCTGACTACGTTCAGTTCCTCATTGATTCCGTTCCGGGGCTGCGACTCAAGGGCCTCGGCATCGTGGCGGATTGCGCAAACGGCGCCGCCGCAGCCATTGCGCCCGAGTTGGTTCGGCGGCTTGGCGGAGACGTGACTCTTCTCAACATCGCGCCCGATGGCCGCAATATCAACGAGGGCTGCGGCGCGCTTCATCCTACCTGGGTGGCGGGCGAAGTTCTGAAGCGCCACGCGGAGATCGGTGTCACTTTCGATGGTGATGCTGACCGCTGCATGCTGGCCGATGCGATGGGAAACGTCGTCAATGGAGATGCGATTTTGCTGATGGCCGCTCGCGACCTGAAGTCCCGTGGCTTATTGACCGGCAACTTGGTCGTGGCCACTACGATGTCGAACATGGGCCTTGAGGCGGCACTCAAGCGTTCAGGCATCCGTATGCTGCGTGCGCCGGTGGGCGATCGATACGTGCTTGAGCAGATGCAGCAAAACGACGCTGCGCTGGGTGGCGAACAGTCCGGCCACATTTTGTTCCCGCACCTTGCCACAACAGGTGACGGTATGTTGACCGCGCTCGTAGTTCTCGATCTCGTGGCCAGAAGCGGCAAGACCCTCGAGGAACTGACTGCGGATCTGAAAGTGTTTCCGCAGGTCATCATCAACGTGAAGGTTCGCGAAAAGAGGCCACTGGAATCGATACCGGCGGTGGCGAAGCGCATTCGCGCCGCTGAAGCCGAGTTGCGGGATACAGGGCGAGTCGTCATTCGGTACAGCGGCACCGAGGCACTGGCGCGCGTCATGATTGAAGCTGAGAGCGACGAGGCCATGCAGCGCCATGCCGAGGCGATAGCCGAAGCGATCCGCAAGGAGCTGGGTGCGTAATGGGCGTTGCCTTATCCGATTCATGCTTGAAGATTGGCCTCCAAGATGCGAAAGCCTCAGTTATCTTGCTAGTTAGATAGAGGGCAGGAAAATGCCGACAATGTATCGGGCTCCAAATGATTTGCCACGGCCTTTGTGCTATCGAGTGTACCGATTCAAGGTGGTGGTAACCGGGCATGGTTGGTCGAGTAGTTTCTGAGTTTCGCCTCCAGAAATCCTCTCTTTCACTAGAGGTTATGAATTGACGAATGCGCGCAGAGACGGACTGTACTTGGTTTTGATGGGGACCGCAGTGTTTCTCGCGTTTGGCAGTGTGCTTACCATTAGTTCTTCTCACCCAATTCCAGACTTTAGGTTCGTATACAACAGCGCTCGATGCCTCTTTCAACACATCGACCCCTATAACGTGAGCGAGTTTCAACGTGTTTTCTTGGCCGAAGGTGGAAATCCGGGATCGGGTTCTGCGCGGAGCCAATATATGGAAATGTCGCAATACATGTATTTGCCGACCAGCTTTGTAGTTGCTCCCATTGCATTGCTGTCTTGGGGACCTGCGTTCCTCATTTGGTCGATCCTAATTGCCGTGAGCTTTGTTCTTGCATCGTTTCTCATTTGGCAACTTGGGGCGAAGTACTCGCCAGTAATCTCGGGAGCTCTGATTTGTATGACGCTGGCAAGCAGTGAATTACTTTTAGTGGTTGGCAATCCGGTTGGTATTGTAATAAGTCTTTGCGTTGTGGCCGTCTGGTGTTTCGTTGAGAATCGCTTCGCGCTTGCGGGCATCACATGCCTTGCCATAAGTCTCATGCTTAAGCCGCATGACGGGGGCTTGGTCTGGCTATATTTCTTACTAGCAGGTGGAGTGTACCGGAAGCGCGCGGTGCAAACATTGATTATGACCGTCGCTCTGTGCATACCGATCGTGTTGTGGGTTACATATGTCTCGCCGCATTGGTTCCCGGAATTGCGATCAAACCTGGCGGCACTTTCGGCTCATGGCCATCTCAACGACCCGGGCCCGCAATCGATGGCGGGTCACGGGATCGCCATGGTCATCGACTTGCAAACGATGATCAGCGTCTTCCGAGATGATCCCCGCGTATACAACTCGATTAGCTATCTCATATGTGGGTTGCTTCTGCTTGTTTGGTCAATCGCAACTGTTCGCTCGCGTCCATCGCCTGCCAGCACGTGGCTTGCTCTTGCTGCAATTGCTCCACTGTCGATGTTGCCCGTCTATCATCGACTGGGTGATGCAAAGCTCTTGCTGCTTACAGTTCCCGCCTGCGCCATTCTCTGGGCGGAAGGCGGTTTGCTTGGATGGCTCGCAGTAGCGGTGAGTTCTGCCGGAGTTCTATTCACGGGTGAGCTTCAGTGGGCAATGTTCTTTGGCCTCCTTAAGCACATTCGTTCTTCCGCCAATTGGTTGAACGGTTTTTTATTAGTAGCTGCGCAGGTTTTTCCAGTCCCGCTCACCTTGCTTACCGTTGGCGTCTTTTACTTGTGGATATATTGGAAGCGCGCATCAGAACCGGCACTAAACTCGGATGCCGCTGTTCTGGCGGGGACGAACATCAAGACTGGATAGTTGCGCAAGCAGATTGTGAAGTTGCGAAGGAGGGCTTTCGGCTCCTAGCGAAACAGTTGGCGTCGACAGAGACTGAGCATGACTAAGGCACGGAGAGACGGTCTGTACTTGATCATGCTCGGAACTCTGATGCTATTGTTTTTGAGCGTTGCACTTGAGTACAGCTCCCCCATGTCGATGATTGACTTCAAGGGGCCCTATTTTGGTGCTCGATGCCTTCTGAAACACTTAGATCCATACAGCCAACGTAATTTAATGCAGGTCTACCTTGAAGAGCGAGGAGATCGGACGCCAGCGAATCCTTCTCGTGGCCCGCAGGCTATCGCGCTAGGATATTTGCCGACGATCTTCCCCTTCACTTTGCCGCTCGCGATGTTAGGCTTTGATCTATCGCGCGCCATTTGGATAGCTTTTATATTGTCAGGGCTATCCTTTGCCTCGTTTCTATGTTGGTCCGTTGCGGCAGAATATGCACCCGTTGCGGCCGGCTGTCTTCTTGGATTTATGCTTGCCAACAGCGAATTGATTGCCTTTATCGGCAACCCTGCCGGCGTTGCAATCAGCTTATGTGTTGTGGGTGCCTGGTGCTTTGTTAGAGAAAAGTATGTGCCTGCAGGGGTCCTTTGTCTTGCGTTAGGACTCATGATAAAACCGCACGACGTTTGCATAGTCTGGCTATACTTTTTTTTGGCAGGGGGTGCACAACGCAGGCGCGCCCTCCAAGCTCTCCTGGTAACTGTTGGCCTTAGTCTTCCGGCGATTATGTGGGTTACAGAAGTGGCGCCAGACTGGTTCCGCGAACTAAAGTCAACTTTGCAGGCGTTTTCGGTGCATGGTGCCCTAAACGACCCTGGACCAGCTTCAAGCGGCGCGCATCGGCTAGGGATGATGGTAAACCTACAAACAGCCCTTAGCTTCTTTCGAGACGATCCGCGTTTCTATAATCTCTTCACGTACGCGATATGTGGGACACTCTTGTTGCTGTGGGTGTTCGCTACGTTGCGGACGCGACCATCTCCTGCCAAAGCCTGGCTCGCGCTCGCAGCAATTTCGGCTCTCACCATGCTCCCTATCTACCATCGTCAACTTGACACAAAACTTTTGATCCTTAGCGTCCCGGCCTGCGCAATGTTGTGCGCGGAGAAGAGCCGCACCGGGCATATCGCTTTTCTGGTAACCGCCGCGGCATTCCTGTTTAATGGAGATCTTTCGTGGTTGATCGTGCTGAGCACCATCAGCCACCTGAGAATTCCGAGTGCAGCCTTTCTGAGCCAGCTCGTTATCGCCATACAAGTTTTTCCGGCTCCGCTCAGTTTGCTTGCAATGAGTATTTTTTACCTATGGGTGTATGCTCAACGTGCTTCGGCCGAAATATTCGCTGGAGAAGTTGGAGAAGCCCAACAAGGTTGATAGCGCCTTTGCATGAGCAATTTAACTCAGCAGGTCAGCGAAAGCAGAGACATGATCTCAAATTGGCGCCCATGATTCCAATTCAATCTTGGCTAACTGCTAAGCGAGCGCTACGACCATTAGACTCTGACCGACCGGCGGTGGACAGATGTGCGATTCTAATCCATGGACTATAGGAAAGATCACGCGGTCGAACAATCGCACGTGCGTTCTATTGAAGGTTCTCTTCTTTAAGAGGCAGAAACTGAGCCACCAAAGAAAGTAACCGACAAAGTTATAGTAGCGAAAATACCGCAATGTGAAGCCTGCACGCCTAAGCTTTTCTTGCAATTCCGGTCGTGTGTAGCGGCGAAAATGGCCGAAATCCCTGTCAATTGACGCATAGATCTCCGGCCGTGCAGGAACGAAGAGACAAAGTGCGCCCCCGGAAGGTTGCAAAAGGCGATGGTAAGTCATCAGCTCCTCCACGTCATTTTCGATGTGCTCTAGAACATTAATGCTCAGAATTGCGTTCCAGGGCGTCTCCGAGTTTAGATCAGCCACGGTTCCATTAAGCAATTCGCAACTGGGAAGCCGTGAACGAAATTGAGCGCAAAAAGCTGGGTCTGGCTCAATGGAAAGCAATCGACAAATCTCCGGGATTTTCAGAAGGTCAGAAGAAACCTGACCTATTCCGCAACCAACCTCAAGCACGTTCCCACATAAATACGGCCCAAAATCGCGCAATAGGGCGGCTCGGTAGTTCCTCGCCTCGGCGAGTGCAGCGAATTCGAAATCAGCAGTTTGTGCCGTGATGTTGGGTCGAGCTTTCACTTTCTTAGGAGATTATACTTACAGATACACCAAATCGCTCGGAATCCGTCGCGCCAGCCTACCTTCTTGCCTTCTAAGTACGTTCGGCCTCTGTAGGAGATTCCTACCTCGAAGATTCGCACTTTCGACTTTGCAACTTTGGCGGTAATCTCCGGCTCAAATCCGAATCGATTCTCCTCGATCCGGATGTTTTGAATTAACTCGCGACGGAAGGCCTTGTAGCATGTCTCCATGTCGGTGAGGTTCAAGTCCGTTGCCATGTTGGAACAAAGCGTCAATATGTTGTTTCCGACAGAATGCCAAAAATACAAGACACGACGCGCGTCGGTTCCTGAATGAAAGCGCGAACCATAAACGACATCGGCCATCCCAGACAGAATTGGCGCTACCAGCCGGCAGTACTCGGCTGGATCGTATTCAAGATCGGCGTCCTGGATGATCACGATCTTTGCGGCTGCGTGCGCGATGCCGGTGCGCAACGCCGCACCTTTCCCCTGGTTCACCTCGTGGCGAAAGAGATTGATCCGTGGTTGGCTCGCCGCCAATGACTGAAGCCGTTCCCATGTGCCATCCGTTGAGGAATCATCGACAATCACTAACTGCTGCACAGGGCGCTGCGCGAGAACTGCATTGACAACTTCGGCCACGGTAGCGGCCTCGTTGTAGACCGGCATCACCGCAGTAAGACAGGGCTCAATATCATCGTTTGATGCCATTGTGGACATCGTAGCATTTGGTTGGGTTGGGACAAGCACGCAGATTCCACGATGAATTACATATGTACCTTGCGTGCTAGAGGTCCCGCCAATTTGGACCAAAGCCCAAGTCTGCGATCAGGGGCACAGACAGTGTCACGACGCCCTCCATCTCCTCGCGGACGAGATTCTCCACTTCCGCCGTTTCGCGGGAAGGTACTTCAAACAGTAACTCGTCGTGAACCTGCAAGACCATGCGACTTCTAAGTCGCCTTTCTGTGAGTTTGCGGTCCAGGGCAATCATGGCTAGCTTGATGAGGTCGGCAGCTGTGCCCTGGAGGGGCGTATTAATGGCTGTGCGCTCAGCGAAGCCGCGCTGGTTGGGATTTCTGCTCTCGATGTCCGGAATCGGCCGTATTCGGCCGAACATTGTGCGGACGCTGCCCTCACGCCGTGCCGCTTCGAGTGTCTTTTCGATAAACGCCTTCACTCCTTCGTAGCGCACGAAGTATCGGTCGATGTAGGCTTTTGCCTCAGCTTGTGGAATTCCCAACTGGGCGGCAAGTCCAAAAGGAGAAATTCCATAGACGATTCCGAAATTCACCGCCTTTGCGCGATTGCGCGTTTCCTTATCCATCGACTCTGCTGGAACACCAAATACTTCACTTGCAGTGAGTGTGTGAATATCCTCGTTATTGGCAAACGCACGCACCAGGAGCGGGTCGCTGCTGAAGTGGGCCAGCAGACGCAGCTCGATCTGGGAGTAATCTGCCGAGAGCAACTGCATCCCGGGTGAGGCGATGAAAGCAGCCCGAATTTCCCGGCCCAGCTCTGTTCGAATGGGAATGTTTTGGAGATTGGGATTGACTGAGGAGAGTCTTCCCGTCGCGGTGGCGGCTGCCTGGAATGTTGTGTGCACGCGCGAGCTTTTATCGGCTTGCATGGGCAATGCATCAATATAAGTCGATTTCAACTTAGCTAGGTGCCGAAACTCAAGAACCAAGCGCGGAACATCGTGCGATTCCGCCAATTGTTCCAGGACATCCTGCGCAGTCGAAATAGCCTTTCCCTTTCCGCGAACCGTTGGAGCTGGCAGGCCTATGTGGGTGAAGAGGACTTCTCCAAGTTGCTTCGGCGAGTTGATGTTGAATCGGCGTCCTGCCAGCTCAAAGATACTCTCGCCCACACGCTCCAATTCGACGGCAAAACGCTTCGAGAGGTCGTCCAATGCGTGAATATCGATGCGTATACCCGCTTGTTCCATTCGATAGAGCACTGGCGCCAGCGGGAGGTCGATCTCTGTGTACACGCGTGCCACTTCCATGCGGTTCGCTTCGGATCGCAATCCGGGAATCAGCGCATCGATCGCCGCCGCTGCCGCGGCCAGCGTGGAAGGCGGACCTTGTCCATGGCGAGCAGCGACGTCGGCGAGCGTTTGTGTTGCATGCGTGGGATTCAGCACATAGGAAAGCAGCATCGCGTCATCCACAGCCCCAGCCAGCTCAATGTCAAATCCGTGGAGGACATGGAGTGCCAGCTTCAGGTCATGAACGAGCTTCGGCACACCCGCATCTTGCAACAGCGCGCGCAGCTCTTGTGTAAGCGGCAGCCGAAGCGCAGTGCCGCGCTCCGCGCAGACTCCGATATTGCACCGGGTCTTTTGCTCTGCCTCTTCGATCGCCTGCAAGAGCGATGGAAACTGCGGAGTGCCCTCGTCTGTTTCTTCTTCCACGGGTTCGGCGGCGTCCAGCGCGAACGCAAATCCAGACGCGCGTGCCGCCTTGTAGAAGGCGGCAATCTGTTCCGCGTCCGGATCTTCGATCAGGTCAATCGGTGCGCCGGTGAGCGAAGGCTCAAGCTCCCGCAGCAAGGAAGTGAATTCGAGCTCCGTAAATAGCTCGCGGCAAGCTTCAATGTCCGGTGCCAGTGTGGCCATCGATTCCAGGTCCAACTCGAGTGGCACATGGCAGTCAATGGTGACCAGCTCCTTCGAGAGAAGAACGGCTTCGCGATTCTGTTCGAGGGACTCGCGATAGCTTTTCCGTTTTACCTCGCTCGCTCGGTTGAGGACGTCTTCCACGCTGCCGAATTGAACAATCAACTCGACGCTTCCCTTGTCGCCGATACCCGGCGCACCGGGTATATTGTCAACTGAGTCGCCGCGCAGAGCCATCACATCGACAACTTTCTCGGGTGGGACGCCTAGCGTCTCGACAACTTTGGCAGGATCGAGGATGAGGTTGTCCTTTTGCGGGTTCAGTACTTTTACCTTCGACGTGACCAACTGCATCATGTCCTTGTCGCCGGAGACAATGAAGACTTCGTGCTCTCGTTCTGCCGCTTCGCGCGCCAGCGTGCCGATTACATCGTCAGCTTCGAAGCCCATTGCCTCGAGAACCGGAATCCGGAGTGCTTCAAGGGCGCGGCGAATATATGGGATCTGACGCCGCAAATCCTCCGGCATCGCTTCCCGGTGGGCTTTATATCCCTCATAGCTCACTTCGTCGAAACCTTTAGTCTGCGAGTTCCACTTACGCAGCATACCTATCGCGCGCGCTCGCTCGTCGCGAAACACCTCGCCAGAGACGTCAAATACAGCGGCAAAGTAGCGCGGCGAGAAGTCCTGGCGCAGCTTCTTGATCATGTTGACGAACACGTAGGTCGCAGCCGTGGGCACTCCCGATCGGGTCGACATGGGGCGACTGCGCTGCATCGCGTGGTATGCGCGAAAAATGAAAGACATTGCATCGAGCAGAAAGACCGGCGGCTTGGCTTCGTCTGGCACGCTACAGAGTCTATCAGGTTGGAAAAGACGATTTTCGGACGATAGTTAGGGGTTTGGCAACGCGGGAATTCCGGCAACGTTGACAGATGAAATACGGACAGTTCCGCGTCGGCGGTGATTCTCTTGTCGCCTTATCGGATGGTCGGATACTTTGATCCTATGGCTTCTCGATTACCTGCTCAGGAGAGTTCTGGCGAAGGCCATCCGAATGCGGATGGCGGGAATCGGTTCGCGGACGTCCTAAGAAGAGTTTGCGGTCGGCAGCTGATGGATATGGCGATCTTGATGGTGGTAGCTGTGATCTTCTCCGCACTAAGCCAGCCCAAATCATTCATGACCGATCCGGATATCTGGTGGCATCTATCGAATGCACGAATTCTATGTATCGACCATAACGTAATTCGGACGGACCCTTATTCGTTCACGGCAGCCGGCCAGCGCTGGATAAATTGGGAATGGCTTGCCGAACTGCCATTTTGGTACAGTTATGGGGCTTTAGGATTAAAGGGGGTCTATTTCATTTCGTTTCTCGCGCTCTACTTAAATGTCCTATTGGTTTATTGGCGTGGCTGGTGGATGTCGGGCGATGCCGGTTCGGCGTTTTGGGCAAGTGCCATAGGTTTTTTTCTCATGACGGTGAATGCGGGCCCACGAACGATTGCCTTTGCTTATATTGCAATGTCTGCAGAAATGTTAATCCTGGAAGCTTCAGATCGGGGCAAGAAGTACTACCTTTGGCTCCTCCCTGCGATATTTTGCATCTGGGTTAACTTGCACGGTACTTGGCTTATCGGCTTGGTTTTATTCGTCTCTTACATCCTGTGCGGGTCGTTCTCAGTCCGGAAAGGCGTCTTTTTCCAGGAAGGCTGGACTCGAAAAGAGCGCAATCAACTGTGGGCCGTATTTGCAATAAGCCTGTTTTCACTCTTAATGAATCCGTACTCCTGGCGGCTCTTATGGAACCCCCTCGATATGATGTTGAACCAGAAACTAAGCGTCTCCAGAATCGCGGAATGGCAGCCTCTCAACCTTTCGTCTCGGGTCGGGGCTGTCGTTGCTATCGCTATTCTCGCAATGTTGCTTATGAATTGCCTGCGGGGAAGGACTTGGAAGGTCTATGAACTAGCTTTTGTTTTTCTGGCTTGGTATTCGGCCTTTGCACACGTACGATTCTCGTATTTTGCGGCTATCTTGACGACTCCGATGCTTGCTAGAGACTTCAAACGCAACTTCAGCCTCAATTCAACGACGATTCCGGTGATGAATGCGCTTGTCGCGGTCAGCGCAATATTCGTGACAGCTTTGTATATGCCGAGCAATTCCACACTTGAAGATGGGGTTAGAGCAGGATTCCCACTGCAAACCATTGCGTCGATCCAGCCCGCATGGCGAACGTTCAATGAGGAACATTTGGGCGGCATGATGGATTTCGATCGGAAGCCGACCTTTGTTGATACTCGATGGGACAGTTTCGAGCGCCTGGGAGTAATGAGAGATTATATCGATATCGTCGAGCGCCGAGACTCGATCCGTCTTTTGGAGAAGTATCGAATTGACCATGCACTCCTGAATAAGGCTGAGCCGCTTGCCGGCATTCTTGAACAGACTCCGGGCTGGAGCGTCGTGCGAATCGAGGGTGCGGGGTCGGATCGGTATGAGCTTCTTGCGAAGTCAAGCATCGCTGGGAAGTGAGGATGGCTCTTGCCTAAATCGGCTGAGTGCGGTTAGCTGCAGGATGCCGAGAATGGCAAACAACAATGTCAGGAGCTGAACGCCGGTGATTCTGCTCAGGGGTACTGAGAACCACGAGCAAATGAGAATAAGGATCCACGTGATCGTGAACCAGCGATAAAGAGACTTATTCAGAAGATGTTGGAAAACGCCGGCGGTCAGTAGAACCGAGAGCACAACCAAGATTGAATCGTAGATTGGGACATAGAGGTTGATCAGCAGCGTCCAAGTTAAGGTTGTTGCCCAAAGCAGATTGTTATAGAGTCGCCCGCCGGTTCGCGCCCTCAACCAAAACCTCACCAGATATGCCAGTGCCAGCGATCCGCAGCCAAGAATGACAAAAAGTCCCAACCAGGAGCGGCCGCCGCGAATATGGGAGGAGAATGACGTCAGATCGACATACATAGCAAGAGGAAGAAACGAAGGGCTCTTCACGCCCACTGAGGAGCTCCCGAAGGATTGAATCGCACGAATGAAATCAGGCCAGACATCGAAGCCTTCAAACGCGGAGGTTATCAGGAAAAGGGCTACGGTTCCGGCTGCGAATCCGAGAATCGCCTTGAATCGTCTGCTGAAAAGCAGCATTGGCAAAACGAGGATCAACATTGTCGGCTTGAAGAGGCACAGGCACAACGCCAGACCGCTGCGGAGGGGCCGGCCGGCATCATCCTCCCGCAGAGCAAGAGCCAGAGCAAAGAAGCCCACAGCCGCGAGCTGCCCATTCGCCGCTGTATACGCAATAAAGGGGCAGTAAGAAAAGGCAAGCGCAAAAAGCAAGGAACGGGCGAGAGGTTCTTGCGGGAGGAATCGTTCGATCGTCAGCCCAAGTCCTGATGCGTAAAGAGCCAGGGAAACGATCACCCACAGCGCGTAAGCGGCCCAGTAAGGGAGCAGTGTGAAAGGTCTGAAAAAGAGTCCAACGAATGGAGGGTAGGGAAGTGGACCATATGCACTCTTTCTTGGATGAACTTCCTGACAGATCTGCTTTTGCAATTCGTAGTTATACAGGTCACGAGGCGAGTGCTCGCTCAGGATGCGACCCAAGCTATAGAAGCCGGCGAAGTCAGCATCCGGGGGGCGATGATTGTTGAGGACTACGATGCAGAAAGGCAGTATGAATCCGACGAAAAGCAGGCCCCAGAAAATGAGGTTCAGGTCCTTCAATTTCGGGGCAGGACCCAGGCGGGTCGGCCACGAGCTGGGGTACGAATTCATATACGAGTCACCGCGAGAATAGCATGCTGGAAACCAAGTATCTTGCTTGACGAAGGGGCTTCGCGAGCCGGAAGTGCGATATGTGCTCGAAAGCGCAAAACTGTCTTGTCGCGTGCGCTTATTTGCCGAATTCCAATGCTCTAAAATCTGGATCGGAAACGGCAAGAGCGGATGGGAGGGTACGCGATTTGCGTGCGGCGATGGACAGTCCGCTCAATGCCCTTGTCTGACCGCGCCGACTCGCTTCACGCTTTCTCTCCGCTCGGTTGTGGATAACTCCGACGTAAGTACACCAACAAATAGAAAATGGCGGTCACGAGCAAGATGAGGGGAGCCGGACGAGTCACTACGGCAATCACGGTCTTTTCAGCTATTCCGGCGGCCGGTGAGTACAGGTGCCGGGTGAGGTGCATCAGGACGGTCAACGGGAGATCTCCCGTGAACAGCACGCCCGCAGCGCCGATGAGGAGAGCCATCCATGCGATTGCGCCGCCCTCTGCCCACAGCATGGCGCAGGCTGGAACAGATAGGAGCAGAAGCTTCGCGTCGTACGAGCGGTGATAGGTCATCAGCATCGACAGAGCCGCGCACGACACGAGCGCGAAAAGTGCATTCTCGGGCATTGGTCGCGAACGAAGTACTGCGACTGCCCATACGAGCAGAATGACTCCGCAGATGGCATATGTAACTGAATTGTAGATTCGCGGCTCGTTGTGGAAGATGCTGACAACAGTCTGGAGATCGATGATCATATCCGGGCTTCCCACGCCGATCGATGTTGGTCCGGGCTCGTTGATGCCGCCGGGCGCCGAAATCGTTGCCAGGTTGGATCGAAGCTCCGACGCCCAATTCGGCGCGACGAGCGAGATCCAAACGGTACCAATCAGTGCCAAAACGAGGGCCAGGGCGCTCGCCTGCAATGCACGCTTTCTTTGAGTTCCGCCAGCGAGCAGGAAATAGAGCCAAATGAGACCCGCATCATGTGGCTTGATTGCCAAACTGGAGGCGAGGCAAATGACTCCCAAGAGAGCGAATCGCTCTTTCAACACACACCAGACGGCAATGACGCAGAGCCCCACAACCAGGCCCGCCGTATTTCCACCGGAGAAAATGATCTCGCAATTTGCAAGCACAATGAACGTGAGGAGAAGGGAGACACCGGGAGCATAGTTTTTCCCGAGCCGCCACATCATGAACGCGGCGAGGGAAAAACTCCCCACGACCAGAAGCAGCCAGAGCGTCTGCGCCGTTGCCAGCGGCAAAAAGGTAAATGGAGCGACGAAGAGGAAAGTAGTTGGCAGGTTGACATACAGAGTGACAGACTGCCGGCGCTCGATTGACTCGGAAGGGATTGGAATTCCCTGGGCCTGGTAGACACGCTCTAATTGGTTTACGTCGTAGGGATCGCCGCCTTGCAGCAAGCACTTCGTGCCGAAGTAGATTCCGGGGAAGCCCATGACCCCGCCGCGCACGCCGTGCTCCAGGGAAATTCCCCACGTAATGGAGATTCCGGCGCCCACGAGCAGCAGGAGGAGACTCGCCCGATCCATCCACCTCGTGCCTGATCCCATGACCTCTTGTCTCAAGGGCGGTGCGCAAGTGCGGAGTAGTAGTTCTGGGTAATTCTTCTGCCGCCCGGGTCAAATCTGGGGATTCGGCGGATATGCCATTTGTGCGCGATAAAACTGGCTGTCGTCACCATGACGCCGAACCCATACTCGACGCTGCGCTTGAAATTGATTGATGAGGCTTCCTTGAAGTATTTCGTCGGACAGGAGATTTCTCCAATCCGAAAACCAAACATCACGGCCTGGGCGATCATTTGATTATCGAAGATGAAATCGTCCGAGTTTTCGAGCAACGGAAGTGTCTCAAGAAGATCCTTTGAAAAAGCCCTGAAGCCGGTGTGATACTCAGATAGCTTCACGCCCAGGAATAAATTCTGAAATGCGGTGAGAAACCTGTTGGAGATGTATTTGTACAGCGGCATCCCGCCCTTCAAAGCGCCGCTACCAAGGATGCGAGAGCCCAAAACCATATCGTAAACACCGCTCGCGATCATGCCCGCCATTGCCGGGACAAGCGATGGCGAGTATTGATAATCGGGATGGACCATTACCACGATGTCGGCGCCCGCAGCGAGAGCTTCGCGATAGCAAGTCTGCTGGTTGCGGCCGTATCCGTAGTTGTTGTCGTGGATAAATGTCAGCAGGCCGAGTTGCCGCGAAAGGGCAGCGGTCTGATCCTTACTGGAGTCGTCAACTAAAATCCGGATGTCAACGATGTCAGTCAGATCTCTCACGGTCATTTCAAGCGTTTTTTCCGCATTGTATGCTGGCAATACAACTGCGACGCGCTTTCCGTTGATCATCGCCTCTCCACCGGGATGTTTCTATTCTTATCCTTAGAAGCATGAAACTGTAAGCCAGGATGATGCGGTTACCTAGCTAGGCACGGGTCGAGTAACCGCGGTCTTTGCGGCTTTCATCTTCTAAGCAGAAGCCCGTCCCCTCATTATCAGCGCAGTTGAGACTTTGCACCAGATCACATTCGAACGGGGCGTCCGTTGAAGCGAGGCTGCATGCTTCGCAGTTGATGGGGATGTCATCAAGCTACATCGTTCATCGCGCATCGAAAAATCGACACAGGCTTTGGCGCGATCAATCAAAACTCGAGGGAAGATTCAGAAATAAGCAAACGCGATGCGGGTTTCCGTGAGCACGAAGATCCGAAGGCAGGGACCGTTTCGCATTCGTGAACAGAGGCATGCTGCAGGGGGGCAGAGGCATGAGCCCCCCCTCTTCTGTAGCTCAACACTTCGACTAATCTATTCGAACCATCTGCCGAAACTGTGGTTGCACGTTTGACAGTCACCGATTCGTTGTAAGGACTACGAATCGTTCCGAGCGAACTATACTCATCGGGCAATCTACCGCCGGCATCATCGAGTGAGGACCGATGCGAAGCAATAGCGCCAAACTCATACCTTGTCGCTCCTGTTGGTGTCCGGATCTTTGCTATTCACTCACGGCAATTGGTTCCGGAATTACCGAAGCTCAATCGACTAGAGCGAAGTGGCAAGATCGCTGCTGATTGAATTGAATGCGGTCTTGATCTCTGTCGAAAGTCCTTTCATGGAAATGACTGCACCGAATGCAATCAGAGCCACAACCAGCGCATATTCGACGAGATCTTGTCCCTCTTCCCGATTTAAGAGAGCTGCGATGTAAATATAGAGTTTGGGGAACAATATCTTCACCGTTCTCTCTTAAGATATTCGGTCGGTCCTTCTGTTGCATCCAGGGGACCCACCATAACTAGAGCGAAGTTGCGAGATCGCTGCTGATCACGTTGAACGCAGTGTTGATTTCAGTGGACAAGCCCTTCATCGCGGCAACAGCACCGAAAGCGATCAAGGCTACGACGAGTGCATATTCAACTAGATCCTGACCTTCTTCCCGAGCGATCAGGGTCTGCAGCTTGACATACATTTTGAGCATCATTTCATTCATTTCCAGTTCTCCTAAGCATGGATTGTGTCCCAGCTACACGCTGGGCTAGCTATCTCATAGCAAATGCATTGCCACTCGATAGGTTTACACAACAACCATTAGAACTCAATAACTTACGAGGAGTCAAGCATAATTGAATGTAAACTGCAGTATACAGTTGGATCGCGTCTTCGCGGCTCTCGTATACATCACACGAAAGTGTCAATCCTCAAATCCGGCAAGATGAAGATTTGCGGACACTTCGCAATGCGCCCGGGATCCAATACTGTGCGGCGATGAAAGGCCCTTTGTCATTCATCTCTTTGCTGCGACGCTCGCGCGACGGTATTAAGGTAACGTTCGGACTTAAAAAGTCGACTATTGACCGCAATGAAGTTCATTCGTCGGAATCCCCGCCAGAGCTACTTGAACCCTACAATTTCGCTGTAAATGTACCGACAGGGTCCGACTGTGAGTTAGGCAGGCTCACTCCGAATAGACGGTCGAGAATTCCACGATATCTCCCGGTTGTGCGTCGTGTTCTTGTATGGCACCTGCGGCAAGCTCGATCACAGAATGAGCGGGAAGACAGGCAGATAAACGCCATGGCCGAACATTCTTTCGAATCTTGCGAATCCGGTGCTCCCGATCGAGATACACGAGGTCTATCGAGAATTGCATGCCGAATGTATGGACGGCCTCGCAGGGAACAATCCAAAGGCCCTCTCCCGGACCGAGTCCTTTGCGTCCCAGCAAGCCCCGTGAACGGCTGGCGCCACTCTCCGCGATCTCGACGCAAGTTGCAATTTGAATATTGCGCGTGATGTTTGTGACACGAAACTTCACAGCTTGTTTGGAGGCACGGCGTGGCTTGAACCAATCGAACAGCGGCATCAAAATCAACAACCTCTTCCTTCAAGTTTTGTCAATCCGCCCCTCATCGAAGCGGATGAATCCGCAGGCGGCAGGTCCAACGAGTAAAGACTGACAGCGAGACTGGAGGGGAAGCCGATGTGCGCAGCTAAAGAACAAGCCCCGTCTGTTGCGGACAGGGCTTGCTGCGATGCAGTCATTCTTTCACAGAAGGTAGAGGAATTCACAGTTCGCACTATTGAGGCGAACTGCCACCGCCTCCGCCTCCGCCTCCGCCGCCCCCGCCCCCGCCCCCATAACTGCTGCTGTCTGACAGGGGCGTCTCGGGCTTCATACTCTCAATCAACTGCTCAACTGGCATCGTGGCCGGAATTGCTGGCTGAGCACTTGCCGCGTCTGGCGTGTGCATTGGCGTGTTCGAATTCGGTGGCAGAAACGGTTGCGGGCGATTCGGCAGAGCAATCTCGGTGCCAGCGGGCACAGGAGAGACAATCTCTGGAGTTACGATGACGATAAGCTCGGTATTGTTTTTGGTTCGCGACATGCTTTGGAAGAACTTGCCAAGAATTGGAATGTCGCCTAGGAACGGTATCTTCTGGAAGGTTTCGTTCTCCGTATTGTCAAGCAGGCCGCCGATTGCGAAGCTTTGGCGATCACCAAGTTCGATCTCGGTCTTGACCCTGCGTACGGTGATAGCGGGCTCCACGAAGCCAGCGATCGAAACGGCGTCACCAAAATCCAATGCGCTGACCTCCGGGGCCACCTGCAAACGGATCGTGCCACGAGGCGTTATCGTGGGGATGAAGTTCAGCCGAATGCCATATTCTTTGAACGAGATTGTAACCGCGCCACTTCCGCCAACTCCCGCTCCCTGAACCATCGGAAAGGGATATTCGCCGCCGGCTAGGAAGCTGGCTTGCTTCCCATTCTGCGCCAGAATATTCGGCTCTGCGAGTGTCTCAGCCAATCCCCGCTGCTCCATCGCTTCGATGGTCGCTCCAAGGTTGATGCCAGGGTAAAAGGCAAACAAGTTGAGTGAATTCGAGACTGTCAGGGTAGGAGCGGCGCCGATCTGAGGGGCGACTGTTGGGGGCGAAAATTGTCCTGTTGTCACCGAGCCGATCGTATTTCCAATGCCTGTGCTGAAGAAATTGATGCCTAGCTGCCTCTCTTTCGTGCGATCGATGCTTGCAAAACGCACTTTCAGAAGAATTTGCCGCTCGGGCTCTGGTACCTTCACGTTCAGCAGGTTGACGACTTTCCCGGCCGTACCGGCAATCAGAACTGCGCGGCTGGAACCGCTCAGGTTTTCAACCGTGCCGCGAAGATAGACGTTGGTTCCTTCAGTGGTCACGCTCAGTTCCTGTCCTGGCAATTCCGTGCGCAATTGACGCCGCACGGCCTCCAACTGGTCGTGCGATGCGAACGTGCTGGGGCGCACAGTGACGTTGAAAAACTGACGGCCGCCGCCTGTGTCCCACAAGATGAGAGTCGTCTCGCCTGCCAATTTGCCATTCACCAGAACCTGGGTTGGGCTCACTGCGCTGGCCTCGGCGTAGTCACCCAAGCCGACAACGATGCGCGTGATGGGCCGCGCAAGGTCGAGTACAACCGACTTGCCGACGGTCACAGATAAGTCGTTTGCAGAATCCTGACTGGAGGGTCCGACAGGCTGCATCGGCGTTTGTGCAGCGGGCGCAGGCGCCTGTGGAGGGGGATTTTGAGTTGATGGCGCAGTCGTTTGCGCGGCGGGAGTCGGGCTCTCAGAGGTCTCGGCTGCCTCTACGCCAATAGCCATCGGGGCGAATGCAACGAACGCCAAAATACTCAAACTGGCAATGGTAACGCCGGCTCTCACTCTCACTGTTGCCCCCCGGGAGAAACAAATTTCTCTTCAGTCTTGGTTGCGCCGTTCTGAACTGTAATTGTGAAGGGCGGCGGTGCAGCTGCCTTTGCCTTCCTCGGCGCGGCTACTGTTGGGTGTGGTTGCGGCGATTTTCCTCCGGTGAAAAGGTTCGTCATCGCCGTTTCTGGGACGACTACGGTCGTCGTATCCAGCGGGTTCCTTAAAACTAACTGGATCTTCATCTGGTTGCTCGCCAACGCCAGAATCTGGGCCTGTTCGGGCGTAACTAGAAGATTTACGACCTGCACCTGTTGCGGTTTGCCTTCGGCGTCTTTTTGGATATCCGTGCCGGCAGACAAAACTTCGATGTTTTGCAGGAGCGTTTTAGTTTGTGTGTCTTGAGTATTTGCCTGACCTGGTGGAACACCCGAAACCAGTACGTCGACCCGCATCCCTGGAGTGACGAATCCCGCCACGCCCACGACTTCATCCACTTTGATGGCGCAGGCTCGCATACCTTCTTTGATTGTGGCGGCCAGCCCGCCGCCCGATCCCATCGGAGCGAGGCGGTTATCAAGAATTGCCTCTCCCGAATAGATGTTCGAAATTACCCCACGGCCAATGGCGTTCTTCTTATCCAGAATGGCGCCTTGCGGAACCGACCCAACTATCTGGATACTCGTCAGGTCGGCAGGAGCAAGGATCATCCCGATCTTGATGTCTTTGGCAGCGGCAACGATGGTCGTCGACGTCTGCGGTTTTGCGACATTCAAACGTGACCCTACCATGCGCCAAACGACGTAAGTGCTGATCGCGGCGATTGCGAATGCGCTCAGGAGGATGATCAACAGTCTTCGGTTCATTCAGAGTTCCTGTCTTCGTTAGCTTTACAATTTGGCATCGGCCCCGTTATCCCGGCACTTGCAAACGCATAGGAAACGGCGGGCGAGTCCGCCGAGTTAGGGATTCACTTGGTTGGACTCCAAATGACGATTAATGACGATGAAGTATAGCATCACCGCACAAGCGCTTCGTCAACAAAAAAAAGAACCTTTAACCTATAGTACCCCTACTGTCACGTGCATTTCATCAAATGAAAACGCGCGCAATTGCTTTGCATCTTCTAGGTCTGGAGCTTTACCGCTTGAAGCTTCTGCGTTAGTCAAAAACCAATTTCGTCGCGCAACCCAACCTGACTCGTTCTCTACGTTGTTATTGCAAGCTGATCTGTGTCACTACTATGAGCAATGGCAACAACCCTGTCTAGTTACTTTCGAATTCCGTTCGATCCATCCAGCAGCCAGCTAAGTTCCCCACTTTTCCCCTGCTAAATTGTGTCTTAGCCCCGGGGCTTTCGAGGAGCTCTGCCCAAGAGACGCCGGTTGATTCAGAAGTGTTCAAGCAGAATCCTGGGGCAGCCGCCAATCCTGAATGCAAGATCAAAACAGCAGACCTCTCATCGCGAAGGTAACAAAAGGCATCTGTATTTGCTGTTTGCATCTGCTTACAAAGAGTCACTCTCAATGTAAAGTAGGATCAAGCCAAATAGGAGAGGAATCCGATCCCGCTATGGGGACTTCCCCGATTTCACTTTTTGCGGTACCCCCGCGAGGGCACCAGCGACCATATTCCTTTGTGGTCTCGGTGCTGGTGCACATCCTCGTTGTGGGCGTAGTTGTATACGGCTTCCTTTTCGCTCCTCGCATTAACATGAGATCCGCCGCAGACCGCTATACGCTTCGCCAGGTCGACATTACTCTTCCGGATCCCGTGAGAAGGCAGAATTCCGCTAACAGCGGCATGTATCCAGGCCAAAACTCGACAGCGCATTCCCCGTCTCCACACGATCTTCCGGCCGCGCCGAGTTCGAGCGCTCTTCAGATTCCGAAACTGCATCTGGCAGAGAGAACCGTCGTCCAGCCCGACATCCCGCCGAACCAACTCATCACAAAAGCAAAGCTTCCGTCCCTGTTGCTTTGGTCGGCACAAAGACCCAAGGTTCAGGTCATCACTCCGCCTCAACCCCAAAAGCTGGCCATCAATAATACGCGCCCTGTTTTGACGCGGCCGACACCTGAAACGCATGTCGCGGATGTGCCTTTCACATCGACGCCGTTTTCAACGCGCATGCCGATGCCGGCCCCCAGTACATCAACCCCCGTCGTTGTTTCCGGGGCCACTGTGAGCGATTTGCTACCTGAAACTTCGTCGCGGTCCTCCATTCAGCCCAGCCAAGCAGCCATGCTTTCGGTTTCTGAAGAGGAGATGGTGAAGGGAACCATCGCCTTGCCGGCGGTAAATCAGACCGGGCCTGGCACGGAGTCCGGCGCCATGCGGCCCGGCAAGGCTGGTAGTTCATCTCAAGCTGGCACCGGCAACCCCAACAGCAACGGAGCTGAAAAGGGCGCCCAACAAAGCCAGGGCGCAGCAGGAAACTCACCAGGCCCGGCCGGCACACGGAATGGAGCGAGCGTTGGGAGCGGAGGAAACTCAGGAAATGCCAGCGGTAACTCAGGTTCAGGGAACGGAGGAGGCGGCCAGGGAACCGAGCCCACGTTCACTCGGATTACGCTGCCCCAGAACGGTCAATACGGCGTCGTGGTTGTGGGATCCTCCATGGCGGAAGAGTTCCCGGAGACTTCGAAGCTTTGGGGCGGCCGCCTCGTATATTCGGTGTATCTTCATGTCGGCTTGACCAGGAGCTGGATCTTGCAATATTCGCTTCCTTCCAAAATGGAAGCGGCCAGCGCCGGAAATGTGAATCACATTGAAGCTCCGTGGCCAACTTACATCGTTCGTCCCAGCGACACGCCGACCAATGTCAATGCCGATGCACTGATGGTTCACGGATTCGTCGATGAGACGGGACATTTCGAATCGTTGGCGCTAGCTTTCCCGCCGGAGTTTACGCAGACTCGTCTTCTGTTGCAGGCACTTCAGCAATGGAAATTCAGGCCAGCCAAACACAACGGGCAAATCGCCCGCGTTGAAGTTCTTCTGATCATTCCCGAAGACGCAGATTAATTCTGGATCCTCACTGGGGCGCGCTATGCGTGCCTTGTTCCCGGTGGGGACCGGCGTTGCTAGTCAGGTCTTCTATTCGCAAGTGCGAGAAGTTTTTCGACTCGTAGCCTTGTGAAGGCGAATGCGGACCGTTCAACCCATTGAGAAAGGTTTCGGCTTTATCTCCCGGCAACGCGCAATGCCGCAGAGTCATCCTTAAGCCGTTCAAGAAATCGTTCAAGCATCTTCTTGTCCGCGCCGTTTTCCCGGATTGATTCCCCGCTGTTCGGATCCAGTGCCTTCGAGAGAACGAACGCGAGACCCAGTCCGTCGCTGCCCCAGCGGACAACCCGCGACTGGACAGCGATCGAATCGTCGAGATTTTTCCCTGCGTTGTCCGTTCGTTGTAACGTCATCAGAACCATGGTTCCGGGGAACCACCGTTCTTCCGTGAGTACGTAGAAGCCACTCGAACTGATATCGGCAATCTGGTAAGCGCGAGGAGTGCTGCCGGTCCAATAATAGGCAACGAGACCGGGTAGCGGATGACGGGGTGCACGCCGCCGATCCGAAGAAAGCCAGTTTTGGATCCAGCTCAAGAGCGAACCGCGCTTCCCGGTCTTTGACCCTAAGTTATCCATAGTGTCCGTCCCCTGATTTGTACCTTGCTTCCCGGTCGAGCGGATCTGCAACGGGGCGGAGGCGCCATTGCCAGATTGTTTTTCCTTTGAAGTCACGGCTGCCTGGGAATTCGACAATGAAGCAATGGAACCCGAGAGCCGTTCTAACCGGCGCTCCATTTCGTCCGCGACGCAAATTACCATCTGATCTCCCGGCTGTGTTTGCGAGGAATAGATGGTGTGAGCCGGCAGCACCAGAGCGCTTGCAGCCTCGTCTTTCAACGGCTCGACAGTGGAAGTCAAAAAAGACTCGATTTCCTGTATAACCCGATAATTGCCGTCGAGATAAACCAAATCGACCGGGGAATGACCGTGCGCTGGAACAATGCCTCGATACGGAATCATCCATAGGCCGCTATCCGGCTTGATATTAACTCTGTCAATTAACTCCCGAACATGACCGGTCGCCGCATCGGCTACGGTTACTCCCAGGCTCAGGAAGCTCTCGCGCGTCTGGTTGTATACACAATATCTTTGGACTTCCATATCTCCTCACCCTTCCCGCGCGGCTGCAGGGCGTTCTGCTCCTAACTAACTTCTGCTCCAGTTATCGATTTCATTTCGTGCGGTGATAACAATAAAAACTACCTGAAAACTGCCGGCCGAGTTCTGCTTCCTTGAGTCTTATCTAAATGAAAATGCGCAAATAGTTTCGCTTCAAGGCGAGGCAACTTACGGCCGGCGAACGCGAACGGTGGATTCGCCGACTTCTTGTTATCCGGCCATCTCCTGTTCTCAGTGCTGCCTCCGTTACTTAACCCGGGTGCGGCGGCGCTGAATCAGGATGACCAGCACGAGAACAAATAGAACGCCGGCAGCAATTCGGATAATCGACGCTGTGTCCATTGCGATACCCCCTTTCGCGTGTTCGGATCCATCCTTCTCACATGGTGCGAAATGTTGCAGGCCCCACAGGATCTTCGATGGATAGTGAGTTTACTTAACCCTCGTGCGCCGGCGCTGAATCAAGATGACCAGCACAAGAACAAAGAGCACGCCGGCAGCAATACGGATGATTGTCGCGGTGTCCATTGCGGTACCCCCTTTCCATGTTCGGATCCAACTTGCTCAGATGGTGTGAAATCTTGCAGGCTCCACAGGATCCCCGATAACTCGTGAGTTACTTAACCCGGCTGCGGCGGCGCTGGACCAAGAAGCCCAGAACCAGAACGAAAAGCACACCGGAAACCACTCGGATGATTGTCGCGCTGTCCATTGCAATCCCCCCTTCTTTTAGTGACCAAACAGAGATTTGAACGAATCTGCCATAAGGATCACGGCAGGTCCGAGAACCACAACGAACAGTGAGGGGAAAATAAATAGAACAAGCGGGAAGAGAAGTTTGACCGATAGTTTTGCTGCCTTCTCTTCTATCTCCTGCACGCGTTTCGTTCTTAGCGTGTCAGAATGAACTCTCAACGTCTTCGCGATGCTCGTACCGAATTGTTCGGACTGAACGAGCATGGATACCAGGTTGCGGACAATGTCCAGCCCCGTACGATCGGCAAGGTGCTTCCATGCCTCTGAACGAGCGCTGCCCGCCCGTTGTTCCAATGCCACTACACCTAGCTCATCGCTCAGGATAGGCTGGGATTGACGAAGCTCTTCCGCGGTGCGGGCGGTGGCCTGATCCAAACTAAGACCAGCCTCCACACAAATCACCAGCATGTCGAGCACGTCCGGCAAACCCCGCCGGATCTTTGTCTGCCGGTTCTTGATCTGTCTTCCCAGCCAGAAGTCAGGCGCGAGAAATCCAAGACCCAGGCAGGCGATATAGATGAAGAACGGATTCTGCCTTGCAAAGCCCGACACCATGGCGATCAGGCAAAGAAACAGCGGCGTAATCACTTTGGCGCCATAGAAAATCTTCAGCGCGGAGTCCTCGCGGAACCCGGCGCGGATCAGACGCTGCTGGACGACGGAGACTTCTGCTTCGCTCCTGGGGATGACCTTTTCGAAGCGCTCCACCACGCCTTCCAGCACGTCGCGGGTGTCCAGGATGGTGGTCTTCAGCGTTTTTTGCTGCTTGACCTGCGGATTGATCGCCGAACTGATTCGCGCCTGAATGGTTTCGCGATAGAAGACAAGGAGGCCGCCGCTCAAAACCAGCAGGAATACCGCAAAAAACGATGCTATTGCAACTCCCATAAGTCCCCTTTACACATCCATGTTTACAATTTTGCGAATGATGAGCCCGCCCACCACGATCATGCCACCGGCTGCGTAGAGAAGCTTGATTCCGATTTCTCGAGTCCACAGCAAGCTCATCATTTCCGGATTAACGAAATACAACGCACACCCCAGAAAAATGGGCAGCAGGGTAAGAATTAATCCCGTCAGGCGGCCCTGCGCCGTGTGGGTCATCACTTGCCGCTTCAGGCGGAATCTCTCTCGAATGACTTCAGACGCCTTTTCGAGCACCTCCGCCAAGTTGCCGCCGCTCTCTTTCTGAATCAGAATCCCCGTGACCACGATTCTCAAGTCCTGGACAGGCACGCGATTGGTCATATTTTCCAACGCAGTCTTCAGTTCCAGCCCGTAATTCTGTTCATCGAAGCACACGCGGAATTCCGTCCCTACAGGATCGGGGCATTCGCGGGTGACAAGACCAAGTGCGGAGTTCAAACTGTGTCCCACGCGAAGTGCACTGCAAATTAAATCCAGCGCTTCCGGCAGCCCCTCCTCAAACTTGTTCATACGCTTGGTGCGCTTGAACATAACGTAGCCGATCGGCGCAAACCCGGTGGCGGAGCCGATGAGCAGTCCGAAAATGAGTTGACCCGTACGCCAATACGCCAGGTAGCCCGGGACCGCGAACGCTACAAAGCACATCATCATCAGGCCACCGACTGTCCATTTGAGGTCGGCCTGATAGAGCAAGCGTCGCAAGCGGGGAGTCAGCTCGATTTTGCGCAGCGCCTTGTCGATCCATGGGATCGTGCTCAGCAACTCATTCTTGCGGACATCGATAAGCAGATCGGCCATGTCGGACTTCGACTTGCCCGTGGCCAGGGCGGAGTCGAGCCGCGCCAGCATCTCCTTGTCTTGTTTTGTGGCGCCTGTGCCGGTTGCAGCGGCCAGCAAAGCGACCACTGCGAACACTGCAATGAATACGACGACGACGATCAGACCCATCGTTGCTAACCCCCCTTTCCGATCAATTAACCTCGGTGACCCTCTCGAACAGGCTTGGCGGAAGGAAAATACCCGCGGTCCGCAGTTGCTCAAGGAACCGTGGACGGATGCCGCTGGGCTTGAACAAGCCCAGCACCTTTCCATTCGGCCCGATCCCCTTCTTTTGGAAGGTGAAGATTTCCTGCATACTGATTACGTTCTCTTCCATACCCGTGATTTCGTGGATGCTCACACATTTGCGCGAGCCATCGCTCAAACGCGTGCACTGCACAACGATCGTGAGCGCGGAGGCAATCTGCTGCCGGACGGTCTTTTCCGGAAGACTCAGGTTGCTCATCGCCACCATCGATTCAAGCCGCGTCAGGGCATCGCGCGCCGTGTTCGCGTGAACCGTCGTCATTGAGCCTTCATGGCCGGTGTTCATGGCCTGCAACATGTCGAACGCTTCTTCGCCGCGGACCTCACCGATGATGATGCGGTCGGGACGCATACGGAGGCTGTTGATCAGCAGTTGCCGCTGCCGGATGGCGCCCTGGCCTTCGACGTTCGGAGGCCGTGTTTCCAGACGCACAATGTTCTCCTGTGCCAGCTGCAATTCCGCCGCATCCTCGATGGTGATAATGCGCTCGTTCTGCGGAATGTACTGCGACAGGATGTTGAGGAAGGTAGTTTTTCCGGCGCCGGTGCCGCCGGAAATCAGAATGCTGAGGCGTGCGCGTACCGCCGAAGAAAGCAATTCCATCATCTCGGCGGAGATGCTCTTGAGCTGCACGAGCTGATTGGCGGCGAGAGGGCCGGTACCGAATCGGCGAATTGACAACGACGGGCCGTCAAGCGCCAGCGGCGGAATGATGGCATTCACGCGCGATCCATCCGGCAAGCGGGCGTCCACCATCGGCGACGATTCGTCCACTCTGCGTCCAACGCGCGACACGATTCGGTCGATGATCTGCAACAAATGACGATCGTCGCGGAACGCCGCATCGGCTCGCGTCAACAGGCCGCCACGCTCGATGAACACATGGTCTTTATCGTTGACGAGTATGTCGGAAATCTTCTGGTCCTTCAGCAACGGCTCGAGCGGTCCGAGTCCGAAGACCTCGTCGAGCAAATCGGTCTGGATCTTTTCCTGCTCGTCAAAGCTCAGCGGTACCCGTCGATCGCTGATGATTTCACTAATAATGCTCGATACTGCCTGGCGCGCCTGGTTCGAATTGACGCGCGACAGCTTTTCCAAATCGAGCTTTGAGATCAGGGTGCGATGTACTTCCGATTTAAAATTTTCCAGATTTAGATGTTCCACTTTGCGACCTTCCAATTACCGGAATTTTTTGACGTGCCCGTCGTTTATCCGAAGAGACTGAATCCCTTTTTCTTTTCAGCTTTTGCCGGCATTCCGCATGCCGTCCGTGCCATATCCTGTATCGCCCGGGCAATCATCGAGTCCTCCATGGCCAGCGGGGTAGCCTCATTCTGCATGCGCCGCACAGTCACGTAATCGCTGGGGATCTTCCATTGCACCGGCCTGGTGAGCGCCTTCGATATGTGCTCTTCGTCCACTCCACCCGAACGCGGCATGAAGCGGTTGAGCACAATCTCGAGATTGGAACCGCCGTTCTTGAAATATTCAGATATCACGCGATGCGAATTGCGCAGCTCGGGGATGCCGGCCTGCATCACCAGGTAAACCGTGTCCGCCTGGTCCACCAGCGTGGTGCCGCTCAAATCGAATCGCGAGCCTGCGTCGACCACCACGTAGTCAAAAGCCATTCGGGCAACGGCAACCAGTCGCTCCATCGCTTCGTTGCTCACTTCCACCTGGGGAAACTTGCCTGGGGCCGCGAGCACAAACAAGCCTGAACTGTGCTTGGTTAGAAGCTTAGATAGAAAATTCTGATCCAGCCTGGTGTAGTTCTGCAGAGCATCCACGGTGGAGAATTGTGGAGTGATGCCGAGATTCAGCGCGGCATCCCCCAACGGAAGATCCAGATCGATCAATACCGTGCTCTGCGCACAGTCCTGAACCAGCGACACCGCAAAGTTGCAAGCCACGGTGGTGACCCCTGAGCCGCCTTTGCCGCCGAGAAATACCAGCACTTTTCCGCCCGGTTTGTTAGAGATGCGCGCGGCGGGACGGCGCGTCGAGGCCCGTGCCAATGCCTCATTCAGAGGCCCCAGCGCCACTGGCTGCGAAAGAAACTCTCGCGCTCCTGCGCGCATGCAGCTCATCAGAAGGTTGGGGTCGTTGTTCATCGAGAAGACCATGACCGTCACCGACGGATTGGCGGAGATCTCCTCCACCAGTTCCAGGGCATAACGCTGGTCGCCGTCCAAATCGATGATGTATACGTCAAAATTCTGTTCCATCATGTGTGGAACGTCGTTCGTTTTGGATGGATAGGAAGGGAACTCCCGAACCGTCGAGGTGCCTGAGCCGGCCAGGGCGTTGGCGACAATCCTCCTGCGATTCTCATTGGGGCCGATTAATGCAATCGACAAATCGCTTGCGCCAACCGCTGTCTCTAAATCCTCAAAGTGATTCTGCATTACCGGTCTGAGACTCCTAGCTGGCTGCGATATTGATCGGGGTCAATGCGCATCTGAATGTTTCTTCTCTCATGCATAGTGCAAATCTATTGTGTCAACCCGCAAAAGCAAAGAACGACATCAGCGTTCCAATTGCAATGGCCGGCGCATAGGGCATCTTCCGTGCACGAGGATTGGAGAGCGTGTGCTCCTCTTCCGCGCGCCTTTCGCGTTTCTTCCAACCAAACAGCAAATCACCTGTGCCGGTAAAGAGCTCTCCAAGAAACCCGCCCGTAACTGCCCAGCCGATTGCCATCACTCCACCAACGATTCCAGTCAATACCAGTGCCACGAACAATTGCTTTGGCCCGATCCACGCGCCAAGGGCCGCGCAGAGTTTCACATCTCCCATCCCCATCCCGCCCATGAAAGCGAGGACGCCGAACAACAACAAACCCAGACCCACCCCTTCAAGACTCTGGCCGATTCCGATTCCGTGCCAGCCGTTGGGAGCGAAGGACACAATGATGCCGACTGCCAAAAAAGGCAGCACCAGCCAGTTTGGAATGCGTCGGCTGCGTAAATCGGTGAAGGTGGACACAGCAAGAACGAGAACAGTCGGCCACCACGCGATCGAGTGCAACTCAGCCCCCCTCATTCCTCACAGTGAATACGAAATACTTCTCTATATATGCAATTGTCCCTCCAAATCATGATAAGTCAAGGTGTATTAATTCAACGCGATACACTGAAGTTGTAACAATTCGGTGTACACGGCTGTTTACGGCATACAATCCCTGGTGAAGCAGTAGGGTTACACTGTTGAACCGCTCAGAAAGCGTTTATCGAGTTAAAAGACGGCTGCTAACTCCGTAGAAACTCGCTGTCAATCCCATTCATTCGAGAGCTGCGTCCTACTACAAACTGAAGCTATGCCGGTGCAATTCTTGATTCCCTGCAGTGCGACGCGCACCGTCCTCCGTCTGGAGTGACCCCTCCCGCCTCGGTGGCAAAACTCGATCCCTCTTACCGAGGCGACTCAAAGCAAAACCGATGAAAGATAGGGAAAGTGTAATGGTGAACTGCTGAATGGTGTGTTTCGAATTCTACCTTCGCGTTACTTAGGTCAGAAACATACAATCTCCGTAGCTGAAGAAACGATAGCTCTTAGCGACCGCATGAGTGTAAGCCGCCAGGACATGCTCGCGGCCGGCGAATGCGCTTACCAAGATGAGCAAACTCGACTTTGGCGTATGAAAGTTCGTTAACAACGCGTTGACAATACGAAATTGAAATCCGGGCTGGATGAAAATGTCGGTCTTCCCGGAGTGCGGCGGCAGCGATCCTTCATCCGCCTCGATCGCGGCTGCCTCCAGCGTGCGCACTACGGTCGTTCCGACAGCGACAATCCTGCGGCGCTCCTGCCTTGCGCGGTTGACGGCCTCGGCTGTCGCTGCTGGTATGCTGTAGGACTCACAGTGGAGCCGCACCTCGTCGATGCGCCCGACCCGGAGAGGCGCGAAGGTGCCCAGGCCCACATGCAGGGTGACATGCGCAATCTCCACTCCCCTGGCCGCAATCGCCTCGAGCACGGAGCTTGTGAAATGCAGGCCTGCGGTCGGCGCAGCCACCGACCCGCGCTCCTGCGCAAAGACCGTTTGATAGCGCTCACGATCTTCGATGGCATCTTCGCGCCGAATGTAGGGTGGCAGCGGAATATGCCCAATCTGTTCGAGTGCCGCGTAGAAGTCCTCGGCTGGCGCAAAGCGCAGAACGCGCTCGCCGAATCCGCCCCACTCAACCACCTCGGCTTCGAGCGCGATCTGGCCCGAGGCTGTCGGAAAGACCAGCCGCTCACCGATCCCGACTTTTCTGCCCGGTTTCACCAGCGCTTTCCACGCACCAGCGCCCGCAGGCTCGGTCAATAGAACTTCGACCATGGCGCTCTGGTCCTGATCGCCCGCATCGTGCCGGTCTGGCGCTTTCGTCCGCTTTGCATACAAGCGCGCTGGAATGACGCGGCTGTCGTTCAGCACCAACAGATCGCCGGGCCGCAGCAGGGCAGGAAATTCGCTGAATCGCCTGTCGCGAAGCTTTCCATTGGCTCGGTCCATCACCAGCATGCGGCTTTGTCCCCGTTCTGCTGGAGGATGCTGCGCGATCAGCTCTTCCGGTAGATCGAAATCGAAATCCGCAACACGAAGGCTACTTTGAAGGCCGCTCTCCGGAAGGCTCATGACACAACCTTTCCGATGCGCGAGTACGCGCGGAGGCGCGCCCTCTCGATCGCCGCATTCAATTCGGCTCGTTTCGCCTCGAATTCTTCCGTTGGCAAATCTGCAGGAACCTTCGTCCAGTTTGCCCAGCTCACACAGATCCGCGTAAAGGGCATGGGAACCAGGAAGCGATCCCACGATTTGAGAATTGTGGCTCTTCGAGGCTCCAGGTGAAATGCCCCGATGGGCGCGCCTGTCATCTGTGCCAATTTGATCGGCCCCAATTTTGTTTGATAAATAGGCCCGCGCGGTCCATCCGCGGTGAAGATCGCGGTCCGTCCAGACTCGATGATGTGGGCCAAGCCGAGAAGGCCTTCGCGCGCACCACGGGAACTCGAACCGCGCACGGCATCGAAGCCAAACATCCTGAGAATCCGTGTAATGAGCTCGCCGTCGAAGCTCTTGCTGATCAGGATCACAGCGCCGGACCCGCGAAAATAAAATGCGCAGGGAAGAACGCATTGATGCCAGAAGCAGTAGATCTCAGGGCCTGCCTTTTTCCCCTCTCGTACCGGGATGACGCCCGGTTCGCCGATTACGTCGAAGCGCCACGTGCGGCCAACCACGCTGAGCAGAGCCCACACAATGCGCGGAACGATGGCCAGCACAATGCGTTGACCAACGGTGAATTTGGGGCTCGCTTCGGAAGTCACTCTAACGATTTTAGCGGTGCGGGTTGAGCTCGCGTTGCGATGGCACTCAGCTGTACCGCAGCCAGCGCATCAGCTCCGGCAATGTAGCGCGTTTTCCGTACATCAGAATGCCCACGCGATAGAGCCGGGTCGAGAACCACAACACACCCCAGATGCTGACTACCATCAGCCCGATCGATAAAGCGAGCTGCCATGCGGGCGGGATCTCCGAAGCCATGCGCAAAAACATGATGACCGGCGCGGTCGGCGGAAAAAGCGAAGCCGCCACGGACCAGAAGGAATTCGAGTCGTTGATGACCAGCAGGATCAGCGCGAAGCTCAGCCAGGTGGGCGCCGCGGCAAGCGGCATGTACATCTGCAGTTCCTGCTCGGTTTCGCAGGTCGCCGCGAGCCCGGCAAAGAGGGAACTGTAGAGCAGGTAGCCCAACACAAAGTACACCGGAAACAACACCGCTTCGGTCCACGTGAAGTGCACAGCCAATTCGCCTGTCATGATGGCAGCCGCTAACGGCGAGAACAGAATCACCGCGCCAGCCGCGAGCCAAATCGCAATCTGCGTCAATCCCACGGCGCCCACGCCGATCAGTTTTCCCGCCAGCATATCGCCGGGCTTTGCAATCGCCAGCATGACTTCAAAAATGCGCGAGGTCTTTTCCTGAATGATCGAGCGCGCCACGTTCATGCCGTAAATCATGGTGGTCATCGAAAGCAGAAGGGCCATCACATAGCCTTTCCAAAGCGAGGACTCGGCGTTCGTCTTCACCAGGCTGCCATCTTTTTTCACCTGCCAGGTGTCGAGCGGCACGCCGTCCACAAGCGTGTCCGCGTCACCCTGCTTCATTCCCCCGCCCATCAGCCGTTCATCCAACACCGCGTGCGTCAACGCCGATTTGAGCCGCGCCGCGGTGATGAAATCGCCCGAAGATTGCGAGACGAATGTGCCGGTAGGAATTCTTCCTGGCGAGGTTTCGACCCACAGCAGCCCATCGAGTTGGTCGGTGTGCACCTGGGTCACCAGCGCGGCTCGTTGCTCCTCGGTGGGCTGTACAAACACGTCGATCCGCGCCTTGGCCTCCTTATCGCCTACGAGTTGATTGCGTATTGCATTCGCCAACACGGCATCTGGCGCTGCCACGGCCATGTGCCTGTTGGCACCCAAGCCGAGACTTGAGAGGTAGCCCACGCCAAGGATCAGGGCGAACACGGCGGGCAGGCCAATGGTCGTCATCCGGAAGGCTCGCCCACGGACCTGCTCCAGATATTCGCGTCTTGCGATCAGCAGAATATTACGCATCTGCTTTGCCTCCCACTGTCCAGATGAAGATCTCTTCCAGCGATGGCTCGACCAGTTCGAAGCGATAGATCGTGGCTCCTGCCGATGCTTCCTGCAGCAGTTTCTGCGCGTCGCCGTGCTGCTTGAGACGAATCTCCGCATGCCCGGAGAAGTTTTTTGCCTCGGCGATTTCCGGGCTGGTCAGAAACTTGTCGTTTCCCTCAAACTCAACAACCACATGATTCCGTTCGTAGCGCGATTTGATCTCCCGCATCCGTCCAGCCAGTACCGCTTCGCCTTTGTCGACGAGGCAAATTGAATCGCACAGCTTCTCCACCTGGTCCATGCGGTGGGTCGAAAACACAATCGCTTTGCCCTGGTCTTTCAGCTCGAGGAGGGTCTTCTCCAGTAGTTTGGCGTTCACTGGATCGAGGCCGCTGAAGGGCTCGTCCATCACAATCAGATCCGGATCGTGCAGCAGCGCTGCAATGAACTGGATCTTCTGCTGCATACCCTTGGAAAGCTCCTCAGTCTTCTTAAGGAGCGCTTCATCGATCTCAAGTCGTTTGGCCCAGTCCGCAGCCCGCTTGCGCGCTTCACCCGCTGTGAGTCCGTGCAACTCGCCGAAGAAGACCAGCTGCTCCAGGACTTTCATTTTCTTGTAGAGGCCGCGCTCTTCCGGCAGATAGCCGACTCGCTCAAGACTCTTCCGCTCGAACGGTTTTCCAAAAAGATTCACCTGGCCCGAGTCGGGCAGGGTGATGCCCATCATCATGCGAATCGAACTGGTTTTGCCGGCGCCGTTTGGTCCCAGTAGCCCGAACATCTGACCCGCCTCAAGCGACAGGCTCAAATCACGCACCGCGACCTTGTTCTCGTAAGCCTTGGTCACTCGTACGAGTTCGACAACGGGCATTCAATCTCCTGCAGTTTTATGTATTCGAAATTGGGGAAGACGGTGGCGCGAGAGTCAGCGAGAAGTGTAGCAAAGCTGGATTGGATAGATCGGCTGCGTTGAAAAACGCAAGGGCGATCGCGAAGGTCCCAGGACAGACCCGGTCGCGATCAGCTGTGCCGGTTGTATGCCGGAGGTCCCGCCATCACGAGCGCGCTGCTCTTTTCCCCATGGATGTAGCGGCAGCACCAGAACGTTTCGTGCATCTGATTCTCGCCCACGGCGGAGAGCTCCATGTACTGAATCCGGCCGAAGAGAAAGAGAGTCTCCTGCCAGCGCTCCACCTTTTTCAGCACTTCGGGGCTCTTGCAGATCGTTCCGAGATCTTCGCGGTTGAGCGCCCAAATTCCCGTGGCTTCGCCGGGAAGCAGAACGATCGGCTCGGGCTCGTCTCCGGGCGCCACCTTCTCGAACTCCGGCGCCTTGGGCAGATTGGTTTCATCCACCGTGATTCTCACCTGATCGACCGAAGAGACGATCCGCGCCGGGCTGCGTCCCCGGTTCGAGGCCATCACTTTGAAGCTGTTTTCCATGGTGAGAAAAGGCTCGATCGTTACCACGATCCACGGTCTTTCGGAACTCGCAATCGCCTGGGCCAGTGCGAGCGCTGCATTGGCGGTGTCCATTGCCACCTTTGTGACTGCGCCGCCGGACTCCAGGTGCCGATCAATACTTTTCAATGTGCGGAGCGCAAGCATGATGCCTACATAGCCAAGAACCGCGAGCACGATGGTTGCGCCCCACGTCACCTGTTGGCGCCACCCCCATTCCACGGGTGCAGGCGCGGGTGGGTTCACGATAATCTGCGGCTGGTTGGGATTCGAATTCTCGGCGGTTGCGGGATTCACGGCGGTGCTGCCGTCGGCCGTCGGATTGGCTTTCTGAGACGTTTGTGGGATGGAGCTGTCTGGGGTTGAGCGAGGTGTTGAAGAATCGGTTGCGTCTTGCACCGCTATCGCCGCTCCTGCGTGCATCAATGCAAACAGCGCAACCAGTACCGCCCATCGCCTTGACATTATGTACGCACTATAGCAGTTCAATCTGAGTCATTCCGTGAGTTATCCGGGAGGCTAACTGTGTACTACCGAGCTACCTCAGCGGCCAGGATCTTTCACCCACCGCAATACTGGAATGAGAGTTTTCGCGCGTCGAAATCGGCGATGCAAAATGGCTAAATTCTAAGCCGAAGCCGATTCCGAGCCAACGTTCTCGGGTTCGAAAAGAACGTCCGGTTCGGCGAGCCGGATCAGGCGATGTAAATACGCGCGAGAGATGCCCAGGCTGCGGGCCGCGAGCGTCTTGTTGCCGTTGTTGTCGCGCACAGCATCGAAAGCAAGCTTTACTTTATAGTCGCGGAGCTGGCGCTCAAAAGAGCACTCCGGGTTGTATTCGCTAATGTCGATGATCTTGTCCGCATGCAGGTTCAGGGGAAGATCCTCGGGACGAATCGTCATGCCCGGAGCAAGAATGATGGCCCGTTGAATGGTGTTTTCTAACTCGCGCACATTTCCCGGCCAGGAATAGCCTTGCAGCATCGCCATTGCTTCCGCAGTAATCGACTGCATCGGCTTTTGGAACATCTGCGCATAATGTTGCAGATAATGGTTAGCGATCTGAGGAATATCCTCCACATGATCGGATAGCGCCGGCGAAACGATTTTCATCACGTTGATGCGGTAGTAAAGATCCTGGCGGAATTTTCCTTCTGCAACCAGCTTGGCCAGATCCTGGTGGGTGGCAAAAATCAATCGCGCTTTCAAGGGGATCAAGCGGCTGCTGCCCAAGCGGCTGAATTCCATCTGCTGCAACACGCGCAGCAACTTCACCTGCGTGTAGAGGCTTAGATCGCCGATTTCATCCAGAAAAAGCGTACCGTCGCGCGCCTGTTCAAAATAGCCTTCTCGCGCGCCGACTGTTCCAGTAAACGCACCCTTTTCGTGGCCAAACAACTCGGCTTCAATCAGCGTCTCCGGAATGGCTCCGCACGAGACCGCAACAAATGGCTTCTCTGACCGGGAACCAAGATTGTGAATCGCGCGCGCAATCAGCTCTTTGCCGGTGCCGCTTTCGCCGGTTACGAGCACGGAGGCATTCAGGTTCGCTACGCGGTGAACCAGTTGATATACCTGCCGGATCTGGGGGCTGGCGCCAATCAGGCGGTCGCAATTGGTTGCCGTTTCCGCACGCTGCTGCACAGTCTGCAACTGGCGCCTGAGCAGGGAATTTTCACTCGCCCGGCAGAGCATAGCCTTCAGCTCTCGAATTGAAGGTGGCCGGCGGCAGTAACCATAGGCTCCCAGCCGCACAAGCTCGAGTGCCGTGGAGCGGAGGCCGTCGTCTGCCATTACCACAGCCGGAATCGGCTGTGCGATGATCCGCCGCGAGCACTCGACTCGTTCCTTCATCAGACCGTTGTTCGAATTTAGATCGAGGATTAGCACGTCGCGTTCCGACGAATCGATCCAGCGCGCAATGTCCGCCTCGCTTGTTGCCAAATCCACCTGGAACTCTTTCCCGAGGGCGGACGCAAGAAGGGTTTGCAGCGCACGATCTTCCGAAAGCAGGCCAATCCGGATCATAGGTATTCCGTCTCATTTCCCAGTCGCGCCAAAATCAAGGTTGGCGTCGTTCGAAGGCACGCCCAATGGCGTGCTGGACTCTTGCAACCTCTCTGGAATCGAAGAGTCTGCCTGGATGCTTCTTCGGGGAAATTGTTCGAGTTAATCATCTTTCGTTAACTTTTCGAACGCACCACGTGATCGTGATTTTCGCCGCCTGGTACCGTTCGGTCAATACCCCACCGGTGTCTCCTGGCGGCACGGAGGTAACAGTGCCGAAAGGGAGGAGGCTTCTCGGCAGGCATGCCTTTATCGTAGGGCCGAGATCACCTTCCAGCCCAGCCCATGGCTCGTTTGTCCGCTTGCTCATCGGCAATTTTGCATCGCTTGCCGTGCCTCCTACCCAGCTATCTCGCATAAATACCGAAATTTAACGAGAATTGCGCGGATTTGTCGATCCTCTGCGTTCCGTCTTCTTTCGCATCAACCTGGTTAGAAACGAGGCGTCTCCCTCATCCTCGTTGCCCATAGGCACCCCTCGCTTGATAGTTCGTGAGCTCACGTTACCATCGTTGGTTCGAAAGCCGGTTTTCTGTCTCGCACGCTTACCAATCCAGTAAACACGCGGATACTGTATTGCATATGGACGCCGCTGCAGCCGAGCCCACCGTTGCCGCCGGGGGTACGGCCCAAGAAACTTCCGCCCCGCGGGTTCGCCTCTATTCCCGGCACTTGATGAATATGGCGATCCTGGTTATGCTGCCGATGGTTGCCGCGGCCACTCTGAATTACGCGCGAACCCTCCTTGTCGATCCCGATATCTGGTGGCATCTGGCCAACGCGCGCATCCTTGTGACGCAGCACCACTTCATCCACACGGATCCCTATTCGTTTACCGCTGCTGGCCAGCCCTGGATCGACTGGGAATGGCTTTCGGAATTGGCTTATTGGTTCAGCTACCAGGCCTTCGGTTTGCGCGGGATTTACGTCGTCACGTGGTTTGCCCTGGCGGCCAATATTCTCTTCGTCTATTGGCGTGGATATTGGGTGGGCCGCAGCGCGGATGCCGCCCTTTGGTCGGCTGCCATCGCCTTTGTGCTGATGACGGTGAACTCCGGTCCGCGGATGATCGAGTTCGCCTACCTCGCCATGTCCGCTGAACTGGCGATCCTCGAAGCCGCCGATCGGGGAAACAAAGGCTGGCTCTGGCTGCTGCCTCCTCTGTTCTGCCTCTGGATCAACCTCCATGGCACGTGGTTCGTCGGCCTCGTTTTGCTGGCGATGTACATTGCTTGCGGCCTATTTCCGGTGAGCCTCGGCGTCTTTGAGCAGAAGGCCTTCACACCCTCCGAACGCAACCGGTTTCTCGCCATCTTTGCGGCCTGCGTTGCTGCACTGATCGTCAATCCTTATGGCTGGCGTTTGATGTGGAGCCCGCTGGACATGATGATGAATCAGAAGCTGAGCGTTTCCACCATCGCCGAGTGGCAGCCATTGAATCTATCCAACATGGAAGGCAAGGGCGTCATTGTCGCCATTGCCGTGATGGTGGTGGCCAACTGCATTCGCGGGCGCAAATGGAAGATTTATGAAATGGCCTTCGTCTTTCTCGCCTGGTACGCCGCGATCGCGCATGTGCGTTTTTGTTACCTCGCGGCCGTTCTGACCGCGCCGATGTTGGCCAGGGACCTTGCCCGCAGCTTCAGCAGCGAGTCGGATACCAAAACCATCCCGGCGATGAATTTCCTCCTGGCTACCGGCGCACTGGCCGTGATGATCTACATGTTTCCGAGCGGGGCGGCACTCGAGAAGATGTTGGAGATGATGTTTCCCGTGCACGAAATTGCGGCGATTGAGCCGTCGTGGCGAACGCTTGACTTGGATTATGTGGGTGGGCGCATGGCCTTCCAGTCCAAGTCCAGCTTTATTGACTCGCGTTTTGACAGCTTTGAACATCTCGGGGTCATGAAGGACTATCGCAGTATCATGATGGCCTTCAACGCCTATGAGCTCATGGACAAATACCGCGTCGACCACGCTCTCCTGAAGGATGACCTGCCGATCACGTACCTGCTTGAAAACTCACCCGGTTGGAAGATCGTGATGCACGAAAAAGCATGGCAAGGCGAATACCTCCTGTTTGCCAAAACGAGCGGCACTACGGAAGTTTCCCCGGCGTGCACTCCGGCGCCGTCGTCTCCAAGGCAGTAAGCGCTCGCCGCGGAATGACGCCCGAGGCCGTATCTCGTTCGCTACTGAATCATTGAACACCACGTTGTGACGTTCATCACAAGAATTGCAGTTGGGAAATGTCACGATTTCTCACGCGCCGTTGAGACCTGGGCCCCAGCTTTCCCATTCTGAGGCGCGTGGAGTTCTTCCCTTGAAACTTGATCCATCAGCCTTTGTTGCCGATAAGGAGTTACTCGACGCACTCGAAAAGCGTTCCACCTTGATTGTCTGCGACGAAGATCGCATCCTTTTCAACCAGGGCGACTTGCCTTCCGGCCTCTACGTTCTTCGCGCCGGATCGGCCACCTTGAGCATGACTTCGCAGAGTGGGGAGACAATCATGAGCACCCCCGTCAGCGCCGGTGCGCTACTCGGCTTGCCTGGGTTCATCGGCAATCAGCCGTATTCTCTTACCGGTAAGGCATCGAAGGGAGCCGAGCTCGGATTCGTCAGCCGCGAAGATTTTTCCGATCTGATGCTCAGCAATCCGGCTCTCTCGATTAAGCTGCTGGCCGTTCTTGCCGCCGAAGTGCGCAGCGCCCGCAATGCCCTCACCGAGAGCTGACGTAACCCGATCCCTCTTCCAATCTGACAAGAACTAACAGCGGATAGTCTTGCGCTTCTCCCCGGCTCGGCCCGCAGCTTCGGCTTTTTCGATCGACGCCAAAGCGAGTGGCACTTTGCAGGCTGTGTCTCCCATCTCTATTTGAACCGCGCCGATCTGGCGGGCCACTTTCTTCGCTTGCGGCACGAGCGGTTTAACATAGGTTCCCACGGCGATCGCAAATCCGTTCATCGTGTAACGCACGCGATTCGGAGCCTTGTGGATCTCCTTGGCGATCTTCCCAAGCAGCTCTTCGATTTCGGCAAGATTCAATTTGTCGTCCGGCCGTAGTGCGACGATTCCGGCGTAGGTGCACCAGCCCGAAGTGGCCATATATTCTCGGCCTGACTTCATCCATGCAAGCGCAACCTCCCGCGCTTCCGGATGTTCGACGGCCACCCAGGGAACGGTGTACTCGGAGATCATCTGCAGCCCGGCGGCGCTTTCGGCCCACGCATTCAGCTGCGCGCGCGTCATCTTCGATCCATCCGCGATCATTCCGGCCAGGTACATCGCGTCCATCGTGCCGGTCGCATAAAGTTGGCAGGCCAAGTCCTGCTGCCCTTTGATCGATTTTGCGATAACCTTCAGGTCTGCGACGCTGACGCCGAAAACGCGCTCAGGCGCCATGCCATGCCGCGCGTAAATCTTGCGGGTCTTCTCGCTGCCCTTGCTCTTCAAGCTGGCCATGATGGCTGCAACGCTCGTCACAGAATCCTCCTTCAGATCGGCGCTTGGTTCGGCGCGGCGACGTTTTCCCGCTTCATGGACCGCATTCTATCCCGCCATTTGAGGCGCTGGGCCCCGGTTTTCCACGTTGCTCTCATGTGCTCGATCTTCGTCCCGCAACGCAATGCATTAGCATCCAGGGTGTGCCCGGTCTGGATACTCCGGTGATGTACGTGCGCGGCGTCGGCCCCCACATCGCCGAATTGCTCGAAGCCAAGAACATTAAAACGGCCGAGGACTTGCTCTACCATCTGCCGTTTCGCTACGAAGACCGGCAGAATCCTCGCAGCATCGACGAGCTGAAGCCGGGCGAAACCGCCAGCATCATTGCCGAGGTCCGCGGCGCCATTTTGATGCGGACCAAGCGCATGCCGCTTTTCGAGCTAACGGTCGGCCAGGGCCGGCTTGCGCTCAAGTGCGTCTGGTTTCACGCGACCTGGCTCGATGGCAAGTTCCACGCCGGCCAGACCATCGCGGTCTACGGCAAAGTTGAACCTTCCCGCTCCACAAGCAATCTGAAAATGATCCAGCCGCAGTGGGAATTGCTGCCCGATGCGGGCGACGACGCGGAAACGCGTCTTCTCGAGGTCGGACGCATCACGCCTGTGTACGAGTCGCTGGGGGGCAGCCGTCTCGCCTCGCGCTGGCAGCGCAAAGTCATCTTTCATCTCCTCGAATCCATGCGTGGCACCGTTCCAGAATGCCTGCCCCAGGCCATGCTCACCCGTCTCGCGATGCCCAACCGTGAAACGGCCTTGCGCGAAGTGCACTTTCCTCCGGAAGGAACGCCTCCCTCCCAACTGCAATCCTCCAGCACGCCGGCCCATCGCCGCCTCATCTTTGAAGAGCTTTTTTTTCTTGAACTCGGGCTCGAACTCAAGCGCCGCCGCATGCGTGAGCGCACGGGCGTCAGCTTTGCCACCACCGACAAAGTCCGCGAGGCCATCCGCGAAGTGTTGCCGTTCCATCCCACCACCGCGCAAAAGCGCACCCTGGGCGAAATCGTTGCGGACATGCGGCAACCAAGCCCCATGCGTCGTTTGCTGCAAGGCGACGTTGGCTCCGGCAAGACGATCGTCGCTTTCCAAGCCATGCTAGTGGCGATGGAGAACGGCTATCAGGCTGCGCTCATGGCTCCCACGGAGATCCTAGCCACGCAGCATTTTCTTGCCGCTCGCAAGCTGCTTGAGCGTTCTTCACGCCGCTATCGCATCGTGCTGCTTACCGGCTCACTCGACGAAGATCGCAAGCGCGCCAATCGGGGCCTGATCAATCGCGGCGAGGCGCAGTTGGTCATCGGGACGCATGCGCTGATTGAAGAGAAAGTTGAATTTGACCGGCTCGGCCTGGTTGTCGTCGACGAGCAGCATCGCTTCGGTGTTTTGCAGCGCTTCAAGCTGATGAAGAAGCCGAATCAGCCGGAGCCCGACGTACTCGTCATGACGGCGACTCCGATCCCGCGCACCCTCGCGCTCTCGCTTTATGGCGATCTGGACGTCAGCGTCCTCGACGAATTGCCGCCCGGTCGCACACCCATCGTCACGCGCCGCGTTCCGGGTGAGCGATCTGGAGAGGTTTGGGACTTTGTGCGCAAGCAGGTGGCGAAAGGTCGGCAAGCTTATATCGTCTATCCGGTCATTGAAGGGACCCGCGACGATCAGCCTGAGCTGGACTTTTCGCACGATCCTGCCGAGGCAGCGATCGAAGCTCCTGCCGCGCCCAAAAAAGCGAGCGCCCGTAAGGCACCGCCGGAGCTATTTCCTCGAGCAGTCCAGGAAGCCATCCCCGGTGCAAAATCGGGCCTGAAGTCAGCCGTGGAGATGCACGAGAAACTCCGAACTGGCCCGCTCTCCGGATTGCGCCTCGGCTTGTTGCATGGCCGCCTCGACGCGGATGAAAAGGAAGTCATCATGCGGCGGTTCCAGCGCGGCGAAATCGATGTGCTCGTCGCTACTACCGTCATCGAAGTGGGCGTCGATGTCCCCAATGCATCTGTCATGGTGGTAGAGCACGCCGAACGCTTCGGCCTCGCGCAGCTACATCAGCTGAGGGGACGTGTCGGCCGCGGCGCCGCAAAGAGCTACTGCATTCTCATCACCGGGGATCATGTCACGCCCCTCGCGGAAGAGCGCCTCAATGCCATGGTCCGTACGCAGGATGGATTCGAGCTGGCCGAGCTCGATCTTGCCATGCGGGGTCCCGGCGAATTCTTCGGCACCCGGCAGGCCGGGCTTCCCGACTTTCGCGTCGCCAATCTGCTGCGGGATCGTCAGCTGCTCGAACTCGCCAAACAGGAGGCCGACCGCTTCGCCAACGCTGCAACGGAAAAGGGCAGGGAAGCCGAAGGCACCGAGACCGAGCGGGCGCGTGTTTGGGCCCGCCTCAAAGAGGCCTGGCAGCGCCGCTACGGCCTAGTCGAAGCCGGCTGAGGTTTTGGACTGAGATGCGGATTGACTGGAATTGGGCTGGCTCAAAAGGTGGTTCTCTTTAAACTGCTGCCCACCATCGGTGAGATGGTGATCGCACCGAAGGTGGGCCCTTCCCCTGAGCTTGCTCTATCTATTGACCCCAAAGTATCTAACGTTCTCTAAGTGTCTAAGGTGCTCTAAAAATATGTAACGTAATTTAAGTTAAATAACCCTCAATGCAGCGCCTTACTCTCCGCGCTCGCTTGCCAGAGCCGGAACCCGCTGCAAAACCGGAGTCAAAACCAAAGTCATCAGCAGCACCATCGGCCCTGCAATCACGAGCCATGCTGCCAGCGTGTGACTCGCCACGTTTCCTGAAGCCCTCAGCATTCCAATCAGCGAGGCATGCATTGGCGTTGCTGCCAGCCTGTACTGCTGCCCCGATGAAAACATCCAACCGCCCATCCGGACGAACGGCAAAATCAGCATCAGCTGCAGCGGCATCGCCAAATAATTGGCAGCCTGAATCGCGGGCAAATTTAGGCGCAAACCAATGGCAAGCATGGCGCACAAAGCAGTGGGGATTCCAATCACTGGCAAACAACCGACGGCAAATCCGAGCGCAAGAGTCAGAGCCAGCCGCTGCGGAGAAATTCCCGCCTGCAACGACTCGATGAGTTGGCTCTTCGATGCTGTTAGCCATCTGTTCATACTTATTCTCAAAATAGCGTTCGCGTGCCAACGAAGGGTTGTTCCAGGGTGAATCTTTCGTGAAGGAATCAATACCATCACTTGGAGCGAGAATACTTCGGAATGGATCGAAATAGCTGTACCACCTTAGGCGTATTCGGGCCTCCAAAGGTGTGATTAAGTTCACTCAGTTTTCGAGATCATGGTCAGTTTTGATCGGAGTTCAGCCCGCTGTGCGCAGCAGTTGACGCTCTCGCATCGCGGCCAGTACCTGTTCGACCTTCCAATCCAGGGCTTCGGCGCCATCGATGATCAGGTCGGCGTTTTTCGCCGAGGGGCGCACATAGCGAAGACTCGAAGGCCGGACCATCGCCTCAAACTGCCGCTGCACGGACGCCTCGGTCCGCCCGCGTTGGTCGATATCCCGTCTGAGCCGCCGCTCAAAACAAACCGCGTCCGGTGTATCGACGTAAACGCGCATTTGGTACAGGGGTAAAAGTTCCGGATAGTACAGGGCAAACAAACCTTCCACGATCAGCGATGCGCCAGCGCGTACGGCCTCGGTTTCCCTCGGGACTCGAATGTAGGATGAAAAATCGTAGACGGGCCGCTCAATCACTTCGCCACGTGCGAGCGCCGCCACATGCGCTTCCAAAAGCGAACTCTCAATCAGCTCGGGGTCATCGAAGTTCTGGCGCACCCGTTCCTCGAACGGCAAATGCGAGAGATCGCGATAGTAGTTGTCCAAAGGGAAATGAATCCCGCCCAGAGCACGCGCCAGCTCGAATGCCAGCGTCGTTTTTCCCGACCCGGAAGCGCCCGCGATCCCCAATACCACCGGCGGAAACGGCAGCCGCGCCGCCTGGCCGGAGAGGGCAGGGTCGGACTCGATCACGATTCGGCTTCCACCATTGTCGCCATCCAAACCACCAGCTTTTCCACCACGCCCGAAAGCCGCCGCTCCACCAGCCTGCCCGTCTCGAAAACTTCTTCGTGGCTCAACGGTCGACTATTCAGGCCAGCCGCCTTGTTGGTCACGCACGAGATTCCGAGCACTTCGATGCCCATATGGCGCGCCACGATCGTCTCGGGCACGGTCGACATGCCGACCAGGGTGGCTCCCATCGTTCGAAACGCACGAATCTCCGCAGGCGTCTCAAAGCTTGGCCCGCTCACGGCAAGATAGACACCTTCCTCGATCGTGATGCATTCATCGTGCGCGGCTTGCTTTGCCAGCGCGCGCAGACGCTGTGAGTAGGCTTCTGTCATATCGAAAAAACGAAGTCCGGCATTTTTCTTCTGCGCAAAGCGAGGCTCATTCGGGCCCACCAACGGATTCCATCCCATCATGTTGATGTGATCGGACAACGCCACGAGTTGGCCCAGTTCGTAGCTCTCGTCAATGCCTCCTGCCGCATTGGTCAGTATCACCGCCTCGATGCCGAGGACTCCCAGCACGCGCATCGGGAACGTCACTTGCGCCGGCGTGTAGCCTTCGTAAAAATGCACGCGGCCCTGCAGCACAATCACCGGTGTGCCGCCCAGGCGGCCCGCGACAACGCGGCCGGTGTGTCCTTCCACGGTCGATTGCGGAAAATGGGGAATCTCGCGGTACGAAACGTAAACTGCTTCGGTCACGCTGCTGGCTACAGCCCCAAGCCCCGACCCCAGAACTACGCCCACCTTCGGCGTCAGCGGTCCCAGCTTGTCCTGTAGAAACTTTGCTGCCTCTGCAACTGCTTCGAAATAGGTCATAAGGTAATCCCGCGAGTCCAATGGATGCGCTTCTTGAAATCTTACAATTTTGCACGCGCTCAAATCTCTACCCCATTCGCAGTAGAGTAGGAAACGTTACCGTATTGCGTCGAATCCGCAATGCGGAGGGGAGGACCGCCCGAAATGTGCAGGAATATCAAAATTCTGTTTAATTTCGATCCGCCAGTGACGGACGAGGAGATTCGCGCCGCTTCGCTTCAGTTCGTGCGCAAGATCAGTGGGTTCACCCGGCCCTCCAAGGCGAATGAAAGTGCGTTCTCGCTTGCTGTCGACGAGGTGACGGCGGTTTCCACGCGCTTATTGCGCTCGCTCGAAACCAATGCGACGCCCCGCACACGTGAAGAAGAAGCAGCCAAGGCAAAGGCGAGAGGTGCAGCGCGCTTTTCTGCTTGACGATGCGCCGGACAACAACGCCGCGACGAGCACCCTCGGGAGAATGCGCGCATGAAACAAATCGTTGCTGTGATTTTCGGACTGGGCCTGTTGTGCAATGCCTTGCTCTTCGTGCCGCAGGCGCTCGCGGTGTGGCGCAAGAAAACCGATGAAGGCATTTCGCTGATCACATTCGGCGGCTTCAGCGTTCTGCAGGCCATCGGTATCGTCCACGGCCTCTTTCAGCAGGACCTCTCGTTGATCCTCGGCATGGCCGCCAGTCTGCTCAGTTGCGGCACGGTTACGTTTCTCACGCTCTTCTATCGCATGCGGCGCCTGCGGGGAGTCGCTCACCAATAGCGCCTGGACCTTCGCCCCTCAATTGGGGCTTGAGCCGTCCGTCACTTCATATGCAAGAGATCCTGGGAAATCTGGTAATGGCCTGGTCCGCCCGTAACTGCGATGGGAATCACTGCCCCCGCCTTGCGTTTTTTCAGGAAGGGATCCAGCGGCTTCAAAAGCACTGACTTGAAACCGGTCGCGGCGTGAGAAATGTCGGACTGCATCGCGAGATTGCCGGTCAGATGTGCAACCTCACCGTGGAAATTGAATGTGCCATTCAGAGTCGCCTGCGCGCCGGCGATCTTAAATGTCAGGCGCGGCGACGAAGCAATTCCATCTCGGATTTGTGCGGTGCCCTTCAACGAAGTAAGGGCATCGGTGTTTCCATTCTGCGGGGATTCGTCGTTTGCGGCGCCCGCTTTGCTTTTCTGCGCACGCTGGCTGAACTTCGAGAGATTCTCCTCAGTCGCTTCATCGGTAGCACGTTCGGCGGGCACATCAAAAGCCCCAGTGACGTAAAGACGCTCAAGAAAACCGGCTCCCTCATGGGCAGGTGCGACATAGGCATGAGCGCGAAGCCACATTGGCCCGGTGACCGGAATGTTGTCTTGAATGAACGGACGAAGTACGTCCTCGGTGCGTCCCTTCAACACAGAGACATCGAGGTTTGCGATCTTTGGCGATCCTAGGATGCCGCCACTGGCAACGATCGTCGTCTCCCCGCTCTCCACCGCAACACGGTCGAAGACCACTTCTCCCGTCAGGCCGTTCACCGTGCATCGAACGTCTCCGCGCGCCGGCGTGGGCTTGCCGCGGTGCACGGCGAAGTCTGGAGTCTCGGCATTCGCCGTGGCTGCCATCGCCGCAAGGGGACCGCGGAAGGAGCCGGAGGTGGTCAGTGTTCCGCGGACGTCTCCAACGTCGCTTAGCTTTACCGAGGAAAATGAGAATGTGCCCGATACCGGCGTCTTGCCGAGGTCCTGTGCGATCAGCGGGCCAAAACTGCCCGTGGACTGAATGATGCCCCATGGCCGCGCATTCTGCATATTCACCGTATAAGCATTCGCGCGCCCCTTCTGAAAATTGCGAATGTCCAGTTCCATAATCGGGAACGAATACCGCTCACCATTTTGGCGCATGATGTCGAGAACGCTTCGGTGAATTCTCAATTCATCGATCAAGGTGTCCGGTCCGCTGAAGTCCGAGGCGCTTCCGGGTGGAAAGTCCTCGCGATTGGCGTGGCTCCCAATTGCAGGCACAACAATGTGCAGTGCTGTGATGTCTACGAGCGCTACGCGCGGACGGAGCATTAGCAAGTCTGCCCACCTTCCTTGTACAACCAACTCATCAGCCGACCCCAGCGGCGGAAGATCTGGCGCGGATTTACGCCGCAGCGTGAGCCCGATTGCAACGAATCCCGGATGTGGGAAATACGTGCGGTGGTAGCTCGATATCTGCACCTGGCTCCCGAGCACACCCTCCAGCATCGGCTTCACGATCCTGTAGCGATACGGCCAATGTGCATTTGCGAAAAAAGCACCGGCCACCAGCAACGCAAACACCGCAACCGCCGTCCCGATCATCCAGAACCTTGTGCCGTGACGTTTTATCTTGCGACCCGCTTGAGATGCGAGGCGTGCTTCCGGTGCCGTGTGAATTCCTGCCATAAACTGATCCACCAAACTTTTGTTGGAATCCTCAGTGGGAGGGGGGCAAAGATTTGGCCACTGGTCCGGCCGCTGAAGCCGAACCCGCCTCGCTCAGCGCTTCGCGGCGCCCACGAATTCGGCCGCACGCAAGAGGAGTATTCGCCATCTGCTTCACAAAAGTGCTGTTGCCGGGGAATCCGGGCCGCAACGTGGACCAGTAGCTCGATCGCGTCAGCAGCGGCTTGCGCTGGTCGATCAACTGGTTGGAAAGGATCTTCACCCCGCATTGCAAATTGTTCTTCGGCTGCAGAATCGTTTTCTGCGGATCATGTTCCGGCAATTCCTTGTCGTCATCCCAATCGAAATCGCAGCCATATCGGTCCGCGTCCTCATAAGTCAGCTGTAGCAGGCCTTCACTGCGCACCATGCGATGGCTCACGCCATCCACCACGGCGACTTCCGGCTCCGTGTGGCGCACGTCCGCAGTTGGCCGCAGTCCCGCTTCTGCTCCCGATAGCGCCTGAAAGAAATATGCCCAGTACGCGCGCTTGTCCGGCTCCGCTAGCGCATTGAAACGCGGACAAAAGCTCTTGACGTCTTTCGCCACCTTCGGGGACAGCAAATCGGCAGGCAGTGCGTCCTCGACGATCTTGTCCCACACTGGATCCCAGGTCTCATCATCGCCCAGCTCAGCTTTTTCCTCCGCCAACGGAGTCGGCGGCGCTGGCTTTTCCTGCGGCTGAACCTGAGTCTGTGCCGCGGGCGGCTGCGACTGTGCCTGTCCGCGCACGCAGCCGGTCAGCAGCAGCGACGAAGCCGAACATATCGAAATCCAGATTGCCTTTTCCATTGCAATCCCGTCCACCTGTGATGTGATGCGGGTCCGCTTGATTGCGTTGGGATGAAGGTGGATAAGACTTGGGGATGGAGGCGATAAAACTTGTAAAATTAGGTGTTTATAACACAATAATTCTTCAGAACCTACGCAAAGAATATCATTTTTATCGAAGTGCGCCAGGTAACTTTCCGCTACCCCAGAAACATGCCCGCAATCGATGCTGAAATCAAATTGGCCATCGTGCCCGCCAACATTGCCCGTACGCCGAGGCGCGCAAGGTCGTTGCGTCGCTCCGGCACCAACGCGCCGATGCCGCCGATCTGCATCCCAATCGATCCAAGATTCGCAAACCCGCAAAGTGCGAATGTCGCGATGGTGAACGAGCGCGGATCCAGGGTCGCCTTGTGAGTTCCGAGTGCGATGTAGGCGATGACCTCGTTCAGCGCCATACGGGTGCCAAGCAGATTGCCGATAACCCCGCAATCGCGCCAAGGCACACCGATGAGCCAAGCCACCGGCGCAAACACGAATCCCAGGATCTCACCGAGACTCCCTGGTAGCCAGTGAAACCCCGCGTGCATGTGCACCCAGCCGAGCAAGTTGTCGAGCAGCGCCACTAATGCAAGAAAGCTGATCAACATGATGGCCACATTCATCGCCAGCTTGCCGCCGTCAATGGTGCCACGCGCAATTGCGCCGATCAGGTTCTCATCCTTGTGCTCCTCGTTCTCAGGGATCACCACTCGCCCTTCCGTCGCCGGAATCTCCGTCTCCGGCACCAGCATCTTGGCCATCACGATCGTTCCCGGCGAAGTCATTATGACTGCCGAGAGGAGATGCCGCGCTTCGATACCCTGAGCGATGTACATCGCCATGATGCCGCCCGACACATGCGCCATGCCGCTAGTCATGATGGTCATCAGCTCGCTGCGTGTGGCTTTGGCAAGAAAAGGACGGATCGTCAACGGCGCTTCCGTCTGCCCCATGAAGATCGATGCCGCCACATTCATGCTCTCGGCACCGGAGATCCGCATTGTCTTCAGCATCACCCACGCGAGGCCCCGAATGATGATCTGCATCAGCCCAATGTGGTAGAGGACAGCAAAAAACGCGGAGATAAAGATGATTGTCGGCAGAACCTGGAACGCGAAGATAGAGCCGAGAGATGTGTTCGGGGTGCCCAGCGCGCCAAACAAGACCTTAGTGCCTGCCTGTGTGCAGGCCAACATGCTGTTGACCACGTCGCCGGCCCATGCCATGGCGCGCTGTCCGAAGTCGAACCGCAGGACCAGGAACGCAAAGATGAGTTGCAGGCTCAGACCCCATGCCACCGTGCGCCAGCGAACGCGCCCGCGATTGGTCGAGCCCAGCCACGCCGCCAGCAGCACGGCCAGTATCCCCAGCACACCGGTAAATCGGCCCAATGCTTCTCTCCAGGAATGCAAGAATTGCTTTCGATTACCTTATCGCATTCTGTTGCGCGCCATGCTCTATAATTCGGGTCTTCAGTGAGCGCCCTATGGACAAGTCAGCTCTTTATTCCGTTATGACGCTGTCGCGTTATGGAGTGGTTTCGTCAATCGCGAACGATGGAGCTCCCCAATCGGCGTTGGTTGGCATTGCGGTTACGCCGGAACTCGAGATTGTCTTCGACACATTGAAGACCACGAGAAAGTACGCTAACCTTGCCGCGCGTCCTTCGTGCTCGTTTGTTATTTGGTGGAGCGGAGAACAGACCGTGCAATTCGAAGGGATCGCGTCCGAGCCGCAGGGCGACGCGTTAGATCGCTATCGCGAAGTCTACTTTGCCGTCTGGCCGGATGGTCCTGCGCGTCTTAACTGGCCCGGTCTCGTCCATCTCGTTGTGCGGCCACGTTGGATCCGGTATAGCTACTACGATCAATCGCCGGCGCGAATTGAAGAGATGAGCTTCCCGGTTTAGGCCCGCGACGCATTCGTTCTCGACAAATCGGCACGCGGAATGAGACTACGAAGCGGCATGAGACGCGAGAAAAGACTCGGCCGATTCCCTTGTAAACACGCCGCTGACCAGCGGCACCATTTCTGGCGCAGTCTCCGCAATCGTCACTGCCTTTCTGATCAGATCCAGCGGCTCGGCCAACATTTCTTGCTTCGTCGCATACAGCGTCGCCAACAGCTGTCCCCTTTCCACGCGCGCCCCGCGCTTCGCATGGAATTCAATCCCCGCATGCGGGTCCACTGGCTCACCGGCCTTCTCGCGCCCTGCGCCGAGCCGCTGCACTGCCCATCCAAGCGCTGTCGTGTCCATCTCCGCGACGTAACCGTTCTTCCATGCTTCCAGAATCTCGGTTGCGCCTGGCTTGTGGAATCCCCTCAGGTCATCGAAGACCGAAATGTCGCCCCCCTGCGCATCCACCATTTTGAAGAACGCGCTCAATGCCGAGCCATCCATGAGCGCCGCCTCAGCCAATCGATAGCCTGCCTGCGGTGTGTCTGCTTTCCCGCCCAAGTGAATCATCCAGCCCGCGAGCAGCAACGACAGCTCGCGGACATCCTCGCTCTCCGCGATCCGCTCGCCGCGCAGCAACTCCACACATTCGACGATCTCGATCCAGTTGCCAGCCATGCGTCCTAGCGGCTGGCCCATGTCGGTCATCAACGCCGCGGTGCGCGTTCCTGCAGCTTCGGCGGTCGCCACCATCAATGCGGCAAGATAGTCCGCATCCTCCCGCTTACGCAGAAATGCTCCCGATCCCGTCTTCACATCGAGCACAAGTGCGTTTAATCCCGCGGCCAGCTTCTTGCTCAGAATCGATGCGCAGATCAATCCCGGATTCTCAACCGTCCCCGTCCGGTCCCGCAGCGCATAGAGCACACGGTCGGCTGGAACCAGCGTCGGTGTCTGGCTCACGATCGATGCGCCGCATCGCTTCAGCACGGCTTCAAATTCAGCCAACGTGAGCGCCGTCCGGTAGCCTGGAATCGCCTCCAGTTTGTCCAGTGTTCCGCCGGTGTGGCCTAGAGCGCGGCCGCTGATCATGGGCACTGCGAGTCCGCACGCAGCTGCCAGCGGAGCCACCAGGAAACTTGTCTTGTCTCCGACGCCTCCCGTTGAGTGCTTGTCCACTGCAACTTTGCCGAGATTGCGCGGATCGAACTTCTCGCCGGAATCGCGCATGGCCATCGCCATCGACCGCGTCTCTTCCAGCGAAAGGCCGCGCAGCCAAGCCGCCATCAGCCACGCGGCGAGCTGCTCCAGGGGAATCGACTCATTGGCCGCACCCGCGACCAGAAAACTCAGCTCGCGCGCATCGAGCGTTCCACCGTCGCGCTTCTTCCGGATCAGGTCGATCATGTGCAAACGCGTTCGATCCTGAGTGGCACCTATTCGTTCGGTTTCGCTCATTCCTGTGTCCGCTTCATTTCAACTTGAGTTCCGTGGCGAAGGGCATGATCTCTGCAAACGGCATCACACGCAGGCTTTCGGCGAGGGGAAACGCGACGGTCGCACCCGGTTCCGTGAACTCCGCCAGCACCTGCCGGCACGCGCCGCATGGCGGGCTTGCTGCGTTGTTCAAGTTCGCAATTGCGACGGCATTGATGCGAATCTCCGGCCCAAACCGAGAAACCGCCTGCACCACGGCTGCTCTCTCGGCGCAGATCGTCAGCCCGTAGCTCACATTCTCGACATTGGTGCCGGTGACGATTTCGCCGTTCGCAAGCTGCAACGCTGCTCCCACTTTAAAGCCGGAATAGGGCGAATAGGATTTCTCGGCTGCTTCGCGCGCCATCGCCAGCAGATTATTGAGCGCCGCGTCGGCTAAAATCGTCGTCACCATTGCAGTCCCCATGCTCCAAACCGGATTGAATCTTGAGGCTAAAGCATGACCGTTCTCCATGTACACCGGAGAGGAGCAGTCACATTTCTATTCACCCTTGGTCAGATTCGAGGGGACCTCGGTTCTCGACGCGCCGCCCTCCGTCTTCACAGCACTGCGTGAACAACTTGGGCTCGCCATAAAGCCGGAGAAGAGCCCGATTGACGTTCTTGTCATCGACCCCGTCGAGATGCCCCCCGAAAACTGAGACTCACCGGTTCCGGCCTTGCGGTCCGTTTTGACTCCGACGCCCTCAAGTTAAAACCCATCCATCCGATAAGGCCATTGGGAGATTCCGCGCTGGCTTCTTTCGCCGGAAAGCGGATACATCGACGCAATGGATGAATTGACGAGAGAATTCCTGATTGAAAGCCAGGAAGGGCTGGACCGCATGGAACGCTGTCTGACCGACCTGGAGGAGCGGCCGGACGATGCCGCCCTGCTGGCGGACATCTTCCGTTCGGTGCATACCATCAAGGGAACCACCGGCTTCCTCGGCTTCAAACGCCTCGAAGAGCTCGCCCATTCGGGCGAAAACTTGTTGGGCATGCTGCGCGAAGGCAAGCTCAAGGTCAGCGCACCCATCATCACCGCTTTGCTCCATCTTCTTGACGGGCTTCGCTCCATTCTCAAAACCATTGAAGCCGAGGACTCGGAGGGCGACGGCAGCGACGCCGCAATGATCGAGACCCTCGAACAGTTGCAGGCTCCAGCCAAGTCGGATGCACATAAACAAGGAGCTCACGCGCACTCCGCTTCGGCCAATGCCCACGCCGCGTCCAAGCCGGCTGCCCCGGTAGAGCTTCCTGCCGCAGTTGTCCATAAGGAACCGGTGGCCGCGGTCGAAGTCGCCGCGCCTAAGGCGTCCGCGCCTCCGATACTCCCTCCGCCGCCCGAAAGCGCCGAAGCCGAGGCCACGCGCGCCAAGGCTGCACCCGGAACTTCGGCTGCCGAAAGCACGCTACGCGTTGATGTCGCGCTGCTCAACCGGATGATGAACCTTGTGGGCGAACTGGTTCTGACCCGCAATCAGGTTTTGCAGGCAACCTCGGCCGATCCCAAGATGACGCTGCTTTCGCGCCGCCTGGATATGGTCACCGCCGATCTGCGCGAGTCGGTCATGAAGGCCCGCATGCAGCCGGTATCCAATGTCTTTTCGAAAATGCCCCGTATCGTGCGTGATCTGGCGCAATCGCTGCATCGCCGCGTTCGCCTGCAAATGGAAGGCCAGGAGACGGAGCTAGACAAGAGTCTTCTTGAAGCCATCAAGGACCCGCTCACGCACGCGGTACGGAACTCGCTCGATCACGGCATCGAACCGCCTGATGTGCGCGAGACAGCGGGCAAAGACCCGGAAGGAACTCTCCGTCTGCGCGCCATGCAGGAAGGCAGCCACGTCATCATCGAAGTCTCCGACGACGGTGCGGGGATCGCGGTCGAAAAGGTGCGTGCGAAAGCTATCGAACGAGGGCTCATTTCTGGCGACCTTGCCGCCCTTCAACCCGAGCGCGAACTGCTCCAGCTGATTTTCCTTCCTGGATTCTCCACTGCTACTGCTGTCACCAATGTGAGCGGACGCGGAGTGGGAATGGATGTGGTGAAGACCAATGTGGAGAAGATTGGCGGCAAGGTCGAGATCGACTCCCGCGTCGGCAAAGGCACCACGCTTCGCCTGCGCATTCCGTTGACATTGGCGATTATTCCCGCACTCATTGTGCGCAGCGTCCATCAAAGCTTTGCTTTGCCCCAGGGCGCGCTCTCAGAGCTGGTGCACGTTACGCCCGAACAGGCTGCCACAACGATCGAGTGGATCGAAGATGCGCCGCTTTACCGGTTGCGCGGCAAACTGCTTCCTCTGGTCTTTTTAGATCGACTGCTCACCCCCGCGGCATCGGCGGACCGAGCCCGCGACCGCGACAGTTTCATCGCAATTCTCGACGCCGATGGACGCCGCTTTGGCCTGGTCGTGGACGGCTTAGCCGATCCGGAAGAGATCGTCGTCAAGCCTCTTTCCGTTGCACTCAAGGGCATCGGTCTCTATTCGGGCGCCACGGTTCTGGGCAGCGGCGACCTGGCTCTCATTCTTGACCCGAGCGCCATCGCGATGAAAGCCGGAGTAACCATGACCACTGAAGAGGAAGCAACGCGGTTGTCGGGAGAAGATGCCGCGGATGTCGGCAAAGGCGCGGAGTATCTACTTGTAGAAGCTGCGGGACGTAAGGCAGCCGTGCCGCTAGGCGACGTGCTTCGTATCGAGCAGATGCCCATGTCGCGCATCGAATACGTCGGCGTGCGTCCGGTCATCAATTTCGACGGCCAGTTGCTTCCGGTCGACGATACGGGCGGCGTACTGGCTGCCTCCGAGGGCAATCCCGAAGCACAAATTGTGGTGGTGGTCTGCCGCGAAGGGACCCGGCACGTCGGCATCGCGGTCTCGCATGTGCTCGACGTGGCCACCGGCGCGGAACTCTATGAAGCCGGCACCACCTTGCGCACGCAGGGCGTAACGCTCCTCAAGGAGTGTGTCACCGGTGGGGTCAATCTTGGAGGCATCGCCGACCTCGTGGCCGATGAATCAGACCCGAACGAGTGGAGCCCAACTGCGGAGGCAATGCAATGAGCAATCAAGTAGCAGCTGCAGCGCGGCGCAAAGACAAATCGGCATCGGCGCTGGTGGAGATCTGTTCGGTGCGCCTCGGTAGCGCGCTTTACGGCATGCCGATCAGCCACATTCTCGAAATTGTCGGCGGAGCCCGGCCGCAGCCCGTGCCCCTTGCTCCCAGCTTCGTCGGCGGATTGGTTCATTACCGCGGGGATGTTCTCACCGCGGTGAGCCTTCGCCAGCTGCTGCGCATGCCGCCTCTCGATGGGCCCCAGGACATTCTGGTTCTCGAGAGCTCCGGCGGATGTTTCGGCCTGCTCGTCGATTCGGTCGGCGAGGTTTTGACCGTTCCTGCAGCCGATTTCGAACCCAACCCATCGACCCTTGACGAGGCCCGCAGGGACCTGATCGCCGGGGCTTATAAGCTTCAGAATGCCTTGATGGTCATGCTTGACCCAGAGCGTCTGGATCCGGTTCGGCTCGGCGTAGCCGAGGCAGCCTAGCGCTGCGGAGAGGCCTATGCGAGCACTCATTGTGGACGACTCGCGCTTTGTGCGCGGCTATGTGCGCGGTCTGCTGGAAGAGAAGGGAATCGACTGCGAGGAAGCGGGCGATGGCCAGGCGGCGTTGGATCTTGTCCTGGGTGGAAAACCGTTCGACCTTGCGCTGGTTGATTGGAACATGCCTGTCATGAATGGCCTCGACATGCTGACCCAATTGCGCGCGCGCGGATTTTTGGGGATCAAGGTCATGATGGTCACCACCGAAGCCGAGAACGATTTCATCATTCGCGCCCTCGACGCCGGTGCTGACGAGTATTTGATGAAGCCGTTCGACGGCGAAGCATTGGGAGAAAAACTGGCCATGCTCGGTTTGGCGGAGGCATAGTTCATGGCCAACGGTCGACGCACGCGCATCCTCATCGTCGACGATTCGGCGGTGATGCGGAACCTTTTGCGCTCCGTCATTCGCAGCAGTGGCGAATTCGAGGTGAGCGGTACCGCCGCCGATGGCGAATCCGCCTTGGGCATGGTCAAGAGTCTTAGTCCTGACCTGATCTTGCTCGATGTCGAAATGCCGGTGATGGACGGACTCGCGACCTTGCGCAAGCTCCGCGGAGGCGGGCACCGTATGCCAGTCATCATGTGCAGTTCGCTCACTCAACGAGGCGCGCGCGTCACTATTGAGGCGTTGGCCAGCGGTGCTTCGGACTATGTTGCCAAGCCGGCGGGCCAGGCGAGCGCGGCGGAAGCCATCAAGGCTCTCGCACACGATCTTCTTCCCAAGATTTCCGCCCTCACGACGAGCTTGCGCACGGCTCCTGTCTCCCCTCTTGCACCGCGCACGTCGCTATTCACCGAACCGGCGCCCGTTGTCCGGAACCAGCCCATCACCTCGACGCCTTTGGTGCTTGTGATCGGTGTTTCGACGGGTGGTCCCGCCGCGCTCGATATTCTCCTGCCGGCGTTGCCTGTCAGCTTCCCGCTGCCCGTACTCATTGTCCAGCACATGCCCGAGCTGTTTACGCGTTTGCTTGCGGAGAGGCTTAGCCAGCGTTGTCCGCTCCACGTGAGCGAAGCCGCCGAGGGCGATCCGGTGCGTCCTGGCCACATCTTCATCGCCCGCGGCAACTGGCACCTTGAAATCCTGGGCGCTGCCCGTTCTGCCCGGCCGGCAACGCTCCACTTGACCCAGGCGGCCCCGGAAAACCATTGCCGACCAGCGGTCGATGTGCTTTTCCGCACTGCCGCCGCTCACTACGGCCCCAACGTACTCGCTGTCGTCCTCACTGGCATGGGTTCCGACGGACTCGCCGGCTCCCGTCTCATCCGCGAGCAAGGAGGAACCGTTCTGGCACAAGACCAGGCAACGAGCGCTATTTGGGGCATGCCGGGCGCTGTGGCACGCGCAGGATTGGCCCAACGCATTCTTTCCCTCCAGGACATTGCTCCTGAGATCACTCGGCTCGCGAGCCGGCCGCAAGGGGGACGCACCGAGGTGCAAGAGGCGGTGGCCCTGTGATCGCTACATCTGCATCCGTTGACTATGGCTTTCTGCGCGAGATTGTCGGCCGGTTATCGCAGAACGTGCTCGACCCTTCCCGCGATTATCTTTTCGAGACGCGTCTCACGCGGGTGTTGCGCAATGAGGGCATGACGCAGCTCGAAGAACTTGTTGAGCATCTCCGGATCAGGAAGAACGCGTCGCTTGAGCGTGCGATCGCCGAAGCAATGACGATCAACGAGACCAGCTTTTTCCGCGATGGCCGTCCCTTCGAACTTCTCCGGACCGAATTGCTGCCGGCGATGATCGAAGCCCGCCGCATGACGCGCACCCTCCGGTTCTGGAGCGCGGCCTGTTCCACGGGGCAGGAAGGCTACTCGCTCGCCATGCTGCTGCGAGAAAGCTTTCCTTCCCTCACCACCTGGAACATCCGCATCGAGGGCACCGACATTTGCAATGAAGTGGTAGAGCGCGCGCGTCACGGTCTGTATCACCGCATCGAAATGAACCGCGGTCTTCCCGCGCGCAACGTCGTTCGCTACTTCGACCATGTCGGCGAAGACTGGGTGGCCAAACCCGAACTCCGCCAGCTCTGCAACTTCCGCCAAGCCAATCTTTGCCAGCCGCCGCTGCCGTTTCACGAGCGCTTTGATGTCATCTTCCTGCGCAATGTCATGCTCTATTTCTCGCAAGAGACGCGCCGCACCTTAATGGCCGGTATCCACAAGCTCCTAGCATCGGACGGTATTCTCTTCCTCGGCTCCGCCGAACAGCCTTCCGACCCTTCTCTCTGGAATGCCATTCTCGCTGGTGGCACTTGCCACTTCCGGCCCCGTTCTCTACCTGAGCCGATCAGATAGTGCCCAAAGTAATGGGTACCTGGCCCAAACGGGGCAGCAATTCTGGTACAAAAGAGGAATTTACAGGAGTAGAATCCTCTTGTGAAAAACAAGGCCGTAATTCTCTTCAGCCCATTGCCCCGCTCCTTGCGGCCGAATTCACAAAATTCAGCGAACGCCTGATTCCCCACAGCCCTCAGACCGGAGTTACCATGACCTTCGTCAATGGTTCGTCCCTTAAGCACTCGCCTCCGGACCGTCGCCGGAGTGAACGCAAGAATTCTCCTGAACTCGCCGCCTATCTCTGGATTGGCACACTGCCGCAGCAGGCTGGCATTCGGGATATTAGTTCCACGGGCGTTTACCTCGTAACCCGGGAGCGCTGGGCCCCAGGTGACGTGGTCTCCATGACCCTGCAGCGCAAGGGACCGCTCGAGGGGCACTTCGAACGCAGAGTTGCCGTGCAGGCCAGGGCCGTACGCTGGGGCGAAGATGGAATCGCCATGTCTTTCGTCCTGCCCACGGGGATGGATCTGCGCCTGTGGGAGAGCCCCCTGAAAAGCGCGGCCGAACAGACCGAGCCCGAAGACATTCTGCGCGAATTTCGTATGGCGGGAGCCTTGGCGTTCCTAGGCCGGGTTTCTCCTGCCGCAGCTGACGAAGCGGGGCGGCTGCTTCGTGAAGGACTGAGCAATTTCCGGGTCGCGAGCGCGATGGCCATCATACTCACGGCTGAAAAGATGATCTCCTTCGCCTCGAACGCGGAAGGGCTGCGCGCCCCTGCATCCATCGTTTTGCGGATCGTGGAAGAGGGTTCCTGGGCCGACGCAGAATCGACGCAGCATCTCTGGTCAGGCCTGCTGGCTAGCTCATGTACGCTCAACGGGCGGGATGAATCGAATTTGTCTTTCGCGAACTTGCTTTGCCAACTCACTGCGTCGCATGTCCGGATCCTCAGCGCAGCCTGCACCAAGGCCACAAAATTCATGGCCGGCCTCGAGCGGATCTCTTCGCGCCCGATTCAATTGACCGCTCGGGATATGACGCAAATCACGGGTTCGCGCGATCTCATCCGGATTCACCGGGAGCTTGAATATCTCTCCGATCTGGGACTGCTCACGACCAACGTCAGATCTCAGTCGTTTTCCCCGATCGAAAGCACCGACATTGCTCCTACCAGCCTTGGCCTTCAGCTCTTCGCTCGTTGCAGCGGGTATCGAGGCGCGGCGCAGGAGTTTTACGGTGTTTCCCGATCGCGGCTACCACGCATTCCTGGAGAGCCGGAACTTGTGGTGCCGGACGAGGCGTCGCGGTAGAGCAGGGACGGTCTTTTCGGTATTCCCGCGCTTTGCAGGCAGAGTGTTTCTCATCGCATCTGCTTGCTTACTGTTCGCCAAGCAGCCGCTGTACCTCGGCACGCAGGCGCGCCGTAATCTCGCCCTCGGTCTGCTCGGCGGTAAACCGCAAAGGTTCCCCAACGTGCACCTCAATTTTTCCGGAACGAAACCATCCGCGTCCTTGCGCTTTCAGCTCGCCTAGTCCGCGAACAGCCACCGGCAGCACCGCAGTCTGTGCCTGCTTCACGAGCAGCCCGATTCCCGGACGAAAATGCGCCAGCTCTCCCCCTACCGAACGCGTTCCTTCGGGAAACACCATCACGTTGAGTCCACGGTCGAGCGCTTCTCCGGCATGCGCAAAGCTCCGTTGAAAATCCCTGCGCCGCGGCAACGGAAACACGTTGTAAAGCGCGGTCACAAGGAAATAGGCCATCGGCCCAAACAGCATAAATCGATTCCGACCGGCTTTTCGCTCCGGGTTGCGGAAATGCCGGTAATCTTCGAGCATTTCCCCAGCCATGGCTACCGCCATGCGCCTCCGCATCCGGCCTGGGAGCGCGTACTCGACCAGCGGCCCGTCAAATGCGGTGACATGATTTCCAATCACCAGCATCGGTTCGGAAGTGTTGAATGCGCGGCGCCTTACCACGCGCGGATTCGCAAGAAACCACACCAGCGGTTGTGCCACTGTCTCCAGGAACGCGATCCTGATCCATCGAACCGGCGCCCACCACGGCCAACGTGGATAAATGTACTTCGCCGTAATATTGTCTTCTGCCGCAAGGCCCCCTGAGAATTTCACCTCACTCGTTCCTGCGATGTCCGGTTCTGACACTGGATTCCCGATCCCCGCTCTCTCGTCTCGCTTCCTCAGTCCCCGTTGCCCAGCTCCCGTTTTCGGCTCCCTATTCCCTGTTCCCCGTTCCCTGCCTCCTTCCCAGCCCAGCAGCTTTCGCAGTTCGCCAAGTGTCCTCACCTCATCCAACGCATTCGCAGACGGCAAGGCACCCAGCCGTTCCTCCAGAGCCGCTGCAAGTTGCAAGCGCCCCAGGCTGTCCAGATGTAAGTCCTCGCTCAGGCGCACATCATCGCTTCCGCTGAGAGGCGTTTCTCCCGTGGTGGCCGCAATCAATGCCCGCAGCCAATCTCCATCCGCGGAGAGGCCCGCGTAGCCAATCGCTGTCTTTTCTTCCGTCGCGATCTGCGCCGCTGCAACCCACGCCGCCACCGTCTTGCGCCGCACCTTGCCGGTCGACGTTCGCGGCAGATCCGGTTCCGGCCACACAGCCCATCGCCGCACACGCTGAAACTCCGCCAGCCTTTCATTTGCGTGCTCGACGGCTTCCGCTGCCTGGCTCGCCGCGCCGCGCACCGCGATCACCGCGTACGCCTGGGGACCGCTCGCCGTCTCCAAAGGCACCACCGCGCAGCCCGCCACTCCGTGTTCCTGCTCGATGGCTTCTTCCAAGTCTTCCGGGTGAATGTTGACCCCTGCCGCGGTCACAATCACTTCGCTCTTGCGTCCCAAGAACTTCAGATCGCCCGTCGCCTGCTTTTCCGCGATGTCGCCCGTGGCCAGCCACTCGCTCTCGCGTGTCCTCAATTCACCGCCGCTCCACGTCGTATCTGAAATCATCGGCCCGCGCACCAGTACCTCGCCGTCCGGCCCCAGCTTTACCTCGCGTCCCGGCAGGGGCTTGCCGATTGTCCCTCCTGCAACATGGAACGGATGATTCAATGTGATCAACGCCGTGGTTTCCGTCATCCCGTAGCCCTGCACCACCACAAAGCCCATCGCATTCCAGAACTGCTCGAGCGGCCCCGTCAGCGTGCCTCCACCCGAAATCAGCGCCCAGAACTTCAAACCCAGCGACCTGTGCACATCGCGAAACACCCACCAGCGCTTCCACGGATTCATGCCCCTGGCTGCAGCCACGCGATCCCCCAATCCCGGCTGCGCCGCCTCGAGATGTGACTTCAACAGCGCCATCACCCGTGGCACCGCAGCCAGCACACTGATGTGTTCGCGCTTGATCGTCTCGATCAGCCTCGGCGCCACCAGCCGGTTCTCGAAGTGCACTTCTGCGGCAAAGATCGCCGGAACCCACAGACCCATCATCTGCCCGAAGACGTGGCTCAGCGGCAGCGTGTGCAGAAACCGCAGCGGATGAAATACCTGCTCGTAGAGCATGTAGGGTTGCGCTCCCCGCTCGATCGGCTCCACGCTGGCCAGCACATTGCCATGCGTATGCACAATGCCTTTGGGCTCTCCGGTTGTTCCCGACGTGAACAGAATCTGCAACGGCGTGGCGTGGTTCAGCCCGCTTACCGGACCCACTTCGTGTTCGGGCAGGGAACTGAGCCAGTCTTCAAACGCCAGCGTGGACAATTCCGATCCCTGAACCCCGATCCCTGATCCTTCCAGCTTGCGGAGCAAACCGCGATCACCCACCACCAGCTTCGGCCTCACATCGGCCGCCACGCGAATTGCGAATTCCGCACTCCCATATGCGTCCAGAGGAACGGCCATTGCTCCGCGCAGCATGACCCCATAGAAGGCAGCCACCCATTCAGCGCTGTTCTCGGCCCACAGCAGTACACGGTCGCCCGGTCCGATGCCGCGTTGCTCGAGCAATGCCGCAAACCGCCCTGCCAGCCGCGCTACTTCTCCGTAGGTCGCCACCCGCCGCCGGATCCCTTCCATGCGGACTACGGCGATCCCACGACCATACCGGCGAAAATCGGTCAAAACGGTAGCGAGGTGCTCGCGCATTCTCTCTCCGGCAACCGTAGTTGCCAGCAGCGTTGAAGAACTGCTTCTCTGAGCCTATTGCATTGTGATTACAGTGAATGAATGAAGGATGCACCGTCTGCACCGGTCACCCCCCTTTATCGCCCTGTCGGCGAAATCGAACTCACGCTTATTCGCGACAGCCCTTCCGGGCTTTTCCTCCGCGCCTGCCCGAGCAGCCGATCTTCTACCAGGTTCTTGAAGAGAGCTACGCCATTCAGATTGCGCGCGCGACTGGAACACCCGTGATGGCGGCACGGGTTCTGTGCTTCGATTTCAGGTTGAGACCGAATATCTTGCACAATTTCCCGTGCAAACCGCAGGTTCCCGAGTTCATCGCGAGTATTGGATTCCGGCGGAGGAATTGGAAGAGTTCAACCGCCGCATCGTCGGCCTCATTGAAGTCACTCATGAATTTCGCGGCAGCTGAACGGAGGCGGACCAAGTTTTTTTCTGTTTTCTGTCCCCTAACTCCGGTCGCTGCTTTCTTCGCTTCCTCTTCGCCGCATCCCGCGTTATTCTCTGAAAGGCATGTCTCTCCGCCCTTCCAATTCCGACCCCGAACTGGACCATTCCGGCGGTTCTGTTGATCGACCGCTTTCTGCCGACGGCAAGAATGGAACCGACCCGTTTTTCTGCTTCCACTCCGTCACGGCCGAGTGGTTCCGTGCTGTGTTTGACGCACCCACCGCTCCGCAGCGTCTGGGCTGGCCCGTCATCGCGCGCGGCGAGAGTGCTTTAATACTCGCCCCGACGGGAACTGGCAAAACTCTAGCCGCCTTCCTTTGGTGTCTGGACCGGCTCATGCTCCATCCACATCCCGAAGGTGCAAAACGTGGCTGCAAGATCGTCTATGTCTCGCCCCTCAAGGCCCTCGCCGTCGACGTCGAGCGCAACCTCCGGTCGCCCCTCGCCGGCATTGCCAACATGGCGCGTCGCCGGGGCGTCCCATTCCACGAACCGCATATCAGTGTCCGCACCGGCGACACGCCCCAGCGCGAGCGCGCCCGCTTTCGCCGCCACCCCGCCGACATCCTCATTACTACCCCTGAATCGCTTTACCTGATGCTCACCTCCGGCGCGGCCGATGCGCTCCGGACGGTAGACACCGTCATCATCGACGAAATCCACGCCCTCGTCCCCACCAAACGCGGTGCTCACCTGGCCCTCTCGCTCGAGCGCCTCGAGGCTCTCATCAAGAAGCCCCTCCAGCGCATCGGACTCTCCGCCACACAGCGGCCTCTCGAAGAAGTAGCCCGCTTCCTCGGGGGTGTGGAAATCTCTGTGGAAAAAGCAACGGCCGCAAAGTCCACAGAGCCGGTCGAGTACACGCCATCAATTAGTTCCATGCGCGAACTTCAAGCGCCAGATGAGCTCTCTCCGATCGCGGAAGCCGGGCTTGAATTGCCCGAGACAAAGCCGCTCTGCTATCGACCTGTAACCATCGTCAACGCAAGTTATCCCAAGCAGTTAAAGCTACGGGTTGAAGTTCCAGTTGAAGACATGGCGCGACTGAACGCCATCGAAGAACTACCCAGCGGCCCAGCCTCACAAATGCCGCGCCGTGTCTCCATCTGGAACGCTATTCACCCTCGTCTACTCGAGCTGATTCGGGAGCGGAATTCCACAATTCTCTTCGTCAACAGTCGCCAGGTCGCTGAGCGACTTGCGGGTGCGCTCAACGACTTGGCAGGCGAACCGATCGCCCGCGCACACCATGGCTCCCTCGCCGCCTACCAGCGCTCCGTCATCGAGGAGCAGCTGAAAGCCGGCCAGATCAAAGCCCTCTGCGCTACCTCGACTCTGGAGCTCGGCATTGACATGGGCGCCGTGGATCTCGTCATCCAGATCGAGGCACCCCCCTCAGTCGCCAGCGGCATGCAGCGCATCGGGCGAGCTGGTCATTCGGTCGATGCCGTTAGCGAGGGCATTCTTTTCCCGAAATACCGTGCCGATCTTGTTGCCTGTGCTGCCGTCACCCGCGCGATGCACGAGGGCCACATCGAGTCGACCCGCTTCCCACGCAATCCACTTGACGTGCTCTGCCAGCAGCTTGTTGCCATCTGCGCCCAACCACCGCACATGCCCAAGGCGCTCCGCTCGACGAAACCCCGCCGCATCCAGCCGAGTACCGTCCTGCCGCCTGACCCGAAGCCCGAAGTCTCAGTCGATTTCCTCTACGATCTGGTGCGCCGCGCCGCGCCCTTCGGCGGTCTCACCCGCTCCAGCTTCGAAGGCGTTCTCGACCTTCTCAGCGGTCGCTATCCCTCCGACGAATTTGCCGAACTCCGCCCTCGTCTCACTTGGGACCGCATCCGCAACGTCGTCACCGCGCGCGACGGCGCCGCCCGTCTTGCCATTCTCAACGCCGGCACCATCCCCGACCGTGGCCTCTACGGTGTTTTCCTGGCCCACACGGAAGGCAAATCCGTCCGCGTCGGTGAACTCGACGAGGAGATGGTCTTCGAATCACACCCCAACGAGACCTTCATCCTCGGTGCCTCCACCTGGCGCATTGAGGACATCACGCATGACCGCGTCCTCGTCGTCCCCGCTCCCGGCGAGCCCGGAAAAATGCCCTTTTGGAAAGGCGACGGCCCCGGCCGCCCGCTTGAGTTCGGCCGCCGCATCGGCGCGCTGGTCCGCGAGCTGCGCGGCCTGCCGAAGCCCGCAGCTCTCACCCGCCTTGTCGCCGAACACGACCTCGACCCCAACGCCGCTGAAAATCTACTCCAATTCCTCGCCGATCAGGAGGCAGCGACGGGCCAGGTCCCTGACGACCGCACCATTGTGATTGAGCGCGTCCGGGACGAACTCGGTGACTGGCGCGTCTGCGTTCTCACGCCTTTTGGCAGCCGCATCCACATCCCGTGGGCCATGGCTGTCAGCGCCCGCATCCGTGCCTCGGGAGGTCCCGAGGTCGAAACCCTCTGGGGCGACGACGGCTTCGTTCTCCGTTTCCCCGACACCGACGAGCCGCCCGATCCCGACTGGTTCCTCATCGAATCTGCCGAAGCGATGCGGCTGGTCCTCCGCCAGCTCGGTTCGACAGCGCTTTTCGCCGGCCGCTTCCGCGAAGCTGCCGGACGTGCGCTGCTGCTCCCGCGTCGCCGCGCCGACCAGCGCTCACCGCTTTGGCAGTTACGCAAGCGATCCTACGATCTGCTGAGTGTCGCCTCGCGCTATCCGTCGTTCCCGCTTCTGCTCGAGGCCTACCGCGAATGCCTGCGCGACTTCTTCGACATGCCCGCGCTGCTTGAAACCCTGCGCGCCATTGAACAGCGCCAGCTCCGCGTGCACATTGTTGAGACTCGAAAGCCTTCGCCCTTCGCTTCATCGCTGCTCTTCAGCTACGTCGCCAATTTTCTATATGACGGCGATGCGCCTTTGGCGGAACGGCGAGCCCAGGCCCTCACCATCGATCAGGAGCAGCTCCGCGAACTCCTTGGCGAAGCAGACCTGCGCGAACTTCTCGACCCCGACGCCATCGCCGAAGTTGAAGAGACCGCGCAGTGCCTCTCCGAAAACTACCGCGCCCGCACCACCGACGGTATCCATGACCTCTGCCTTCGCCTCGGCGACCTTTCCAGGGCGGAAATGGCCTGTCGTGTCGCCGACCCGTCCCTGCTCGAATCAATAGACAGGCTCATCCGCGCCCGCCGTTTACTCGAACTGCGCATTGCCGGCGAACGCCGTCTCGTGGCCGCCGAAGATGCCGCGCGCTATCGCGATGGCCTCGGAATCCCATTGCCCCCAGGCCTGCCCACAGCTCTGCTCGAACCGGTTGCGCAGCCCGTGCTCGAACTCGTGCGCCGCTATGCTCGCACCCATGGCCCATTCACGTTGCGCGAACCCGCCGACCGATTCGCCCTCGATCCCGCAGTCGTCGAAAATGTACTCCGCTCGCTTACTGCCGAAGGCCGCGTCCTCGAAGGCGGCTTCCGCCCCACAGGACTTCATCGCGAGTGGTGCGATGCGGAAATCCTGCGCCAGATTCGCCGCAAATCGCTCGCCAAGCTTCGGCGCGAAGTCGAGCCTGTCGAGCAGCACACGCTTGCCCGTTTCCTTGCCCACTGGCAGGGCCTGCTGACGCCGCGACGCAGCGGGCCTGCTCATTTGGACGCGCTCCTCGACGCTATCGAGAATCTTCAGGGCGCACCGATCCCCGCATCGCTTCTCGAAACGGCAATCCTGCCCGCCCGCATCTCCGGCTACGATCCCGCCGGACTCGACACACTTATCGCCGCCGGTGAAGTCGCATGGGCTGGTGTCGAGCCGATCGGCGAACGCGACGGACGCATCGCTCTTTTCCTTGCCGATAAACTTCCGTTATTGGCACAATCGCGGCCTGTCAGTGAGCCTCTGAACGAAAAGGAAGCCAAGATTCTCGCGGTCCTCGAGTCGACCGGCGCGAGCTTCTTCGATCCGCTCCATCAGGCTATCGGCGGCGGCTATCCCGGCGAAACCATCGATGCTCTCTGGAGCCTGGTCTGGCGGGGCCTAGTCACCAACGACTCGCTTCACGCCCTTCGCGCCTATATTCTTCGACCGGACAGCGCCCGTGCCGCACGACGACTGCAAACTGGAGTGGTCTTTCGTTCCCGCCGCACCACGCCGCCCAACGCACAGGGCCGCTGGTCGCTGCTTCCCATCCGCGCGCAGAAGGGAACTGAAGGCGCTCCAACGTCGACCGAGGCCAGCCATGCCTTGGCACTGCAACTCCTCAGTCGCTATGGCATCCTCACCCGCGAATCTGTCGCCGCCGAAAATATTCCCGGAGGGTTCAGCGCCGTCTACGACGTGCTGAAAGCCCTCGAAGAATCGGGCCGCATCCGCCGCGGCTATTTCGTCGCGGGTCTCGGCGCGACTCAATTCGCTCTTCCCGCCGCCATCGATCTGCTGCGCCAGCTGCGCACAGAGCCTCCAGCCGAGAAGCCCGAATTCGTCCAACTCGCCGCCACCGATCCCGCGAACCCCTATGGCTCCGTGCTGCGCTGGCCCGAACTGCCGGTCATAGATGATGACTCTGAAACTGCCCCTAGAGTCCTCACCCGCGCCGCCTATGCCGAAGTCATCCTGCGCAATGGCCAACTTGTGGCGTGGCTCCGCCGCAACAATCCAAATATCCTTGTCTTCCTTCCCGTCGACGAGCCAGAACGCTCGCAAGCCGCCGCCGGTCTGGCCCACTTTCTTTGCGATCGCGGGCAACAGAGGATGCAGGGCGGCCGACACCGCGGTGTCCTCATCACCACCATCAATGGCCAGCCCGTCGGCGCGCACTTCATGTGCCGCTTTCTCATGGACGCAGGCTTCTACTCAGGGCCGCTCGGCATGCATCTACGCCGCATTCCACTGCCTCTATCACCACCGCCGATGCACGAGGTTCAATAGAAAGAGAATGCCCGAAGGCGATACCATCTTTCGCACCGCGCGCGCCCTCAACCGTGCCCTCGCCGGCCGACGTATCACTGGATTCCGCTCGAACTACCCGCTGCTCACGCGTTTTCACGACGACACCCCCCTCACCGGCCAAGAGGTCGACCTCGTTGAATCGCGCGGCAAGTGGGTGCTCATCAATTTCTCCGGTGGTGGCATTCTCGTCACGCACATGCTCATGAGCGGCAGCTGGCATATCTACCGTCCCGGCGAGCCGTGGCAGCAGCCCGGCCGCAATATGCGCATCGTCCTCGAAAACACCGTGTGTCAGGCCGTCGGTTTCCGCGTTCCCGTCGCACAGATGCACTCCGTGCAATCACTCGCGCGCGACCGCCGCATTCCGCAGTCGACCACGGATGTGCTCAATGCAGAATTCGATGCAGAGGCCACCGCGCAGCGTCTGCTCGCCTGCGCCCACGAAGAGATCGGCGACGTACTGCTCCATCAGGATGTGCTTGCCGGTGTCGGCAACGTCTTCAAGTCGGAAGTCTGCTTCGTCACCGGCGTCAATCCCTTTTGCAAAGTGGCGGACCTCAGCGCGGAACAAATTGCGACACTGATCGCCACTTCAAAAAAGCTGGTCGCGTCCAATGTCCTTGAAGATTCGGGCAACACGATTGTCACGTATCGCGGGCAGCACCGCCGCACTACACATCAATCCAGTCCCGGTGAGAGCCTGTGGGTGTATAGCCGCAATGGAGAGCCGTGCCGCCGCTGCGGAGAGCGCATACGCCGCCGCATCCAGGGCCCTGACGCGCGCGTGACTTTTTGGTGTCAGCAATGCCAGCCCATGCCCGACGGCCGCGACATCGACGGTTGACTGGAGTACGAAATGTAAATTGGGGTGGGCGGCGAAGACGATCCGCGAAGAACTACGACTTGGCACCAGACAATCAGAAGACCATTTCAAAGTAGATCAACGGCGCTTTGCGATAGATCACACGGCCTCGTTCTTTGAAACCACATTTTGCATAAAATGCGCCGGCGCCGGCTTCGGAATCGAATGCGTCCAGGCGAATCGCGTTCGCTGGCCATGCTCGCGTCAGTCTTTCGGCTTCCACAATAAGCATCCGGCCAATTCCCTGACGCTGCAGAACTGGCGAAACAGCCATGTTGGTCAAGTAGAGAGATTTCTCGACCGGAGTGAAGTAAGTGCGGTCGATGGCCCACGGCTTCTTGGTAGGTAAATGGAGAGTTGCAACAATATCCTTGCCGGCGGATGCGACAAGGATCATCGAGTGCCGGAGCCCAAATAGCACTCCCTTCTCGGACGTCGCCGAGCTCCAGGGGCCGCGTCCGAAACGAAGCGTAAGATCTCCCGCGACAGCGTTGTGCAAGGCCGCTAGTGCGGGCGCGTCAGGTGCGGCAGCTGGGCGGAAAGTGAGATCCATCTCTCAGTTTGGGGGTTCGCGCCTTGAGAATCTCCAGGCTGGCGACTTCTGTCAGAACCGAGATTTAGGTGCTGCATCAGCATACAGCCTTACTCTGGTTTCTATCCGGTTCAATCGGTTCCGAGGAGGCCCGCGCGCCGAACCGCCAGGCATCAATTGCTCGGTTTGCCGATCCCAAAGATCTTCTGGAAGATATTCCGATGATCCGCCGGATGATCGCAAGGATCGGTCGGCGCGGTACCGTCAAGGAACGCTGCATCGTAGGAATCCGGACAGGCGGCGTCACTCAGCAGGTTGGTTGCCTTGTCTAAACTCACCACCTCTACACCATCCGGTTCCGAGAATTCATGGGTGTCGGAATATTGCGGCAACTGCACCGCCTTCTTCATGAACTCCGCCCACAACGGCGCGGCGGCATGTGCTCCTTCGAGCTTGATATCGGTATAGTCGTCGTTGCCGACCCAGACTATGCACAGCAAATTGGTTGTGAATCCAGCAAACCACGCGTCGTGGCTGGTGCCCGTCTTTCCTGCGGCCGGAGAGACGAAGCCCATGTTCCGTACCCCGGCACCGGTTCCTTCGCCGCGCAGCACATCTTCCATCATGCTGGTCGTCAGAAATGCGACGCGTGGATCGAGAACCTGCTTTGACTTTGGCGTGTAATCCTGGATCACGTCGCCCGAAGGCGCGCGCACGCTGGCCAACATCCATGGATCGAGCCGCAGCCCGCTGTTGGCGAACACGGTGTATGCGCCGGCCATATCCATAGGCGTTGCGTCATAGGATCCGATCGCCATCGAGGGTGTGCCGCGCGCGCTCTTGATGCCCGCATCGCGCGCCAGTGCCGCGACGCGATCGAATCCCACCATCGATGCCAGGCCGATGGTTGCGTTGTTGAGCGACCGCTGGAGCGCGTAGCGCGCAGTCACCTGGTCGTGATACTGCCCGTGCATATTGCGGGGAGTGTATTCGTATTCGGTGCCCTCGCCGTAGGTCGTCTGCTGGTCGTTGAGCGTAGTGACCGGCGAAAACAGGTGATCCTGTCCCGCCAGCATGGTACCTTCGGCGGCAGTGGCGAACGCAGCCGCATAGACGAACGGCTTGAAGATGGAACCTGTCGGCCGATGCGCCACTGCATGATTTAACTGCGATGTTCCGTAACTGCGTCCGCCCACCAGCGCCAGCATCTGTCCCGTGTGGGGATTCAGCGCGATGAGCGCCACCTGCGGATAGATGTTGTCATATGGCTGCCCCAGCTTCTTGGCGCGTGCATGCAGACGGTCGACCTGTGCATCGATGATGGGTACGGTCGTATCCACGGCCCTCGTTGCAATCTGTTGCAGATCGGGATCGAGCGACGTGTAAATCCGTAATCCTTCGCCGTTGAAGTCGCGATCGCCTAGCCGCTGCACCAACTCGTCGCGCACCAGATCGACAAAGTACGGAGCTTCGCTCGCATCTACGCTGCCGGGCGTCAGATGCATCGGCTGCTCCTTGGCCTCTTCCGCTTGGTCCTTGGTAATGGCGCCAATCTCGACCATCGTATCCAGCACCAGGTTGCGCCGTTCCGTCGCCCGCTCAGGATGACGAAATGGGCTGAGCCGATTCGGGCTCTGAATTACGCCCGCCAGCGTCGCGCACTCTGCCAGGTCCAACTGCCGTACATCTTTGCCGAAGTAGGCCTGTGCTGCTTCGCCGAATCCGTTGATCGAAAAACTACCCCGCTGCCCCAGGTTGATCTGATTCGCGTACATCTCAAAAATCTGCTTCTTCGTGAAGCGATGCTCGAGCTGGAAAGTAATGATGATCTCTTTCAACTTGCGCTTGATTCGCCGCTCCGGTGTAAGAAAAAATCCGCGCGCCAGCTGCATGGTCAGCGTCGACCCGCCCTCGACGTAATGGTGCCCCGGCGTCAGATCATTGCGAATCGCGCCCAGGATGCGGATGTAATCGACGCCGCCATGATCGAAAAACCGTCTGTCTTCGATCGCTACCACCGCATGCACCAGGTTCGGCGGCAACTCGTCATACGTCACCAGGCGCCGCTTGATGCGATTGGCATCGCTGAGCCCTGTGATTAACAGGGGCTCCAGTTCATAGCTGGCCAGCGCCTGTCCATGATCATCGGTGATCGACTCAACTTTGCGGCCGCTCACGCGAATTGTCGCGGAGTCTTCGGAGTGGTAGGACTGCGGCCCGGGACGCACAGTGATGGATTGCCCATCTTCGCTATAGGTGCCCAGCGGCGATTTTTTTGCGGCATCATCGCCCGTGTAGCCTGCCTCGCGCAGCTCATTTGCGAGCAACTCGATCCCAAGTTTTTGCCCCGGTCGCACTTCGCGAGGCGCTGCGTAGATCCTGGCAGTCTGGGCAAACAGCGGCTGCTTCAGACGCTCATTCACTATTCCTTCGTATTTCAGGTAGTAGAAGCTGCACAAGCCGACCATCAAAACGGACGCGACCCCGACGCCGACCAGAGCAACGCGCAATGCCAGCATTACCCAGGGAAACTTCCCCGAGGGCATCGCGAGCTTGATCTTCAACGCCATCGTCACTCCTTGCTTTGGCTGCCAGCTTCTAGTTGATTTCGCGTGAATCCATCGTTGTCAGCTGTCGCCAAGCTTTCATCCAGCGTCGCAAGTTAAAAGCTGGAGCCGAACAAATCATCTTCCTGCACCAGGCTCTTTAGATGCGCAACGACTTCAGCCAACGTTACGTCAACACTCGTCGCCGTGGTTCGCGTCACCAGCTCCACCTGGCCACCGGCCGCCTTCTTGCCCACGTTAATGCGATATGGAATTCCAACCAAATCGGCATCTTTAAATTTGACGCCCGCGCGCTCGTCTCTGTCATCCAGCAGCACATCGAGTCCTGCCGCCTCAAGCTCCGCTGCCAGCTTTTCGCCGGTCTCGCGCAACGCCGCATCGGACACGTTCGTCACCGTCACCACGACCGTGAACGGCGCAATCGACTCCCTCAGCCAGAATCCGTTTGCATCGTGCGACTGCTCAATCGCCGCCGTCAGAATACGTTCGATGCCAATGCCGTAGCTGCCCATAATGGGCATCACTTCCTTGCCGTTGGGGTCCAGGACGCGCGTGCCCATCGATTCCGAATATTTGTAGCCGAGTTTGAAAATGTGCCCGACCTCGACGGCTTTGCCGACGACCAGCGTGCCACTGCAACAATCCACTGGGCACGCTTCGCCTTCGTTTACGCTGCGAATGTCCGCGCTCAGTGTCCACGTAAAATCGCGACCTGGAGTCACATTGCGCAAGTGGTAGTCGAGCTTGTTTGCGCCTGCGACAAGGTTCCTTCGCCCTTCGAGCGACTTGTCCACAATCACCGTCAGCCCGTCGCCCAGCGGCTCGTCATCATGCTTCAAACCCACTGGTCCCAGAAATCCCGCGGGCCCGTTGAAGTATTTCGTCAGCTCTTCAGTCTGCATCGTGCGCAGTTCCGCCGCTCCAATCGCGCCCAGCAGCTTGGTCTCATTCACCTGGTGGTCGCCACGCAAAAACGCCGTCACTCCATGCCAGGTGTCCTTCGCGGTCCCATCTCTCGCCACCGCCCCGCGTTTCAGCGCCATGTAAGCGACGCACTTGATATCGCTCGCCGGCGAAATCTTGAAGAACTCCGCTACATCCGCGATCGCGCCCATTCCCGGCGTCAACACAAGATCCGGTTTGCCGTCTCCTGATGCCTCCATCTCCACTACCGGCTCAAGCTGCGATGTCGCCTTCTCCAAATTCGCCGCGTAGCCGCAGACCGGACAGCTGGCAATCAGGTCCTCGCCCGCATCGGTGTAGACCATGAACTCCTGCGATTGCGATCCGCCCATGGCGCCCGAATCGGCTTCAACTGCGACGAATTTCAACCCGCAGCGCGTGAAAATCCGCCGATACGCCGCATCATGCAGGTCATAGCTCTTGCTGAGCCCCGCCTGATCAAGATCAAACGAATAACTGTCCTTCATCGTGAACTGCCGGACCCGCAGCAACCCCGACTTCGGCCGCGGCTCGTCGCGATACTTGGTCTGAATCTGATACCAGATCTGGGGCAGCTGCTTGTAACTTCGCAGCTCGTTGCGCGCAATCGACGTCATGATCTCCTCATGCGTCATTCCCAGGCAAAGCTCGGCACCCTTGCGGTCCTTGAGGCGAAACATGTTGTCGCCCATGCCGGTCCAGCGCCCGCTCTCGACCCATGGCTCCTTGGGCAGAATGCCCGGCAGCAGAAACTCCTGCCCGATCTTGTCCATCTCCTCGCGCACAATGCCGATGATTTTGTTCAGAGACCGCTGCCCGAGGAAAAGGTAGCTGTAAATGCCCGCGCCAAGCTGCCGCATATAGCCGGCTCGGAGAAGGAATTTGTGGCTGGCCACTTCGGCGTCCGCCGGGGCCTCCCGCAGTG